>NZ_SBLC01000001.1 GCF_004054105.1 Falsigemmobacter intermedius
GATTATGACGATCCCACCTTGGCACAAAGATGCCGTCGGGGGGCGGTTACAACATCAGAGCCGGCTGCACCTCATTGTGAGATCATCAGTCTACGTCTAACAGACTCATCACCGTTGAGATGACCTGGACAAAAGGGCTCGGACGCCCCTACCGTACGTTAAGCTGTTTGGCCCTAACCTCCCCTCCAAACTCTAACGTGCTGGAGTAAGCGGAGTGCCCCCTTAAGTTGCTCGTTCGATCAACGAGAATGACAACTGGTAGTGCGATAGGTCGTCGAAGAAACTGATGCCGAGGCGGCGCCTATCAGTATGTGAACGTGCACGGTAGTTTTGGGTAGTTTGTGATAAGGGTCTTAATGAGCAGCCCCCTCCTAAGGGGCAGGTTGGTGGTTCGAATCCACTCGGGGTCACCATCCTTTCCCGACTTTCCTCCGCAATTCTTTGACAAAGCTCTCCGACAGGCGCAGCCTTTCGGAATTGGCTGTCAGACAGGGGAGGACAGGCGGTGGAGCAGACCCTGGCGATCATTGACCAGCGCAGCGGCGGGCGGCGGGTGGAACTGGGGCTGATCCTCGGCTCAGGTTTAGGCCATCTGGCAGAGGCCGCAGAGGGTGTGGCGATTCCCTATTCGAGCCTTCCGGGGTTTCCGGCAACCGGTGTCTCGGGGCATGTGCCGCGGCTGGTGATCGGAGACTTGGAGGGGGTATCGGTCGCGATCTTCGGCGGACGGGCGCATTACTATGAAGAGGGCCGCGCCAATATCATGCGCCGTCCGCTGGAGGTGCTGAAGGCGCTTGGCGCGGATCGGGTGATCCTGACCAATGCCGCAGGCTCGCTGCGCGGGGATATTCCTCCGGGCGGGCTGATGCTGATTGAAGATCACATCAACCTGAAGGGACGCTCGCCGCTGATCGGCGAGGAATCAGAGGCGCGGTTTGTGAATATGGTTGATGCCTATGACCCCGGTCTGCGCCGCGATCTGAAACGCGCCGCAAATGCGGTGGGCGTGGCGCTTCCGGAGGGGGTTTACTGCTGGTTTTCGGGGCCGAATTTTGAAACCCCGGCGGAAATCCGGGCAGCGAAAATCCTTGGCTCGGACGCCGTGGGGATGTCGACGGTGCCGGAGGTGATCCTGGCGCGGTTTCTGGGGCTGAAGGTGGGGGCGGTTTCGGTCATCACCAATATGGGCGCGGGGCTTGATGCCAGTGAGGTCATTTCACATGAGCAGACGAAAGCCGTGGCCCCGCAGGGGGGCGCACGGCTGGAAAAGGTGCTTCGCGAATATCTGCGCGGGCTCAGCGGTTCGAGAGGCGGCGGCGGTGAGTGATCGGGCCGTAGCCCTCTGCCAGGATGCGGGCCTCAGCCGCAGAGAGTTTTTCGCGCACACAGCCCATATAGGCGGCGGTGGCATGGATGATCTCATCAGGGCCTGAGACCAGCGCGACATGGCCTTTCCAGAAGACCAGATCACCGGGGCGCAGATCCTGAGGGGCGACCTCTGTGCCTGCCATGGCCTGCAGATCGCTGTCGCCCGGACAGGGGGTGCCGCAGGCCAGCATGGCCGCCTGGGCAAGACCCGAGCAGTCGATGCCCCCGCGGCTGTTGCCGCCCCAGAGATAGGGGGTGCCAAGGAAGCTTTCGGCCACTTTCACCGGATCTGAGGCAAGGGTCTCCACCGGTTCCAGATGGGCGAGGGGCACATAGCCTTCCGGCGTGCGGGCGAATTTGCCCTCTTCTTCCAGCACCTCGACCAGGGCCGCAAAAGGCAGCGCCACCAGATCGCGGGCCTGGACCTTCGGGCCTTCATAAAGCTGGCTGAAGCCGGTTTTCACCCGGTGGGTGACCGGATGATCGGGGCCGAGTGCCGCCTCGGGCAGCCAGCCACAGAAGCCATCTTTATCGGCCATCACAAAGGCCAGCCCGTCCTGGTGATCGATCACCAACACGCGCTCTCCGTAAAGCACCTGGCGGTCGCGGTCACCGCCGGGCGTTTTGAGAAGATCGGTCACCCCGGCGATCAGCCGGGCGGGGTGGCCCTCGGTAAAGGCCTGGGCCTCTACTTTGCCAAGCAGCGAGATATGGGCTTTGGTGCCGGAAAACGGCGTCAGACGGCGGTCCACTGGTCAGACTTTCACAAGGTCAGGAAGAGCTTCGAAAAGCGCACGCGCGCCCTGGCCGATGCCGCCTTTCGGGCGGGCGGGCGCGTCAGAGGGCTGATGGCAGAAGATGTCGAAATGCGCATAACGTGCCTCGCCCGCGAAGCGGCGCAGAAAGAGGGCCGCGGTAATCGAGCCCGCCATGCCGCCCGAGGGCGCATTGTCGAGATCGGCGATGCCAGGCTCAATCATCGGCTCATAGGCGTCCCAGAAGGGCATCTGCCAGAGCGGGTCGCGCACCTTTTGTGCCGCAGCTGACAGGGTTGCGGCCAGATCGGCGCAATCGGTGTAGAAGGGCGGCAGATCGGGGCCAAGCGCCACCCGCGCAGCCCCCGTCAGCGTCGCCATGGAGATCAGCAGATCAGGGCTTTCCTCGACCGCGAGCGCGAGTGCATCGGCCAGCACCAGGCGACCCTCAGCATCGGTGTTGTTCACCTCAACGGTCAGCCCGTTGCGGGCGGTCAGGATATCACGCGGGCGGAAGCTGTTGCCAGAGACCGCATTTTCCACCGCCGGGACCAGAACGCGCAGGCGGATCTTCAGGCCTGCGCCCATGATCATCTGCGCCAGCCCCATGACAGTGGCCGCACCGCCCATGTCCTTTTTCATGTTCAGCATGCCCGACGAGGGCTTCAGATCCAGCCCGCCGGTGTCAAAGCAGACGCCCTTGCCGACCAGGGTGACCTGCGGCCCCTCTGCCCCCCAGCGAAGGTCAAGAAGGCGCGGCGCGCGCGGGCTCGCGCGGCCAACGGCATGAATCATCGGAAAATTCTGCGCCAGAAGATCATCGCCGCGGATCACAGTCACATCCGCTCCATGGGCGAAAGCGAGGGCGCGGAAAGCGGCCTCCAGCTCATCGGGGCCCATGTCTGAGGCGGGGGTGTTGATCAGATCGCGGGTCAGCACCTCAGCATTGGCGATGAGTTCGAGGCGGGCGGCCTCGGTGCCTTCCGGGGCCACAAGCTGCGCCGCCGGGCGCTTTGCACTGCGGTAGCGGTCAAAGCGGTAGCCCGCCAGCAGCCAGCCAAGCGCCGCTTCATCGCGGGCCTCAGCGCTCAGCTCACCCTCAAGCCGCCAGGCCCCCTCGGGCAGGCGGGCGGCGGCGCGGGCAACGGCAAAGCGGCTGCGGGCGCGGCTGCGCGCATCCCCCAGACCCAGAACCGCACCGCTGATCTGCCCGCCTTCAGCGGGCAACAGCACCGGATCACCGGAGCCGCCGGTGAAGTTCTGCGCGGAGAGCCAGGCCTGGACCCCCTCGGGCTGACGGGCCAGAAACTCTGCAAACCCTTCGGGCGTCACAAGAAAAAGCGGACGCGCCGGGGTTCCGGCAGGGGCAAAGCTGAGACGGTTTTCGGCCATGAGAGGACTCCGGTTGCAGGCCCGCCCAGAGTGAGCCGATTGGCGATGGGCTGCAAGCCTCAGTCGTGCCAGTCAGAGGCCTGATCGAGCAGCCGCGACAATCGCGCCCAGGTGGAGGAAAGCGCCGTTGCATCCCGCAGCTGCAGGCAGTGCCGCACATCCGCCGCGACCCTTGCAATCAGCGGCAGCCCCAGATCCGGCGCAAGCCGCATCACCCGCCTGAGCCCGGCATCAAAGCCGCGAAAATCCTCACGCAGCCAGCAGCGCAGCAGCGCCCGCGCCAATGCCTGCAGTTCTTCATATCCGTCCGGAAAGGCATTGCGCACAATTTCCGCCGGACCTGCCCAGACGGGATCGGGCAAAAGCCGCTCCCGCATCCTGAGCCGGATAATTTCTCCGCCCGCCACAGTCACACCCACGTGTTTTCACCATCACCCGTGACAGTCTGCCGCTGGAAAGTTGAAGGAATGATGAGGCCCCGGCCCAAAAATCTCTCGAATTTTTCGGGCTGCGGCAGTATCTGAGGGGCATCAAGAGGATCTCAGATGACAGCGAAACTGCTTCCGACCTATCTCGTCCAGCGTTTCCATGGCTGGCGCGCCACCGCCTGGCAGGACAATAAGGCCTGGTACAAGCGTCTGGCGACGGGGGGACAACACCCCAGAGCCATGGTCATTTCCTGCTGCGACAGCCGTGTGCATGTCACCTCGATTTTCGGTGCCGATGAAGGTGAATTTTTCATCCACCGCAATATCGCAGCCCTGGTGCCGCCCTTCACGGATGACGGCAACCACCACGGCACATCTGCGGCGCTGGAATATGCCGTCACCGCGCTGAAAGTGGCGCATGTTGTGGTTCTGGCGCATTCGAACTGCGGCGGTGTCAAAGGCTGCCACGACATGTGCTCAGGCCATGCCCCGGCGCTTGAAGAAAAATCGAGCTTCGTCGGCCGCTGGATGGATATTCTGCGCCCCGGCTATGAGCGCGTGATCCATCTGCCCCAGGACGAACAGGTCGATGCCCTGGAAAAGCAGGCCGTTCTGGTCAGCCTTGAAAACCTGATGTCCTTCCCCTTCGTGCGCGCCGCCGTCGAAGCCGAAGAACTGACGCTTCACGGCCTCTGGACCTCGATCGGTGAAGGCTCGCTTGAGCAATACGACGCCGAGCGCGGCCTCTTCGTTCCGGTCTGAGCCCCTGGGTTTTGACAGAGCTGTGAACAAAAGCCCCTTCGCAGAAGGGGCTTTTGCATGTCAGACTGCCGCGCGGTGCGTCTCAGCACAGGATTTACGCGTGGAGTTCAGGCCTATGAAATCACTTACCCGGATCTCCGCCCTCAGCCTTGTGCTGCTGGCGCTTCCTGCTTTTGCCAAAGACGGCGTTACCAATCCGGCGGTCAAAGCACGGATGGACACGATGCAGGTGATCCGCGGCAGCATGGCAACGCTGGGCGATATGGCCTCGGGCAAGACCACCTTCGACGCCGCCCGCGCCACCGAGGCCAGGTCCGCCATGGCCGGCGCCGCAGCGCAGATCGTGCCAGGCTTTCAGGCACCCGAGACCGATCCCGTTGCTGAAGCCGCCCCCGCGATCTGGGAGACCTTTGACGATTTCAGCGCGAAGGCTGAAAATCTGGTGACGGCGGCGGAAGCGCTGAACACCGCCTCCCTCGACGGGCTGAAAAGCACTCTTGGCCCGGTCGCTGCGAGTTGCAAATCCTGCCACGAAGGCTACCGCCTGAGCAAATGAACCCGTCCGCAGGCCCCGCGAGGGGCCTGCCGCGCCGGGGATCAGCCGCAGTAAACGCGGGTGATGGTGCCCCGTTTATCATGTTCGATGTTCAGGCGATCATGACGCAGATCCATCGTCATCACCGAACCGGGTGCCAGCACCCGCACCGGGCTTTTGACGGCTGAGACGTCAAGGCGGCTCAGCGGTGTGCCCACCAGCCCGCCGTATCCCGCCGCGCCGCAGTCATCGAGCTTCAGCGGCCCCGGCGTGGCGACCTGCTGTTCCAGACAGCCCGGAAGCGCCAGAAGAGCCACGATCGGCAGCACTTTCAGTTTCCTCAGCAATTTCCACCCTCCTGTGTTGCATCGCGCTGCGGTTCCGGAGCAATACCCCGGCAGGCTGCAGGTCAGACTGCCACGGGTTTTCCCGTCTGTCTCCCCTGCCCGTTCAATTTTGTTGTTTCTGAAGGAGTGAACCCATGATCCGCACCCGCGCCGCCGTTGCCGTGGCCCCCGGCAAACCCCTTGAGATCATGGAGGTAAACCTTGAGCGCCCGAAGAAGGGCGAGGTTCTGGTTGAGATTAAAGCCACCGGCATCTGCCACACCGATGAATTCACCCTCTCGGGCGCAGACCCGGAAGGCATCTTCCCGGCGATCCTTGGCCATGAAGGCGCGGGCGTTGTCATCGAAGTCGGCGAAGGCGTCACCACGCTGAAGCCGGGCGATCACGTGATCCCGCTTTACACGCCCGAGTGCCGCGAATGCCCCTCGTGCCTGTCACGCAAGACCAACCTCTGCACTTCGATCCGCTCAACCCAGGGGCAGGGTCTGCTGCCCGACGGCACCACCCGTTTCTCGATGCTCGACGGCACGCCGATCCATCACTACATGGGCTGCTCGACCTTCGCGAACCACACCGTGGTGCCTGAAATCGCGCTGGCGAAGATCCGCGACGACGCGCCCTTCGACAAAGTCTGCTATGTGGGTTGCGGCGTCACCACCGGCATCGGCGCGGTGCTGAACACCGCCAAGGTGGAAATCGGTGCGAAGGCGGTGGTCTTTGGTCTGGGCGGAATTGGCCTGAACGTCATTCAGGGCCTGAAAATGGCCGGGGCTGATATGATCATCGGCGTCGATCTGAACGACAGCAAGGAAGACTGGGGCCGCAAGTTCGGCATGACCCATTTCGTGAACCCGAAGAAGATCGAGGGCTCAATCGTCCAGCATATCGTTGAGATGACCAAAACCCCCTTCGATCAGATCGGCGGCGCGGATTACTCTTTTGACTGCACCGGCAACGTCCAGGTGATGCGCGATGCGCTGGAGTGCACCCATCGTGGCTGGGGCCAGTCCATCGTGATCGGCGTGGCCCCTGCGGGAGCGGAAATCCAGACCCGTCCGTTCCAGCTTGTGACGGGTCGCGTCTGGAAAGGCACCGCTTTTGGCGGCGCGCGCGGCCGCACCGATGTTCCGGGAATCGTCGACTGGTATATGGACGGCAAAATCGAGATCGACTCGATGATCACCCATACCCTGCCGCTTGAGCGCATCAACGAGGCCTTCGATCTGATGCACAAAGGCGAATCGATCCGCGCCGTGGTCGTCTATTGATCCGACCACTCTGAGAGGTCCCCGCGGCCTCTCAGTTTTTTCGGAACCGTCAGGGTGGGGTGCGGCGTTACCCCTGCGATTGAATGAAACTGCAGGAGAGCTGTCATGACCCGTGCCCTGACCGGCGTATTTTGCGCGATGACCCTCGCGCTCGCGGCCTGCGGGCCCAACACCGCCACCCGTGCCACCACCGGCGCTGCGACCGGCGCTGTGATTGCAGGCCCTGTGGGCGCGGTCGCGGGTGCAGCCCTGGGCGGAACCGGTGCGGTGCGCGTGCGCAACCCGTAAGCCGCACTCCATAAGCCTTTGCGCTTCAGCCTTTCGCAATGCAAAAAGCCGGGATCTCTCCCGGCTTTTTCTTTTGGCTATCACGCTGCCTCAGGCCGCCAGAATCTCACCCATCGCGGTGACCAGTGCCTGGCATTCTTCTGCCGTGCCCACTGAAATCCGCAGCCAGTTGCGGATCTTTTCCGAGCGGAAGTGGCGCACCAGAATGCCCCGCGCCCGCAGTTCAGCCAGCAGATCCGCCGCATCGCGCCCCGGATGTGAGGCGAAGATGAAATTCGTCTGCGAGGGCAGCACCTTAAACCCAAGCTCCCGCAGCCCCGCACTCATCGCGTCACGATCCGCCATGACCCTGGCCCGGGTCTCATCAAACCAGGCGCGGTCCTCAAGCGCCGCTGCGGCCCCGGCCAGCGCCGGACGCCCCAGGGGATAGCTGTTAAAGCTGTCCTTAATCCGCACCAGACCCTCAATCAGATGCGGCTGGCCAAGCGCAAAGCCCACGCGCAGCCCGGCCAGACTGCGCGATTTCGACAGCGTCTGCACCACCAGCAGATTGTCGTATTTCGCAATCAGCGAAGCCGCGGAGTCGGCCCCGAAATCCACATAGGCCTCATCGACCAGCACCACGACATCCGGGTGCTGGCGCAGCAGACGCTCCACCTCAATCAGCGGCAGCGCGATCCCGGTCGGCGCATTGGGATTGGCAAGGATCACCCCGCCGCACTCGCCGGTGTAATCCGCGATATGGATGTTGAAATCCGCATCCGTCGCCACCCGGCGATAGGGAATGCCATGCAGATCACACCAGACCGGATAGAAGCTATAGGTCACATCCGCAAAAAGCACCGGCCCTTTGTCGCGGAAAAACGCCGCAAAGGCATGGCCCAGAACCTCATCCGAGCCATTTCCCGCAAAGACGTGATCCGCACTCAGGCCAAAGGCCCCGCCAATCACCCGACGCAGATCTGCCGCCACCGGATCGGGATAAAGCCTGAGCGCATCGCCCCCCGCCCCAGCCATGGCCGCCAGGGCTTTGGGCGAGGGACCATACGGGTTTTCGTTGGTATTGAGCTTGATAAAGCTCTGACCTTTGGGCTGTTCCCCCGGCACATAGGGCTCAAGTGCGTGAACGGCTGGGCTCCAGAAACGGCTCATCAGCTCACACTCCGCCGCGGGTGATCTTTGCACCCAGCTCTGCCATCAGCGGCTCAAAGACCGGGAAAGAGGTCGCAATCGGCGCCCCGTCATCCACCGAGACCGGGCTTTGCGCGGCCAGCCCCAGCACCAGAAACGACATGGCAATCCGGTGATCAAGATGGGTGGCACAGGTCGCGCCCCCCGGCACACCGCCCTCGCCCATACCATGCACGATCAGCGTGTCCTCATCTTCCTCAATGGTCACGCCACAGGCTTCAAGCCCGCGCGCCATGGCATCAATGCGGTCGCTTTCCTTCACGCGCAGCTCTTTCACGCCGCGCATGATGGTCCTGCCCGTCGCACAGGCCGCCACGACGGAGAGCACCGGAAATTCATCAATCATCGAAGCCGCACGCTCTTCCGGCGTCTCAATCCCCTTCAGCGCACCGCTGTAACGCACCCGCAGATCCGCCACCGGCTCACCGCCCTCTTCGCGGGGGTTCTCAAAGGTGATATCCGCACCCATCTCAATCAGCGTCAGGAACAGACCATCCCGCGTCGGATTGCGCGAAACACCGGGCACCAGAATATCCGATCCCGGCACCAGCAGCGCCGCACAAACCGGAAAAGCCGCCGATGAGGGATCGCGCGGCACCGCCACCACCTGCGGCTTCAGCTCCGGCCGCCCCTGCAGTCGGATTACCCGCGCCCCGTCGGCACGCACCTCCGTGCTGATCTGCGCCCCAAAGCCCGCCAGCATCCGCTCCGAGTGATCCCGCGTCGGCTCGCGCTCAATCACCACCGTCTCTCCGGGCGCATTCAGCCCCGCCAGCAGCACCGCCGATTTGACCTGAGCCGAGGGCACCGGCACCTCATAGCTCACCGCCACAGGCTCCGCCGCCCCCACGATGGTCATCGGCAGCCGCCCGCCCGAACGCCCGACACTCTGCACCCCGAAAAGCGCCAGCGGATCCGTGACCCGCTTCATCGGCCGCTTCCTGAGCGATCCATCCCCGGTAAAAGTCGCCGTGATCCCCGTGGTGGCCATGGCCCCCATGATCAGCCGCACGCCGGTGCCGGAATTGCCGCAGTCGATCACATCCGCAGGCTCGGAAAAGCCACCGACGCCCACGCCGTTCACAACCCATTCGCCTTCGCCCACACGCTCGACCTGCGCCCCGAAGGCACGCATGGCTTTGGCGGTGTCGATGACATCCTCGCCCTCCAGAAGCCCAGTGATCCGGGTCTCGCCAATGGCCATGGCGCCCAGGATCAGCGCACGATGGCTGATCGACTTATCCCCGGGCACCTGCGCCACCCCTTTGAGGGGGCCAGAGCGGTGCGCAGTCATCGGAACGGGCGTGGCATGAGACGACATGATATTTCCTGCAGCCAGAGCATTTGCCGCAAGGCTTAGCCCAAGCCGCCCCCCCGGTCCATGCTCAAGAACACCTGCCGCTAAACGCGCCTGATTTTGGCTTTTTGGAAAATACTCCGCGGGGGTCCGGGGGCGCGAAGCCCCCGGCGCTCACCACAAAGGCGCGGTCAGATCCATTTCGCCAGCGGCGGCAGCGACATCAGCACCGCATTGGCATCATGCCCGGTCTCCAGACCAAACTTCGTGCCGCGGTCATACACCAGGTTATATTCCGCATAGAGCCCGCGGTGCACCAGCTGCGCCTCGCGCTCTGCCTCACCAAAAGCCCTTTCCCGACGGCGGTCGACCAGCGGCACAAAGGCCGGCAGGAAGGCCTCCCCCACCGCACGGGTGAAAGCAAAATCCGCTTCCCAGTCGCCGGTGTTCAGATCGTCGTAAAAGATCCCGCCCACGCCGCGCGCACGACCACGATGGGGAATGAAGAAATATTCATCCGCCCAGGCCTTAAAGCGGTCGTAATAGCCCGCATCATGGGCATCGCAGGCCTGCTTCATCTGCGCATGAAAATGCGCGGTGTCTTCCGCAAATTCCAGAGCCGGGTTCAGGTCGGCGCCGCCGCCGAACCACCAGGCATGGGGGGTCCAGAACATCCGGGTGTTCATATGCACCGCCGGCGCATTGGGATTGCGCATATGCGCGACGAGAGAGATCCCGCTGGCCCAGAAGCGCGGATCTTCTGCCATCCCCGGCACGCCCCGCGCTGCCATGGCCTTCTGCGCCCGCGGCTGCAGGGTGCCATGCACCTCAGACCAGTTCACACCCACCTTCTCAAAGACCCGGCCGCCCCGCATCACGCTCATGATGCCGCCACCGCCATCATTGGCACGGCTGGTCGGCGTCACCTCAAAACGGCCCGCAGGCAGCTCGGATCCCGGACCAGAGGTATGTCGGTCCTCAAGATCTTCAAAAGCCGCCACAATGCGGTCACGCAGGCTGCGAAACCAGGCAGCGGCCTGAGCCTTTTGCGCCTCAGCCGCGCCGGATGGCAGGTCAGAAACAGATGCGGTCATGAAATCCCCCGGGGCTGTACTGCCCCCGGTTTAACAGCCCCGCTTCCGCGCCGCTATCCCTGTGCAGCCGGCTCAGACCGCCGCGCCCTGAAAATTGATGGCCCCTCACCTTTACAGCCTCCCCGCCCGGGCCCACACTCAGCCCCGATCTGCACTGAGGTTGCACCATGGCTCTTCGCTTTGCCCGTTTCGCCCTTCTCGCCCTGCCCGCCCTGGTGGCGGCCTGTGGCACGCCGCAGGAACGCTGCATCCGCCGCGGGACTGAGGATCTGCGCACGCTCAACAGCCTGATCGCCGAATCCGAGGCCACCCTCAGCCGCGGCTATGCCCTGGTCGATGTGGAAACCACCCGGATGAGCTGGGAACAATGCGGCTGGTATCGCCCCCGCAAAGAAGGCGCCGCGCCCGAGCCGCGCATGTGCTGGCGTGCGGTGCCCGATACGGTCACCCGCCCCCTCTCGGTCAACCTCGATGCTGAGCGCGCGAAGCTGCAGTCCATGAAGGTGAAGCAGCGCCAGCTCCAGGCCGCAGCCAGCCCGGTGATCGCCGCCTGCCGCGCGCAGTTCCCGGAATAATCAGTGACCGGGCGCGGCCACCACATCGAGAAGACTGCGCCCGCCATCGAGCGTCAGAACCTGGCCCGTCATAAAGGCAGAGGCATCTGAGGCCAGAAACTGCACCACTTCAGCCAGTTCAGAAGGTGCCGCGATCCGGCCGAGCGGCGTACCCGCAAGGATCTCTTCGCGCCAGTCCGGATCGCTGCGCAAAGCGCTCTGCAGACTGGCCGACATGACCGAGCCGGGCGCAACACAATTCACCCGGATCCGCGACGGCGCCAGGGCCAGAGCCAGCGAACGGGTCATCTGCTCAATGGCCGCACAGGCAACCGAATAACCGAAAAGCTCAGGGCGCGTGGCCCGCGCCGTCACCGACGACAGGTTGATGATCGTCCCCGCCGGAGCCGCCCCTTCGGTATCCGCAGCCGCCTGCAAAATCATCCGCCGCGCCGCCATCTGGCTCACCCGCAGCGCCGTCATCAGGTTTTGCGACAGCATCTCTTCAACCTGATCCTCCTCCGGCGACAAAGGATCAGAAAGCGCCGTCGCACGGCTGGCATTCACCAGAATATCAATCCGGTCAAAGGCATCGACCGTGGCCGACATCAGGTTGGAAATGCTGAGTTTTTTGCGCAGATCCCCGGCAAACCAGCGCACCGGACCCTCGGAGTAAGCCTCTTCGCCAAGCTCGGCGATGAGGCCCTTTTCGTCAAAATCAGCGCACATCACCCGCGCGCCCCGGTCGGCAAGATGGCGGGCGATGGCCCGCCCGATGCCATGCGCCGAACCCGTCACGATCGCGACTTTGCCGGCGACCGAGAGGCTCATTTCGCGCCCTTGCCCTGAATGGGGCGCGACGCCCGCCACAGACGGAAGCTGTTGTCGCCGCCGATCATCTCCACCTCGCGGAAGAGCTTTTGCAATTCCGGCTCATAGGGCAGCTGCTTATTGGCCACCAGCCAGAGCGTGCCTGAGGTGGTCAGATTGCGCGCCGCCGCCTGCAGGAAGGCGATGCCAAGCTTCGGATCGGCCTCGCGAGCGGTATGGAAGGGCGGGTTGCAGACGATGACGCCGAAAGGCACCTCCGCCTTAAAGGTCGTGGCATCGGCCCAGTGGAACTGCGCCCGCGGGTCGGTGATGTTGCGGCGTGCGCAGTCCAGCGCCTCAGCCTCTGCCTCAATCAGATGCAAATCCTGCACGCCGGGGCGCTTGAGCACCTCAGAGCTGAGATAGCCCCAGCCCGCGCCGAAATCCCCCACACGGCTGTGCAGCTTTTCCGGCAGCGCCGCGGCCAGCAGCGCCGAGCCCCGGTCGATGCCATCGGCAGAAAACACCCCAGGACGGGTGATGAAGCCATCCACCTGATGATCCTGCGCCGCCCAGTCCTGCGGCAGGGGGGCCGCGCGGAACATGAAGATCTTACCATGGGCCTTGGAATAGGCCTCACCCGGCGCAAGGCCTGCGCCTTTCAGGTCTTTCAGCACCGATTCAATGCCGTCGGTCTTTTGACCATCGACCCAGACCGGCGCGCCTTCGGGCAGAGCAGCCACAGCCTCAACCAGCATGGCCCGCGACAGATCCCGCGCCCGCGGCACGCAGACGAGCGCGGCCGAAAACGCGCCCTCCACCTTCGCAGCCACCGGGATACGGCGGGCGGAAAACGCATCAAAATCAGGGCGGAAGCCGGTGACGACCTGCAGGCGATCTGCAGGAATGCCATCAAAATAATCCTCAGCCCGCGGGCGCAGGATGAGAACACGGCCCTCTTCGGGCCAGGCGAAAGCGCCGCTGTTGAGCGCGGCAGTCAGTCGTTCAGAACGCATGAGCGGGCCTCCGGCCCTATTCCTTTTCCATCGTGCATTGAAGCGGATGCTGATGGCGGCGGGCCGCCTCCATCACCTGGGCGACCTTGGTCTCCGCCACTTCAAAGCTGTAAACCCCGACCACGGCGAGGCCTTTTTTATGGACCGTCAGCATGATCTCAAAGGCCTGGGCGTGGTTCATGCCGAAATAGCGTTCCAGAACATGCACCACGAATTCCATCGGGGTATAATCATCATTCAGCAGCATCACCTTATACATCGGCGGCCGCTGGGTCTTCGGTCTGGTCTTCGTGACGACGGATGCATCAGAACCACCATCCGGATCATCCGGCGGGGTGCTCATGGTCCAGGTCTCAGTCATCACCAGTGCCTCATTCTCTCAGGATGTCATGATATATAGCCGAGAGGGGCGGTCTGCAAAAGGGGTGCGCCCCTTCAGGGTAAAGCCGAAACCGGTGAGAGTGCTTCAAGCGCGTCAGATATATCCCCTGCGATGGCCCGCCGCAGCCCCTCAGGATCGCTTTGGCGGATCGCGATGAGCGCCTGCTGATGGCGGTCTTCGCGCAGAAAGCCGGGCGCGGAGTCAAAAAGCCGCGACATATGCGGCCCCGTTTTCAGCCACAGGCTTTCGATCAGTGGCACAAGAACCGATCCGGGATCGGCGCGGTAAAGGCTGAAATGAAAGCGAAAATTCAGCCGCATATAGTCGCGCCGGTCGCCCCGCCGGATCGCCTGCGACAAAGCCTCATCGAGGTTTTGCAGATCTGTCACCTGCGCGGCGCTGAGATGGGGCAGCGCGGCAACGGAGGCCTCAGGCTCAAGAAGCGCACGGGCGCGGATCAGGGCGGCAAGCTGGTGAGAGGACAGATCGGGCACGCTGAGACGCCGGGTCGGGGAGGCCTCGAAGCCCCCCTCAGCGGTCACGCGGCGCAGTGCCTCACGCACCGGCATGGTGCCAAGACCGAGGTCAGCGGCGAGAGAAGCCACCGTCACCGCCTGCCCCGGCGCGAGCCGCCCCTCAAAGAGCGTCTCTCGCAGGCGCTTCCAGGCCAGATCATGCTGCGGGGTCACGCCGCTCATGCCGCCTGCCAGAGACCCTCGGCCTTCGCCTGAGCCATAGCCTCATCCAGCGAGGTCCAGGCGCGGTCGATCAGCAGATCAATCTCAGCCGTGGTGATCACCAGCGGCGGCGCGATGATCATCCGGTCGCCCACATGCCGCATGACAAGGTTATTGGCAAAGCAGCGCTCGCGGGTCAGATAGCCCACCTTGCCCTCTCCGGCGGCAAAGGCTGCGCGGCGCGACTTATCCGGCGTCAGCGCAATTGAGCCCATGAGCCCGCAGAGTTTTGCCTCTCCCACCATGGGGTGATCGGTCAGCTGCGCCCATTTCACCGCAAGATAAGGGTTGGCGGTGTTGCGGACGTGATCCACCACCCGCTCCTCCTCCATGATGCGCAGGTTCTCCAGCGCCAGAGCCGCCGCCAGAGGATGCCCGGAATAAGTATAGCCGTGGTTAAACTCATCGCCCGCGATCACTTCGGCCACCTCATCGCAGATGATCGAGCCGCCGATCGGCGCATAGCCCGAGGACAGCCCCTTGGCCACCGTCATGATATGCGGACGGATCCCCATGGTCTGGCTGCCGAACCACTGGCCGGTGCGGCCAAAGCCGGTGATGACTTCATCGGCGATCAGAAGGATGCCGTATTCGTCACAGATGCGCTGGATTTCCGGCCAATAGGTCGGGGGCGGAATAATCACACCGCCCGCCCCCTGCACCGGCTCGCCAATAAAGGCGGCAACACGCTCCGGCCCGATCTCTTTGATCTTCGCTTCCAGTTCACGCGCGCGCTTGAGGCCGAAATCTTCCGGCGACATCTCGCCACCCTCAGACCACCAGTCGGGCTGGCCGATGTGGTAAATCTCCGGGATCGGCATCCCCCCCTGAGCGTGAATGGGCTTCATGCCGCCCAGGCTGCCGCTGCCCATGGAAGAGCCGTGATAGCCGTTCCAGCGCGACAGGATCACCCGCCGCTCCGGCTGGCCTTTGCGCGCCCAGTAATGGCGCACCAGACGGATATTGGTGTCATTCGCCTCTGAGCCGGAGCCTGCGAAGAACACATGGTTCAGATCACCGGGGGCGAGTTCTGCAATCTTTGCCGCAAGCGCGATGGCGGGCACATGGGTGGTCTGGAAGAAGGTGTTGTAATAGCTCAGCTCGCGGATCTGTGCTGCGGCGGCCCCGGCCATTTCCTCACGGCCATAGCCGATGTTCACGCACCAAAGACCCGCCATGGCGTCAAGGATCTCATGACCCTCACTGTCGGTCAGAAAGACGCCCTTGGCGCGGGTGATGACGCGGGCGCCTTTTTCGGCAAGCTGTGCGCCTGCGGTGAAGGGGTGCATGTGGTGCGCGGCGTCAAGCGCCTGCAGCTCAGCGGTGGGCAGATGATTGGAAATGCGCGACATGATAAAAACTCCTGCTGCGCTTAAGCCTGGGGCGGCGACGCGGTTCTGGCAAGAATTTTGATCAAAATTTTCCGTGAGCCTCTGCCGCGCCTGGTGAGAGGCGCGGCAGACTGCCGGATTATTTCGCCGGGATCGCAGCGGTGATGATGATCTCAACTTTATACTGCGGGGCGGCCAGTTTTGCCTCGCCGGTGGCGCGGGCCGGGGTGTGGCCCTGGGGCACCCATGCGTCCCAGGCCGAGTTCATCTCAGCGAAATCGGCCATATCGGCCAGCCAGATGATCGCCTGAAGGATGTTCTCTTTCGAGGTGCCGGCCTCTGCCAGCAGCGCGTCAATCTGACGGAGCACGTCAGCGGTTTGCTCGGCGACGGTTGCGCCTTCGCCGATCTGACCGGCCAGCCAGACGGTGCCGTTATAAATGACGGCCTCTGACATACGCGGGCCGATGTTGATGCGCTGGATCATGGGATATCCTCGGGTCCTGAACTCAGGCAGGCCCGGTCGGGCCGCCGGCGGAAAACCTCCGCAGAGTGAGCTATAGAAAAGCGAAAGGATTGCCGCCAGCCTTTCGCACCCCTGTGCCCGGAATTTCAGCAAAGGGGGGAAAATTATGGACAGGCGGAAGGCCACCGTTGCACCATGCGCCGGCTGCGAGCCGGGGAGGCCCCTGAAGGGGACGGCACGCGCGAAAGCCGTCACAGGCCGTGGCGGAAAGGGAGAATGAGACGGATGACGACTGAAGGCCTGCCCGCGCCGATGCCCGGGCTGATGATGCACCGCGAATTGTCGATCCCGGCAATTCTGGATTACGCCGCCGAAGTGACCCCGGGGCTGAGGATCACCTCGGCCCGGGTTGAGGGCGATCTGCACAGCTATACGATCGCAGAAGCACGCGGACGTATCCGCCGCCTCGCCTCGGCGCTGCGCGCAGAGGGGTTCGGGCCGGGTGACCGCATCGCGACGCTGGCCTGGAACGGCTATCGGCACTTTGAACTTTACTACGCCATCGCGGGGATCGGAGCGGTCTGCCACACCATCAACCCGCGGCTCTTCCCCGAGCAGATCGCCTGGATCATGAACCACGCCAAAGATCAGGCGCTGTTCTTTGACACCACCTTCACCAGCCTGGTGCAGGACCTTCACCCGCAGATGCCGGAGGGCATCAAACTCTACAGCCTGAGCGACGATCAGGTGACTGAGGGCGCAACCCCTTACGAAAAGCTGATTGCAGAGTCAGAGGAGCTGCCCTTCTGGACAGAGGTGCCCGAGGGCACGGCCGCCTGTATGTGCTATACCTCCGGCACCACCGGCGATCCGAAGGCCGCGCTTTACTCGCACCGCTCAACCATTCTGCACGCCCTGTCGACGGCGCTTGCGGCACCCGACAGCTTTGGTCAGGGCCGCTGCGTGATGCCGGTCGTGCCGCTCTTTCACGTCAATGCCTGGGGGCTGCCCTATACCGCGCCGCTGACCGGGACCGATATCGTCTTTCCGGGGCCGAAACTCGACGGACCTTCGGTCTGTGCCCTGATGGAAAAGACCGGGGTGACCGCCTCCTGGGGGGTGCCGACGGTCTGGCAGGGGCTGTTGGAAGAGATGCGCAGGACCGGGCGCAAACCCGCCCGGCTTGAGGTGCTTTATATCGGTGGCTCGGCGCTGGCCCAGGCGATGATCCGCAGCTTTGACGGCTTTGGCGTGCGCGCTCTGCATGCCTGGGGCATGACCGAGATGAGCCCGATCGGCACGGTGACGCGCCCCACCCCCGCTGACGACCCGGAAGCCCGGATCGCTGAGGCCACCCCCCAGGGCAAACGGACCTTCGGGGTGGAGCTGAAGATCGTCGACGAAGACGGCCGGCGCCTGCCCCATGACGATCAGGCCACCGGGGAACTGCTGGTGCGGGGCCACGGCGTGATCGCGGCCTATTATGATGCGCCCGCCGCCTCTGCCAAAGCCTTTGACACCGAGGGCTGGTTCCGCACCGGGGATGTGGCCCGGATCAGCCCCGAGGGGCAGCTGACCATCGTGGACCGCACCAAAGATCTGATCAAATCCGGCGGCGAGTGGATCTCATCGATCGATCTGGAAAACGCCGCCATCGCCTGCGAGGGCGTGGCCATGGCCGCCGCCGTCGCGGTGCCGCATCCGCGATGGGATGAGCGCCCGCTGCTGGCGGTCATCCGCGCCCCCGGCTCAGAGGTGGCGGCCGCCACGATCCTTGAGGCCATGGCAGCCAGAATGCCGAAATGGCAGCTGCCCGATGATGTGGTCTTCGTTGAAACCATCCCGCTGACCGCCACGGGGAAGATCTCGAAAAAAGACCTTCGGATGCAGCTGAAAGATTACTACCAGAACTGAAAAAGGCCGCCGGGAGATCCGGCGGCCTTTCTCTTACCCGGCGATCAGCTCGCGCACGCGGGGAATGACCTGCGTGCCGTAAAGCTCAATCGAGCGCATCATTGCCTCATGGCTCAGGGTGCCCTGCGAGTACTTCATTTCAAAGCGCGACAGACCAAGCGCCTTCACGGTCCCCGCGATCTTCTTTGCCACCGTCTCGGGGGAGCCGACATACATCGAGCCCGAGGCCACTTCGGCCAGAAACTCGCGCTTCGACGGCGGGCCCCAGCCGCGTTCACGCCCCAGACGGCTGCGCAAAGTCTCATATCCGGCCCAGGCCTGCTCAACCGCCTCTTCATCGGTCGGAGCAACATGGCCGGGGCTATGTACCCCGATCGGCTGAACCGTTTGATTCATCTGATTGGCCGCATCGCGATATAATTCGGCAAAAGGACGGAAACGGCGCGGGTCGCCACCGATGATTGCCAGCATTAAAGGGACATTATGTCGCACCGCGCGAACCACGGACTCCGGGCTGCCGCCGACGCCAACCCAGACCTTCAGCCCCTTATCCGAGAGCGGCGGATAAACGGCGGTATTCTTCAGCGGGCTGCGGGTTTCACCGGACCAGCTGACCTTTTTCTCACGCACAAGACGCATAAAAAGATCGAGCTTTTCCTCAAAAAGCTTCTCATAATCCTGAAGCTCATAACCAAAAAGCGGATAGCTTTCGGTGAAGGAGCCACGGCCCAGGATCACCTCTGCCCTGCCACTAGAAATGGCATCCAGGGTCGAGAAACGCTGAAACAGCCGAACCGGATCATCCGTCGACAAAACCGTAACCGCCGTGCCGAGCCGGATGCGCGAGGTCTGGCCCGCAATCATGCCAAGGATCACCTCAGGCGAGGAAATCGCGAAATCGTCGCGGTGATGCTCTCCCAGACCGATGTAATCAATTCCCACCTGATCGGCGAGCACGGCCTCTGCCACAACATTCCGCAGAACCTGCGGCTGCGACAGAAGTTGTCCGTCAGGACCGCGGGTAACATCCCCGAAAGTATCGAGCGCAAATTCGACTGACATTGCAATCTCCTGTTCTGATCAGCGCTGATATGGGAAGCGTTCAATAAACTGTCATCATTCGCGAATGCACAGAGTATTAAATAAAAATGCACACAATTAAGGCAGCACAGATCTGTGTAACCAAAATTATCTTTTTATTTCATGCGTGTAAAAATTATAAACCGCATAGCGAAATAAAAAGGGGCCGAATTAACGGCCCCTTTCTGATATCTCAGTTATCGCGATCACGTTTCCGGAACAGCCATCTCATCCGGAGTCTGACCCATAGCCAGAGCCTCGGTAAACCATTTCGGTTTACGGCCGCGACCGGTCCAGGTTTCGGACGGATTCAGCGGGTTTGCGAATTTCGCAGCACCACCACCGCTGCGTGCACGGGTGGCACGCTGCGGTTGTCCCGACAGCAGTTCATTCAGGGTGAATCCCAGTTGACGAGCTTTATCTTCCAGCTCTGCAAGGGCTTCTTTCTTGCGACGGTCTTCGTAAGTCACCACTGCACGGTTCACCCGAACCTGCAGATCTTTCAGCTCACGCAGCGACAGTGTGTTCAGATCAAGTTCCATACGCCCCTCCGGTAATTCCGGTACTTGAAAATTTTGTAATCGTTTGAAACGACATGACTGACGGGCATATTGGATATCGAAATAGAAATCCAGCCCGATTTACCATCAGGCTGAATTACGCATGGGAGTCTTTACGGTTCCTTACTTCGGACTTCTTTTCGCCAGAATTCTCTGCAGCGTCCGACGATGCATATTCAGACGACGCGCCGTTTCAGAAACATTACGGTCGCATTGTTCATAAACACGCTGAATATGCTCCCAACGCACGCGGTCCGCAGACATCGGATTTTCCGGCGGCGGCGGCAGCGAATCCGGATTGGAGAGAAGCGCGTTCATCACATCATTGGCATCTGCCGGCTTGGACAGGTAATCCAGCGCGCCGATCTTCACCGCGGCCACAGCGGTCGCAATCGCCCCATAGCCGGTCAGCACCACGATGCGGCAGTCAGGGCGCTGCTCACGCAGGGTCTCCACCACATCCAGACCATTCCCGTCTTCCAGGCGCAGGTCGACCACGGCATAAGCCGGCGCACGGCTCAGAGCGATCGCCTTACCGGCGGCCACGCTTTCAGCCGTCTCCGGCTGGAAACCACGCTTTTCCATGGCGCGGGCCAGACGCTTAACGAATGCTTCATCATCATCAACGAGAAGCAGTGAACGGTCTTCGCCAAGATCAGCAGGATCGAAATCGGACATCAGTCCCTCCGTTTACATCACGCCCCGAAATACATCACGCAGACCGGCTCAGGGGCAGCCGGCACTTTCTCAGGAATTTTCCAGAAAGCAGGCGACCTGAGCCGCCATCTGGTCCGCAGGAATTTCGCGGCGGAAGAAGTCAAGGAAACCCTTCTCCGGGTCCATGAGATAGGTAAAGGTCATGTGGCCGACCAGATAGTAGTCGTCCTTTTTTTCTTCGGCCTGGTAAACGACGCGGTAGGCTTTCGCCGCAGCGGCGATCTGAGCCTCGGTACCGGTCAGGCCGATCATCCTGGGATGGATATTCTCTGCATAATCGGCCAGCACCTCGGGCGTGTCACGGCCCGGGTCAACGGTCACAAAGACCGGGGTCACTTCATGGCCCATCTCATCAAGAATATCGATCACCTCTGCATTGCGCACCGTATCGACCGGACAGACGTCCGGGCAGAAGGTGTAACCGAAATAGACCAGAGACGGTTTCGTCAGGACATCTTTTTCCGTGACCTCTGTGCCATTGTGGTCAACCAGCGTGAAGGGCCCGCCGATTGCCCCCGAGCCTCCGGCGACGACGGAAGAGCGGCAGGGCGCCAGGGGGTCGGCGCTGTTGCGCGCGAAAACATACCACGCCGTTCCGCCGAGCAGCGCGGCCACAGCACCCACCGCGATCGCGGCATAGACCCTGGTCATGAAGATCAATCTCCGTATATACTCGGCCCTGCGCCCGGGCAGGAAAGTCGGCCTTTTACGCCCCGGACCCGGGACAGACAACAACTCCAGAAGCGACCGGGGTCTTTTCATGTCAATGCCACACGTCCAGCCGGACGCCGAATTCCTCAGCGGGGACAGCACATGGGTGCGGATGCAGACCGTCATTCTTGTGCGCTGGACCGCCGTTGCAGGTCAGATCGGGGCGATCGCCACGGTGACGCTCTGGTTTGATCTGGCGCTGCCGCTTTTCGCCTGCGCGGTGACCATCGGGGCGCTGGTTCTGTCGAACCTTCTGACCTCGACCCTGCTGCCCGCCAACTACCGGCTCAGCAGCAAAGAACTGCGGGCGCTTCTGCTCTTTGACCTGGTGCAGCTGGCGGTTCTTCTGGCGCTGACGGGGGGGACGACCAATCCCTTTGCACTGCTGATGGTGGCCCCGGTCGCCATTTCCGCAACCGGCCTAAGACGCGGATCTGCAACGACAATTTGCATCGCCACTCTGATCGCCTCGGTCTGCGCCTCGGTCTTCAGCCTGCCTTTGGTCTACACCAGTGGTGAGATGATCACCATTCCGCCCATTCTGAGCTATGGCTATCTCCTTGGCATTCTGATCACGACGATTTTCATCGCGGTCTATACCCACCGCGTCTCGGCAGAGATCCGCAATATGGCCAGTGCGCTGATGGCCACCCAGATGGCCCTCTCGCGGGAGCAGAAGCTGACCGATCTGGGCGGTGTCGTCGCGGCCTATGCCCATGAACTGGGCACGCCGCTTGCCACCATCAAACTGGTCAGCGCGGAGCTGATGGATGAGCTGTCCGATCACGAAAATCTGAACGACCTGCGCGAGGATGCAAAGCTGATCCGCGACCAGGCCGACCGCTGCCGTGACATTCTGCACTCCATGGGACGGGCCGGAAAGGACGACCTTCACCTGCGGCAGGCCCCGCTCGACAGCGTACTTCGGGAAGCGGCAGAGCCCCATATGAACCGCGGTCGCGAGTTGATTTTTGATCTGCGCCCCGCCGATGCGAGCCAGGGAAAACAGCCCGTCATCCGTCGCGCGGCAGAGGTGATCCACGGGCTGCGCAACCTTATTCAGAACGCGGTGGATTTTTCCGCCAGCACCGTCTGGATCGATGGCCACTGGACGGATGAGCATCTGATCGTGCGGGTGATTGACGATGGTCCGGGCTATCCGGCGCATCTGCTTGGCCGTATTGGCGATCCCTTCCTGCGCGCGCGCCCGGATGAGGTGAAGGCGCGGCCGGGCTATGACGGGATGGGTCTGGGCCTCTTTATCGCCAAGACGCTGCTGGAGCGCTCGGGTGCAGCCATCACCTTCCGCAACGGCGGCGATCCCTTCCTCGATCAGCATGAGCGCCCCGAGCGTTCAGGCGCGATTGTTGAGCTGATCTGGCCCCTTGCCGCGATTTCGGGAACGACGAGCGGCGGTCTTGGCGAGAACCGGAACAACCCTGACCTGTGAGACCTGAGTTAATCTCAACTTAACATTTTGGCGTCATCCTGAGGGTTCAGGCATCGGGATGACCCATGATTTCTGCGTATCTGCCTTATTTCGGCCTGGCGGGGCTTGTCCTGTCGATGCTCATTCTGGGCAGCGCCGGGCTTTACGCGCTGCCCCGCCACAGGCAGATCCTGCCACCGGATGCAGCGGAAGGCGGGCTGACCCTTCTTTTTGACGGCGACAGGCTGCTGGACGCCAGCGCCGCCGGGCGGGCGTTTTTTGCCGCCCTGCCTGCGGGGGGGCCGGGGGACTGGCACCGCTTTCTCGCCTGGGCGGAGCAGAGCTTCGGTCCCGGGGCGGCTGCACTTCATCAGTTGAAAACCGAAGGCGTCCTCCGGATCGGCCCTGCCGCCGAGAGCGGCCTTCTGCTGCGGGGGGAGTGGCGCAGCGGTCTGCAGCATATCCGCCTCTCACCGGCAGATGCCGCGCCGGACCTGCCATCTGACACCCCCGCCATCCGCCTGCGCGATGCAGAACTCGCGCGCCTGCGCGCCATCCTTGAGGCGCTTCCCCTGCCGCTCTGGACCGAAGATACGCGCGAGGGAATCGTGACCGCTGTAAATTCAGCCTATGATGCGCTGCTGCCCGCCAATATCCGCGACCGCCCCGCCGCACGGCGCGGCTGGCCCCTGCCCCAGGCCTTTCCGCCGGGCAGCAAAGACGGCAGCCTGCTGACCCTCGGCACGGGCACAGACGCACGCCGCTGGCGGCTGCGCCGCCTCGATGTGCCCGGCGCCCCCGTTCGCCTGGCCCTTCCCGCTGAGGAAACGCCGGCGGGGGACGATGCCATGAACGCCTTTGTCCGCACCCTGGCGCTCACCTTCGCGGGGCTGCCCATCGGTCTTGCCGTTTTCGCCCCTTCGGGGGAGCTGCGCCTTTTCAACCCCGCACTGACCGATCTGACCGGCCTGCCGGCCGAGTTTCTGGCAGCGCAGCCCAGGCTTTCGGCCTTTCTGGATGAGCTTCGCCACCGCAATATGCTCCCGGAGCCGCGTGATTACCCCGCCTGGCGCGCCCGCATCGCTTCCATCGGCGCAGAAGACTGCCCGGGCTATGAAGAGATCTGGCCACTGCCTGACGGGCAGACCTTTCAGGTGGTGGGCCACAGCCCTGCGCCCGGCGCCATCACCCTCCTGATCCACGACATCAGCCATGAGGTGAGCCGCTCCCGCCGCCTGCGCACGGATCTTGCGCTTGGCCAATCCGTGCTCGACGCCATGGAGGAGGCGGTGATCGTCTTTTCCGCATCGGGCGACGTGCTTTTGTCCAACAGCGCCTATGACCGTCTCTGGCACGAGAACCTCTCTGAAAGCCTGACCCTGCACCGCATCGGCACGATCTGTGCCGCCTGGCGTGCCCAGTCCACGCCCGACCCGCTCTGGTCTGAGGTTGAGCGCTGGCTGCAGCGGCCCGAGCGGCGCGACCCGCTGGAAGGAATGATCCGGCGCAGGGACGGTCGTGCGCTGAGGCTGCACCTCAAACATCTGCCCGGCGACGCGGTTCTGGTCACCTTCCGCAGCGCTGCTCAGCGCGCAGCCACCACTCCCGCGACGCCCCCTGCCCGCAGACCCCGTTCCCGCGCCATCCCCGCAGGTTAAACCCGCCGGGCCTGCCACCGGACGGATGGCAAGCCGCTTCCCCGCCCGATGCTTTGGCGCTAGAACAAAGGCATGACCCAAGCGCCCGCCTCACTCACCCTTTCCCTGCCCGATGCGGAGGCCACGACCGCCCTTGGCGAAGCCCTGTCCGAAAGGCTCACCCCAGGCGATGTCCTGCTGCTCGACGGGCCGATCGGCTCTGGCAAAACCCATCTGGCGCGGGCCATGATCCATGCGGCCCTCGCGCGGGAAGGGCGCTTTGAGGATGTGCCCTCCCCGACCTTCACCCTGGTGCAGGTCTATGACACCGCGGAGTTTGAGATCTGGCACGCGGATCTCTACCGGCTGGGCCACCCTCAGGAAGTGATCGAACTGGGGCTTGATGACGCCATGCAAAACGCGGTCTGCCTGATTGAATGGCCCGACCGTCTGGGGGATCTGACGCCGCAGGGGGCATTGCATTTCACCTGGCAGGCCGAAGGTGAGGGGCGCGCGCTCACCCTGACCGGCCCGGCAAAGCGGCTCGCAGAGCTTGCCGACCATCCTCAGATCCGGACCCTCCTGAAACCATGACCTCCAGAGCCGAGCTTTCCCGCCTCTTCCTTGCCCAAAACGGTTATGATCATTGGCAGCGCCGGTTTCTTGCCGGGGATGCCTCGCCGCGCAGCTATGACAGGCTGAGCCTCGGGGACAAAACGCTCGTGCTGATGGATGCGCCGCCCGAGCGCGGTGAAGATGTGCGTCCCTTCGTCAAAATGGCCAGCCATCTGCGCAGCCTTGGCCTTTCTGCGCCTGAGATCCTGGCAGCGGATGAGCAGAACGGGTTTCTGCTGCTCGAAGATCTGGGGGACGATCTTTATGCCCGCGTTCTCGATCGGGGCGCAGATCCGGCCGCACTTTATAAAACCGCATTGCAGGCGCTGCATATTCTGCAAAAGGCGCCGCCGCCGGCGGGTCTTCCCGCGCACAGCCCCGGCTTTATGGCCGATGCGGCGGGCCTTGCCTTCAGCTGGTACGCCCGTGCCGTCACCGGCGAGGCGCAGGACCCTGCGCCGCTGGTCGCGGCCATGGCGGAAGCCATGTCTGCGCATTGCACGCAAGTCCCCGTTCTGGTGCTGCGGGACTACCATGCCGAGAACCTGCTCTGGCTGCCCGGGCGGGAGGGGGCTGCGCGTGCGGGTCTTCTGGACTTCCAGATGGGCTCACTCGGGCAGCCGGAATATGACGTGATTTCGCTGCTGCAGGATGCGCGGCGCGACGTAGATCCCGCCTTCGCCGATGCGATGATCGCAGATTATGCCGCCCTGCGCGGGGCAGACCCAAACCAGACGGCGCTCGCCTGCGCTGTGCTTGGCGCACAGCGCAACCTGCGGATTTTGGGCGGTTTTACCCGGCTCTCGCTGCATTTCGGCAAGCCCGGATATGTCAAACTCATTCCCCGCGTCTGGGGGTATCTGCAGCGCTGCCTTGCGCGACCGGAACTGGCAGAATTGCGCGAGATCGCAGCCCGCCTGCCCGCTCCTGACGCCACCGCTTTGAAAAGGATCGAAGATCTGTGCGGAACCTGCCCCGATCCCTGATGCTCTTTGCCGCCGGTTTTGGCACCCGAATGGGTGCGCTGACCGCCCATCAGCCCAAGCCGCTGATCCCGGTGGCCGGACGGGCGCTGATCGACCATGCGCTGGATCTGACAGGTCCGGCCGGAGTTGAGCGGGTGGTGGTCAACACCCATTACCGCGCCGCCCAGCTTCGCGCTCATCTGGAGGGCCGCAATATCGCCATCAGCGATGAAAGCGACCGCATCCTCGAAACCGGGGGCGGTCTGCGCAAAGCCCTGCCGCTGCTGGGCGCGGGGCCGGTTTACACGCTGAACTCGGATGCGGTCTGGACCGGGGCCAACCCGCTTGTGGAACTCAGCGCCGCCTGGGACGGCGAGCGGATGCAGGCGCTTTTACTTCTGGGGCGGGCGGAGGGCATTCGCGGCCGCAAAGGCGGCGGGGATTTTTCGCTCGACTGCGATAGCCGTATCTCGCGCGGCGGCGATCTGACCTATCTGGGGGCGCAGATCCTCTGCCCTGAGGGGCTGCATGACATTGACGAGGATGTCTTTTCCCTGAACCGCCTGTGGGATGCGCAGATCGCAGCCGGCACGGCTTACGGCATTCTGCACGAGGGGCTCTGGTGCGATGTCGGCCACCCTGAGGGCATTGAGATCGCGGAAGAGATGATCCGATGAACCCGCAAAGCCAGATCTGTGGCGTGCCGCCCGGCCTCGATTTCGCCGAAGAACTGGTGCGGGGACTGCGCGCGCGTATGGCCGGTCAGCCGCCTGAGGCCATGGCACGGGTGACGCTTTGGGTAAACTCGTCAGGCATGCGCAGCCGGGTCCGGGCGCAGTTCACGCCGCCCGCGATCCTGCCGAAGATCCGCCTGGTCACCGATCTGGCCGAAGCCATCCCCCTACCCGGCCTGCCCCCGACGGAGCCGCCGCTGCGCCGCCGCCTGCAGCTGACGCAGCTGATCGCAAAGCTGCTGGATGCCGAGCCGGATCTGGCGCCACGCGCCTCGCTTTATGCCCTGGCCGACAGCCTGGCGGGGCTGATGGATGAGATGGCGGGCGAAGGCGTGTCGCCTGAGGCTCTGGCCGCGATTGACGTCTCTGACCATTCTCTGCACTGGGCGCGGACGCAGCGGTTTCTCAGCATCATCGCCCCCTTCTTCGGCCCCGATGCCAGCCCGCAGACCGAGACGCGCCGCCATATGGTGGCACAGCAACTCGCGGAGTTCTGGGCGAAAAACCCGCCGCCCGGCCCGCAGATCATCGCAGGCACCACCGGCTCGCGCGGGGCGACGGCGCTGCTGATCAAGGCGGTTCTGTCTTTTCCGGGCAATATCCTTGTCATGCCGGGGCATGATTTCGACATGCCCCATGCGCTCTGGGACAGCCTGGGCGATGCGCTGACCGCTGAGGATCACCCGCAATACCGGACCCGCCGCCTGCTGGATCTGCTTGAGGCGACCCCCGATCAGATCCGGCCCTGGACCGAGACCCTGCCCCCCGCGCCCGAGCGCAACAAACTGGTCTCCCTCGCGCTGCGCCCCGCCCCGGTCACCGACCAGTGGCTGGAAGAGGGCCGCGACCTGCCCGATCTGCGCCTCGCCGCTGAGAAGCTGACGCTGATTGAGGCCCCCTCCCCCCGCGCTGAGGCCCTGTCGGTCGCGCTGATCCTGCGTGAGGCGGCTGAGACGGGCCGCTCGGCCACACTCGTCAGCCAGGACCGCGATCTGGCCCGCCAGGTCTCGGCGGTTCTCGACCGCTGGGGAATTGTGCCTGATGACAGCTCAGGCCGTCCGCTGGCGCTTTCGGCGCCGGGGCGGCTTTTGCGGATGACGGCGGGGCTGTTCGGGCGGCAGATGACCGGCGATCAGCTTCTGGGGTTGTTGAAGCACCCGCTGGTCGCCAGCACCGAGGCGCGCGGCCCGCACATGATGCTGACCCGCACGCTGGAGCTGCATCTGCGCCGTAAAGGCCCGGCGCATCCCGATGCGCAGTTCCTGCGCGACTGGGCCTCGGCTCAGAATGCGCCGGACTGGGGGATGTGGCTCGGAGCCGCCTTTGACGGGATTGAGCAGGCCGGAGAGACCAGCCTGACCGAACATCTGGCCCGCCACCGCCGCCTGACCGAAACCCTGGCCGGAGGACATCTCGCAGAGGGCACCGGACGGCTTTGGGAAGGGGCGGCGGGTGAAGGCGCGGAAGCCGCCCTCGCGTCGCTGGAGCGTGAATCGGAACATGGCGGCATGCTGTCGCCGGGCGATTACACGGCACTCTTTGACGGTGTGATCGCCGCGCAGCAGGTGCGCGAAACCATTCTCGCCCATCCGCTCATTCGCATCAAAGGCTCGCGGGAAGCGCGGGAACTGCCCTCAGATCTGCTGATCCTTGGCGCGCTGAACGACGGCTCCTGGCCCAGGCTGCCGCCGCCCGACCCCTGGCTCAACCGTTATATGCGCGTGGCGGCAGGGCTTTTGCTGCCCGAACGCCGCATCGGTCTTTCGGCGCATGACTTTCAACAGGCCGTCGCCGGGGCCGAGGTCATCATCACCCGCGCCACCCGCGGCGCAGAGGCGGAGACCGTCCCCTCCCGCTGGCTGAACCGGCTGGTGAACCTGATGCAGGGCCTGCCTGATAAACACGGCCCCGAGGCCCTGGCCGGCATGCGCGCCAAAGGCCGGGTCTGGCTGGAGATGGCCCGCGGCCTGGAGCGCCCTGAGGCTGAAGTTCCCCGCGCCCGCCGCCCGGCCCCTGTGCCGCCGCTGGCCGCCCGCCCGACCACACTGCCGGTGACCGGAATTGAGACGCTGATCCGCGACCCTTACGCGATTTATGCCCGCGAAATCCTGCGGTTGCGCAAACTCGATCCGCTGAGGGCCGAGCCCGATGTCCGGCTGCGCGGGACGGTGCTTCACCGCGTCATGGAGGTTTTCGCCAAACGCGGCGGCCATAAGGCCGAAACGGGCGGCTATGCGAATCTGATGTCCGCCGCCGATGAGGTGCTGGAAGCGGAAGTCCCCTGGCCCGCCGCCCGTGCGCTCTGGCGCAGCCGCATCGCGCGGATTGCCGACTGGTTTCTGGCCTTTGAAGAGGCCCATGCCGGAGAGCCGGTGATGCTGGAAAAGGGCGGCGCGCTTCTGGTTCCGGGCACCACCTTCACCCTGACCGCGCGGCCCGACCGGATCGACCGGCTGGACGACGGGCGGGTGCATATCTACGACTATAAGACCGGCACGCCTCCTTCCGAAAAGCAGCAGCAGTATTTCAACCAGCAGCTTCTGTTGCAGGCCATGATGGCCGAGGACGGCGGCTTCCCGCGTCTTGGCCCCGCCCAGGTGGCAGCGGCGACCTATGTGGGTCTTGGCAGCACGCCCAAAGCCTCTTCGGTGGCGGTGGACAGTGAAAGCCTGGCCCGCGCCCGTGAGGGGCTGAAGAAGCTGATTGAAAGCTACAGCGATCCCGCGCAGGGCTATTCGGCGCGCCGTGCCATGCAAAAGCAGGCCTTTGGTTCAGACTATGACCAGCTGTCGCGCTTTGGCGAATGGGACATGACCGAAGAGCCTGAGCGCCTGCCCGTCGACCATCTGCCCCGCCCTGAGGAGACGCCATGAGCAACCCCGCATCCGAGCGGCAGCGCCTGGCCGCTGACCCCGGGCAATCCACCTGGCTTTCGGCCAATGCGGGCTCGGGCAAGACCAAGGTTCTGACCGACCGCGTGGCGCGTCTGCTGCTCTCGGGCACCGAGCCGCAGCGCATTTTGTGCCTGACCTATACCAAGGCCGCCGCTGCGGAGATGCAGAACCGCCTGTTCCGCCGCCTGGGCGAATGGGCTATGCTGGACGAAGAGCGCCTTATCGCCGCGCTCCTTGATCTGGGTCTGACTGAGGCGCCGGGGCCCGAGACCATCCGCGCCGCCCGCCGCCTCTTTGCCCGCGCGATTGAGACGCCGGGGGGGCTGAAAATTCAGACCATCCACAGCTTCTGCGCCTCGCTGCTGCGCCGCTTTCCGCTGGAGGCGCGGGTCTCGCCGTCCTTTGTGGAGATGGACGACCGCTCAGCAGAACTGCTGCGCGCCGAAATTATTGAGGAGATGGCCGAACACCGCGCCCCCCATGTCATCGCGCGGCTGGCAAACCTTTATACCGGCGAGGATTTTCTGTCGCTCGCCGCCGATGTGGCGGGCAAACGCGCGCGTTATGCGGCTGTGAACCGCGCCGATCTGCCGGGACTTCTGGATGCCGTGCCGGGCGACACGCCAGCAAAGCTTCTGGGCTTTGTTTTCACCGGGGATGAGGCGCAATGGGCCTCAAAACTGGGTGAGGCGCTTGGCAAAGGCTCCGCCAATGACGTGAAGGCCGCGGCGAAATGGGCGGCCGTCAATTTCCGCAACCCGGGGCTGAAGGATCTGCAGCTTCTGGAAGGTCTGCTGCTGACCGGCGCCTCGGCCAAAGAGCCGTTTAAGGCCAAAATCGGCAGTTTTCCGACCAAAGCCACGCGGTCAGCATTGGGGGATCTGGCCGACGAACTCGATGCCCTGATGGAGCGGGTGGAGGAGGCCCGTGCGCGGCGCATCGCTCTGGGTGCGCTGGAGAAAGCCGAAGCCCTTTATGATTTCGCCGATCACTTCCTGCCCGAATATGAGCGGCGCAAACAGCTGCGCGGCTGGCTCGATTTCGACGATCTGATCCTGCGGGCGCGGGATCTTCTGTCGGAAAGCTCGGTGGCGCAATGGGTGCTTTACCGTCTGGACGGTGGCATCGATCATATTCTCGTCGATGAGGCCCAGGACACCGGCCCGGACCAGTGGCGGGTCATTGAACTGCTGGCGCAGGAATTTACCGCAGGCCAGGGGGCGCGGGACAATCCCCGCACGATCTTTGTGGTCGGCGACAAAAAGCAGTCGATCTATTCCTTCCAGGGCGCAGACCTTGAGAAGTTCGACGCCATGCAGGCGCATTTCTCTGAGCGGCTTCAGGCGCTTGGCACGGGGCTGCGCTCGCTGCCGCTGGAATATTCCTTCCGCTCGTCTCCGGCGGTGCTGAAGGCGGTGGATACCACCTGCGCGCCCTTTGGCAGCATGGGACCGGTCTCGCATATCGCCTTTCATCAGAGCCTGCCGGGCCGGGTCGATCACTGGCCGGTCATCGGCGCTGAGGAAGATCCGGAACCCGGCGACTGGTTTGATCCGGTGGATCTGCCGGGTCCGCGCGCGCCCCAGGTGATCCTGGCTGAGACAATCGCCAAGCATATCAAAGACCTGCTCGATGCGGGCACGCAGCTTCCCAGCCATAAGGGCGCGCGTCCCATGCGGGCGGGCGATGTGCTGATCCTGGTGCAGCGGCGTAATCTCCTCTTTCATGAGGTGATCCGCGCCTGCAAAGCCGCGGGCCTGCCAATCGCCGGGGCGGACCGGCTGAAACTCGGCGCGGAAATCGCTGTGCGCGATTTGGCGGCGCTCCTTTCCTTCCTTGCCACCCAGGAAGATGATCTGTCGCTGGCGACCGCGCTGCGCTCGCCGCTCTTTGGCTGGTCTGAGGCGCAGATCTACGATCTGGCGCAGGGCCGCAAAGGCTGGCTCTGGGAGGCGCTGCGCAACCGCAAAGACCATGCCGCCACGCTGGAGGTGCTGAATGATCTGCGCGGCCAGTCGGACTATCTGCGCCCCTTTGAGCTGATCGACCGCATCCTCACCCGCCATGACGGGCGGCGCAAACTCATCGCGCGTCTGGGGCCGGAGGCAGAGGACGGGATCGATCAGTTCCTTGGCCAGGCGCTTTCTTATGAGCGGATGGAAGTGCCGGGGCTGACCGGCTTTCTGAACTGGCTTGAGACCGATGATGTTGAGGTGAAACGCCAGGCCGATGCGGCGGGTGACCGGATCCGCGTGATGACGGTGCATGGCTCCAAGGGGCTTGAGGCTCCGGTGGTCATCCTCCCCGACACCGGCGACCGCAAGCCCGCAGGCGGCGGCGAGACCCTCCTGATTGAAGGGGATGTGCCGGTCTGGCGCACCGCAGACAGCGCCTCTCCGAATGCGATTCTGCAGGCGAAAGAAGAGCTTGCCCGCGCCTGGACCGAAGAGAACCAGCGGCTGCTTTACGTCGCCATGACCCGGGCCGAGACCTGGCTGATCGTGGCCGCCGCGGGCAAGGCTGAAAAGCCCGACTGCTGGTATAACGCCATCGCCGAGGGGCTGCGGGTGGCGGGTGCGAAACCTTTTGACAGCCCCGTTGGCCCCGGCCTCAGGCTCGAAAGCGGTGTCTGGCCGGACAACGGTGCGCCCGAGGCCGCTGCGGTTCAGGAGGATATCCCCCTGCCCGACTGGGCGCGGCGTGCGCCCCCCGTCCCGCCTGCGATGCCCCTGCCGATCCGCCCCTCTGATCTGGGCGGTGCCAAAGCGCTTGGCGGTGAAGGCGGTCTGGCCGAAGACCTGGCGATGAACCGCGGCACCGCGCTGCATCTGCTGCTGGAACGGCTGCCGGAACATCCGCAAAGCGACTGGCCCTCCATCGCCGCCAGCCTGCCGGGTGTGGATGAGGAGCTGCTGGCAGAGGCGCGTCAGGTCCTGACCAACCCGGGCCTTGCCCATATCTTCGCACCGGACACTCTGGCCGAAGTGGCGATCCATGCCGATCTGGGCGGGCGGGTGCTGCAGGGCGCGATCGACCGGCTGATTGTGCGCGACGATCACATCCTCGCGGTGGATTTCAAATCAAACGCCACGGTGCCTCGAACGCCCGACCAGGTGCCGGAGGGTATTTTGCGTCAGATGGGGGCCTATGCCCATGCCCTTGCGCAGATCTGGCCGGGGCGGCGGATTGAGACCGCGATCCTCTGGACCGCCTCGGGGGAACTTATGGCGCTGCCTGCGGGTTTGACCTCAGCCGCGCTGAACCGATCCGGCTCGCTTCCCGCTGCCCTCCTTGACGCTGAGGGGGGGCGAACCTAGGTTCAGCCCAACGCAAACTCCATGCGAGGAGAGTTCCATGGCCACCGTTCCCGTCACCGATGCGACCTTTGAGGCCGAAGTTGTCAATGCCGACATCCCCGTCGTCGTCGATTTCTGGGCTGAATGGTGTGGCCCCTGCCGTCAGATCGGCCCGGCGCTCGAAGAGCTTTCGGCTGAATATGAAGGCAAGGTGAAGATCGTAAAGATCAACGTCGACCAGGATCAGGCCGCCGCGGCTCAGCTTGGCGTGCGCGGTATTCCGGCGCTGTTCCTGTTCAAAGACGGCAAAGTCGTCTCCAATAAAGTCGGCGCCGCCCCCAAGGCCGCGCTGCAGGCCTGGATCAGCGAGGCGCTCTGATCTTCGGCTGAGTTTTGTCCGGGCGGCCCCCGCCCGGACACCCCGTCGCGCCGCAGTTTAATGACGGATGCGATGTTTAAATTTTTCGAAAATCTCGTTGATCCCTTCGCCGGATATGAGCCTCAGGATGCGCCACCCCGCCGCCTCTGGCCCTGGCTGAAGGACTATATCCGCCCCTTCTGCCGGGTTTTTCTCGTCACAGCGCTGCTCTCTGTGCTGATCGCTTCGGGCGATATTGCGCTGATCTGGTATGTCGGGCGGCTGGTCGATCTGATGGCGGCAGGCACGCCTGCCGAGGTGATCGCCACCCACTGGCCTGAATTTCTGACCGTGACCCTGGTGATCGCGCTGCTGCGCCCGGTAATCTCCGGCGCAGGCACGGCGCTTCTGCACAACACGATCCTTCCGAACTTCGGCACCATGATCCGCTGGCGCGCGCATCGTCATGTGCTGCGCCAGCCGGTCGGCTGGTTTGAAAGCGATTTCGCAGGCCGCATCGCCAACCGCATCATGCAGGCCCCGCCCGCCGCCGGGGATGCGGTCTTTCAGACCTTTGATGCCATGTCCTTTGGCCTTGTGACGGTGATCGGGGCGGCCCTTCTGCTGGCCGATGCCGACCCGCGCCTGGTGCTGCCGCTGCTGGTCTGGCTGGGGCTTTACGGGCTTCTGGTGCGCTGGACGATCCGCCATGCCGGCCCCGCCGCCAAAGCCAGCGCCGATGCGCGCTCGGCGGTGACCGGCCATGTGGTCGATGCCTATTCCAATATCACCTCGCTCAAGCTTTTCGCCCATCACACCCGCGAAGAGGCCACGGCGAAGGATATGATACAGCACGCCCGCCTGAAGTTTCAGGAAGAGATGCGCATCATCGTCCGGATGGATGTGACCCTCACCATGCTGAACGGGTTGCTGATCATCTCAGTGATCGGCTGGGCGGGGCTCTTGTGGTATCAGGGCGCGGCCAGCGTGGGCGCGGTTGCGGCAGCCGCCGCCCTGGTATTGCGGCTGAACAATCTGACCTACTGGCTGATGTGGGCCACCACCGGCCTCGTCCAGGCCCTCGGCACCGTGCAGGAGGGGATGGAGACCATTACCCAGCCGCTCTCTGTCCTCGACGCGCCGGAGGCAAAACCCCTCGACTGGCAGGGCGGCCATATCCGTTTTGAGGGCGTCAGCCACAGCTATGGCAAAGGCACCGGTGGCATCCGCGACATCTCCTTTGAAATCGCGCCGGGCGAGAAAGTCGGGCTCGTCGGCCGCTCCGGGGCAGGAAAGACCACCCTGGTCAAACTGCTCCTGCGCTTCCATGAGGCCGAATCCGGCCGCATCCTGATCGACGGCCAGGACATCTCCCGCATCACCCAGGACAGCCTGCGCCGGCGCATCGGCATGGTGCAGCAGGACAGCAGCCTTCTGCACCGCTCGGTGCGCGACAACATCCTCTACGGCCGCCCCGAAGCCTCAGAGGCTGAGATGATCGCCGCTGCCAAACTGGCCGAGGCCCATGACTTCATCACCAGCCTCTCCGACCCCGAAGGCCGCACGGGCTATGACGCCCATGTCGGCGAGCGCGGCGTGAAACTCTCGGGCGGTCAGCGCCAGCGCATCGCCCTTGCGCGGGTGATCCTGAAAGATGCCCCGCTTCTGATCCTCGATGAGGCAACCTCTGCGCTCGACAGCGTGTCAGAGGCCGCGATCCAGGAGGCCCTTTACCGCGTCATGAGCGGCAAAACCGTCATCGCCATCGCCCACCGCCTCTCCACCATCGCCGCAATGGACCGGATCCTCGTTCTCGATGACGGTCGCATCACCGAAGAAGGCACCCATCAGGAGCTTCTGGCACGGGGCGGCCTCTATGCCGGGCTCTGGGCGCGGCAGTCCGGTGGCTTCCTCAGGGCCTGAGCCCGCTCTGGTCATTCACCCGCTTTTGCCATAAACCGCAGCCTTCCCGCGCAGCAGCCGCCCCTGAGGTAAGCCATGAAACTGACCATTGACCGCCTTGGCCACCACGGTGACGGCATCGCAAAAGGCCCCGACGGCCCGGTGTTTGTGGCCGCCATGCTGCCCGGCGAAGAGGTTGAGGGCGAGCTGAAAGGCGACCGCCTGGAAGGCGCAAAGATCATCACCCCATCGGTGCACCGCCGCAAAGCCCCCTGCCCGCATTATCGCGCCTGCGGGGGCTGCGCGCTGCAGCACGCCCATGATGACTTCGTGGCAGGTTGGAAAGCAGGCGTCGTCCTTCATGCGCTGAACGCCCAGGGCATCACCGCTGAAATCACCGCCATCCACACCTCGCCCGGCCACAGCCGCCGCCGCGCCACACTCTCAGCCCGCCGCACCAAGGCCGGGGTGACCCTCGGCTTTCACATGCGCGGCTCGGATCAGGTCATCGCGGTCCCCGAATGCATGCTGCTTGACCCGGAGGTGAAACGCCACTTCCCCGCGCTGGAAGAACTCACCAAACTCGGCGCCTCGCGCAAGGGCGAGCTGTCGATCACCATCACCGCCTCGGTCTCCGGCCCCGATCTGGCCGTGACCGGCGGCAAACCCCTTGATGCCATGCTCCTGCAGGATCTCGGCCAGCTCTGCGAACGCTTCGGCATCGCCCGCATCACCTGGGACGGAGAGGCCGCCGCCACCCGCGCCCAGCCCCTGGTGCCCGCAGGCCCCGGCCAGATCCACCTCGCCCCCGGCGCCTTCCTCCAGGCCACCGCTGAGGGAGAGGCCGCCCTCGTCAATGCCGTCTGCGCCACCACCAAAGGCGCAAAACGCGTGGCTGATCTCTTTGCGGGCTGCGGCACCTTCACCCTGCCGCTGGCGCTGCAATCTGAGGTCCATGGCATTGAAGGCGCAGCCCCCCTCACCCGCGCGCTCGACCAAAGCGCCCGGATGGCAAAGGGCACCCATAAAATCACCGCCGAGACCCGCGATCTCTTCCGCAACCCGCTGATCCCGGATGAACTTCGCCGCTATGACGCTGTGGTCATCGACCCGCCCCGCGCCGGAGCCGAAGCCCAGATCGGTGAGCTTGCCCGCTCAAACGTACCGGTCATCGCCATGGTCTCCTGCAACCCGGTGACCTTCGCCCGCGACGCAAAAGCGCTGATCAACGCCGGCTATGTCATGTCGGACCTCCAGGTCGTGGATCAGTTCCGCTGGGCCACCCATGTCGAAATGGTCGCCGCCTTCCGCCGCGGCTGAACCGTTCACAATCTGCCCTCCCACGCAGATTTTTATTGCCTTCCGGGCCGGATCATCGCATCCGGCTCAGAAGCAATCAAAAACTCGCGGGCAGTGATGCGCTTCTTTCAATTCTTTCTCGTCATCGTGATGGCGGTCGGCCTCGCCGCCTGCGGATCATCCAAATTCAAATCCTATAACGGGCCCGCGGTCACAAAGATTGAGGTCCATAAATCGGCCCGGCAGATGTATCTGCTGCACAATGGCCGCATCCTCAAAAGCTATAACATCGGCCTTGGCTTCGCGCCTGAGGGGCATAAACAGTTCGAAGGCGATGGCCGCACGCCGGAGGGGGTCTATTACATCGACCGCCTCAATCCGAACTCGCGCTTTCACCTCTCGGTCGGCATGTCCTACCCCAATCAGGCGGACCGCGAATTCGCCCGCGCCCATGGCAAAAGCCCGGGCGGCGATATCTTCATCCACGGCGAAAACGGCATGAAGAACAACCGCGGCCGCGGCCGCGACTGGACGGACGGCTGCATCGCCGTCACCGACAAGGAGATGGAGGAGATTTACTCCATGGTCCGGGTCGGAACCCCCATCGTGGTCTTCCCCTGAATGCAAAAGGGCCGGCAAAGCGCCGGCCCTTTTCAGTTCAAAGCCACATTCCGGCTTTGGCTTTTTCCAAATACTCCCGCCGGAGGCGCATCTCTCCCCCGGCACCACCCTCCGGCTTTTCAGGCCGCAGCGCGCCCGCCGTAAAGCGCCTCAATCTCAGCCGCATATTTCCCATAGATGCTCGCGCGGCGGACCTTCATCGTGGCCGTCACCTCGCCATCATCATGGTCCAGCTCTTTGCTCAGCAAATGGAACTTCCGCACCTGAGCCACCTGGGCCAGCGTTGCATTGCCCGCAGCCACTTCGCGCTCAATCAGATCGCGCACACGCGAATCTTCAGCCAGCGAGCGGAAGGTCGTATAGGCGATCCCCTGCTCTTCGGCCCATTTGCCCACCGTCTCCGCATCAATCTGGATGAGTGCCGAGACAAACTTCCGCTGCTCACCCACCACGATGCATTCCTTGATAAAGGGTGAGGCCTTCATCGTATTCTCAATCTCCGAAGGCGAGAGGTTCTTGCCCCCGGCGGTGATCATAATATCCTTCAGGCGGTCCACGATACGGAACTGCCCGTCGCGGACTTCGGCCACATCTCCGGTATGCAGCCAGCCGTCGCGGATGGTTGCGGCCGTGGCCTCCGGGTTGCGCCAATAGCCTGCAAAAACCACCTCTGAGCGCACCAGCAGTTCACCGCTTTCGGCGATCTTCATCTCCGCATTGGGAATGGCGACCCCCACCGAGCCCGGATCAAGCCGGGAGAGCTTTTGCGCCAGCACCATCCCCGTGGTTTCCGTCGCGCCATAGACCTCGACCAGCGGCACGCCGATGATGCGGAAATATTCCACAATCTTCGGCGAAATCGGCGCCGCGCCCGTATAGGCCAGCCGCGCCCGGCGCAGACCGATGAAATTCTGCAAAGCGCGAAACACCGTCCAATAGTAAAACTGAAAGGTCAGCCTTTCTCCCAGGCTGCGCTCTGCGGGCGGCTTTGTCGCAAAGGGCGCACAGGCCGCCACGCCCCGGTCATGCAGACGACGGCGCAGGCCACCCGCTTCCATCAGCCCGATATGAATGGCGCTGTGCAGCTTTTCCCAGATGCGCGGCACGCCAAGGAAAGTGGTGGGTGCGACCTCGCGCAGATCCTCCTGCACGGTGCGCAGGCTTTCCCCGAAATCGATGCGCGAGCCGGTGTAGATCGGGCCCATGGTGGTCAGCATCTGCTCGGCCACATGGCAAAGCGGCAGATAGCTCAGATGGCTGTCCCCCGGCCCGATGCCCAGCATCTCCCGCACGGCAAATGCTTCGGCCCGCAGATTGCGGTAACTCAGCATCGCGCCCTTGGGTTTTCCGGTCGAGCCCGAGGTATAGATCATCAGCCCGATGTCATCGAGGCTCTGGCGCGCCAGAACATCCGCCACCAGCCCCGGATTGCGGCTGCGATCCTCCCGCCCCCTGGCCTCCAGATCTTCAAATGAAATCACCAGATCCGGATCATAGGCCCGCATCCCCTTGGTCTCGATCACCACAATCCGCTTCAGATGCGGCAGGCTTTCGCGCTCTTCGAGGACCTTATCGACCTGCTCCTGATCCTCACAAAGGATCACCTCTGCCTCGGCGTGGTTGAGCACATAGGCCACTTCATTGGCAGGCGAGGTGGCATAGACCCCCACGGTCACCGCCCCCGCCAGCCCGGCGCCGAGTTGCGCCAGAACCCATTCAATGCGGTTTTCAGACAGGATCGCCAGATGCCCGCCCGCTCCCAGACCCGTCAGCCGCAACCCATGCGCCACATCGGAAGCACGCTCAAAATAGCCTGCCCAGGTGGTCGGGTTCCAGATCCCGAAATCCTTCTGACGGATCGCCACCCGCGTGCCCAGGGCGCGGGCATTCTGCGCCAGCATCTGCGGCAGGGTCAGTTCGGGCAGGTCATTGGCTTTCATGGCAGATCCTCACGACAGCCAGCGCTTGCGGCGCTTGTAGTGCTTGATATTGCGGTAAGATTTCTCGCCGCCGCCACCGCCGTGGCCCAGATAGAACTCGCGCACGTCCTGGTCTTCAATCAGCCGCGAGGTCGGGCCGTTAAGCTGAATTTTCCCGGTCTCCATGATATAGCCGTAATGGGCAACGGCCATGGCGACATTGGCGTTCTGCTCAACCAGCAGCATCGACACGCCGGTCTGTCGGTTGATGCGCGAGATGATGGTGAAGATCTCTTCCACCAGGATCGGCGACAGCCCGAGCGAGGGCTCATCCAGCAGGATCAGCTTGGGCTGCGCGATCAGCGCGCGGCCAATGGCCAGCATCTGCTGCTCTCCTCCCGACATATAGCCCGCGCGCTGGTTGCGCCGCTCGGCAAGCCGGGGGAAATAGTCATAGACCAGCTCAAAAGGCGTGCGCGCAAGCCCGCGGCCTGACAGCGCAAAGGTGGCGGCCGTCAGGTTCTCCTCAACCGTCAGATCCTCAAAGATCCGGCGGCCCTCCATGATGTGAAAAAGCCCCGCGCGCACCAGTTCATGCGGCTTCATGCGGGAAATATCCTGGCCATCGAGGAGGATTTTCCCCGCCGTCAGCTCACCGTTCTCCAGCCCCAGAAGGCCGGAGATCGCTTTCAGCGTGGTGGATTTCCCCGCCCCGTTTGAGCCCAGCAGCGTCACCACCTGGCCTCTAGGGACGGAGAGAGAAAGCCCCCGCAGGGCCTGCACCGCCTTGTTGTAGATCACTTCGATATTCTCGACCTGTAAGATCAGGTCAGACGGTGCAGTGCTCATGCGTCAGGCTCCGACGTTGATCCAGTCCGAGACCGGGTTCATCTTCTTCTCCGCCGCCGAATATTGATAAACGCGACCCACCGGGATCGAATTTCCGGTCATCGAGAAGGGCACGCCGATGATGCCGCCGGTGTCGAAATCCTTGATGGTGTTCATCGCGGCTTTCAGGTTTTTCCCGGTCAGCTCCTGCCCGGCTTCCAGCACGCGTTTCGCGCTTTCGACCAGGATCATCATCGAAATCATGCCCTGCATATAGCCGGTCGCCTGATAGTCGGGACGCATCTGCCGGATGGTCTCAAGCATCGGCGCAGGCTCGGTGTCGTAGTAATAGCGGTAGGGCATGATGCCCATGAAGCCGTCCGCCACCTCGCCCACATCATCCCAGATTGAGCTGTCCATCGACCAGAAGGTGCCCATGAACTTCGTCTCAAGACCAAGCTGTTTCGCCTGGCTCATGAACTCGGGCAGCGGCGCTTTGATATAGCCGTGGAAGATCACGTAATCCGGCCGCGCGCGGCGCAGCTTCAGCACTTCGGTCGAGACATCCACTGAGCCGGGCGGCGTGATGATCACCTCTCCCACATCGAGACCAAGCGCTTTGGCGCGGGCGGTGCCAGGCTCAATCGGGTCGCGGCCAAACTCAGAGTCAGAGCAGACGAAGATCACCTTGGCGCCGGGTTTTTCCTTGGCGATATGCTCCAGCAGGATCGAGAACATCTCAGAATAATCCGGCCCCGGGATGAAGATATTGGGGTGCTTTTCGGGATCATTCAGCTCGGTTGCGAAAGAGGCACCGCCCATCAGGATGCGGTCGGCCCGGGCGAGTTCGGGTGAGATGGTTTTCGCAAAAGCGGTCGAGTCGCCATAGTAGAGGTGGATGTCGTTCTGGCTCGTCAGCTTGTTAAAGACGGCGACCGAAGTGTCGGGCTTATAGGCCGTATCCTCATAGGCCAGCCGCAGCTTACGGCCCGCGATGCCGCCCTTGTCGTTGATGATTTTGACGTAATCCTGCATCGCCTTTTCAACGGCGACCCCGGCGAAGCCAAACACCCCGGTCAGCGGCAGCGAGCCGCCGATCACCAGTTCGCTGTCATCGGCAAAGGCAGCCAGGGTGGTCCCTCCCAGAACCCCCGTGGCCATGGCAGTAGCGCCCATCAGTTGAAGAAGTGAGCGACGTGAAACCTGTGACATGAGTTCCTCCCCGGATGTCATTGGGTTGCTTGTGGTCGTCAGTCGAAAGCTCAGGTCCGGAACGGCCAGACCCGGAAGAAACGGCGGATGCGCTGAATAATCTCAGCGAGCCCCTGGGGTTCAAAGACCAGAAAGCCCACGATCAGCGCGCCGAAAACAATCGTGCGCACCGGCGAGAGGATCAGGCTGGCGTTGGGAATGACGGGCGACAGGAAATCCACCACATAGCGCAGCAGTTCAGGCACCATGGTCATGAAGATCGCCCCGATCACCCCGCCGATGATGGTGCCCATGCCCCCCACAATCACCGCCGCCAGCAGGAAGATTGAGGTAACAAGCGGGAAGCTTTCCGGCGTCACCACGCGAAAGAAGAGCACCCAAAGCCCGCCCGCGATCCCGGCGTAAAACGAGGCGAGAGCGAAGCTCAGAAGCTTATAGCGCAGGATCGGGATCCCCAGCACTTCGGCCGAGATATCGCGGTCGCGGATCGCAATGAAAGCGCGCCCGATGCGGTTGCGAAACAGGTTCGCCGCCCCCGTCACCATCAGAAGCGTGACCGGCATGATCAGCCAGTAGAGATGGCGGTATTCGACCAGTTCAAAGCCAAAGATGCGGCCAGGCTCCAGCGTCAGCCCGGCGGTGCCGCCGGTGACCGATTTCCAGTCGATAAAGATGAAATGCAGAATGAAAGAGGCCGCGATGGTGGCGATGGCCAGATAAAGCCCTTTGATCCGCAGGCTCGGAAGGCCCACCAGCGCACCCACGGCGGCTGCCAGAAGGCCACCGGCCAAAAGGTTCACCGGAAGCGGCAGGCCAGTGTTTTTCTCAAGCCAGGCAACGGTATAGGCCCCGACCGCCATAAAGGCAGCGTGGCCAAGGCTGACCAGCCCGGTAAACCCGGTCAGCACATTCAGCCCCGTGGCGGCGATGACATTTATCATCACCAGGCAGGCCAGATAGATCCAATAGGTGTTAAAAACGAAGGGCAGCACGACCAGCCCGGCCAGCAGGATCCCCATCCAGAGCTTCTGCGGGCCGGTGGTCAGCAGCGCCTCATCGGCGCGGTAGCTTTCTTTTGCGGTGCCGATAATCATTTACAGACGCTCAATTTCATGGGTGCCAAAGAGCCCGTAGGGCCGGATCACCAGCGTGAGGATCAGGATGCCGAAGGTGACGGGCGAGACATATTCGCCGCCCATGTAGGAAGAGACCCAGGCCTGGATCACCCCAAGCGCGAGGCCCCCCACCAGCGCGCCCAGCAGGCTGTCGAGGCCGCCGACGATCACCACCACCATGGCCGAAAGCCCGAAGACCCCCATGACCGGAGAGATGCCGCCGATTGCGCCGAGCAGAACCCCTGCCCCGGCCGCCGTGGCGCATCCCACAATCCAGGCGATGGAAAAGACCCCCGGCACATTGATGCCGCAGCTGTAGGCCGCCGCCTGATCCGAGGCGGTGGCCCGCAAAGCCACGCCGCCGCGCCAGAAGCGGAACAGGATCAGGAAGATACCGATCACCACAGAGGCTGCGATAAAGGCCACGAGGATCTTGCGGCTGACGTAAGCCTCCCCAAAGAACACCGGGGTATTGGCGATGAAATTCGGCAGCGATTTCGGATCGGTGCCCCAGAAGGCCTCCACCAGCCCCACCAGAACCGAGCCAAGTCCCACGGTGACCATGAAGACCGAGATCGCGCTTTCGCCCAGCATCGGGCGGATCAGCCCGCGCTCGACAATCGCGCCGACTGCGCCACCGCCGATGATCGCCAGCGGCAGCGCCCCCCACCAGGGCAGCGAGAGCGAGGCGGCGAAGGTGAAAAACAGATAGCCGCCGAGCATCAGGATTTCTGAGACGGCAAGGTTAATCACCCGCGTCGCCTTATAGATCAGCACGAAGGCCAGGGCCGTCAGCGCCAGCAGCGCCCCCGAGCCCAGGCCCGCCAGGGTGACTTCGGTGAAAAAGAGCATCTCATCGCTCATGCCGCGCCCTCCTCTGCCTGCAGACGCCGCATCAGCGCCGCCGGATCACCGGAACCGAGATAGGCGGCGGCCACCTCCGGATCATTCTGAACGACCGAGGGCACGCCTTCGGCGATTTTCTGGCCAAAGTTCAGCACCGCCACATGGTCTGAGATATCCATCACGAGGCCCATGTCATGCTCTACCATCAGGATGGTGACGCCCCATTCCTCTTTCACATCCAGGATGAAGCGGGCCATATCCTCGGTCTCTTCGCGGTTCATCCCCGCCACCGGCTCATCAAGCAGCAGAATGCGCGGCTGCATGGCCAGCGCACGGGCGAGTTCGACGCGCTTTTGCAGCCCGTAAGACAGCATCGCCACCGGCTTATTGCGGATGTGGTCGATCTCCAGGAAGTCGATGATTTTGCGCTCAATCTCGGCGCGGAGTGCCTCTTCTTCGCGGGCGGCGGGACCAAGGTGCAGAAGGCCCTGAAGGATATTGGTCTTCAGATGGGCGTGACGTCCCAGCTTGATATTGTCGAGCACCGTCATGCCGCGAAAGAGCGCGATGTTCTGAAAGCTGCGCGCCATGCCCAGGGCCGCACGGCCATGGGCTTTGACGTTTGAGACGTCTTTGCCGTCGAGCAGCACGCGGCCCTGGATTGGTTTGTAAAACCCCGAGATGCAGTTGAACATCGAGGTTTTGCCCGCGCCATTGGGCCCGATCAGTGCGGTCACCGAACCGGATTCGGCCTTGAAAGACACATCGCGCAGCACCTTCAGCCCGCCGAAGGCCAGGCTCACACGCTCCACCTCCAGGGTCGCTCCGCGGTCAGACGACGCGCTCACAGGCGCCCTCCGCAGGTTCTCAGCATGGCAGTTCCCCCCTTCCGTCAGCCGGCCTCCGGGACATGCCAAAGAGAGCGGTAAAACCGCTTTCTGTTGACCTCATTCCTGGAAACCCCGGTCGTAACCTGTGCCGAATCCCCTTATTTTCTTTGGGTTTCCGGCAGCGCTTTCCACAAGGCTATGAGAGGAGCGCCGCGTCAGGCAACAGATTTCTTAACCTCGTTTCCCTACGTCATTTGCCCGAAAAACAGGCATTTTTCGCAACTTCCGCCGAGCTCAGCCGTAACTGCGGGTGTCGTCGATCACCTTACCGTCATTGGGCAGCGAGCCGGGCGGCACCAGTTCAATCCGCCCGCGCAGCTTCAGCGTCTCAAAGACCGAAGTCTCATAAAGCGCGGGGTTGGAGGCGCGGGTTTCGACCTGCACGGTCATGCTGTCCATCTCTCCCTCGCGCCCGGCCACGACGCGGGCGCGCAGCACTTCGGGGTGACGGGCGACGAAATCGGCGACCTGTTCGGGGCGCACGAACATGCCTTTGATCTTGGTGGTCTGATCGGCGCGTCCCATCCAGCCCCTGATGCGGGTATTGGTCCGGCCGCAGGGCGACTGCCCCGGCAGCACCGCCGAAAGATCCCCGGTAGCAAAGCGGATCAGCGGGTAATCGGTGTTAAGATTGGTGACCAGCACCTCGCCCACTTCGCCCGGCGGCACCGGATCGCCGGTGCCGGGGCGCACGATTTCGAGGATAATCCCCTCATCCGCGACCATGCCTTCCAGGGCGTCGGTCTCATAAGCGATATTGCCGACATCGGCAGTGGCATAGCACTGCCGGGTGATGACGCCGCGATCGGCATATTCCTGACGCAGGCTGGGGAAGAGCGCACCGCCCCCCACCACCGCGCGGGCGAATTTCAGCAAAACGCCCTGCTCATCCGCCTTATCAAGGATGACCTTCAGAAAATCCGGCGTGCCTGCATAGACGGTCGTGCCGATATCACGGGCTGCGCGAACCTGCAGATCGGTCTGGCCGGTGCCCGCAGGCAGCACGGCAGCCCCGACCGCACGGGCGGCGGTTTCGAACATGATGCCGGCCGGGACCAGATGATAGGAAAAGCAGTTCTGCACGATGTCATGCCCGCGCACGCCGCTGGCATGCAGAAAACGCCCGAGGCGGAACCAGTCGGCGCCCGCGCCGCCCGGCTCATAGATCGGACCGGGGGACTGGAAATAATGCGACAGGCCCTTCACCGCAAAGCCCCCGAAGGGCGGCTCTGCCTGCTGGCGGGACACCAGATCGGATTTTCGCGTCACCGGCAGCTGCGCCAGATCGGCCAGGCTTTGCACCGCGACCCCGGCATAATGTTGACCCGCCGGGGCCGAAACCGCCGCTTTCAGCGCATCACGTAACTGCGCAAGCTGCGCCGCTTCACGGGCGTCCTGGCTGCGGGTCTCAAGTTCATCGTAAAAGGACATGATCTGCCCTCCCTCAGGCCAGCCAGCGTTTGCGGCGGCGATAGCTGCGCACATCCCGGAAGCTCTTGCGCCCCTTGTCGGACATGCCGAGGTAAAATTCCGCAACATCAGGGTTTTCGCGCAGCTCCTGCGCGGTCCCCTCCATCACCACACGGCCCGATTCCAGGATGTAACCGGTATGGGCATAGCGCAGCGCGACGTTGGTGTTCTGCTCAGCCAGCAGGAAGGTCACCCCTTCGCGGGCGTTCACTTCGCGCACGATCTCAAAGATCTGCTCCACCAGCTGCGGCGCGAGACCCATGGAGGGCTCATCGAGAAGGATCGTCTCAGGACGGCTCATCAGGGCGCGGCCAATGGCGCACATCTGTTGCTCACCGCCCGAGGTATAGCCCGCCTGGGATTTGCGCCGCTCACGCAGGCGCGGGAAATAGTTGTAAACCATCTCAAGATCTTCGGCGACCTGAGCGCGGTTTTTGCCGGTATAGCTGCCGGTCAGCAGGTTCTCTTCGACGGTCAGATGCTCAAAGCAGTGACGCCCCTCCATGACCTGGATCACGCCACGGCGCACCAGATCGGCGGGGTCTTTATCGGCGGTATTCTCGCCGCGATAGAGGATCTGGCCCTTGGTCACCTCACCGCGCTCTGATTTCAGCAGGCCCGAAATGGCCTTGAGCGTGGTGGATTTGCCCGCACCATTGCCGCCCAGCAGCGCCGTGATGCCACCCTTCGGCACGGTCAGACTGACGCCTTTGAGCACCAGAATGACGTGGTTGTAGATCACCTCGATATTGTTGACCTCAAGCACGGTCTCACGGGTCGGGGCTGCATCCAGCATGACAGAACCTCTTGAAACGACAGGGAGGCGGCGGCCCGCATCAGGGCCGCCGCCTGGCAGATCAGCACTTCGGCGTGATGCCGGCCTCTTTGGCGTAGGCTTCCGAGTCAGCCTTCACCAGCGGGTCGATGACTTCGAGGTCGGACTGGATCCAGTCGGTAATCGCGTTCCATTTTCCGGCGGATGCATCCCACTGCTGGATCAGCGCATAGCCGTCACCGCCGTGGTTTTCGCAGGTGGCCTTGAAGGGCGGCGCGAAATTCGGCAGGCCGAGACCCGCCATGATCTCTTCGGTCACTTCCATGCTTTCCAGCGCGTCGCGCATCATCGCAGGCGTCACCTCTTTGGTGTTGTTGTCGGCCTGAGCCTTCAGCACCGCGAGATGGGCAAGCGCGCCTTCATAGATGCCGCGCAGATACATGATCGAGCCGATCTGATCGCCCGCACCGGCCGATTTACCCGCGTCTTTGACGTATTTCGTCAGATCCGCGAAGATCGGGTAATCGCCGTTGGCGCCGTGCATATTCAGCGACTTATAGCCATTGGCCCCCGCGCCCGCCGGACGCACATCGTTCTCTGAGCCCGACCACCAGGAGCCGTAGATATTCTCCATCGGGTAGCGCACGTTGGCCGCTTCCTGGATGGCAGCCGAGTTCATCACACCCCAGCCCCACATGATGACGAAATCCGGACGGTCGCGGCGGATCTGCAGCCACTGGCTTTTCTGCTCCTGGCCGGGGCTGTCGACGGGGATGGTGTTGAACTCAAACCCGTGTTTCTTCGACAGCTCTTCCAGGGTGCGGATCGGCTCTTTGCCATAGGCCGAGTTGTGATAGAGCAGCGTGATCTTCTTGCCCTTCAGATCATCACCGTTCTCTGCCAGCAGGTGCTTGATGATGATCGACGCCCCATCCCAGTAGTTCGACGGGAAGTTGAAGGTATTGCGGAAGACCGCGCCGTTTTTCACCGAAGTGCGCCCCAGACCCGGGGTCAGCATGGTCAGGCCATCGGCCTCAACCTTGGGGATCAGCTGATAGGCAATGCCGGTTGAGTTCGGCTGGATCAGAAGCGGTTTCTGCCCCTTAAAGCCCTCATAGCACTCCACACCTTTCTCGGTGTTATAGGAGGTCTCACATTCGGTCAGCTTAATCTTCACGCCGCCGATGCCACCGTCACGCTCATTGAGCAGGGTGAAATAATCGGCATAGCCATCGGCCAGCGGGATCCCCGAGGCCGCGAAGGGGCCGGTGCGGTAGACCATGCTGGGGAAGAACAGTTCCTGGGCGAAGGCCGGCATGCCAGTGGCAATGGCGGCGGCGACCAGGGCAGCAAATCTGACTTTCATTCCGATTTCTCCTCCCGGAATTGATGACAGGGGCCAGGGTTTTCCTGGTTCTTCTGATTGGGCCGCCCTTAATGCGGGAAGGGCCAGAGCCGGAGTTTTTCCTTGGTCACGCGCCAGAGCTGCGCCAGACCATGCGGTTCAAGGATCAGGAAGGTGACGATCAGCGCGCCCACGATCATCAGCTCGATATGGGCGGCCAGATCGGTCGGCCAGCCAAGCTGCCCCACCAGAATGTTCTTCAGCACCACCGGCAGCACCACAAGGAAGGCCGCGCCTGCGAAACTTCCGAAGATCGAGCCGAGACCCCCGATGATCACCATGAAGAGGACAAGGAAGCTCTTGTTTATGCCGAAGGCTTCGCCCACTTCCGCCGCGCCAAGATAGACCGAAAAGAAGAGCGCCCCGGCCACCCCGATGAAGAACGAGCTGATCGCAAAGGCCGAGAGTTTGGCACGCAGCGGGTTCACCCCGATGATCTCAGCAGCGATATCCATGTCGCGGATCGCCATCCATTTGCGCCCGGTTGAGCCGCGCGTCAGATTGCGCGCAAGCCAAGCCAGCGCCACGGTAAAAACCAGGCAGAAGAGATATTTGGCCCAGGCCGCCGTCGCAGGACCGGCGATATTGACGCCGAACAGCGTGCGGTCCGGCGCGGTAATCATGCCCGAGGCGGAATAGTTGTAAAACCACGGCACCTTGTTGAAGAGCCAGACCAGAAAGAACTGCGCCGCAAGCGTCGCCACGGCCAGATAAAAACCCTTAATGCGCAGGCTCGGCAGACCAAAAGCCGTGCCCACCAGCGCGGTGATCCCGCCTGCCAGCAGCACATGAATGGCCAGATTAACCTCAGGGAAAGCGGTCATCAGCTTATAGACCGCATAGGCCCCCACAGCCATGAAGCCCCCGGTGCCAAGGCTCACCTGACCGCAATAGCCGGTCAGAATGTTCAGCCCCAGAGCCGCGATCGCATAGATCAGAAAGGGCACCAGCACGGCGTTTGCCATGTAGTCGGTGACAAAGAAGGGCACCACCAGGAAGGCCACCGCCAGCAGCACGAAATAGCCGATGCGGTCGATGCGGATCGGGAAAGTCTGATTGTCTGCCCGGTAGGAGGTTTTGAACTGCCCGGCTTCACGATAGAGCATCTTATGCCTCCTGGCCGCAAACAACGGAAAACGCGCCGGTCCCCGCAGGACGGCGCGTCATGAAGATCAGATTGTAAAAGCGGATCAGGCCTCGGCCTGATACACCCGCTCGCCGCGCTGCAGATCCTGCGTCAGCGCCAGCAGCCGCAGCCGCGACCAGATCCCGATGGCCAGCCCCAGCAGCGAGAGCACCATCACATGCGGCATCAGCGGATGCGCGTCCATATAAGCAAGCAGAGTCAGCCCCCCGAAGACCCAGAAGGCCGAGAAGGCTACGGTGCAGAGAATTGCCAGAAATTTTTTCATGCGCTGTCTCTCCGTCAGAAGCGGCGCCGAATGCGTCACTCTGTCGCAGAGTGAACCACCGTGCGCGGCAGAGAGTCAACTGCAGTGAGTTGGATTCCGCTGCGTCGGCAGCGCGAAATTTTACCATGTCGAACAGATTTCCGGTCATGATCACACCCGCTCAATGATGCGGTCGCCGAACAGTCCCTGCGGACGGAAGACGAGGAAGAGAAGCGCCAGCACATAGGCAAACCAGTTCTCGGTCGCGCCGCCGATCATCGGGCCGATGAAGAACTCAAAGAGTTTCTCCCCCACACCGATGATGAGACCGCCGACAATGGCGCCCGGGATCGAGGTAAAGCCCCCCAGCATCAGCACCGGCAGCGCCTTCAGCGCGATCAGCGAGAGCGAGAACTGCACCCCGGATTTTGAGCCCCACATGATGCCCGCGACCAGGGCCACAAAGCCCGCGATCGACCAGGTCAGCACCCAGATGAAGCGCAGCGAAATCCCGACCGACAGCGCCGCCTGGTGGTCATCTGCCACCGCGCGAAGCGCACGGCCCTGTTTGGAATACTGCGAAAAGAGCGTCAGCGTGACCACGAGGATCACCGCCACGACAGCCGCCACGATATCAAGCGTGTCGATAAAGAAGCCGTAGCCAAAGAGGTTATAGGTGATCTGATCGACGGTTTCAGACATGCCCTGAGGGATGCCGACATCAAGTTTCTTGATATCCGCGCCCCACATCACATCGCCGAAACCCTCCATGAAATAGGCCAGACCAATGGTCGCCATGAAAAGGATGATCGGCTCCTGGTTCACCAGGTGCTTCAGCACATAGCGCTCCACCAGGATCGCAAGACCCACCATGACCAGCGCGGTCAGAAGGATCGCCAGCACCGCCGGAACCTTCCAGCCGAAGTGATGCAGCTGGGTGCCGAACATCGCGTTGATCAGATGCGCAAAGGGGATCTGGCCGTTCTGAATACCCACCAGCGTCAGCGCCGCGAAAAGCGCCATGACCCCTTGGGCATAGTTAAAGATGCCCGAGGCCTTGAAGATCAGCACAAACCCAAGCGCCACAAGCGCATAGAGCACGCCGGCCATCAGCCCGTTCACGGTGACCTCCATGGCATAGAGAATGGTGTCACTCATGGCTCACCCCCAAATAGGCGTCGATCACGGCCTTGTTGCTGCGGATTTCATCGGGCGGCCCGTCGCCGATCTTCTTGCCGTAATCCATTACGACCACCCGGTCCGAGAGATCCATCACCACGCCCATATCGTGTTCGATCAGCGCGATGGTGGTGCCGAATTCGTCATTCACATCGAGGATAAAGCGGCACATGTCCTCTTTCTCCTCGACGTTCATCCCGGCCATCGGCTCATCAAGCAGCAGAAGTTTCGGCTCAGCCGCCAGCGCGCGCGCCAGTTCCACCCGCTTTTTCAGCCCGTAAGGCAGACGGCCGACAGGGGTTTTGCGGATGTGCTGGATTTCCAGAAAATCGATGATCCGCTCCACGGCGGCGCGGTGTTCATCTTCCTCCCGCGCAGCTTTGCCCCACCAGAGCGCCTGCTGCGCAAGGTTGGTCTCCATCATGGTCAGGCGGCCCGTCATGATGTTGTCGAGCACCGACATGCCTTCAAAAAGCGCGATGTTCTGGAAGGTCCGTGCGATGCCCTGGCGGGCCACCTCATAGGGCTTCATCGGCGGGCGTTTCGCACCGCGAAACCAGACTTCGCCTTCCTGGGGGACGTAAAAGCCCGAGATCACGTTCAGCATCGAGGATTTCCCCGCGCCGTTCGGACCGATGATGGCGCGGATTTCGCCCTCGCGGATGTCAAAGCTGATGTCGGTGATCGCCTTCACGCCGCCAAAGCGCAGCGTGATGTTTTTCATTTCCATCAGAACGGGGCCGATTTTGCGCCCGTCTGCGGTGATCCAGCCCTCGGTCGGGAGTGCCTGTGCCATGCTCATGCGGCCTCTCTGCGGCTCGGGGTCGCGGGAAAAACCTTCGCATCACGCAGGGCGAGGGTGGCGGAGATAAAGCCCTTACGGCCGTCCTCATAAGAGACTTCCGTGCGGGTCGAGACCGAAGGCGCATCGGAATAAAGCGCCTCGATCAGATCGGCATATTTCGTCGCGATGATATTGCGGCGCACTTTGCGGGTGCGGGTCAGCTCACCATCATCGGCATCAAGTTCTTTGTGCAGCACGAGGAAGCGTTTGATCTGACAGCCCGCCAGCATCGGATCATCCGCAAGGCTGGCGTTCACCTCTTCGACATGGCTCTGCATCATCTCAAGGACTTTCGGGTGGCCCGCGAGTTCCTGGTAGCTGGTGTAAGAGATATTGTTGCGCTCAGCCCAGTTGCCCACCGCCGTCAGGTCGATGTTCAGAAAGGCAGTGCAATGGTCGCGGCCATTGCCAAAGACCACCGCCTCCAGAATGCCGGGATAGAACTTCAGTTTGTTCTCGACATATTTCGGCGCGAACATCTGGCCCGAGGCCAGTTTGCCCACATCCTTGACCCGGTCGATGATGCGCAGATGGCCAAGGCCCTCAACGAAATAACCCGCATCGCCGGTGGCCACCCAGCCTTCGGCATCTTTGGTCGAAGCGGTGGCTTCGGGGTTTTTGTAGTATTCCACGAAGGTGCCGGGGCTGCGGTAGAAAACCTCGCCCTTGTCGTCGATCTTCAGCTCAACCCCCGGGCAGGCCACGCCGACGGTATCAGGGCGCACCTGGCCATTGGGGTGACCGGCGACCAGAACGGTGGCTTCCGTCTGGCCGTAAAGCTGCTTCAGATTGATCCCGAGCGAGCGGTAGAAATCAAAGATCTCCGGCCCGATGGCCTCACCCGCGGTATAGCCCACGCGAATGCGGCTGTAGCCCAGCGTGTTTTTCAGCGGCCCGTAAACCAGCAGATCGCCCAGGCGGTATTTCAGCCGGTCACCAAGGCTGACCTCGCCGCCGTCAAGGATTTTGCCGCCGACTTTGCGGGCATGATCCATGAAGGTTTTGAAAAGCCATTTCTTGAAGCGGCCCGCATCTTCCATGCGGATCATCACTGAGGTGAGCTGACCTTCATAAACGCGGGGCGTCGCGAAGAAATAGGTCGGCCCGATCTCGCGCAGATCGGTCATCATGGTCTGCGCGCTCTCGGGGCAGTTCACGCAGAAGCCCACCACATGAGCCTGCGCGATTGAGAAGATGTAATCCCCCGCCCAGGCCAGCGGCAGATAGGCCAGCACATCCTCATCCGGGGTCAGCCCCTCAAAGGCGGCACCGGCTTTGGCGGTCTCAATGACATTGCGGTTTGACAGCACCACGCCCTTCGGTGTGCCGGTGGTGCCCGAGGTGTAAAGCATGACGCATTTGCTGTCCGGCGTCAGGGCAGCCATGCGGGCAGTCAGCTCAGCGTCCACCCGCTGCTGCGCCGCCAGACCCTTCGCGGCCAGATCCTCCAGCGAGGTCATGGCGCTGTGGTCATATTTCCGCAGTCCGCGCTTGTCGTGATAAAGGATCTGCTCAATGCCCGGCACGCGGGACTGCACTTCAAGAACCTTATCGACCTGCTCCTGATCCGCCGCGATGACAAAGCGCGCGCCCGAATGCTCCAGCACATAGGCCATCTCTTCGGCGACGGCGTCCTGATAAAGCGGGACCGGCACCGCGCCACACATCTGGATCGCAATCATCGACCAGTAAAGCGCGGGGCGGTTGCGGCCGATGATGGCCACATGATCCCCGGGGTTCAGACCCAGAACCATCAGACCGCGGGCGATATTGCGCACCTCTTCTGCGGTCTCAGCCCAGGTCCAGCTTTGCCAGATGCCGAATTCTTTTTCCCGGAATGCCGGACGACCGCCCATGGTGGCGGCATTGCGCATCAAAAGCGCCGGTATGGATTGAGGATCGCCCGAAGGCGTCACTGCAGCGGCCACGTCTGTCCTCCCCCTCGCCTTTCAGAACCGGTGCCCCTCCTCAGGCGGTCTCCGGTTCTGACCTGCTGATGAGACAGTGGTCACAGGCAAAACTTGCCCGAATTTTGCGCAATCCTAACAAATTGTAACAGGCGACAAAAAGTTTGCGCCACGGCGGGCGGCTGTTAACATTCACTCAGGGCGCGGGCCGGAAGCCGGGCCCCTCATGAAGGACCGTGACGTGCCGCTGACTGAGAATACCACTGCCGCGCTGACGCGCACCGGTCTCAATCGCATCAGCCAGGCTCTTTCGATCTTCGATGCCTCACTGCGACTGGCGGTCTGCAACCGCCGCTACCAGGAGATGTTCAGCTTTCCCGACCCCTATGTGACCGCCGGGGTCAGCTTTGAAGACACCATCCGCTATATGGTCTGTCGCGGCGAATATGGCCATTTTGACGACATTGAAGGGGCCGTGCAGGCCAGGGTTCAGGCCGCCCGCACCTTTGTGCCCCATTACATGGAACGCCGCCGCCCCAATGGCCGCTGGGTCTCGGTCGAGGGCTCACCGCTGGCGCAGGGGGGCTGGGTAACGGTCTACACAGATATCACCGAAGTGAAGCTCCAGGAGGAACTGCTGCGCGCCCGCTCAGAGGAGCTGAGCGGTGAGGTGGTGGCCCATGCCCAGCGTCTGGCGCTGGCCAACCGCGAACTGGCCGCCGCCAATGCCATGCTGGATGAAGCGCGGCGCGAATTGATCGAGATTGAAGCGCGCACCCGGATGACCACCGAGATGATGCCCGCCCATATCGCCCATGTCGGCCGCGATCTGCGCTATACCTATTCGAACCGCCGCCTGAACATCGTCGCGCCCTCGCGCAGCCCCGATATCATCGGGCTGACCGGGCACGAGGCGCTTGGCCCGCAGACCTTTGCCCATATTTCACCGGCCCTGCGCCGCGCACTGGCCGGAGAGGCGAGCGTGCTGGAATTTACCGAAGAAGAGAGCGGCCGACGCATCCGCAGCGCCTTCACCCCCGACCGTCAGGGCGACGGGCCGGTGAACGGGGTCTATATCCTTTCAACCGATGTCACCGCCGAGGCCCAGGCCCGGGAAGTGCTGATGCAGACCCGCAAGCGCGAACTGGCGGCGCAGCTGACTTCGGGCCTTGCGCATGATTTCTCCAATCTGCTGACGATCATTCTGGGGCTGCAGTCGCGCCTCAGCCGCGCCGATCTGCCGCCCGGTGCAGGGGATCTGGTTCATGCCACGCTGAATGCCGCGCGGCGCGGCGGGGTGCTTCTGGACCGCATCGCCTCGATTTCGGGGCGGCGGGAGTTGCAGATCGTGCCGGTCCGGATCGCCGATTTCATCTCAGAACTGCGCCCGCTGATCGGGGCGGCGCTGCCCGATCAGATCACCGCCGATCTGCAGATCGCGCCTTTCGCGGCCCCGCTGCTCTTTGATCCGGGCATGTTGCAGGATGCCATTCTGAATCTCGTGCTGAATGCCCGCGATGCGATGAAACCCAAAGGCGGGCGGATGACCCTCTCGATCCGGCCGGTCCGCGACATCTGGCTGGAGGTGAGTGTCCGCGATGAGGGGCCGGGTTTCACCGCCGAGGCGCTGGAGCGCGGGCTGGAACCGTTTTTCACCACCAAAGGTGGAGAGGGATCCGGCCTCGGGCTGGCCATGGTCTATGACCGGGTCAAACTGGCCGGGGGAACCCTGCGACTTTTCAACCCTCCGGGCGGCGGGGCGGCGATCACCCTCCGCCTGCCCCTGCGCGTGGTTGAGGATCGCGCCCCCGCGCCCGGAATGGTGCTGCTGGTCGAAGACAACGCCGAGATCCGCGAATCCATCCGTGCCATGCTGGTCGCCCTTGGTCACAGCGTGGTGGAAAGCGACAGCGCGGAAGAAGCGCTCGCGCTGATGCGGCTGCCCTGCCTGACGCTGGTGCTTTCTGACATTCACCTGAGCGGCGCGATGACGGGCCTTGATCTGGCGGCCCGCTTTGAGGCGGATCCCGAAGCGCCACCGGTGGTTCTGATGACCTCCTCTCCGCCGGGGGATCCGCGCCGCGAAGCGGCGGCGGCGCGCGGGCCGCTGTTGATCAAACCCTTTGACGGCCTCAGCCTTTCAGGCTTCCTGGCCACTTTGCCCAAATCGACCGGAGGCCGCTGATGACGACGCCGCATATCGCCATCCTCGATGATGAGCCCGAGATTCGCCGCATCCTGTCTGACGCCCTGGAAGAGGCGGGGTTTCGCGTCACGGCCTTCGCCCGCGCCACCGAATTTGAGGCAGCGCTCAACCGCGCCACCCCCGATGTCTGCCTGGTCGATCTGGGGCTGCCCGACCGGGATGGCCTGGCCGTGGTGCATCGCCTTGCCCTCGAATCAGGTGCGGCGATCATCATCATTTCGGGCCGCGCTCAGGTGCAGGATCGGGTGACCGGGCTGGAACTGGGCGCGGATGACTACATTATCAAACCCTTCGAGCCTGCCGAAGTGGTGGCCCGAATCCGGGCAAGGCTGCGCAAAACCCGCAGCGATCCGCCCCGCACCACCCCGCAGACCGCAAGATTCGCCCAGTGGCGGGCCGAATTTGACCGTTATGTGCTGATTCACGACCAGGGCAGCGAAGTGCCCTTCAGCCATGCCGAAGGCGAGGTGCTGCGCATGTTTCTCGAAAGCCCGAACCGGCTGATTTCACGCGCACAGATGCAGCAGAATTTCGGCGGCGGTGCCGGGGAAAGCTTTGATCGCGCAATGGATGTCCGCATCTCGCGGCTGCGCACCAAACTGGGGGAAGATCCTAAAAACCCGCGTCTGATCAAAACGATCTACGGCGCGGGCTATATCTTCCTGGCCGATGTCACCTGGACCTGAGGCCGCAAAAGCAAAAGGCCGTGCGGATCGCACGGCCTTTTCAAACTCAAGAGAGCTCGTTCGCTCAGCCCTGACGCGCTTTGAAACGCTTCTGGGTTTTGTTGATCACGTATACACGGCCCTTGCGGCGCACGATTTGGCAATCGCGGTGACGCTGCTTGAGCGAACGGAGCGAGTTTGCGACTTTCATGACGCTCTCCTTACTTCGCGGCGCGTCGAGCGCCTCAGGTTTCGTTATACCCGTCGAAACGGGCGGTTAAATGGTGGGCGCGACAAGGATCGAACTTGTGACCCCTACGATGTCAACGTAGTGCTCTACCGCTGAGCTACGCGCCCCTCAGCTGATCCGTTCTGGCCCGTCTTTCCGAAGTTGTCCGGGCCGGCTCAGCTTCGTTGAGAGGGCTTTTAGCCAGAGTCGCAGAGGGCCGCAAGGGGGGTGCATAAAGAAAAATCGCTTTTCTTCCAAATCCCTCGACTCCGGCCTTTTCAGGGGCTTAGGCTGTTCCCAAGCAGGAGGATACCATGAAACGCGCGGCCTTTGACCTTTATGAGCCGGAAAAGCCCCGCTGCGGACTGGTGCTCAGTTCTCCCCACAGCGGGCGCGATTATCCTGCGGAATTTATTGCACAAAGTCCGCTCTCCGCCCGCGCACTGCGCTCATCTGAGGATGCCTTTGTCGATCTGCTCTTTCAGGATGCCCCAGGCCTTGGGGTGCCGCTGCTGACCGCGCGGGCCCCGCGGGCCTATGTTGATCTGAACCGCGGAGCGGATGAGCTGGACCCTGCCCTGATCGAAGGGGTGAAGCGGACCGGACTGAATCCGCGGCTCTCTTCCGGCCTCGGCGTCATTCCGCGGGTGGTGGCCGGAGGACGGGTGATTCACCCCGGCCGCATCAGCCGCGCAGAAGCCGATGAACGTCTGAGCAGACACTGGCACCCCTGGCACAAAAAGCTTTCAGAGGTCATGGCGGCGCAGCGCAGCCGCTTTGGCCAGGTGCTGCTGCTCGATTGCCACTCGATGCCCCATGACGCAGTCTCGCATCTGCGCAGTTGTGACGGCGAGCCGCCCGAGATCGTGCTGGGCGATCGCCATGGTGCGGCCTGCGCCCCGCAGGTGATGTCAAAGATCGAAGGGGCCTTTCGCACCGCAGGATTTCGCACCAGCCGCAACATCCCCTTCGCGGGGGCCTGGATCACCCAGACATGGGGCCGCCCCCAGGCAGGCTGCCACGCCATTCAGGTTGAGATCGACCGCAGCCTTTATATGGAGGAAGCGAGCCTGACCCCGCGGCCTGAGTTCGATGAGGTCCGCGCGCGCCTGGCCATGGCTGTCGGCACGGTGGTGCAGATCCTGCGGCAGGGCGACGCCCCCCGGGCGCTGGCCGCGGAATAAGCCTTCTGCTAGGGAAAGCGCCTGAGCAGCGCAAAGACGGGTAATCGCATGACGGAAGTGAAGGGCAAATCGCATGGACGGCTGTCGGTGCAGGTCTCACTGAAGCCGCGCGATCTGATGGCTGAGCCGCCGCGGGTGAAAAACGCCTGGCGCGCGCGGATCGTGACGCTGTTCCCTGAGGCTTTCCCCGGCACCCTTGGCCTGTCGATCACCGGCAAAGCGCTCGATCAGGGGCTCTGGGCGCTTGATGCTATTCCGCTGCGCCAGTTTGGCGAAGGCAAACACCGCAATGTCGATGACACCCCCGCCGGTGGCGGCGCCGGCATGGTGCTGCGTGCCGATGTGGTGGCCCGCGCTTTGGGTGAGGCCTGCCACGGCCTGCCCATGGACCGTGAGAAATGCCCCATCATCTATCTCTCGCCGCGCGGCAAACGCTTTGACCAGGCCATGGCCCGCAAATGGGCGGCGGCAGAGGGCGTGGTGATGATCTGTGGCCGCTTTGAGGGCGTCGATCAGCGCGTGCTTGACCGCTATCAGATCGAAGAGGTTTCCTTAGGCGATTTCGTGATGACCGGGGGTGAGATCGCGGCGCAGGCCATGATCGATGCCACCGTGCGCCTGCTGCCCGGTGTGCTTGGCAATGCCGCCTCCGCCGATGAGGAAAGCTTCTCCGACGGGTTGCTGGAGCATCCGCAATACACCCGCCCTCAGACCTGGGAAGGCCTGGAGATTCCGGCCGTTCTCAACTCCGGCAACCATGGCGAGGTCGAAAAGTGGCGCCGCGCGCAGTCGCTTGAGATCACCAAAGCCCGCCGCCCGGAGCTGCACGAGGCCTGGATGGCCCGCCAGCCCGCGCCGAAAAAGAAGCGCTGATCAAAGCATCGTTAACTTTAATCTGATGAGACAGGGCAGACGGGCTGTCGCAGGCTCTTGCCCCTCTGGCCTGCCGCCATTAGGTCTGTCTGGATCAATTCACCGGAGAACCACCCCTCATGATGTCGCTGATGGAAATTCTGCTGCTGATCGTGAAAATCGCGCAGTTCGTCGTCATCGTTCATGTCGTCATGAGCTGGCTGATCAACTTCCAGGTGCTGAACCTGCGCCAGCCGCTGGTCTATCAGATCTGGACCGGGCTCGAGCGCCTGCTGGGGCCGGTTTACAACCGGATCCGCTCGTTCCTTCCGAACCTCGGCGGGATTGATCTGGCCCCGCTGATCGTGCTGCTGGGCATTGAGGCGCTGCGCATCGTGATCATCAACAACCTCGGTTATTTCTGATCCATGCCTGATCCAGCCGAGGTCCTGGCCCGAATCTTCGGATTCGCAGAGTTTCGCCCCGGCCAGGCTGAGATCGTCGACGCGGTGATGCGCGGGCAGAACACGCTGGCGATCATGCCGACGGGCGGCGGTAAATCTTTGTGTTTTCAGCTGCCTGCGCTCTGCCGCCAGGGGCTGACCGTGGTGATCTCACCGCTGATTGCGCTGATGCGCGACCAGGTCCGCGCCCTGCGCGCCGTGGGGGTTGAGGCCGGGGCGCTGAACTCGGGCAATACCGAAGAAGAAAATGCCGAAGTGTTTGCAGCCCTTGATGAGGGTCGGCTGAAGCTTCTCTATCTTGCGCCGGAGCGGCTGGCGAATTTCGGCACCCAAAGCCTTTTGCACCGCGCCGGCTGCAGCCTGATTGCGGTGGATGAGGCGCATTGCGTCAGCCAGTGGGGCCATGATTTCCGCCCAGATTATCTGCGCATCGGTGAGTTGCGCGAGATGCTGGATGTGCCGCTGGCGGCCTTCACCGCCACCGCAGATGCCGAGACCCGCGAGGAAATCGTCAACCGCCTCTTTGGCGGCGTGCAGCCCGAGACCTTCCTGCGCGGCTTTGACCGGCCGAATATTCACCTAGCCTTTGCCGCCAAAGACCAGCCGCGCAAGCAGATCCTGAATTTTGTGGCGGCCCGCAAGGGTCTGTCGGGCATTGTCTATTGCGGCACCCGTGCGCGCACGGAGACGCTGTCTCAGGCCCTGCGCGAAGCGGGCCATCCGGCGATCTGCTATCACGGCGGCATGGAGGCCGAAGCCCGTCGCCATGCCGAGACCCGCTTTCAGCAGGAGGACGGGCTGATCGTGGTGGCCACGGTCGCCTTTGGCATGGGGATCGACAAGCCCGATATCCGCTGGGTGGCACATTCCGATCTGCCCAAAAGTATTGAGGGCTATTATCAGGAAATCGGCCGCGCGGGTCGTGACGGTGCGGCGGCGGAAACGCTGACGCTTTATGGCGCCGATGACATCCGCCTGCGCCGCAGCCAGATCGACGAAAGCCTGGCCCCGCCCGAGCGCAAAGAGGCCGATCACGGCCGCCTGAACGCGCTTCTGGGGCTGGCAGAGGCCATCGGCTGCCGACGCCAGCGGCTTCTGGGCTATTTCGGCGAGGAGTCGCAGCCCTGCGGCAACTGCGATCTTTGCGATCGTCCGGCGGATGTCTTTGATGCCACCGATGCGGTGCGTAAGGCACTGTCCGCCTGTCTGCGTACCGGCGAGAGCTATGGTGCAGGCCATCTGATCGACATTCTGCGCGGCGTTGAGACCGAGAAAGTCCGCGGGCGCGGCCATCAGAACCTGCCCACCTTCGGCGTGGGCAAAGATCTGTCGAAAGCGATGTGGGAAGCGGTCTTCCGTCAGATGATGGGCCGCGATCTGATCCGCCCGGATGCCGAGCGGCACGGCGCCTTTCGCATGACGCTCGCCGCCCATCCCATTCTGCGCGGCGAAGAGACGATCTTCCTGCGCCGCGACACGCTGAAATCGACGGACCGTCCCGCGGTAAAGGCTCTGGTCTCGGAAGAAGATGCGCCGCTTCTGTCAGCACTCAAGGCTAAACGTCGTGCGCTCGCAGAGGCACAGGGCGTGCCTGCCTATATCATCTTCACCGATAAGACGCTGATCGAAATGGCCGAAAAGCGCCCGCGTTCAATGGATGAGATGGCGGGGATCTCCGGCGTGGGGGCGAAAAAGCTCGACAGCTTTGGCGCGGAATTTCTGGCCGTGATCTCAGGCGCGGCTGAGGGGCTTCATCCGCAGCGCATGAAGCTGGCCGGAAAGCCTGCGGGCCTGCTGTTTGATCGCCTGCAGGAGCGTGCCAATGATCTTGCGCGCGGCGAGGACGGCATCGGACGCTATCTCAGCCTGACCCAAAGCACTCTGCGGCTGATTGCGGAGCGCAGACCCCACACCCTGGCGCAGCTTGAGGGCATCCCCGGCATGGATGCGCAAAAGGCGGAGCGCTTCGGCCCGGCCTTTCTGTCGCTGATCGCGGCGAAGTAACGCCGGCCCCGCGCCCTGCCCTGCGCAGGCCGCGCACCCCCTGCCGCATTGCTGCATCTGCGCCCGGGTGCTATGTCAGCAGCATCGCAAAACCTGCAACTCTGATGACGAATGGGGCCCAAATGGCACAGGATTACATCGTCCGGGATATCGGTCTGGCCGATTTCGGTCGTAAAGAACTCGATATTGCTGAGACCGAAATGCCGGGCCTCATGGCCTGTCGCGCTGAGTTCGGCGAAAGCAAGCCGCTGAAAGGCGCGCGCATCGTCGGCTCGCTGCATATGACCATCCAGACCGCTGTTCTGATTGAAACCCTGGTCGCTCTGGGGGCCGATGTCCGCTGGGCTTCGTGCAACATCTTCTCGACCCAGGACCATGCGGCTGCTGCCATCGCCAAAGCCGGTGTTCCGGTCTTTGCGATCAAAGGCCAGTCGCTGGAAGAGCACTGGGACTATCTCGACCGTTCCTTCCAGTTCCCGGAAGGCGCAAACATGATCCTCGACGACGGCGGCGATGCGACGCTCTACGTCCTTTACGGCGCCCGTATGGAAGCCGGTGAAGACGTGATCCCGGTGCCGCAGTCGGAAGAAGAAGCGGTCATCAAAGCGCAGATCCTCAAGCGCATGGCCCAGTCGCCCGGCTGGTTCACCAAGACCAAAGCTGCGATCAAAGGTGTCTCGGAAGAGACCACCACCGGTGTGCACCGCCTTTATGATCTGCACAAAAAGGGCCAGCTGCCCTTCCCGGCGATCAACGTCAACGACTCGGTCACCAAGTCGAAATTCGACAACAAATACGGCTGCAAAGAATCGCTGGTCGATGGCATCCGCCGCGCAACCGATGTGATGATGGCCGGTAAAGTGGCTGTCGTCTGCGGCTATGGCGACGTGGGCAAAGGCTCGGCGGCTTCGCTGAAAGGCGCAGGCGCCCGTGTGATCGTCACAGAAGTGGATCCGATCTGCGCGCTGCAGGCCGCGATGGATGGCTTCCAGGTCACCACTCTGGAAGAGGTGGTCTCGACCGCCGATATCTTCGTGACCACCACCGGCAACAAAGACGTCATCCGTCTTGAGCATATGCATGCCATGAAAGACATGGCGATCGTCGGCAACATCGGCCACTTTGACAATGAAATCCAGGTGGCTTCGCTGAAGAACCACAAATGGACCAATATCAAAGACCAGGTTGATATGATCGAGATGCCCTCGGGCGCACGGATCATCCTGCTGTCGGAAGGCCGTCTGCTGAACCTGGGCAATGCCACCGGTCACCCGAGCTTCGTGATGTCGGCCTCCTTCACCAACCAGGTGCTGGCGCAGATTGAGCTGTGGACGAAGGGCGATGAGTATCAGCCCGGCGTGTACATCCTGCCCAAAGCCCTGGATGAGAAAGTGGCCCGCCTGCACCTCGACCGCATCGGCGTGAAACTCTCGAAACTCTCGGCAGAGCAGGCCGCCTATATCGGCGTCACCCCGGAAGGCCCCTTCAAGCCTGAGCATTACCGCTACTGACCCCCGGTCCGTCGGCAAAGCGCCCGTCCCTTTCCAAAGGGGCGGGCGTTTTTCTTTGCCCCGATGAGATCCGTTTTTCACTCCCCGACCTGCCCCCCGATACCATCCGCCTGAAGCGATCCTCTGCCTGATTTCACAGCTTCCGGAAGATTTCGCTTGGCGCACGGCCATCCCCGCGCATAGCCTTCAGTCAGGCGCCTGCGGGGAGCAGGGCTTGGCGCGATACAGGGGAATATGTGGCATGAGCAAGCGCGACGCACTGATCGAGAAATACGCGACTGACCTGCGGACCAAATGCAAGGTTGAGCCTGATATGGATCTGCTGCGCAAGGTCACCATCGGCTGCGGCCCGGCCATTTACAACGCGGACAGCGAGACCGTTGCTGCCAGCAACGCCGAGGAGGTTGAGCGCGTGCGCACCAATTTCCTGATGAAGAAACTTGGCCTCCCGGATGGCCCGGAGCTGCAGAAGGCCATCGACAGCGTGGTGGAAACCTACGGCAAATCAGAGCGCAACAAATACCGCGCCGTCATGTATTACATGCTGGTGAAGCATTTTAAGAAAGAAGCCGTTTACGGCTGAGCCGGTAGGATTTGGCTAAAAGACGGAAAACTCTGAATTAGCCGTCCCCCCTGCTTTTGCGCTAGGATAAAGCTGCGGACCTGTCGTCGGTTCGGGTGCAGGGGTGCGCCAGGGTGTGCTGCGGACCCCGACTGAGGTCGGGGTCCGATCCTTTTTGTCACCCTGAAAGGCTGCGGGCCGGATAGCTCAGCCCCACCCAGTCCACATCGCTGAAAATATCGGGCTTACGGCTTGAGACGCGGGCCTTTGCGACATGCGCAAGCCCGCTGACATAGCTGTGGATCGCCAGAACCAGATCTTCCTGAGTGGCAATCCTCTGCCCCGCATAGCTGCGGATATGCGCAACGATGGCGTCGTAATCCATAAAATTACCCGCATCACCAGAGAGATCCGTCGTCAGAACCTGCACCGAGATCTCGACCCGCTGCGGGGCGTGGCGCTCAAACTCATGCAGGCCGATGATGATCTCAACCGTCTGTCTGCTGACTTCGATCAGAAACTCAGCCAAGGGGAATGTCCTTCTCGTCCAGAAAGGCCACGTCGCGCGGAAGCCGCCAATGACGCTGGCCGCCGTCAACCACCAGCGTTTCACCGTTCAGCCCCCTGTCCGCGCAGAGCATCAACAGGGCCTCGCAGATGTCATCGGGGAAAACGCGCCGCCCCAGGGGGTTAATCCGCGACGTCCGTTCAAAATCCCCGGCACTCTGCGCGCCGGAGATCAGGGTGATCGACGGGGCAATGGCGCAGACCCTGGGACGGCCGCCAAAGCTTTGCGCCGCCATTTCCGTCGCAGCCCTGAGTGCGGCTTTCGACAGCGTATAGGTGAAGAAATCCGGGTTTAGAGCGAAGAGCTTGTTGTCGAGCATATTCACGACAAGGGCATCCCCGGGCAGTGCCTCCTGCGCGCGGAACTGCTGCATCAGCCAGAGCGGCGCGCCAAGGTTCACCGCCATGTGCAGGGCCAGCCCTGCCTCATCCGCTGTGCTCAGATCATCGCTTTGAAAGGCGGAGGCATTGTTCACCAGAAGCGACAAGGGACCTGCCAGGGCCACCGCCCCGGCGAAGATGGCCTCAGCCTCCGCTTTGGCTGAAAGCGGCCCGCAGACCAGAGCCGCGCCTGCCCCCGTCGCCTGCAATTCTGCGACCAGGGTCTCGCCTTCGCTGCGGGAGTGGTTGCAATGGATCACCACGAACCACCCCTCACGCGCAAGCGCCCGCGCCATGGCGGCCCCCAGCCTGCGGGCAGCACCGGTAATCAGCGCTGCGCGCCGGGGGGGCTTGTGGATCCGTTCGGTGTTCAGTTCTGTCATAAAGACGGGTCTACGCCGCTTTCAGGCGTTTCGGAACCGGGAAGAAGGCCGGGGAAATGCCGCCCGACCCTTTGCCGCAGCGACAGCTCTTCCTGGCGCAGAAACCCCTCAACCTCCAGGGCGGCGACAAGGGCCGGGCGGGCCCGCTGCACAGTGTCGTAGAACGCTTCGACCCCTTCGGCGGTCTGCTCCAGCAGATAAGCCTGCATGGCAGGGCGGTATTGATAGGCCCCTCTGGCCAGACGATAGGGCAGCCGCGATAGCCAGCCCTCCCGGTCCTGGGCATGAAAATGCAAAAGCGCCAGATCGGGATGAAAGGCTCCGCCCGGCACCGGCTCTCCATTGATGCGGGCGCCATGGATGCGCCCGGTCATGCCGGGTATCCCGCTGCGGAAAAAGCACTTTCCGACCGTATGACTTAACATGCCACGCTCGAGCAGCGCGCCTGCCTCACCGTATAGCGCATGGGCCAGCGCCTCACGCCCCGGAGGCAGGGCCTGACGAAAGCGGTTCGCGGTGAAGATATCATCGGGCAGCTTCGGGTCGCAGAGCGCCTCCCATGGCTCTGCCCGCAGGATCAGCCGGTCAGGCGCCTGCTCTGCAAGGATGTCGGCCACCGGACGCGCGGCCAGCAGAAACTCATCGACATCAAAATGCGCGACCCAGGGCAGCCCCGTACGGCGCAGCACGCGGGTCACATTGCGCACCTGCCGCTGCTGATGGGTCTCTGGCCGGCGGCCGGCCACCTTTTCCCAATAGCCGTCGTGACAGCGGATGACCTGCACGCGCTCATGCCCCTCGAGACGGGCAGCGGCGGGATCTTCGGGATCGTCGAAATGAAGCCAGATCCGCGCGGCCCCAAGATCGAGATACCAGGCCACAAAGGCGAGGACCTGGGCCACAGGCGCTTTCAGAGTGACCGCAACGCCCCAGCCCTGCGCCGCCATCAGAGCTGCTCCAGCAGGCGCTGATCCGGCCAGGCATCGGGCGGCAGGCCAAGGCGGATCTGCTCACGACGCACGGCCTCGCGGGTCATAAGCCCAAGAATGCCATCGACATTTCCGACATCATGCCCGCGCTGCTTCAGCTTTTGCTGCAGGGTCTTCATCTGCTCGGGGTTCAGGCCCGGCACGGGATCGCCGGGATCAAAAACCGCCGCCCCCTCAATGCGGGTGGCGAAATAGGCTGCCATGGTCACATAGGTCAGGCTTTGGTTCCATTCGGTCAGAACGCGAAAATTCGGCCAGACAAGAAAGGCCGGACCAAGGCGGCCCTGGGGCAGGAGCAAAGCGGCCTCACCGCCCTCCGGCAGATCGCCGCCTTCGCGCGGACGCAGACCCTTTGCCCGCCAGTCTGCCACCGGCAGCCAGCTGTTCAACCCGTTGTGGCTGAGATCAAACCCCTGCGGCAGGCGCACTTCGGTGATCCAGGGCGCAGCGGCCTGCCAGCCGTGATCACGGATCAGCGCCGCGCCCGAAAGCAGGGCATCCGCGACCGAGGACTGCAGATCGACCCGGCCGTCGCCATCGCCGTCCACCCCGCGCGCCAGAAGATCGGCGGGCAGCATCTGCACCATGCCGATCTCTCCGGCCCAGGCCCCTCTGGTGGTCGCAGGGTCAAAATCCCCCCGGCGGCTCAACTCAAAGGCCGCAAGGATCTGGGGCCGGAACAATCCGGGCCTGCGGCAGTCATGGGCCAGGGTCAGCAGGGCATTGCGGGTGTTGAACTCCCCCTGCACCGCGCCGAAGTCGGTCTCAAAGGCCCAGAAGGCCAGCAGAATACCCGGCGGAACACCGTATTCTTTTTCCGCACGCGCCAGCAGAGAGGCCTCGGATTTCAGCTTTGCGCGCGCTTTGTTCAGCCGGTCCGCGCTGATCAGGCGGCGGGAGAAATCCGTGAAATTGCGCTGAAAGACACCCTGCCTGCGGTCTGCGGCAAGCACCTTTGGATCGGCGGCAGCGCCGCGCAGAAAGCGGCTCACCTCAGCCTCAGTGCCGCCCGCCGCCAGCAGGTCCGCCCGCAGGTCCTGCAGCCAGGTTGTGAAATCGCCACCACAGGTGGCAGCCTGGGCAGATATTGTCGTCAGCCCGAGAACCAGGGCCAGTGCACCGCTGAAGCTTCGCCACATACTGCTCTCCCCTTTGCGCCAAGCTTAGTCCCGCAAAAGGCGCCGCGCCAAGGGACTTTACCGTGAGGTCTTTTCTGATCGGGCCGGAGCCGGGCCGCCTGCAGGGCGTTCCTTCAACGGCACGCGCGACAGGAGTGCACCAGGTGCTGCAAAGATCCGGCAGGGCGGCAAAGCTGTCACAACCTTGACTTGATCTTCATCTATTGCGGTGCAAACTCGGATGAGTTGGAGGTGAGAGATGTTTGAAGATCTGCCAGCCGAGATTCGGGACGGACTGCATGGCGCAAGGCTGCGCCAGGGAAGCCGCCGCCGTCGTCTGTCCCTGCATCAGGGGGATATGGTGTTTTCCATCCGCCGCATGTGGAACGACGGGTTTTCCATTGCCCTGGAGGACGTGAGACAGCTTCGCGGCCTTGTTGAGATCCATGAAGGGCCAAGGCATATCCTGACCTGTCTCATCAACGCGGCAGAGATTGATGGCGATGAACTGCTGTGCAGTTTCAAACGCGCCTCAAAGGTGCCGGACCGCGCGGCGCTGGACTATGTTGCCCGCGACAATGAGCCGGTCTGGCTGCTGACCAGCGGCTGAGCCTTGGGTGGCAGGGCGGCGCACCGCCCTGCCCTGACCTCATGCCGCGAGACGCTTTTCCACCAGCCGCGCATAGACCGAAGCGCCCACCGGCAGGATTGCCGGATCAAGCCGGAAGGCCGGGTTATGCAGCGGCACGGTGCCCGCGTGGCCGATCTGGCAATAGGCCCCCGGCACCAGGCGCAGCATATCGGCGAAGTCCTCCGAGCCGGTCACCGGCGGCACTTCGGCATCGACCGCCTCCTCGCCCAGGATTTCACGACCGGCCTCCAGATAGGCTTCGGTATATTCGTCGCCATTGACCAGAACGTCGAAGGCACCCCGGACATCGCAGTCGATTTCAACGCCATGGGCCAGAGCGTAACCCTTGCAGATCTCTTTCATCCGCCGCGAGGCCAGCTCAAAAGCTGCATCCGAGAAATAGCGGATGGTGCCGCCCATGCTGGCGGTTTCGGGCACCACGTTATAGGCGGTTCCGGCGTTGAGCTTTGTGACCGACAAAACCAGCATATCCAGCGGATGGATGTTGCGCGCGCGGATGGTCTGCAGCTCTGCCGCCAGCGAGGCTGCGATCAGCAGCGCGTCCTTGCTGTCCTGGGGCTGCGCGGCATGGCTGCCGACTCCGGTGATGCGGATGTCAAAGAAGGCCGCCCCCGCCATGGCCGCGCCTTTGCGCATGCCCATCCAGCCGGATTTCCCGTTGGGGCTGTTGTGCATGCCGTAAATCTCATCGCAGGGAAACCGCTCAAAAAGCCCCTCAGCGATCATGCGTTTCGCGCCGCCCAGGCCCTCTTCGGCAGGCTGGAAGATCAGCACCACGGTGCCCGCAAAATCGCGGCTTTCGGCCAGATATTTTGCCGCCCCCAGCAGCATGGTGGTATGGCCGTCATGGCCACAGGCATGCATTTTTCCGGGATTTTTTGAGCTGTAGGCGAGGTTTGACGTCTCCTCGATCGGCAGAGCATCCATATCGGCGCGCAGCCCGACCCGGCGTGCGCCGGGGCGATTGCCGCGGATAATGCCGACAACGCCGGTGCCACCGATGCCTTCATGGACTTCATCCACCCCCCAGTCGCGCAGCTTTGCCGCGACGATTGCCGCGGTGCGGGTCTCTTCAAAACCGATTTCGGGATGGGCGTGGAGATCTTCGAAAATCGCCGTCAGCTCTGCGGCATGATCAGCAATCGCAGGTATAAGAGCCATGTTACTCTCCTTGTTGGTCAGGGGAGACTGGCGGGAAGCCGCGAGCACCGCAAGGGCCACTTGCAACCTGCGCGAAGCCGGGGTTACCTCTCCCTCCCGAGACTTTAAGACAGGTGCCCCATGGCGATTGCCCAAGACCCCGCCCGCCAGATTGCCATTGCGATTGCCAGTGAAATCGGGGCCCGCGCCGATCAGGTGGCCCAGGCCGTGGCGCTGCTCGACGGGGGGGCCACGGTGCCTTTCATCGCGCGCTACCGCAAAGAGGTGACCGGGGGGCTCGATGACACCCAGCTGCGCACGCTTGATGAGCGTCTGACCTATCTGCGTGAGCTTCACGCCCGCCGTGAGGCGGTGCTTGCCTCGATCCGCGATCAGGGAAAGCTGACGGAGGATCTGGCCGCGAAAATCGCCGGTGTCAGCACCAAGGCGGAACTCGAAGACATCTATCTGCCCTATAAGCCCAAGCGCCGCACCAAAGCGATGATCGCGCGGGAAAACGGGCTGCAGCCGCTGGCCGATGCCATCCTTGCCGATCGCGCCGCCGACCCCTCTGTTCTTGCCGCAGGCTATATTTCCGAAAATGTCGCCGATGTGAAAGCTGCGCTGGAAGGGGCACGCGACATCATTGCGGAAGGCGTCTCTGAGAATGCCGATCTGAAGACCCGCATCCGCGATTACCTGCGCCGCGAAGCGAAGATCGTGTCAAAGGTGATTGAGGGTAAAGAGACGGAAGGCGCGAAATTCTCGGATTACTTCGCGCATAGCGAAAACTTTGCCACCGCCCCCGGCCACCGGGCGCTTGCCATGTTCCGCGGCCGCAATGAAGGCTTTTTGTCGATGGACCTTGAGGCTGACACCGAGGCCGCGCCGGGCCAGGGGCGCTGCGAGACCATGGTGAAAGCCTCTCTTGGCGGCGGGCGTGCGGGCAAGGGGGATGAGTGGCTTTCGACCATCTCGGGCTGGATCTGGCGGGTGAAGCTGCGCCCCTCGCTCTCGGTTGATCTGATGATGGAGCTGCGCGAACGGGCTGAGGAGGAGGCGATCCGCGTCTTCGGCCGCAATCTGAAAGATCTGCTGCTGGCAGCCCCTGCAGGCGGGCGCACGACGCTGGGGCTTGATCCGGGCATCCGCACGGGCTGCAAGGTGGCCGTGGTTGATGGCACCGGCAAGCTTCTGGAGACGGCGACGATCTATCCGTTCCAGCCGAAGAACGATCTGCGCGGCGCTCAGGCCGTGCTGGGCGCGCTGATCACGAAACATGGGGTCGAGCTGATCGCCATCGGCAATGGCACGGCCAGCCGCGAGTCGGAAAAGATGGTGGCCGATCTTCTGGCGATGATGCCGGGGGCAAAGAAGCCGACCAAGGTCATCGTCTCGGAGGCCGGGGCCTCGGTCTATTCGGCCTCAGCGCTGGCAGCGGCGGAGTTCCCGGGGCTTGATGTGAGCCTGCGTGGCGCGGTTTCCATCGCGCGACGCCTGCAGGACCCGCTGGCGGAACTGGTGAAGATTGAGCCGAAATCCATCGGTGTGGGCCAGTATCAGCATGATGTGGACCAGCACCGTCTGGGCAAAGCGCTGGATGCGGTGGTTGAGGATGCGGTGAACGCCGTGGGCGTGGATCTGAATACGGCCTCAGCCCCGCTGCTGGCGCGGGTGGCCGGTATCGGGGCGGGGCTGGCGGAAACCATCGTCAGCCACCGCGATGCAAATGGCCCCTTTGCGACCCGCAAAGAGCTTTTGAAGGTGGCGCGGCTTGGTCCGAAGGCCTTTGAGCAATGCGCGGGCTTTTTGCGTATTCAGGGCGGAAAGGAGCCGCTGGACGGCTCGGCGGTGCACCCGGAAGCCTATGATGTGGCGCGTAAAATTGTTCAGGCCTGCGGTCGCGATCTGCGGAGCCTGATGGCGGATCCCGCACCGCTGAAGCGCCTTGAGCCGCGCGATTTCGCCGATGAGCGCTTCGGGGTGCCGACGGTGAAAGACATCATGGCCGAGCTGGAAAAGCCCGGTCGCGACCCGCGTCCGGCCTTTAAGACCGCGACCTTCACCGAGGGCGTCGAAGAGATCACCGATCTGCGCGTCGGCATGCTGCTGGAAGGCACCGTGACCAATGTGGCGGCCTTCGGGGCCTTTGTGGATATCGGTGTGCATCAGGACGGGCTGGTGCATGTGAGCCAGCTCGCGGACCGCTTTGTCAAAGATGCCCATGAGGTGGTGAAGGCCGGGGATGTGGTGAAGGTGCGGGTCACTGAGGTGGATGTGCCCCGCAAGCGCATCGCACTGAGCATGCGCAAAGACGGCGGCGGGCGGGAAGAGGCCTCTGAGCGCCGCGCCCAGGGCGGGGCGAAGGGGGCAGCCCCGAAAGGCGGGCGCGGGCCGATGTCGTCTGCTCCGCAGGTCGCAAAAGATGCGCCGGGAGGCTTCGGCGCGGCCCTGCTGGATGCGATGCGCAAACGCTGAAGCCGCGCAGCCGGGGGCTTCGCGCCCCCGGACCCCCGCGGAGTATTTGGAAAAAGCCAAAACGGGCCGCGCGGCGGGGCTTGAGAGATCTGCCCGGCGCTGACGGAATGGCTTTTCAGAGGCGCGATTGCAGGTCAGACTGACGCCGGTTCAGCGGGAGAGGCAGAATGGCGAAAACAGTTGTGATCCGGGCGCATGGCGGGGCTGAGGCTCTGATGATTGAGGATCGTCCGGTCGGTGAGCCGGGGCCGGGGGAGGTCCGCATCCGTCATCATGCGGTGGGGCTGAATTTCATCGACGTCTATCAGCGCTCGGGTGTCTATCAGATGCAGCTGCCGCAGGCGCTTGGCATGGAGGCAGCGGGGGTTATTGAGGCCGTGGGGCCTGGCGTTACGCATCTGAAGGCGGGAGACCGCGCGGCCTATGCGGCGCAGCCGCCCGGGGCTTATACCGAGGCGCGGGTCATGCCCGCGGCCCAGGTCTGCCCGCTGCCCGATGGCATCTCTTTTGAAGAGGGAGCGGCCATGATGCTGAAGGGGCTGACGGTGCAGTATCTTTTTCACCGCACAGTGCCGCTGAAGGCCGGGGATACGGTGCTCTTTCATGCCGCTGCCGGCGGCGTGGGGCTGATTGCCTGCCAATGGGCGAAATCTGAGGGGATCCGGCTGATTGCCACCGCAGGCTCTGATGAGAAATGTCAGCTGGCGCTGGATCACGGGGCTGAGGCTGCGATCAACTACAGCGAAGGTCCTTTCGCGCCGAAGGTGCGCGAGCTGACCGGGGGGCGCGGGGTTGATGTGGTGATGGATTCAGTGGGGGCTTCGACCTTTGAGGGATCCATGGAGTCGCTGCGGCCGGTGGGGATGATGATTTCCTTCGGCAATGCCTCCGGCGTGGTCCCGCCGGTCCCGCTGGCGGTGCTGGCGAAGGGGTCTTATCAGCTGACGCGGCCGACACTGTTCACCCATATCGCGCAGCATGAGGACTGCCAGGCCATGGCAAAGATGCTCTTTGAAAAGGTGACCTCGGGCGCGGTGAAAATCCGCATTGATCAGCGTTTTCCGCTCGATCAGGTGGCTGAGGCGCATCGCACGCTGGAGGCGCGGGCGACCACGGGGGCGACGATACTGACGCTGTGAGCGGCGATCCGGGGCGCTGCCCCGGACCCCGGAGTATTTGAAAAAAGCCAAAGACGGGGCCCCGGATGAAGGGGCGCCGTCTTTTCAGGTTCAGGCGACGAGGGCTTCGGCGCGTTTGAGATCGACGCTGACGAGCTGGCTGACGCCCTGTTCCTGCATGGTCACACCAAAGAGGCGGTCCATGCGGCTCATGGTGACGCCGTGGTGAGTGATGATGAGGAAGCGCGTGTCGGTGCGGCGGGTCATCTCATCGAGAAGATCGCAGAACCGGGTCACGTTGGCATCATCGAGGGGCGCGTCGACTTCGTCGAGCACGCAGATCGGTGCCGGATTGGCGAGAAAGACCGCGAAGATCAGCGCAAGCGCCGTCAGGGTCTGTTCGCCGCCTGACAGCAGCGACAGGGTGGAAAGCTTTTTGCCCGGCGGCTGGCACATGATCTCGAGGCCCGCTTCCAGCGGATCGTCGGATTCGACCATCACGAGGCGGGCTTCGCCACCGTTGAAGAGATGGGTGAAGAGCAGCGAGAAGTTTCCGTTCACCACGTCATAGGCGGCCAGCAGCCGTTCACGGCCTTCGCGGTTGAGCGAGGAGATGCCCGAGCGGAGCTTGCGGATCGCTTCTTCGAGCTCTTCTTTCTCGCGCCGCAGGGTGTCGTGTTCACTCTGCACGGCGAGGGCATCTTCTTCGGCGCGCAGGTTCACCGCGCCCAGCTGATCGCGGGAGCGGCGCAGGCGTTGCGCCTCAAGATCCAGTTCAGCGGCATCGGGAAGCTGATCGGGCGGGGTGCCAAGCTCTGCGAACAGCTCTGCGGGTTCCTGACCGAGGTCTTCGCGGATCCGTGCCGCCGCGGCGGTGGCGGCCTCTCTGGCCGCTTCGGCGCGGGCCTCGGCGCGGGCACGGGTTTCGCGGGCGGTTGCAACTGTGGTCCCGGCCAGGCGCTCTGCATCCTGAGCGCTGCGCAGGGCGGCTTCGGCCTCAGTCAGGCGGCTTTGCGCGGCCTGACGGCGGGCTTCGGCAGCCTCAAGGGCCTCAGCCAGTTCTTCGCGGCGGGCGAGGATTTCGTCGGGCTGTTCGAGCGCTTCGGCGAGGTCTTCTTCGGCGGCCTCGCGGCGTTCCTGCAGATCTTCTGAATGGCGCTCAGCGGTTTCGAGGCGGTGACGCCAGCCGGAGAGTTCCTTCATCACCTCCTGGCGGCGGCGGGTCCGCGCCTCGCCTTCGCGCCGGGCCTCTTCATGGGCGGCACGGCGGGCGATCATCTCGCTGCGGGCCGCCTCCACCTCGGTCTTCAGGGTTTCGACCCGGGCGCGCAGATCGGCGAGATCGGGAAGCGCGGCCTCGGCCTCGGCGGCCTCTTCGAGGCGGGCGGCGGCGTCATCGGCGGCGCGGGTGGCGCGTTCGCCCGCCTGACGCGCGGCCTCAAGACGGCCTGCGGCGAGAGAGCGGTCCCCCTCGGCACGGGCGAGGCGGCGGCTGGCTTCGGTCAGGCGGCTGTCGGCGCTGCGGCGATGCTCCCGGGCAAGTTGATCGGCCTGGGTGAGGGTGGCGAGTTCCGATTGCAGGCGGCTGTGCAGCGCGGCGGCCTCAGCCGCTTTCGCGGCGGCGAGGGTCAGCTCTTCGCGCAGGGCGGCAAGGCGATTGACCTGCTGCAGGCGCAGAGCCGCAGAAGAGGGCGCATCCCCCGCGGCCGCGCGGTAGCCATCCCACCGCCAGAGATCCCCCTCGCGCGAGACCAGCCGCTGACCGGGCCGCAGCGCGGCCTGAAGCGCGGCGCCTTTGGCGCGATCCACGATGCCGATGCGGCCCAGGCGGCGGGCCAGAACCTCGGGGGCGGTGACATGGGCGCTGAGCGGCGGCAGGCCTGCGGGCAGCGCCTCGGCATCGGTGTAATCTGCCATCGGTGCCCAGCCGGTGGGATCTTCAGCGCTGATTTCCGGGGCGCGCAGATCATCGGCCAGCGCCGCCCCCAGGGCCGCCTCATAGCCCGGGGCGACGCTGAGGCGTTCGATCAGCGCCTCACCGGTGTCAGAGGTGGCGCGCGCCAGCAGCCGCTCAAGCCCGGCGGCTTCTGAGTTGAGCGCAGCAAGGTCGCCTTCGGCGGTGGCGCGGGCGGCGCGGGCCTCAGCCTCGCGCGATTGCAGAGCCTCACGGGCGTCTTCGGCGCCGGCGAGGCGCTCTTCGGCCTCAGTGGCGATCTCCAGGGCTTCGGCCTGGACCTCTTCGGCCTCAGTGAAGGCCTCGGTGGCGGCCTCAAGCGCCTCGGAGGCGGCTTCGGCGGCCTCAGCGGCGCGGGCGGCCTCAGCACGGGCGCGTTCAAGCGCCGCGGTTCCCTCATCGCGGGCGCGGCGGATCCCCTGGGCGCGGGCCGAAAGTTCGGCCGCATCTTCGGTGGCGTCTGAGAGGCGGCTTTCCACGGTGGCCACGGCCAGAGCCGCGTTCTGCGCCAGGGAGGCCAGCTCATCGAGGCGGTCGGCTTCGCCGTCCTGGGCGCGGGCGAGCTGTTCCAGTTCCCACTCAAGACGGCGGATGGTTTCCCCGGCATCGCGGTTGATCACGGCCTCGCGCTCCGCGTCGCGGGCCAGCTGGGCGATGCGGGCGCGCAGGGCGGCGACCCGCTCGGTAGCGCGGCTCTCTTCCTGAGCCAGGGTCTCGCGCTGCAGGATCAGCCGTTGCAGCAGGGCAGCGGCGATGGTGTCTTCTTCACGGTAAGCGGGAAGCGCCGCTTCCGCCGCTTCGCGGGCCTCAGACGTCTCCTCGGCGCGGGCCTCAGCTTCGGCGGTCAGGCGCAGCGCCTCGGCAAACTGCGCCAGCGCCGCCTGACGGGTCATCTCGGCCTCATGCCACCGGCGCGCCAGCAGCATGCCTTCGGCGCGCTTCAGATCGCGGCCGATTTCGCGGTAGCGTGCGGCCTGGCGGGCCTGGCGCGACAGAGAGATCAATTGCTGGGCCAGCTGCTCGATCACATCATCGACGCGGGTGAGGTTGGTCTCTGCCGCAGAGAGGCGCAGTTCCGCCTCATGGCGGCGCTGATAAAGGCCCGAGATCCCGGCAGCCTCTTCCAGGACCCGCCGACGGGCGCGGGGCTTGGCGTTGATCAGCTCTGAGATCTGGCCCTGGCGGACCAGTGCCGGCGAATGCGCTCCGGTCGAGGCATCGGCAAAGAGCATCTGCACGTCCCGCGCGCGCACATCTTTGCCGTTGATCTTATAGTTTGAGCCGGCATCGCGGGTGATACGGCGCACCACCTCCAGCATGACGGAGTCGTTGAAGCCCGAGGGGGCGAGGCGGTCTTCGTTGTCGATGGTCAGCGCGACTTCAGCATAATTGCGCGCGCCGCGCGTCGCGGCCCCGGCGAAGATCACATCCTCCATCCCGCCGCCGCGCATGGCCGTGGGACGGTTCTCGCCCATGACCCAGCGAAGCGCCTCAAGCAGGTTGGATTTGCCACAGCCGTTCGGGCCGACAACCCCGGTCAGCCCGTCCCCGATCACGAGGTCAGTCTGATCAACGAAGCTTTTGAAGCCATTGAGACGGAGTTTAGAGAATCGCAAACCACACCTGTGAGAAACAGCAGATCAGCACCGGAATTGACCGGAACCCCCTGCCGGGATTTCGGGCCTTAAAGTGACGCATCCACCAGATATTGACAAGTGACGGCAGCTGTTGCGGTGCCGCCGGACCGGCACCCATTCCAATTCTCGCGGATTTCCCTGGCAGCGCTTTCAGATCGCCCGGATTTCGCCCCAATCGGCCCCTCTTGTGAGGCACGGCCCCGGTTCAGCCGCAGGCATGAATGTACTTTAAGAATGGAGGCACTCTTGGCACTCGCAGCAATCCTGATCGGCGCATTTACCGCCATCGTCACCCTCGGTCTCACCTTCTGGTCGAGCGACAGCCTGCTGGCTGCCCTCGCAGTTTATATGCTCAGCGGGCTTGGCGGATCGGCGCTGATTCTGGCCCCTGTGACAATTCGCATCTGGATGCAGAGCCGCCGGGCGGGCAAAGCCCGGGAGCAGCTCACCCCGGCGGAAGGTTCCGAGAAGCAGATTGTCGCCGCCTGAGAAACAGCAGGTTTTCTCTAAGCGGCTGGAACAAATGGCGGGAACCAAAGCAACCCGCTTTGGTTCATGTTCCGAACCGGGGAGACAAGGGAGCGCAGCGACCGAAGGAATCACCCCCATCCCCGCACCCCGATGAGGGTCGATACCGATGATGGCGCAACTTATGGTCGTTGAGCGAAAGCGGAATGCATCATTTGATTGAAGTAAGTGGGAAATCCCCCCCTCTCGCTCCTCATGAAACCAGGATATCGGCGGAGAATGTTCTTCGTGAAGCTTCGATTTTCCGGTAATGTTTCCTCGAAACGGTTTCAGTAAATCCGACCCCGCGATGACGCAGATTTCAACTGCATATCCGCCGATTTCTGAAAATTTTATGAATAACTGAGTTAAAAGTCGCACCTGTTTCAGAGCTCCGGCTCACTGTTGAGAAGCCTGCCAAATGACAGCTCCCATCGGCCGTTTTGTTGAAGATCCCCAGGCCCCCCGCACTATTCATGCCCGGAAATTACGCGCCACCTACCGACGCCGCCGCGGAGTTTATCGCTCTTTCGTGAAGCGTCTGTCGGATCTTTTTCTCGTGCTGCTGGCGGCACCGATGGTGGTGCCTATGGTGCTGCTGCTGGCCTTCATCGTCTCGCGCAAAGGCGGTCGGCCGTTCTATTCGCAGCTTCGCGTGGGCAAAGACGGCAAGCTCTTCCGGATGTGGAAGCTGCGCACCATGGTGGTGAACGCCGATGAGATGATTATCGGCTATCTGAACGCCAACCCCGAAGCCAAAGCCGAGTGGGATCGCACGCAGAAACTGCGCAACGACCCGCGTATTTCGGAATTCGGCCACTTCCTGCGCAAATCCTCGCTGGATGAACTGCCACAGCTTTGGAACGTGCTGAAGGGGGATATGAGCCTGGTCGGCCCGCGCCCCATGCTGGAGTATCAGCAGCCGCTTTATCCGGGGCTTGGCTACTACGCTCTGCGCCCGGGTCTTACCGGCTATTGGCAGGTGACTGAGCGCAACCACTCCAGCTTTGCCGAACGCGCCTGGTATGACGACCGCTACGAAGAAGAGCTCTCGCTGATCAACGACGTCAAGGTGATGTATAAGACCGTCGATGTCGTGCTGAAGGGGACAGGCGTTTAAACCGCCCCGTCAGACACCCACCCAGCGGGCAAAGGCCGGATGATCCGGCATCAGCGCCGCGCGGGGGAAGACCTCTGCCACCGCGCCATTGCTGACAAATCCGACCTGATCCGCCAGAGCCAGCACGGTTTCAGCGCGCTGCTCAACCAGGACCGTGGCAACGCCCTCGGCCTTCAGGCGCAGGACCGTGTCGCGGATCAGCGCCACCATAGAGGGCTGCAACCCCTCTGAGGGCTCATCCAGAAGCAATACCGAAGGCTCAAGGCAAAGCGCCCGACCGATGGCCAGCATCTGCTGCTCGCCCCCCGAAAGGGTTGAGGCCCGTTGCGACAGCCGCTCACGCAGGCGCGGAAAGAGGCTCAACACCCGCTCCAGCTGCCCGGCACCGCGACCTCGGGTCATCAGCCCGATGGTCAGATTTTCCTGCACACTCAGCGGACCAAAGAGCCGCCGTCCCTGGGGGACATAGCCGATCCCGGCCTTTGGCACCTCTTCCGCCGGAAGGCTGCGCAGCGGCTGCCCGTTCAGGGTGATGCTGCCGCCGCTCAGGCGCAGCTGGCCCATGATGGCCCGCAGCGCGCTGGTCTTGCCCGCCCCGTTGCGCCCCATCAGACAGGTCACCTGCCCCGGCGGCACCTCAAGCGAGAAGCCGCGCAGCACTTCCGCCGCGCCATAGCCCCCGCAGACCCCCTCAAGCTTCAGCATGATCGCCCCCCAGATAGGCGGCCTGAACCTCCGGATTGGCCCGGATTTCGGCAGGAGTTCCGGTGGCGAGACTGCGGCCGAAATTCAGCACCGTGATGCGGTCTGCGAGATCCATCACCACCTCCATGTTATGCTCAATCAGCAGCACCGTGGTCTCCGGGACCAGACTGCGGACCAGAGCCTTAAAGCCCGCGATATCCTCATTGGCGAGGCCCTGGGTCGGCTCGTCCAGGATCAGCAGTTTCGGGCGCAGAGCGAGGCCCATGGTCAGTTCCAGAAGCCGCTGATGGCCGTAAGACAATTCCCCGGCTGTCTCATCGGCAAAGCCCTCAAGCCCCGTTCGGGCCAGCGCCAGGGGGACATCCCGGGCCAGGTCACGGCTGTCGCGCAGCGCCAGGGCTACGTTGTCGAACACACTCAGCCGCGGATAGATCGAGGTGATCTGAAAGGTATAGGCCACGCCCCGGGTGACCCGGCGATGCGCAGGCAGCGCAGTGATATCTTCTCCCTCAAAGCGGATCACCCCCGACTGGGGGGCGATACGGCCCGACAAGATCGACACCAGCGTCGTCTTGCCTGCGCCATTGGGGCCGATCAGCGCGTGGATCTCGCCGCGCCTCAGCGTCAGATCCACCCCGTCCACCGCCCGGATGCCGCCGAAATGGCGGGTAAGGCCTTTTGCCTCCAGCAACGTCACGGCAGCCATTTCAGCCCCCTTTCCCGCAGAGCTCCGAGGATGCCGCGCGGCGCAAAAAGCACCAGCACCAGCAGTGCCGCCCCCACCACAAACTGATGTGCCGAAGTATAGCTGGACGCGATATCGGTGAGATAAAACATCAGCCCCGCCCCCAAGAGCGGCCCGAGCGTGGTCCCCGCACCGCCCAGAAGCACCCACAAAAGCGGCAGGATGGAAAAGGCGATCGCGCCGAAACTCGCCCCGACCGACCCGAAGAGCAGCGCATAGGCCGCGCCTGCCGCCCCCGCATAGGCCCCCGAGATCCCCATCACCGCCAGTTTCACGGTGAAGGGATTATAGCCCAGCATCTGCGAACGCTCTTCATTTTCGCGCATGGCCACCAGGATGCGCCCGAAGCGCGCCTTCACCAGAGCCAGCGACAAAAACAGACCCGCCGCAAAAAGCCCGAGCGCAAAAAGCCCGCGGTTGAGGTCCGCAGAAAGATCAAACTCCCCAATGCGGCGCAGGCTTTGCGCAAGCACAAAGCCCTCTTCGCCGCGGGTGATCGGGGTATAGTAAAGGATGGTCAGATAGCCCGCCTGCGCAAGCATCAGCGTGACGATCATGAAGCTGACGCCCGCGGTGCGCAGAGCCAGCGCCCCGGCCGCCAGGGCCAGGGCGGCACCCGCGATCGGCCCGGACAGGAGCGCCAGGCCCGCAGACCAGCCCTGCAGCGTCATCCCCAGGCCCGCCGCATACATGCCCGCCGCAAAAAACATCGCGTGCCCAAGGCTCAGAAGCCCGGTGTAGCCGAAGGCCAGGTTATAGCCCATGGCAAAGACCGCCAGCACCATGATGCGGGCGAGGTTGGTCGCGTGATAGACCGGCAGCAGGAAGATCCCCGCCGCCAGCACCGCCACCACGATCAGATGAACTGCGAGGGCCCGGTTCATGCGCGCTCCCCAAAAAGGCCCTGGGGCCGGAAGACCAGCACCAGCGCCACAAAGAGCGTGGCCAGAATCTTGGCCAGCAACGGCGACCAGTAGAAGGAAATCACCCCGTCACTCAGCCCGATCAGCAATGCCGCAATCAGCGTCCCGCGGATCGAGCCGAGCCCGCCGATAATCACCACCGTAAAGGCCATCAGCATCGGGTCATGCCCCATCAGGTAATGCGCCTGCTGCACCGGGACCAGCAGCACCGCCGCCAGCGCTGCAAGCCCCGCGCCAAGGGCGAAGACCAGGGCATAGACCCGGTCGACCCGAATCCCGAAGGCCCGCGCCATATCGCGGTCGATCTGCGTGGCCCGCATCACCAGCCCCGCGCGCGAGCGGGTCATGAAGAGCCAGACCGCGCCCAGGACCAGCGCCGCCAGCCCCACCACCGCCAGCTTATAGCCGGAATAGCCAAACCAGGGCGTGTCGATCATCCAGTCAAAGGGCGGCTCAACCGCCCGCGCCCCGGGGCCAAAGCCCGTCAGAACCGCCTGCTGCAGAATATACATCAGCCCGATTGAGGCGACGATGGTGCCTTCAGCCTCATAGTTCAGCCGCCGCAGCACCAGCCGCTCAGACAGGGCTGCGATCCCCCCGACCACCAGAGGCGCGATCAGCAGCGACAGCCCCCAGGTCATCAGCGGCGGTCCGGGGATGAAGGTCGCCACATACCAGGCCACCACCGCCCCCAGCATCAGAAATTCGCCATGCGCCACATTCACCACGCGCATCACGCCGAACACCAGGCTCAGCCCCACGGCAGTCAGTGCAAGGATCGCTGCCGTGACCGTCCCTTCCAGAAGGGCCAACAGAAAATAGGGGTCAAACATCACCGATGGCCCGTTGTGGCCCCGCCTGCCGTAACAGGCGGGGCGAAGTCTCAGAAGCTTTGCGTCGTATAATCGACCGCGTCGGGATAGAAGCTGTCCTCAATCGCGGTCTTATGCACGCGGATGAGTTTGCCGCCCTCAACCTTACTGATCGCCTGCTCGGCGAAGACCTGGTGGGTCTTGCCGTTGAAGACCTTGCGGCCCTGCGGGTGATCGGCGCTTTCTTCCCAGCCAGTCATCGCCTCAACCGCTTCGACAAATTTCTGCCGGTCAGCCGGGCCCTGGTAGCCCGCAGCCTCCATGCCCTGGCGGATCACCGAGAGCGTCTCCCAGACCGAGAACATATGCCCATAGGTCGAGACATCCCGCGCATCTGAGACCGAAGCGCCATTGTCATCCACCCCGACCGCCGCGCGATAGGCCTTTTCATGCTCAGAAGCATCCGCCTGGAGGTTGCGGCAATGCCCCTCCCAGAAATGGGTGCCCTCAAGGAACTCCAGACCCGGCGAATTCAGATCCACGGCCTCAAGGCTGTCGATGAAGCCGAAAATCTCAGGCCGCGCGCGCTTGCCGTAAAACTGCCCGAGCTCTTTGACGAAGGTCAGAACGGCGGGACCGATCATGACGTGATAGATCACTTCCGTCTCGCGCGGGATGCGCGGGAAATAGCGGGTGAAGCTGGTCTCGGTCGGCGGGATCGCCACCATGCCCACCACTTCGCCGCCCTGAGCCTTCACCGCCTCAGAGAAATAGTCGCGGTGGTCATGGCCAAAGGCATAATCCGGGAAAATCAGCGTGACCTTTTTGCCCAGGTTCTGCGTCACAAAAGGCGCGACCGAGGTGCATTGCGCGCGCACATCCGAAATCCCCGGCTGCATCGCCCAGCGGTTCAGCGCGCCCGAGGCCACGTGGAACCCCTCTGAGCAGACCAGATAGGGGATCTTCAGCTCTCCCGCGCGCGGCGCAGAGCCGATCACCACATGGCTGAACAGCGGCCCGAAAATCAGATCACACTTTGCCTGGGTCGCAAGCTTTTCAACCACTTCAGAGCCGCGCTTCGGGTCGGTGCCGTCATCCTCAAAATGGATCTCGACAGGACGGCCATTGATGCCCCCGGCGTCATTCAGACGCTTCAGCGCCGCCTGGGCGGTGCGCTCATACCAGCGGCCATAGGCGGCCCCGATGCCGGTGCGGTGCAGCTGAAACCCCAGTTTGATCGGCGCGGCCGACTGCGCCGAAGCAAAACGCGCGGGCAGCGCCAGAGCAGCGCCCCCGGCGGCCAGACCCGCAAGAAGGCTGCGGCGGTGGATAACGGACTGCGACATGCGCTCTCTCCCCTCTTGATCCTGCAGCGCTCAGACCCCGGTGGGCGAGGACAAAAGCCACAGGCCGAATATCGTGTAACCGACCATGAGCACGCTCAGCGGCAGATGCGCAAGACCGCTTCGCCGCCCCGGTGTCATCTGCAGCGCTAACATGACAGCAAGGACGTGAACGCCAACAATTAAAGCGAATTGCAGGTTCCAGATTGCGGTCATAACGGAGCGGTCCGTCAAAAATCCCATCGAGACCCAGAAAGGCTCCAGCCCCAGAAAGGCGTCGCCCTGCAGCAGCGGATCGTTCAGCGCCAGAAGCAGATATTGCCCCGCCGTCAGCAGCATCATCAGATAATGCGCCGCATGATACCCCGCAGCGATGGCCAGAAACGACAGCATCACCGGCCCCGCAGGCAGCGCCGCACCCGAGAGACGGCGACCAAGGGCGATGGCGCCGTAAATCAAGGCCGCAGTCAGGGCAAAACTGCCGATCAGGCCAAGCGTGTTGATCCCCTGAACCGCAGAGCGGCCGGTAAATTCGAGAGGGTTTTCGCCGATCAGCCCCAGCCAGAAAAACGTCGCCTGCAGACCATCAAAAGAAAGGGCCGCCAGCAGCAGAAGCACAAAGACCTGACCCGACGGCCGGAGCGACGGGGCAGTGACGATATGCGCCCCCGGCCAGCCGAGTTGTAAGGCACGCTCCCCCGCCGCCGTGCTGATCCGAAAGGGGGCGAGGCGGGCGATCATGGCGAAGGTCAGGTGCAGAAACTCCCCCTCCTTCAGCCAGTCCTCACCCTCAAGGCAGGCGGCGATGAAGATCACCAGCCAGTAAAGACCCGCCGCCTGTGCAAGGATCATCGGATCTTCCGGCGCAAGCGAGATGATCTGAAACCAGCTGAACCCCGCCAGACCCGCCACCGCAGGCCAGGCCCCGAGGCGCGTCAGACCAACGCTTCCCTGCCAGCCCGTCAGCAGACGCAGCATCCTGACCGGCCCGCGCCAGGGGTTCAGCGCCCCCCAGAGATCCCCGGTCAGCAGCGACAGCAAAGGCAGCGCCACCCAGACCCCGGCCCAGAAGACCAGCGTCAGCAGATTGTGCATCGGATCGCGCGGCCCCACCCAGCCGGTGAACAGCAGCGCCAGAAAGATCACGAAAGAGAAATAGCTCAGCCAGTCCGCGCCGCTGCCCGCAGGCCAGCGCGCCAGCGTGACCGGAGCGGGCAGGCGCAGCCAGGCCGCGCCCCCCGCCATCAGCGCCGTCAGCGCCACCGTCACCGCGGCCCCGGCCAGATAATGGCCGATCGGCAGCGTCATCACGATCGACGGCGGCAGCGCACAGGCCAGGGCCAGCCCCGGCAAGCCCGCCAGAACCGCTGCAAGAAGGGCATTGCCACTGCGCCGCATCCCGTTCCCCCACCTCTGTCCTTCGGGGGCTAAAGCCTGACATTGGCGCAAATATCAAGCCTTTGCCGCAGCCTGGCGAAAATCGCAGAGCAGCCGGACCAGATCCGCGCGCCGGAAGGGCTTCCCCAGACAGCCGTCAAATCCGGCCGCGAGATAGGCCTCAATCTGATGGGTCATGACATTGGCAGTCACCGCCGCCGCAGGCGGTGTGGCCCCGCCACCCGCAGCCGCCGCGCTGCGGATCTGCGCCAGGGCCTGGACTCCGTCGAGATCGGGCATGGAGATATCCAGAAGCAAAGCATCAAACTGCCCGCTCTGCGCAAGTGAAACGGCCTCGCGGCCATCCGTGGCAAGCGTCACCCCGACCCCCAGACGGCTTAGCATTGATTTCAAAATCAATCGGTTGGTGGCATTATCATCGGCAAAAAGCACCTGCATCCCGCTCAGATCCGCCTGGGGCTCCGCCAGGGCGGGAAGAGCCTCCGCGGGGGCCGGGTCGGGGGGCAGGTGAACCGTCATCTCCGTCCCCTCTCCCTGCCGGCTTTTCAGGGTAATCTCTCCCCCCATCAGGCCGATCAGACGCCGCGAGATCGCAAGCCCGAGGCCCGTGCCGCCATAGCGCCGCGTGATCGCGCCATCGGCCTGTTCAAAATCCTCAAAGGCGCGGGCCTGCTGTGCGGGGGACATGCCGATCCCGGTGTCGCGCACCGAAATCCGCAAAGCCCCGGCCGGATCGGTGAGGAAACTCACCTCTGCACCGCCCTCATGGGTGAACTTCAGGGCATTGCTGACGAGGTTATAAAGCACCTGCAGCAGACGATGCGCATCGCCATAGCGCAGCTCCGTCGTCCCGGCATCGCGGGTGACGGTGAAGCGCAATCCGGTCTCCCGCGCCCGCAGCGCATAGACCGCTTCCAGACGATCCGCGAGATCGGCGGGGCGAAACGGCTCCCGCGTGACGGTGAGTTTTCCGGCCTCCACTTTCGCGATGTCGAGGATGTCGTTCAGCACCGTCAATAACCCCTCACCGCTGTCACGAATGGTGGCGATCATCGACTGCTCTTCGGGGTCGGAAAGGCGCGCGGCCAGAAGATCGGCCATGCCCAGAACCCCGTTCAAAGGCGTGCGGATCTCATGGCTCATATTGGCGAGAAACTGCGATTTCGCGCGGCTCGCCGCCTCCGCACGCTCTTTGGCGGTGTAGAGATCGGTGATGTCGGACGACACCCCGCGATAGCCCATGAAAATCCCGTCGGCGTCAAAGAAGGGCAGCCCGCTGCTGCGCACCCAGATCTCGCGCTCTCCCGGGATCCGCGCGGGATAAAACCAGACGAAGTCGCGAAAAACCTCGCCGCTGCGAATGCGCTCTTCAAAGTCAGCGGCCCCTGCAGCGGGATCGGTGGTCGGGCTCATCCGGGCGAAGCTGCGCAGATCAAGACCCATCAGCCGCGCGGCAGGACGGCCGGTCTGGGCCGTAAAGCCGTTCGAGACAAAGGTAAAACGGCAGTCACTGTCGGTCTCCCAGAACCAGTCGGGTGAGACGGCAGTGATATCGGCAAACCGCCGCTCGGCAAGGTCACGGCCCGCCAGCGCCTCGCGCAGACGCGCATTGGCGGACTGCAGATCAAGCTCGCGCGCTTTGGCGGCGGTGACATCGATATGGATGCCCGAGAGCACCTCTGCCCGTCCATCGGCCCCGCGCTGCGCCGCCTGCCCGCGCGACAGCACCCAGACCCATCGCCCCTCCCGGTGGCGCAGACGCATGGTGATCTCAAACTGCTCCTGCGCGCCGGAGCGCACGCGGTCCAGCACCGCTTCCAGCTGCACCCGGTCATCGGGATGCAAAAGCCGCCGCCAGTCGCCGAAATTCTCGACCGCCGCCTCATAGCCCAGCATCTTCCACCAAAGATCATTGGCCCGGGTTTCCCCGCTGCGCTCATCCTGCTCCCAGGTGCCGACATCTGCGCCGCGGATAATCTGCTCAATCCGGGCCGAGGCCTGCTTCAGCGGCGTGATCTCAAAATTCGCGCCCACCAGCCGGCGCGCGCTGCCATCCTGATTGCGCAACACCGCGCGCCCGCGCGACTGCACCCAGATCCAGTGGCCCTGCTGATGGCGCAGGCGGTATTCGACCGCAAAATCATCGATCTCCCCGCTGGCGAGGGCGCGAAACACCGGCCGCAGCCCGACCTTATCTTCGGGGTGGATCAGCTTTGACCAGCGGCGGCGCATTTCGGCGGTCAGGGTCGCGGAATCAAAGCCCAGCATTTCAGCCCAGCGGTCATTCACAGTCAGATCATCGGTAAGGGCGTCATATTCCCAGGTGCCCGCAGCCGAGACGGCCAGAACATCCTCAAGCTTCTGGCGGGTCATGCGGATGTCGGTGATATCGATCTGCATGCCCACCCGCTCCCCCGAAGGGGTCAGCCGGTCCCAGAAGCGAAACCAGCGCCCGTCGCCCAGGCGGACCTCCTCCATTCCGGGGCAGTGACGGGCGCGGGCAAGACGTTCGGCGATAAACTCCTCCTCGCGCCCCAGGGCTTCGGGGTAGCGCCCATAGCGCAGACCACTGCGCAAAAGCGTTTCACGAGAGACGCCGGGCACCACCTCATCGGAGAGGGGCGCCAGAAATTCGCGGTATTTTTCATTGCATAAGACCAGCCGGTCTGAGGCATCATAGATCGAGAAGCCATCGGGCAGCACATGGATCGCCGCCTCAAGAATATCGCGCGCGCGCACCGCTTCGGCTGAGGCGGCGGCCAGGGCGGCATCCTGGGCCCGCCGCGCGGTCACATCGGCCTCAACCGCGACAAAGCCGATCAGACCGCCCGCCTCATCGCGGATCGGCACCAGGCTGGAATCGACCCAATAGGCCTGGCCGTTGCGATCCGTATTACAGACCTCAACCCGTTCAGGGCGACAGGCCGCGATGGCAGCATCCATCCGCAGGGCATTGCCGCAGCCGGTCCCGGCGGGACGCAGCACCTCCCGCGGGTCGCGGCCGATCAGCTCTGCAAGCGAATAGCCGCACCGCTCCTCAAAAGCGCGGTTCACCCAGGTCACCCGAAAACCGGCATCCATCACCAGGGCATAATTACTCATGTGTCGGGCGACGTGACCAAGGCCGATCAGTTCCCTGCGGCGCCGCTCATCCTCGGTGACATCGCGCACCACCACGATGAAACCGCCGCCGGGCTGATGGGGGACCGGGCGGGTGCGCCCGAGAGAGGCCTCAAACCACCGTTCCTGACCGGCGATGTTTAACGCATAGCGACAGCCATCCGCCCGCCCCTCAAGGCGCGCACGCTCCATAGCGGCGCCGACGATGCCCGCCACATCCGGCGGCAGGATCTCGGTGAAGGAGCGGCCCAGCATCTGCGCGCGCGCCTGGGCCAGCAGTTCCGGCGTTGAGGTGTGAATATCGGTGTAGATCCCGGAATCATCCACCTCCAGCACAAGATCGGGCATGGCGCGCAGGGTGGCCTGCAGCCGTTGCCGCGTCGCCTCCAGCGCCAGAGCGGCAGCCTGCCCCGCCCGCTCACTCTCCAGCCGCGCAAGCAGGCCGCCCAGACCGGCCGCCAGCAGATCAAGCGCCCTTCGCGCGGCCCCCGTCAGCACCGCCTGTGAGGGCAGCTGCAGCCGCATCAGACCGGGAAGCCCGTCCTCGCTCAGCAGCGGCAGAAAGACCGCCCCCTCGTGTTCAAGGGATCCGCCCTCAGCAAGGGTGGTCAGATGATCTGCGCTCAGAAACACCGGCGGGCCGCTGCCGCCGAAATGCACATCGGCAGAAAGGCAGGCGGATCCTGCCCCTGCAGGCGCATCAGCGTTATCCCCGTCCCGCCGGGACAGATCTGCTCAACCCCTGCCAGAAGGGCCTTCACCGCCGCATCCGGCGCGCGCCGCAAGGCTTCGGTCAGCAGCCCCGTGACGGCCTCCACAGGCCCCCTGCGCGGCAGCCCCCCGCGCCGTTCCGGCTTCAGTTCAGCCACAGGCCCCTCCGTCGTCGCGTAAACGGGCTCACTCTGACGCAGCCCTCTTAAGGAAGGCTGAAGTGCTGAACGCAGCGCCGAACGCCGGGATGCGACCCTTGGGAAAAGCCGCCGGCTTCTGCGGCGCAAAGAACACAGATTGGCACTTATGCCGCCTCTCCGCCGGTCCGGACGCGAAAAACCGTCACGAGAATTCCCTTTTTCCTGCACAGGCTCTAAGTCTGCGGTATTCGGGAGAGAGACGGAAAGACCTCAGGATCATCATGCGCATACTCGTGACCAATGACGACGGCATCAATGCACCGGGTCTCAGAACCCTCATCGCCATCGCGCAGGAGGTGGCCGGCCCCGAGGGGGAAGTCTGGGTCGTGGCCCCCGCCTTTGAGCAGTCGGGCGTCGGGCATTGCATCAGCTATACCCATCCGATGATGGTCTCGAAGCTGGCGGAAAAGCGCTACGCCACCGAAGGAAGCCCGGCCGATTGCGTGCTGGTCGGCATCTATGACGTGCTCGAAGGCCAGAAGCCGGATCTGATCCTGTCGGGCGTCAACCGGGGCAATAACTCGGGTGAGAACACGCTTTATTCCGGCACGCTTGGCGCGGCGATGGAGGGTGCGCTTCAGGGCGTGAAAGCCATTGGTCTGTCGCAGTTTCTGGGGCCGGAAACCAAAGATCTTGAGGATGAATTTGAGGTGGCCCGCGATTACGGCGTTCAGGTCGTGCGCGATCTGCTGGAAAAAGGCATCTGGGAAGAGGACCGCGATTACCGGATCTTTTATTCGGTGAACTTCCCGCCGCGTGCCTCAAAGGACGTGAAGGGGGTCAAAATCGCCGCCCAGGGCTTCCGCCAGGGCACCGGCTATGGCGTTGAGCCGCATTTCTCGCCTTCGGGCCGCCGGTTCCTGTGGATCCGCTCGGCGGACCAGCGGGCCGCAACGGCAGCCGGCGCCGATGTGGCGCTGAACCTTGAGGGCTATATCTCGATCACGCCCATGCGCTGCGATCTGACCGCCCATGACCGTCTGGCAGAACTTGAGGCGCGGTTCACATGAGCGAAGCCGAGGGTTCTGAGCCGGAAGAAACCCTCGCGGAGCGCAAGATGCGCTTCCTTTTCGCCCTGCGCTCGCGTGGGGTGACGGACAAGGCTGTGCTCTCAGCCATGGAAAAGATCGACCGCGGTGCCTTTGTGCGCGGTCACTTTGCCGAGCGGGCCTATGAAGATATGCCGCTGCCGATCGCCTGCGGTCAGACCATCTCGCAGCCCTCGGTCGTGGGGTTGATGACCCAGGCGCTGGAGATCGGGCCGCGCGACATCGTGCTCGAGATCGGCACCGGTTCGGGCTATCAGGCGGCCGTGCTGAGCCAGCTGGCCCGCCGGGTCTATACCGTGGACCGCCACCGCCGCCTTGTGCGCGAGGCCGAAGAGGTTTTCGCGAAACTGGGGCTGCATAACATCACCGCCCGGACCGGCGACGGCAGTCTGGGGCCGCTGCCCCCCGCGCGCCCCGATCTGCCGGTGGTGCCGCCGCGCCGTGAGGCGGTGGCCCCTTTTGCCGATCAGGCCCCCTTTGATCGCATCATCGTCACCGCCGCCGCTGAGGATCCGCCCCCCACCCTCTTGGAGCAGTTGCGGATCGGCGGTATAATGGTCCTCCCCGTCGGGCAGTCAGACGCCGTGCAGCAGCTGGTGCGCGTGCGCCGCCTTGATGAGGGCTTCGCCTATGAGGAACTGAGGCCCGTGCGCTTCGTTCCCCTGACAGAAGGTATCGCGCCGGAGTAAGCCGCCCCTTCGGGCGCGCCGAGAACCGGAGCAGGAGAAACAGTGCCGGGGTCAATCCGGCCAGGTGACGAGGCAGAGCAGATATGTCCATTTCCAAGACCATCGGTTCCTCCCGGCAGACTTCTGTTCTGCGTGGCGCGGCTGCCCTCAGTGCGGTGGCGCTGATCCTGTCGGGCTGTATGCCGCAGAACGGCCAGCCCCTCGACTGGGACCTGCGCCCGGCGCAGATCGGCTCAACGGCGGATGCGGCACGCTCTGCTTCGATGAACCGACCCCAGGTCGACAGCCGCGGGATCATTTCCTACCCCGGCTATCAGGTCGTGGTGGCCCGTCGCGGCGAAACCGTGGGCACCATCGCCTCGCGCCTGGGCGTCAGCGCCGATCAGATGGCGCGCACCAATGCCATTCAGCCCGACATCATGCTGCAGGGTGGTGAACTCCTGGTTCTGCCGGGCCGCGTGGCCGAAAGCCCCGCCCAGGGCGGCTGGGGCCAGCCCATGGCGCCGGCGCAATCGGGCGGTGCCACCAATATCGGCGCCATCGCCACCACCGCGCTGGACCGCGTGCCCTCGGGCGGCAGCAGCTCTGCACAGAGCAGCGCCCCCGCACAGACCCAGGTGCCGTTCAGCACCTCCGGCAGCACCGCAGGCGGGGTTGAGCCCGCACGCCACCGCGTGGCCCGTGGCGAGACGGCGCAAAGCATCGCACAGCGCTACGGCGTGACGACTTCGGCGCTGGCAGACTGGAACGGCCTCAACAGCAGCCTCACTCTGCGTGAGGGCCAGTATCTGCTGATCCCGCCGACCGCGACCCGCAGCGCCGCTGCCGCTCCGGCCCCCGCGCCCGCTCCGGCCGTGATCAATCCGCCGGGCCAGAGCTCGCCCACGCCGCAGCCGCCCTCGGCCTCCAAACCCCTGCCGAAAGAGACCCCGACCCGCGCGGGTGGCGGCAATACCGGGGCGGCCCCCGCCTCGCCGTCGCTTCCGACAACGACCAGCACCGCCTCGCGTCTGGCGATGCCCGCAGACGGAAAGGTGATCCGCGCCTATCAGAAGGGCAAATACGACGGCATCGGCATTGGCGCTGCCGCCGGAAGCCCGGTGCGGGCCGCCGCTGACGGCACGGTTGCCGCCATTACCCGTGACACCGGGCAGGTGCCGATTGTGGTGATCCGTCACGCCAATAACCTGCTGACGGTCTATGCCAATGTCGACGATCTCTCCGTGGCAAAGGATGCCACCGTCCGCCGCGGCCAGACCATCGGGCGGGTGCGCGCCGGAAACCCGGCCTTCCTGCACTTTGAGGTGCGCCGCGGGGCCGACAGCGTCGATCCGATGAGCATGCTGCCCTGATGGGCAGCGCCGTTCCGACGCTGGCGCTTTTTGCGCTGGCGGCGCTGGCGGAAATCGCGGGCTGCTTTGCCTTCTGGGCCTGGGCGCGGATGGAAAAATCCGCGCTCTGGCTTTTGCCGGGTCTGGGCTGCCTTGTGCTTTTTGCCTGGGTGCTGACCCGGGCAGAGAGCGATTTCGCGGGCCGCGCCTATGCGGCCTATGGCGGGATCTATATCCTATGTTCGCTTGTCTGGCTTTGGGCGGTTGAGGGCCAGGTCCCCGGCCTGCGCGATCTGGCGGGCACAGCCCTTTGCCTGTGCGGCGCGGCGCTGATCCTTTCGGGCGCGCGCGGCTGAGCCAGGGCAGGCCGGAAATATCTCCGCCGCCGCCTGGCCCCCTCTGGCAACTCCGCAACCGCGGGGGCATGGTGTCGGCATGGATCTGCACATGCTCTCTGCCCTCACGCTTTATGCGCTCGTCTCCTCGATCACGCCGGGGCCGAATAACCTGATGCTTATGGCCTCAGGCGTGAACTTCGGCTTTCGCCGCACGCTGCCGCATATGCTGGGCATCGGGATCGGCTTTACCGTCATGCTGGCGCTGGTCGGCTTTGGCCTGGGCGGGATCTTTGCACAGTTCCCGCAGCTGGAGACCGCGCTGAAGGTCGTGGCAGTCTCCTATATGCTGTGGCTGGCGTGGAAGATCACACAATCCTCTGCGCCCGAAGACGGGGCCCGGGCCGGTGGCAAGCCCATGACCTTTCCGCAGGCGGCCGCCTTTCAATGGGTCAATCCCAAGGCCTGGATCATGGCGTTAAGTGCGATCCCGATCTATGCGCCAAGCCAGTCTGCCGCTCAGGTGCTGCTGGTCGCAGCAATTTTTGGTGCGGTGAACCTGCCCTCGGTCTCTACGTGGGCGCTGGCGGGCACGCTGATGCGGCGCTGGCTGCAGGACCCGCTGCGGCTGAAGGTCTTTAACTGGCTGATGGCGGGGCTTCTGGTGCTTTCGCTCGCACCCGCGCTGTTGGGCTGAGAAATTTCCCTGGGGGAATTGCCGGGCGCGGGGCTATGATGCGTAAAGATGCATCCACAGCCGGGGCCGGAATGAAGATCGCTTATATTCTCAACACCTACCCCAGCCCCTCGCACAGCTTCATCAGACGTGAAATCAACGCACTTGAGGCCCAGGGCCATGAGGTGTTGCGCCTCGCCATGCGCGGCGACAGCGCGGTTCTGAAAGATGAGGGTGACCGCGCAGAGGCCACGAAAACCCGTCATATCCTGCGTGAAGGCCCGGGGCCGCTGGCGCGGGCCATGCTGGCTCAGGCCGGGCGCGTTGCGGCAGCCCTTCCGGCGGCGCTTCGGGCGGGCCGGGCGGGCGCGGGAGCGGGGGTGCCAGGCACCGGCGGGCCTCTGCGCCATCTGATCTATCTTGCTGAGGCTGCACGGGTGGCGCAGATTGCCAGGGCCGAAGGGGCCGGCCATCTCCATGCGCATTTCGGCACCAATGCGGCCATGGTGGCGCATCTGGCCCATCTGATCTCGGGTCTGCCCTACAGTTTCACCCTGCATGGTCCGGAGGAGTTTGACGCGCCGCTGCCCCTGTCGCTGCCAGCAAAGATCGCTTCGGCGAAATTCGTGGCCGCGATTTCAAATTTTGGCCGCTCGCAGTTGATGCGCTGGTGTGAAGCCTCGCACTGGCACCGCCTGGAGGTGGTGCACTGCGGGATTGAGCCCGCGAAATTCGCCGCTCCCCTGCCGCTGCCGGAGGGTCAGGGGCGCATGGTGGCGATCGGGCGGCTGTCAGAGCAGAAGGGCCAGCTTTTGCTGATTGAAGCCCTGGCGAAAGCCTGCCCTCAGGCGCCGGAGCTACATCTGACGCTGGTGGGGGATGGCGGGCTGCGCGCCCCGATTGAGGCCGCGATTGCGCGGCTGGGGCTGACAGATCGGGTCACCCTGACCGGATGGCTCGATGAGGCCGGTGTGCGGCAGGAACTGGCGCGGGCGCATGCTCTGGTGCTGCCCTCTTTTGCCGAGGGCCTGCCCATGGTGGTCATGGAGGCCATGGCCGCCGCCCGCCCGGTGCTGGCCACCTATGTCGCCGGGATCCCGGAACTTGTTGTCCCCGGAGAGACCGGCTGGCTGATCCCGGCAGGGGATGTTGACGGGCTGGCGACTGCAATGTGTGAGCTGGCCCGCACCCCGGCTGAGCATCTGACCGAGATGGGACTTCGCGGCCGCGAAAGGGTGCTCCTGCGCCATGACGTCTCTCTGGAGGCAGCAAAGCTCGCCCGCGCCTTTGCACGCTGAGCCAGTGGGCCTAACGCCCCCGGGTCCAGCCCTGCTCGGCCCTGCCAAAGCGCACAACCAGCGCCACCAGGGCATAGGCCGCGAACCCAAACGGGTCGCGCAGCGCCAGACGGGCCAGTTCACCGGCTCCGGGTTTGCGGTGATCGTTATTGGCGATCAGCTGCGGATAAAGCTGCTCCAGCTCAGCAACGCCCTGGTTTTGCCGCCGCCGCACCCGGACCAGGCGCGAAAACCCCTCAGCCAGCGGCCAGGAATAGCTGTGCGGCACCGAAAGCCGTTCCTGCGGCGCGAAAGACAGCCGCACGAATGTGTCATCCGAGATGATCTGCGGAAAGGCACCCCAGCGGGCACGCCCCGCCGCATTCACCGCGAAAAGCCCATAGCCCGGCGCGGTACCGGCGCGGTTAAAGGGAAGCTGCTGCCAGAACCGCCCATAAGCCCGTGAGAGGGCTGAAGCGGCCCGTGGCAGCACCGCCTGCCCGCTGCCCCAGGCCGCGCCCTCACGCGCCGCCAGCGCCGCGCTCAGCGCAGCCATCAGCGGCGGCGAGACGCAGACATCGGCATCCAGATAGGCCCGGACCTCCCCGCCGGCGACCGCATCGCCTGCCGTCAGCGCGGCGGGCTTGCCGCCTTCTGCCCTCTCAAGCACGAGGAAGCCCCAACCCGCCGCCGCAGCGGCCGGCGCAAAGCTGCGGGCCACTTCGGCGGTGGCATCGCGGCAGCCATTGGCCACGACGATCACCTCCGCCCCGCCCTCCACGGCCTCGGAGGCGAAGAGCGCGGAAAGGCAGGCCCCGATATATCCGGCCTCATTGCTGGCGGGCAAAATAACCGAAAGTTTCATCCCTGCCCCTCCATGGCCCGGCCTGCAGCAGGCGGGTGTTTCACAACCTCACCCCGGTGCCGGGCTCTGCCGCGATCACGGCACGCACCCTTTCTGCAAGGGCGGATGCCGCCTCCGGCGCAAGGCTGAAGCTGCGGCCATCCGGGCGCAGCAGATCGACAGGCAGAGGCTCGGGGAGTTTGTGGTAAAGCACCACATAATGCGTCAGCGCCACCAGCCAGGCGCCGAGATCGCTCAGATGAACAGGATCCGGCACCCCTTCGGGTGAGACCGAAAAGAAGGCCTGCCGCCGGGGGACGCCGGGGATCTGCCCCGCCTCAGCGGCCAGAGCCGCCGCAACAAGAACCGCCCCTGCCGGGATCAGATGCACCGGGCCTGAGCCTGCGGCATGGGCGCGGCGCAGAAATTCAGTGATCCAGAACTGCTGCAGATCGGCGGTGGTCTGCGCTTCCCAGCCGCCCGGCGTGTCGAGGTTGCGCCAGGACTGATAGAGAAAGACCCGGATATCAGGCCGCCCGGCCCGCGCCGCTTTGGCCCATTCGGCGATGTAATTCGGCGTCGCATGCCAGCGCAGGCTGTCTTCGACCGAAGACATCTCGGTCAGCACGAGTGCGTCATAATCCCCCGAGGCCAGGGCCTCGCGCGCGGGGCGGAAACGGGGATGGGCATTCTCGGCCTCATAGCCATTGATGGTCAGCCCCTCCTCCCAATGCTCGCGCAAAGAGGTGCCCCAGCCAAGCTGGCTTTCATAGCCATGCCCCGCCATCTGCGCGAGGAAGGCAGGCATTTCCCGCCCGACCAGCGAATGGCCGATGTGATAGACCCGCATCGGCCCACCGGGCGGCGGGAGAGGGCGGGTGAAATCGGCCAAAAACACCGCCTCATCCGCCAGAGGCGGCAGCGCGGGCAGCGGCAGCTTTCCGGATCTCCGCCGCCAGAGCGCATAGCCGCCCCCTGCGCCTGCCAATCCCAGCAGGGCAAGCCCTGCACCGATCACGCTGCGCCGCTGCATGGACAGCCCTCCTGCGTCAGAGCGGGAAGCAGCGCTCCCGCGAAGAGAAACTCCCCGGAGGTGCTGAAGCGACCGCCGAAGGTGAAGCCCTGCGGCAGCGGCCCTGCGGCACGCAAAAGCCGCAGGCGAAATTCACCGGGCCCTCCCGGCTCAAACTCGGCCTCCTGAAAGCCTAAAAGGCTGCGGCTGAGGGGGTATTGCGCCTTATAACCCGCCTCTTTGGCCACAAAGACCAGCCGCGCAGCCAGGCCCGGGCGGGGCTGACGCGCCGCCCAGAGACGCTCTGCCCTGGTCAGGATGGCGGGGATCACCTCCGGCGGCAGATCCTCGGCGGGTTCGAGATCAATGCCCGGACTGGCCGCGCCCTGCCGCATGACCACGGCCAGCGCCAGCCCCCCGGTATGGGTCAGCGAGCCGCAAAGCCCCTCCGGCCAGATCGGCGCACGATCCGCGCCCCGCGGCACAGCTTGGGGCGGCAGTCCAAGATCAGCCATGGCGGCCCGGGCGGCCATGCGCCCGGCGATGAATTCCACCTCACGCTGCGGCACCACCCGCCCCGGCGTCCCCGCCGTCTCGCCGGGACAGAGTGCACCGCCCTCAGCGGCCTCAGCCAGGCCAAACCCCGCCTCAACCCCTGGGAAAAGCCCGCGCAAAGCGGCGAGGGCCGCCGTCTTCCGGCTCATGCAGAGGATCCCCGGCTGGCCCGAAGGGCGCGGCGCGCCAGCATGGCATCAAGGCGGCTGTTGCCGGTCTGCGCCGCAGGCGCAGTGGCAGTGGCGGCGGCTGCGGGGGCGGTGGCCGGGGCGGCGCCCAGGTGATCGGCCAGGGCCTTCAGCGTGGGGAAGCGGAAGATATCGGTGATCGAAAGCTTCGTCGTGCACAGCGCCGCGCGGATTTCGCGATGGGCCTGGACCGCCAGCAGCGAATGCCCGCCCAGCGCGAAGAAATTGTCCTGCGCACTGACCTGCGGCACGTTCAGCACCTTCTGCCAGACCGAAGCGATCACCCCCTGGACCCCGGCTTCCGGCGCTTCAAAAGCCTCAACCCGCAGGGCAGCCGCCCGGGGCGCGGGCAGCGCTTTGCGGTCAACCTTGCGGTTCGGCGTCAGCGGGAAAGCCGCCAGCTTCACGATCTGCCCCGGCACCATATGGGCGGGAAGCTGCTTTGCTGCCTCAGAGAGCAGCGTCTCAGGCACCAGCCAGCTGTCGGCGGTGACATAGGCCACAAGCCGCAGATCCCCCGGCACATCCTCGCGCGCCAGAACCACGGCCTGCCGCACACCGGGGGCTGCCTCCAGCACGGCCTCAATCTCGCCAAGTTCAATCCGGTAGCCACGCAGCTTCACCTGGAAATCAGCGCGGCCAAGGAAATCAAGCTTGCCATCCGCCCGCCAGCGCACCAGATCGCCGGTGCGGTAGATGCGGCCCGCCGCGCGGAAGGGATCGGGCTTAAAGCGCTCTTCGGTCAGATCAGGGCGCTGCCAATAGCCCCGGGCCACACCGTCGCCGCCGATCCACAACTCTCCCGCCACACCAATGGCGCAGGGCTCCATCTCATCGGTCAGCACATAGACCTGGGTATTGGCAATCGGCGTACCGATGTTCACCACCCCCTCATCCCCTGAGGCTTCCTCTGTGGTGGACCAGATCGTCGTCTCGGTCGGGCCATACATATTGAGGATGCGCCCTACCCCCGCCTGCCGCAGATCGCGCACCAGCGCTCCGGGCAGGGCCTCACCGCCGATCATCATCAGCGAGAGCCAGCCCAGCGCGGCGCGGCTTTGCTCATTCATGGCGATCATCCGCGCCATGGAGGGGGTGCATTGCAGATGCGTCACCCCATGGCGGCGGATCTGCGCGGCGATGGAGTAATCCCCCGCCTGCGGGCCGGAGGCTGCGCCGGCGGCACGCGCCACCACCGAGGCCAGCGGCCGAAGCCCCTCCAGCACCACCTCAGGGGCGATGCCGTAATCGATCAGGCAGGCAATCTCGGTGACGCCAATGGCCTGAACCTCTGCCACGCGTGCGAGCGCCTGCTCCACCGTGCCGAAAAGACCGGAGTCCGCGAAATAGCGCTCAAAGGCGAAGTCGAGGATCGCCTCCATCTCGTCTTCCCCCAGATCGCGCAGATCTAGCGCGCCCGGATCCGTCACCCCTGCGGGCTTTTTGAAGGCCGGGAAAGCCCAGGCATATTGTTTGATGAGCCCGGCGGCTGAGCGCAGGTAGTCCTTCATCGGCTCCCGCGCGATGCGACGCGCCTCATCGGTGCTGCCCGCAAGGAAGGTGTGCAGCATCAGGGTGACCTTATGGTCCTTCGGGTCGCGGCCACTCTCGCGCAGGGCCTGATGATAAATGGCGATCTTGTCGCGCACCTCTGCCAGTGTCTGTCCCAGAAGATGGGTCAGCACATGGGCACCAATGCGCCCGGCCTCCCGCCAGCTCTCAGCATTGCCTGCCGTGGTGACCCAGACCGGCAGCTCCTTCTGCACCGGGCGCGGCTGGGTGATGGCCGGCAGCATCTCTCCGCTTTGCTGCGGGAAGGAGACGGCCTCACCCCGCCAGAGGCGGCGCACGGTCTCAATGCTGTCAAAGAGCGCCTTACGGTTGGCGGGGGGCGTATTTTCGGGCCGCAGCACAAAGTCTTCCGGCTGCCAGCCCGAGGCCATGGCGATCCCTGCCCGGCCATTGGTGAGATTGTCGATCACCGCCCATTCCTCGGCGATCCGCGCCGGATGATGCAGCGGCGCCACGCAGGAGCCTGCCCGAACGGCAATGTTCTTTGTCACCGCTGCCACTGCAGCCCCTGTCACCGAAGGGTTCGGATAGGGGCCGCCGAAGGCATGGAAATGCCGCTCGGGTGTCCAGACGGCGGTAAAGCCATGCTGATCGGCAAAGCGCGCGCCATCGAGCAGCAGCTGATATTTCGCAGGGCCTGCGCCGTCATCATTGCCCCAGTAGTAGAGGCTGAATTCCATCCCGCCCCCGAGGGCAGGCAGGGCACTGCTGTCCCCGGCCACAAGGCTGCGCTCTTCCTCACCCATCACAACCAGGCGGAAGCCGCGAGACAGGGTCCAGAACAGTTCAAGAACAGAGATATCAAAGGAAAGCGAGGTGACTGCCAGCCAGGTGCCCGGCGTGGTGCCGATCCGCGCATCCATCCCGGCAAAGAAATTCGCCACATTGCGATGCGTCAGCATCACCCCCTTGGGCCGGCCCGTCGAGCCGGAGGTATAGATCAGATAGGCCAGATCCTCCGGCCCGGCGCCGCCTTCCGGGTTGGTCTCAGGCGCCTCGGGCAGATCTTCGACGACCAGAACCTCAGCGCCCTTCGGCAGCACGCTCAGGCTTGCGCGGTCCGTGACCACCAGGGCCGCGCCGCTGTCCTCCAGAAACAGCGCCAGACGGTCCGCCGGATAGGAGGGGTCCATCGGCACATAGGCCCCGCCCGCCTTCAGAATGCCCAGCGCACCCGCCACCAGCCAGGGGGAGCGGCGCAGCGACAGCCCGACCAATGCGCCAGGCCCGACACCCCGCCCCCGCAGCAGATGCGCCAGACGGTTCGCCATTGCGTTCAGCGCCGCATAGCTCAGGCTTTGATCTTCATGGATCAGCGCCACGGCATCGGGGGTGCGCGCCACCTGGGCCTCAAAGCCCTGCGCCATGGTCAGCGCGTCATAAGCGGTTGCCGTGTCGTTCCAGGCCGTCAGCACCAGATCGCGTTCCGCACCGGCCAGCCCGGGGATCGCACCGATCCGTGCAGGCTCTGCCGCCAGCGCCGCGCCCAGCGCCCCCAGGCGATCGGCCAGAAGCTGCGCCATTGCGGGATCGAGCCGCGCGGCGTCAAAATGGAACTGCCCCGGCGCAAGCGTAATGACACTGCCCTCCACCGGCCCCCCCTGCGACAGCGCCACCTGTGGCATGAGCACAGCCCCGACACCCGGCGTCCGCAGAGCGAGATCCGCAGCGAAGCCCGCCCCCTGGCGCGCCCGCGCCACAGCCGCCGCCTGCGCGGCCTGATGGCTTTGCCCATCGCTGTCAGCCGGCGCGGTCAGACGCAGGGGAGCCCAGGGGATCACATAGCCCCCGGCCGTCACTATGTCCGTGTGAGCGAGCGCAAGATCCGCCACCTCTGCCCCCGCCATGCGGCAGGCCCAGAGCGCGATGGCCCCCTCTGTCAGCGCGGGCAACGGCAGGCTTTGCCAGCGCGGGGCCGCGACGGGCGGCGTCTGCGTCACCTCAAGCGGCGCAAAGCGGCGCAAAAGCGCGCGGATGCGCCCCTCTGAGGGGGTGACGGCCGCCAGGGCCGCCGTGATCTCTGCCGCCTCCGCGGGGCTGAGCGAGGGCAGAATCTCTCCGCTGCGCAGGGTCTCAGCCGGGCGGAAAGCCTCACCCTGCAGATTACGCAGACCGCCCAGCCTCAAAGCCGTGTCCCCCGCGCAGGCCAGAGTGAGCGTGGTCTGATCGAGCGCCAGAACCTCACCCGCTGCGCCCCGGCCACTGACCTCTTCAGCGCTGCCGACGACCAGGATCTGACCCGCAGCGACAATCTTGGGCAAGGCCAGGGGGTTGGTATAGCTGCCGTGATCGAGCGCCCGCACCAGCCGCGCAAGCTCTGCGGCGGGGCGCGTGAAATCGAGCCGCGCGGCCGCAGCGGGGCGGTCGTCGCGGGCATGATAGCTGCGCTGCGAGAAATCCTGCGCCACAGGCTGCAAAGCATCGGCGCTGATCTGCGCGACAAGATCGCCAAAGCTTTCAAGCGCCGCCTGAAAAGCGCGGGTGTTCAGCGTCAGGGCCGTGTCATCGGGCGCAATGTCAAAGCTGCGCGACAGCAGGATGCGGCCTTCATCGATACCGCCCTCAATGAAATGCCAGGTGATGCCGTGACGGCTCTCCCCCTCCAGCAGCGCCCAGACCGGGGCGTTCAGCCCCGCATGGCGCGGCAGGGGGCCGTCGTGAAAGTTGATCGCCCCGCGCCGCGCTGCGGCCAGGAAGTCCGGCGGCACCAGCGAGAGATTGGCAATCGAAAAAAGCCAGTCATATCCCCCCTCGGGCACCGGCGCACCGGGGGCGAGAACCGCAACGCCCTCCTGCGAGAGCCGGTCGCGCAGAGCCGCATTGCGGGTGACGACCGCCGCCACCTGATGCCCCGCCGCACGCCAGAGCGAAACGCATTCCGCCACCAGCGACTCGTTACCAATAAACAATGCCTTAAACATTCAGCCCCCCTTACCCCGGCTCAGCATATGCCGCGCGAGGTCTTTCAGGAAATGGGGCGGATCCCCCACCGCCCCGCCGTTGATCCGGCAGCGCAGCCGGTGCAGCGCGCCGCCCGCAAGATGCGCAAGCGTGGCCAGCACCGCGCCGCCGCGCCCGTGATGTTTGGAAAAATAATGCCAGCGGCTGTCGAACCAATAACCCGGCGTGCGCGCCCAGCGCTTCATGCCCGTGCTTTCTGAGCCGATGTGCACCACGGGGGCGTTGCGCAGATAATCCAGCCCCCAGCCCGCCTGCGCCGCACGGCGGCAAAGGTCCGTCTCTTCGAAGTAAAGAAAGAAGGTCTCATCAAAGAGGCCGATCTGATCGAGCATGGCCTGCCGCATCATCAGACTGCAACCCGCGCTCCAGTCCGCCGGTGTGACGGGCGCATCCGGGATCGGCAGCGGCACCACATGGCGGCGCAGAAGCCGCGTGATCGGGCCGGTGCGGGCCGCGCCCTCAAATTCTGAGGCGATCGAGGGAAAGCGAAACAGCGTCTGATGCGGCACGCCGTCTGCGCCCCCCACATAGCCGCCTGCCATGCCAAGGCGCGGGCTGGCTTCTAGATGATCGCGCAGCAGCCTGATGGTCTCAGGCGCGGGAAAGGCGTCTGAATTCAGAAGATAAACGTAATCAGGCACCTCGCCGCCCGGCAATCCCGCGCGGATCCCGACGTTGTTTCCGGCCCCGAATCCGCCATTTCGCCCGGCCTGGATCACCCGCACCCGGTCCCAGCCCTGCGCCTCAACCGCGGCGCGGATCTGCTCTTCTGAGCCATCGCCGCTGTCATTATCGACGACAGTGATCGCGCCGCCCACACCTTCCATCGCGGCCAGTGCCGTTTCAACGGCTTTCAGCGTCATCTCCGGCGTGCGCCAGTTCAGAATGACGGTGAGAACCCGGCTCATGCTCCGCCTCCGGCCAGATCCCGCAGCCGGCGGCGCAGACCCGCGGCCAGCACCCGGACATTGGGCTCGAGCACCATGCTGTCGTGATCCCCCGGCACCTCGATGATCTCGAGCCCCGGCGCAAAGGGCGTCCAGAGGTTGTCGGGATAGATGTAGTGCCGGGTATGGGCGATCATCCGCCCGCCCACCTGCCACATCGGATCCGGCGCAGGCCGATAAAGGAGCACCGGCCCCTCGCGGCGCTCCACCCGGTAGCGCGGCAGCGCGGCGCGGAAGGCCGCCTCAATCGCGCGGTTCTGATGCTGGCCTTCGCTCTCCCCGCCCCCCTCGCGGGCAAGCTGGTCACGATAGGCAGCCTTCTCGGCCTGCCACTCGCGCAGATAGCCAATCCCGCCTCGCATCAGCCCCTGAAGGCGTGCCCGCAGAGCGTCCCCCCTGGTGACCTGGGGCGCCAGAGGCTGCGGCGTGTCCAGCAGAACAACACCGGCCACCACCTCTCCAGCAGCCTCAAGCTGGCGGGCCATTTCCCAGGCGATCAGACCGCCCCCGGAAAAACCGCCCAGAAGCCAGGGCCCGCCGGGATGCACCTCACGCATCTCTGCCAGATAATCCCTGGCGGCTTCGGTGAAATCGTCATGGGGTTTCGCATCACCGAAAAGCCCCCGCGCCTGCAGCCCGTAGAAGGGACGGTCTTTGCCGATCAGCTGCGCCATATGGCGCAGGTTCAGCACATTGCCAAACATCCCCGCCACCACAAAGAGCGGCTGCTGATCCATCGGCGCAGAGCCGGGATGCATGGGAACCAGATGGGTCCGCCGCACCACCTGCTGCGCCACCGCAGAAGGAGCCGCGCCCTCTTCCTGCGGGCCGGTCTGTGCTTCGATCAGGGCTGCACAGGCCGCGATGGTCGGGGCCTCAAAAAGGACCGACATCGGCAGATCGACCGACCAGATCCGCCGGATCTGCGCAAAGAGCCGCACCGCGATCAGCGAATGGCCACCCAGATCAAAGAAACTGTCCTCAACCCCGACTTCGGCCACCCCCAGAAGCTCACTCCACAGGGCGGCCAGCTCTTTCTCAACCGCGCTGCGCGGGGCGATGTAATCGCTGTCGAGTTCAGGCCGCGCAAAGCCGGTCTCAGCAACCGGGGCGGGGGCCGCCTCGAAATCCGCCGCGCGGATCAGATCCGGCAGGGGCACAGGGCTGACATAGACCGGGCTTTCCGCGACCGCGAGGGCGCGCAGGAAAGCCTCTCCCCCCTCTGAGGCGCGGATCCCAAGCGCCAGCGCCTCGCGCAGACGCTCCTGCCCCGGACCACTTTGTCGGGCCTCTGAAAGGGGCTCAAGACTGCGGGGATCGGGGGCAGGAAAGCTGAGGCCGTGATCAAGGCGGCGGATCTCAAACCCCGTCACCTCATAAAGCACCCGCCCCTCCGGGTCGGTCAGCGTCACATCAAACCGCACCGAGCCGCTTTCCGCATGCCCGGTCTGCGAGAGCCGCACATGGCTGAAGATCCGCGCCGGAAGCGCTGCCGCGACCCGCACTTCGTGATAGCTGACCGGCACCCAAAGGTGATCGGGCCGGTAGCCGGGGATCAGATCCATCGCCCAGCCGGTCGCCAGATCCAGCAGCGCCGGATGCGCGAGATGCCCGACCGCAAGATCGCTGACAAAGGCCTGGGGCAGTTCCAGTTCAGCCAGCCCCTCCCTGCCCGCGATCGCCTGCGCGCGCAGCACACGCCAGCGCGGGCCGAAATTCAGATGCGCCTCCTGCGGGCTGCGCAACCCTTCTCCCGTGATTGCTGCGCCGCAGCGAAGACGCAGCGCAGCCAGATCGACCGTCGCGGAGGCAGGGGCCGTCAGTGCGACCTCCCCCTCACTGTGGCTCTGCCAGCCGGAGGTGCCCCCCGCCTGAACTTTGGACTGCAGCGTGAAGCGCCAGCCCTGCGGCGCGGGGCGCAGCACCAGTCGGATATCGCGGCTGTCGCTCACCGCCAGCGGGCTGAGGAAGCTGATGTCCCGCAGGATATAACCACCCGCATGGCCGCTGGCGCGCAGCGCAGAGGCCAGGAGATCAAAAGTCCCGGTCCCCGGCAGGAGCGCCTCACCCGCCCGGGTGCGGTGCCCATCCAGCCACCAGTCGCTGATCCGCCAGTGACCGCTGAAGATCAGCCGCCCATCCGCCTCGCGCCGCAGGGCGGACAGCATGGGAAGGCTGTCAAGGGGCTGGTCTGAGCCGGTTTCACCAGCCGCCGCAGCGGCCATGCCGGTATCGGCCCAGATCCCCCAGTTCACGGCCAGAACCCGGCGCGGCCCGGGTGGCTGCGTCTGAGACCAGGCATTCAGGAAGGCATTGGCCGCCACATAATCAACCTGCCCCGCCGCCCCGATCACCGTCGAGGTTGAGGCGAAAACAACAATCAGGCAGGGCTCGCTCGCCGGGAAAACCGCATCGAGCACCCGCGTGCCCTGGATTTTCGGCGAAAACACCTGGTCGATCGCCGTTTCGCTGCGCGACAGGATCGGCCCGTCATCCACCGCCCCGGCGGCATGGATCACCAGATCGACCGGACCAAAAGCCGCGCTGAGCGCGGCCTTCGCGGCCTGCATGTCCTGAAGATTGCTCACCTCACCCGCCAGGGGCAGCACCTCTGCCCCCGCCGCCTGAAGCGCGCGGATCTGGCGGATGCGCTGCGCATCGGCCCCCGCCGGACTGCGGGAGAGAATGCCCTCCCACTCCGAGGGCGGCGGCAGGTGGTGGCGGGACAAAAGCCCGATCTTCGCCTTCGCGCCAGAGGCAAGCTCTGCCGCGAGCGTCTGACCAATGCCGCCAAAGCCGCCGGTGATCAGAACCACCGTGCCCTCTTTCAACGGCTCAGCCGGGGGCAGAGGCAGGGCGCGCAGGCCGGCCCCATAGCGGCGGCCAGCCCGCAGCGCCGCCTGACCCGACAGCGGCGCAGACAGTGCCTCTTCGAGAAGAAGATCCTCATTTTCAAGGGGAAGCGTGACATCCAGCTGCGCACAACTGACGCCGGGAAGCTCACGCGGCAGGACCTGCAACACGCCGTCAATCGCCGCCTTTTGCGGGAAGGAAATCCCCTCACCCGCAACTGACGCTGCCCCCGTGGTGAAGACTGTCATCTGTAAAGGCCCGGAGTGTCCGGCCTCGATCAGACTTTGCGACAGCCAGAACAGCGACCAGAAGCCCTGCTCCATATGCTGCTGAAAGAGATCCGATCCGGGCCGGGGACCACTGCCGCCATCCAGCAGCCAGCCATGCAGGATACGTGCGGGCATCCGGCCACGCGCGCTCAAATCACCGATCAGCAGATCATAGCCTTCGCGGCCCAGTTCGGCCGCAAGGGTCACCTTATCCGTGCCAAATCCCGAAGGCCGGTCGCCGGCACGGACGGTCACAACGCGCTGTCCGGCGCTGCGCAGACGATCCGCCAGCCGGGCCAGAACGCCACCGGCATCGGTAAAGATCAGCCAGTCCTGCGGCGCCATGCCGGAAAGCTCTGCTGCGAGGGGTCCGCCCGTCTCACGCGGTCGCCAGATCTTTTGCCAGCCCCAGTCCGCCGCATCATCGCTGCGGCGCAGCATGGGTGCAGCATTCTGCGGTGCAGCAATTTTACCAGGTTCGATAAAATAGCGGCTGCGCTGGAAAGGATATCCCGGCAGAGAGAGACGCCGACGCGATTGCCCGCCCCAAAGCGGAGCCCAGTCAAGAGAGAGACCAAGTCCGCTCAGACGCCCGAACATGGTGACAAAATGCAGATCATCGCCCAAAACCTGGTCAGGGTGGCGCAGAGAAGAAACCACCCGCTCAGAGGCCACACCATTGGCCTGAGCCAGGGAAGACAGGGCCTTACCGGGACCGACCTCAAGGAAAATCCGCGGCTCAGAACTCAGCCAGGACAGCCCGGCTGCAAATTGCACGGTGCCACGCAGGTGCATGACCCAATAATCGGGATCCGTCGCCTCTGCGGCGGTCAGCGGCCTTCCGCTGCGGTTCGAAATGATGGTTTTCTGCGGTGCAGCAAGATTTATGCTGCGCAGAAAATCACCAAAGGGCTTCAGGATCGGCTCGAGCATCCGCGAGTGAGCGGCGATGTCGATCGGCACGCGCTGGCTGTCGATGCCCCGGGCTGACAGACGCTGCGCCAGGGCCTCAAGCTCTGCATCGGGACCGGAGACCACGCAAAGCCCGGGCGCATTGACCGAAGCCAGATCCAGACTGTCCCCCAGCTCGCGGCGCAGATCCGCCTCAGACAGCGGCACCGAAAGCATGCCCCCCCTGGGGATGCTGTCGAAGAGCTCACCCCGCAGGCGCACCAGGCGCAGGCAATCCTCAAAGGACATCACCCCTGCCAGGGCCGCTGCGGTGTTTTCGCCCATCGAATGGCCGATCAGATAATCCGGCTCAACACCCCAGCTCATCCAAAGCTGCGCCAGGGCATATTCGACCATCATGATCAGCGGCAACTGCTGCGAGGGGCGCTGCGTCAGGCTGGCGGCGGCAGCGGCCTCTTCTCCGGGCGCAGGAAGCCAGAGACGGCGCAGCCCGGCCCCGGTTTCCTCACCAAGGACGGCAAATCCGCGCTCCATCCACTCCCGAAAGACCGGCTCGGTCTCATAAAGATCGCGGGCCATGTGGATATATTGTGCCCCGCCGCCTGGGAACATGAAGACCACTTCGGGCGGGGTTGCTGCGCGGCTTTGGGTAAAGACGCGGTAACGATCGCCCTTCTCCAGCAGTTCCGCAGCCTCAAGGGCGGTTTCGGCGACCAGCACGCGGTTGTGCTCAAAGGGCTTGCGGCCCTCCTTCAGAGTGAAGGCCACATCGGCGAGATTGACCCCGGGACTTTCCCGCAGATGCGCGGCCAGCCGCGCCGAGGCCGCATCAAGCGCCTTTTTCGAACGGGCCGAGAGGGTGAGCAGCTGAAAGGGCCAGTCCGACTGCTCAGAGGGTGCCCGCTCAGGGGGTTCTTCGACGATGACATGGGCATTGGTGCCACCCACGCCCAGCGAGTTCACCCCGGCCCGGCGCGGGGCCCCGAGGCGCGGAAACTCTGACAGCCGGTCATTGACTGAGAAGGGCGAGCCCTCAAAGGCGATGGCGGGGTTGGGCGCCTCATAGCCAAGGCTCGGCGGGATCTGCCCCTCGCGCACCGCGAGGCTGGCTTTGATCAGGCTGGCCACCCCGGCGGCGGTATCCAGATGGCCGATATTGGTCTTTACAGAACCAATTTTCGCGAAATTCTCACGGTCGGTGCCGGCGCGAAACGCCTCGGTCAGCGCGGCCACTTCGATCGGATCGCCCAGCCAGGTGCCGGTGCCATGGCATTCGACATAGCCGATGGTCTCAGGGGGAACCCCCGCCATCTGATGGGCTTCGCGGATCGCGGCCGCCTGTCCGTCAACCGAAGGCGCCAGATAGCCCGCCTTGGCAGCACCGTCATTGTTCACTGCCGTGCCGCGGATCACCGCATGAATCTGATCGCCATCCGCAATGGCATCGCGCAGCCGCCGCAGCACCACACAGCCCGCGCCTGAGCCGAAAATCGTCCCCTGGGCGCGATGGTCAAAGGCATGACAGTGCCCGTCCGGCGACAGGATCTCCCCCTCCTGGTAGAGATAGCCGCGCCGATGGGGCAGCTCAATCGTGACCCCCCCGGCGAGGGCCATGTCACTCTCTCCGCTCAGCAGACTTTGCACCGCCAGATGCACCGCCACCAGCGAGGTGGAACAGGCGGTCTGCACCGTGATTGAGGGGCCTTTCAGATCAAAGATATGGCTGACGCGGGTGGGCAGAAAGTCCTTATCATTGCCGGTATGGCGCAGCAGGAACATGCCGGTGTTCTGCACCAGATCCGGGTTGGAGCAGATGTTGCAATAGAAATAGCTCCCCATGCCGCAACCGGCGAAAACCCCGGTCGGCCCGGCAAAGCTGCCCGGCGGATGGCCGGCATCTTCCAGCGCCTCCCAGGCCACTTCCAGAAACTGGCGATGCTGCGGATCCATGATGGCGGCTTCTTTGGGCGAAAGGCCAAAGAACTCCGCATCAAAATCTTCAAAACCATCAAGCACCACGGCGGCGGGCACGTAATTGCTGCGCCGCATGCGCGCAGGGTCTTCCCCGGCCTGAGCCAGTTCCTCCGGGCTCAGGCGGCGGATCGATTCAATACCGGCGCAAAGGTTCTTCCAATAGGCGCCGATGTCCTGCGCCCCCGGCAGATGGGCCGCCATACCGATAATGGCAATGTCACCTTCCGGATACTCGTTCAAATCCACAGCCGTATCTTTCAAATCAGACCGGGCCCGGACCCGGCAAAGCCTAATACTGTTGCACTCAAAGCGATGCCGCCCCGGCACAGAGGCAGCACATCAGATGAGAGTACGCTTTTCGCGCTGGAAGGGATCCCGAATTTTCTGACTCTCCTCTTCTGACGCGGGAACACCTGCCCAGAGCGCACCGGCGATCAGCCAGGTCAGGGTGGTCAGCGTGGCATTGGGCAGCAGGTCAAATATATTCACCGCAAGGATCAGCGCCAATGCCGTGAATACCGGCCAGGCGTCAGTCGTCTTTCGCAAAGCCGCCCGCAGAACCGGCAGCGCCAGCAGACCAAATTCCGCCAGAAACCCCGGCCAGCCGAACATGCCCAGCATGATGATCCAGCGCCCGTCGGTCACGGATTCCACCCGGCCATCCCAGACGCTGAAGGTCATATTGCGGCCATAGCCCCCCCATCCGGTCAGCGGCTGCAACCCCGCGCGGTCCAGCAGGATCGTCTCATTCACCAGCCGGAACTCCAGCGAGAGCGCACGCTCGGGCTCAATGCGGGCGGCGGTCTCGATCAGCCAGTCTGCCGGAAAGGCCGCTGACGAGCGGAAGACCGGATAGCAGAGCGCCACAACCACCAGCACCAGCGCGATGCGCAACTGCATCCGCGGCGACAAAAGCCAGATCGCCGGAAAGAGAAGCGCCGAAAAGATCAGGACGCCCAGCGACTTACACAGGATCAGCACGATCATCAGCCAAAGGGTGCAGCCCATCAGAAAGGGCCGCTCGCGATCAGAGGCATGGCGGGTCAGCGCCAGTGCCGCCCAGAGCGCCGAGGCCGCGAACAGGGCCACCCAAAGGCCGTGGGGCATAAAGACGATGGGGCGGAACCCGCCCTGGCGCATCATCTGCCCGAAGTCATGCTGGAAAAAGCCGTAAATCCAGGTGTTCAGCTGCGGGCTGAGCACCACCTCAACCAGCATGAGCAGCGAATAGACGAGGCCCGCCACCATCAGCGCCTGGAGCAGCGCGGTAAGATCCTCACGCTTGGTCAGAAGCTGCCGCGCCAGCCCCAGAAGCATCAGCGCGTAGAACTGCTCAAATATCATCGAGGGCAGATCGGGGTAGCTCATCCCCGGAATGGGCTCAAAGCGGCCGCGCGGCACCGGCTCGGAATTGGCAAAGACCGTGACCACCGGCCAGAACAGATAGAGCAGTGCGAGAAGACGCCCCGTCAGATCTTTGGGAATTAGCCCCGCCCGCACCCCGGTGACACCCCAGGCCGCCAGCCAGCAGGACAGAACCGTCAACGTGTTTTTGTCAAAGGGTGGCAGAACCGGCGGGTCGAAATTGGCAACGGGCGGCAGCCACATATAGCCCGAAAGCACCGCCCAGATCAGCGCCCGCCCCGGCGGCAGCTTTTGAAACAGCGTCCAGACGACCAGCGGCCAGAGCAACAGAACGATATAGGCAAACAGATTGGGCATGCAGGTCTCTGGCGCGATGGCGGCCCTCAGACTAGCACGGCCACGCCATCTCACAACGAATTAAGCCGCACGGGCTTGCCGCAGAGCGTAAATTCGGCTCCCCTGAGACAGCCGCTGCCAGGAGGGCTTCATGGACTTTCGCATCAGGGACCGCCGCCTCAGGGTCAACATTCCCGATCGGGCGCGGCTTATGGCTGAACTGCGCGAGCGGATGAGGCAGCGTCGGGGCTTTGCGCTGGCCACGCTGAACCTCGATCATCTGGTCAAGCTGCGCCAGGACGAGGCCTTTCTCGACGCCTATCTGGCGCAGGACCTGGTGGTGGCGGATGGCAATCCGGTGGTCTGGCTCTCGCGGCTTGCAAAAAAGCCGGTGAGCCTGGTGCCGGGCTCGGAACTGGTGGTCCCCATGGCAGAACTGGCGCGGGACTCCGGGCTCAGCATCGCGCTTTTCGGCTCGTCCGACGCGGCGCTGGCGGATGCGGCGCAGGATCTGACACGCCGTCTGCCGGGGCTGCAGATCAGCGCCAGGATCGCCCCGCCCATGGGATTTGACCCGCAAAGCCCGGCGGCCGATGCCCTGCTGGCTGAGGTCCGCGACAGCGGTGCGGGACTTTGCTTTCTGGCCCTGGGCGCCCCGCGCCAGGAGATCCTTGCTGCGAGGGCGCGGAGCATTGCGCCGCAGACCGGCTTTGCCTCAATCGGGGCTGGTCTGGATTTCCTTGGCGGCCATCAGAAGCGCGCACCGGTCTGGGTGCAGAAGATCGCGATGGAATGGCTCTGGCGGATGCTGTCGTCGCCGCGCCGTCTTGCGGGCCGCTATCTGCGCTGTGCGCTGCTGCTGCCCGAGCTTGTGGCAGATGCCCTGCGACTGCGGCGCGGCGGCTGATCATTTATATTCGATCAGCCCCCCCCTTCCTGCCGCGCAGCCTTTGCCAGAGATAGCCCAGCGCGCCCTGCGCCTCAGGAAAGCGCCCGAGCAGGGTAAAAAAACTGCGCTCTCCCCCCATCCTGCGGCGCAGACGCAGCCATTGCAGCGGCCAGATCAGCAGCAAAAGCCACAGCGGCGCATAAAGCAGCCCGCCGATCACCGTGACCAGTGGAAGCGCCGCGCCCCAAAGCAGCGCCCGGCGCGTCTCCGCCACCCAATGCCGCTCGGGTGCCGCCCCATGAAGCGCGGCCCCTTCGGCAAAGGCATGGCCCGCGCGACGCATCCGCTGCCACCACTGCGACAGCCGCATCATGGAGCGTCATCTCCGCATCAAGGCGCCAGATGCGAAACCCCGCCTGCCTGAGGCGCAGGCAAAGCTCCGGCTCCTCTCCGGCGATCAGATCCGCGCGATAGCCGCCCAGGGCCACCAGCGGGGCGTAACGCATCATCGCATCGCCCCCACAGGCCCTGGCCTCTCCGACGGGGGTGTCCCATTCGGCATCAGCCAGACGGTTATAAACCGAAGCCTCCGGCGCAATCTCGCGTCTGCGACCACAGACCACCGCCACATCCGCCTGCGCCGCCAGAAAGGCCCGGGCCTGCGCCGGCCAGTCCGGGTCCATGCGGCAGTCACCGTCCAGAAACTGCACCAGATCCGGCGGATCCCCGGCCAGCTGCGCCAGCCCCGCATTGCGCGCCCGCGCCGCCGTGAAGGGCTGCGAGAGATCCAGCGTCACCACCTCAGCGCCCAGGGCCGCCGCGGCCGCCTGCGAGCCGTCAGTTGAGCCGCTGTCGACATAGATCACGCGCCGGAACAGGCCCTGCACCGATCCGAGGCAGGCCTTCAGCCGCTCGCCCTCGTTGCGGCCGATAATCACCGCATCACAGATCTGCCCCGTCATGCACCCCTCCGCCGCTTCCGCTTTCAGATATGATCCGGGTTTTACGGCTGCTTCGTCAAACCGTTTCCGGACGCAGACCGTTTCCGGATGAATGTCTTTCTCAAAAAGCCCCGATCCGCTAATCTCAGGAAACCGTTTGGCCCCCTTGTGCATTACCAAGAGGGCGTTTTGGCCGGACGGCGGGGACGCTCAGTATTTTACGAGTCCTGGAATTTGAGAATAAGTGATGAAGGCAGGCAGAACGACGGAAGAGCCCGAAGGCGGAAAAAGAGTTCGCACCAGCGGACTTACACCCTTTGGGGGACGCCGGACCGCTGCCGTCGTGCTGCCGCCTGCCGGGGATGATGCCCTTCGCTCGGCCACCTCGCAGATCTGGGCCAGTCTGCCCCCGGTCCCGCTGGATACGAAATCCGCCGCAAGCCGCCATCTGATTCCCACCCACAAAGACGATCCGGTCGGGCTGCTTTACGACCACCTCAGAACCCGGCTGCTCCATGCCCTGGGAGAGCGCGGCTGGCGGCGTGTGGCCATTACCGCACCGGGACGGGGCTGCGGCACCACGACGGTCGCCGCCAATCTGGCGCTCTCGCTGGCGCGGCGCCCCTCGGGCCGGACGGCGCTGCTCGACTTCGATCTGCGCCGCCCCTCGCTGCACAACCGCTTCGGGGTGACGGAGCCGGGGATCATGCGCGATATGCTGACCGGACAGAATGCGGTTGAAAGCCACTTTCTGCGCTATGGCCGCAATCTGGCGCTCGGGCTGAACCAGCAGGCAGAACCCGATGCCGCCGAGCTTTTGCAGGAGCCCTCTACGGCCCTGGCGCTTGAGCATATGACCGAAGATCTGCGCCCGGATGTCATTTTGTTTGATCTGCCGCCGATCCTTGGCAGCGACGATGTCTTCGGCTTTCTGCCCGAGGTGGACGGGGTTCTTCTGGTGGTGGATGGCAAACGCTCTGCCCCGGCAGATATTGCCCGCTGCGAAGAGATGATCCGCGAGCGCAGCGAGCTGATCGGGGTGGTTCTCAACCGCGCCGAGGACAGTCCGGCACGCAGAAAACGGTGGTTCTGATGGGAAACATCCGCAGCCTCACGGATCTTGTGGATCTGATCCGCCGCCATCTCGTGCTGATCCTGTTTGTTTTTCTGATCGGCTCGATTCTGTCTTTCGTCGTGGCGATGCAGCGTCAGCGCTCGTTTGAAAGCACGGCCATTCTGCAGATGGAGCTGCCGCGGATCGCGGGGGCTACGGCGGCGGAATCGGTCACCCAGTCGGGGCAGCGGATGCAGCTTCTGGAGCAGCAGATCCGCAGCCGCGACTCGCTGCTGGGGCTGGCAGAGCGTTACGGCATCTTTGACACCGCACCGGAGCTTCCGATCGGGCAGCGCCTGTCGATCATGCGCAATTCGGTCAACCTTGAGTCGATCCGCACCCCGCATGGCGTCAACGCCGAGACCGCCGTTTCGGCGATCGTGATCCGCGTGGTGATGCCCGATCCCGATATGGCCGCCGATATGGCCAATGAGCTGGCGCAGAAAATTCTCGACAGCACCGCCGCCCGCAAAAGCACCGTGGCCCGCGAAACCCTCGACTTTTATGCCAGCGAAGAGCGGCGCCTGTCGGGTGAGCTGGCCGCTCTGGAAGCCGAGATCACCGCCTTCAAGAATTCGCAGATCGCTGCTTTGCCGGAAAGCCTGGCCGCAAGACGCCAGGAACTATCGCTGCTTGAGGTGCAGATCCGCGAATATGACCGTCAGATCATGGATCTGCAGCAGGAATTGATGCCGCTTCAGGCCGTCGCGGCCCCCCGCGTGGTGGAACAGCGCCGCATGTCTCTCCTGGAGGCGCGGATGGAGGCGCTTCAGAGCCGGCATAAAGGCGTGGAGGAGCGGATCGCAGAGCTGCAGGACTCGATCAGCCTGACCCCCATGGTTGAGACCCGTCTGGGCACTTATCTGCGGCGCCAGCAGCAGCTTCAGGATCAGTATTCGGTCATCAATCGCCGCCGCGCTGAGGCTGAGACCACCCAGCGGCTCGACAGCGAACAGCAGACTGAGCATTTCACCCTGCTTGAAGCGGCCCTTCCGGCGGATCATTCGCTCTCAACCGGGCGGCGCAAAATCATGGCAGCAGGGGGCCTGGCCTCAGGGCTGCTCGCCGTGGCCCTGGCCTTCCTGCTGGAATTGAAGAACCCTGCAATCCACACCGCGCGTCAGATGGAAAGCGTGCTGCAGATCCGCCCGGTCATCGCGCTGCCGGATCTGGGCCCCACCCGGCGGCGGGGCCTTTTCTCGCGGCTTTTCCGCCGTCGCGACCCTCAGCCGTAACTTTCGACGCCGAGGGTCTGCGCCGCCGCATAGCGGCCACCCTCTGCAAAACCGGGGGGCAAAATCCGCTCAATCTCCTGCAGATCTGCCGCGCTGAGCTGCACCTGCGCGCCCGCCAGGCATTCGCGCAGGTGTTTGACGCTGCGGGTGCCGGGGATCGGGATCAGATCGCCTTCGCCCTGCGCCAGAACCCAGGCCATGGCCAGCGTCGCCGTCGACAGCCCGCGCGCGGCCGCGAAGTCGCGGAAGGGCGCGACAGCCGCCATATTGCGCTCAAATGTGCCGGGCAGGAAACGCGGGTTGCGGGCGCGGAAATCGCCCGGGGCGTAATCCGCGGGGTTTTGCACACGGTCGGTCAGCATCCCCCGCCCGACCGGCGAGAAGGGCACAAAGCCCACGCCCAGCGCCGCGCAGGCCTGGAGCATTCCCAGTTCCGGCTGGCGGGTCCAGAGCGAATATTCGCTTTGCACCGCCGTCACCGGATGCACCGCATGGGCGCGGCGCAGGCTGGCAGGGGCCCATTCCGACACGCCATAGCCGCCGATCTTCCCTTCGCGGATCAGCGCGGCCATGGTCTCGGCCAGGACCTCCGGCTCGACGGAAGGGTCGCGGCGGTGGGCGTAAAACAGATCCACCCGTTCCACCCCAAGACGTTTCAGCGAGCCTTCAAGCTCTGAGCGCAGATGCGCCGCCTCATTGCTGATCTGACGTGGCGGACCGGGGATGATCGAGGCTTTGGTCGCCAGCACCAGCCCCTCGGGGCGGCGATCCGCCATCCAGCGGCCGAGGATCTCTTCCGAGCGGCCCATGCCATAGATATTGGCGGTGTCGTAAAAGGTGACCCCCGCCTCCCAGGCGGCATCGAGGAGGGCAAAGGCCTCGTCTTCGGTGGTCGGGCCATAGGCCCCGGCGATGCTCATACAGCCAAGGCCGATCTGCGAGACCTTTGGTCCCTGTGCGCCGAGTGTGAGTTGCTTCATGGCCGTCCCCCAAAAGATAACCCCGGCACCCTAATGGGCACCGGGGCAGGGTCAAGACGATGCGGGCTCTGCAATCAGTCGATGTCGAAGACCACGCCCTGAGCCAGGGGAAGGGCCCGGGAATAGTTCACCGTATTGGTCGCGCGGCGCATATAAGCGCGCCAGGCGTCCGAGCCGGATTCACGACCGCCCCCGGTCTCTTTCTCACCACCGAAGGCCCCGCCGATTTCTGCACCCGAGGTGCCGATATTGACGTTGGCAATGCCGCAGTCCGAGCCCGAAGCCGAAAGGAAGGTCTCCATCTCGCGCATATCCAGCGTGAAGATCGAGGAGGACAGCCCCGCCCCCACAGCGTTGTGCAGCTCGATCACCTGATCGAAGTCACTGTATTTCATGACGTAAAGGATCGGCGCAAAGGTCTCATGCAGCACCGGACCGGTCTGCGAAGGCATCTCAACCAGCGCCGGTTTCACGTAATAGGCGGTGTCCGGACCCACGGGCTGACGTTCGCCGCCATGGACGGTGCCGCCTGCCGCTTTTGCGGCCTCAAGCGCTTTTTGCATGCCGTCAAAAGCGTCCTTGTCGATCAAAGGACCGACCAGGGCCTGGGTTTCCAGCACATTGCCCACCGAGACCGAGGCATAGGCCTTGATCAGGCGCGGCACCAGGGTGTCATAGACGCTCTCATGCACGAAAAGGCGGCGCATGGTGGTGCAGCGCTGACCGGCGGTGCCCATGGCCCCGAAAGCAATCGCGCGCAGCGCCATATCGAGATCCGCCGAAGGCGTGACGATGCCTGCGTTATTGCCGCCCAGTTCCAGAATGGTGCGGCCAAAGCGCTCCGCCACTTTCGGGCCGACAATGCGCCCCATGCGGGTCGAGCCGGTGGCCGAAACCAGCGCCACTTTCGGGTTCACCACCAGGGCATTGCCGACATCCGCGCCGCCGATCAGAACCTGGCTCAGCCCTTCGGGCGCATCCGCGCCAAAGCGCTTCAGCGCGCGGTCCAGGATGGCCTGGCTGGCCAGCGCGGTCAGCGGTGTCTTCTCTGAGGGTTTCCAGACCACCGGGTTGCCGCAGACCAGCGCCAGCGCCGCGTTCCAGGACCAGACCGCAACGGGGAAGTTGAAAGCCGAGATGATGCCCACAACACCCAGCGGGTGCCATGTCTCCATCATGCGGTGACCGGGACGCTCAGTCGCGATGGTCAGACCGTAAAGCTGACGGGACAGACCAACGGCGAAATCGCAGATGTCGATCATCTCCTGGACTTCGCCCAGACCCTCCGAGGCGCTTTTGCCGGCCTCAATCGAGACGAGACGGCCGAGGTCTTCTTTCGCGGCGCGCAGCTCTTCGCCCAGCAGACGCACAAGCTCCCCCCGGCGCGGGGCGGGCAGGTTACGCCAGGTCAGGAAGGCGGCATGCGCGCGGGCAATCGCGGCATCGGTCTCAGCGGCAGAGGTCGGGGTCAGCCCGGCAATCTGCTCACCGGTCAGCGGGCTGAAACTGGCCATCGGACCGCCGGTAAAGACCGAGGCCTCAATGCCGAATTTCGCCATAAGATCGCGGGTGGAGGCGGGAAGCGCTGCGGTCATGGCAGGGTCCTTTAAGCTGAGGCCCGGGCGAAGCGCGGGCCGAATGACTGGCCGCAGTCTATCATCTGAAGAGACAGAGAAAATCCAAACTTTCCGCCTGAGGTTATGCGTGAACGGAATGAACCTGCCACGGCCAGCATCAAAAAAGCCGCCCCGACAGGGGGCGGCTTTTCTCCAATGCGCGAAGATCCTCAGGCCTGGTGGCGGCGGCTTTCCAGGATGGATTTCACCACCAGCGCCACCAGCGCAATCACCGTCAGCGTTGAGGCTGCGGCAAAGGCCCCCACGGCGTTCAGATCGTTGAACAAAAGCTCTACATGCAGCGGCAGCGTATTCGTCTGGCTACGGATATTGCCCGAGACCACCGAGACGCCGCCGAACTCTCCCACCGCCCGCGCGGTGCAGAGCACCGCACCGTAAAGCAGCGCCCAGCGGATATTGGGCAGCGTCACCCGGCGGAAAATCTGCCAGCCACTCGCACCCAGCGTCACGGCCGCCTGCTCCTGCTCTGACCCCTGGGCCTGCATCAGCGGCAGCACTTCACGGGCGACAAAGGGCGAGGTGACAAACATGGTGACCAGCACAATCCCCGGCAGCGCAAACAGCACCTGCCAGTCATTCGCCATCAGCCAGGGCCCCAGGAGCCCCTGCCGGCCATAGAGCAAAAGGTAACAAATGCCCGCAATGATCGGCGAGACCGAAAAGGGGATCTCAATCGCCGTCAGCACCAGCCCGCGACCGGGGAATTTAAACCGCGCCACCGCCCAGGCGGCCGCCACCCCAAAGGCCACGTTCAGCGGCACCACGATCACCGCCACCAGGGTGGTCAGCCAGATCGCATGCAGCGTCACCGGATGCAGGATATTGGAGACATAAACGTCCCAGCCTTTGGAAAAGGCGCTCCAGAAGATGAAGATCAGCGGCGCCACTACCATCAGCAGCGTCAGCGCCACGGCCAGACCGATCAGCAGACGCGGAACCAGGCGGCTTTCTTTATGATGCACGATGCTCATGCCTGCCCCCGGTAACGTGCGGCCCAGGCCTGGAGGCGGTTTGAGATGACCAGCAGGATCACCGCAAACATCAGCAACACCAGCGCAATGGCCGCCGCGCCCTGGTAGTCATATTCCTCAAGCCGGATGAAGGTGAGAAGCGAGGCGATCTCCGTTTTAAAGGGCAGGTTTCCGGCGATGAAAACGATCGCGCCGAACTCGCCCAGCGAGCGCGCAAAGGAGATCGTCACCCCCGCAAGGAATGCCGGAAGGATCTGCGGGAAAACCACCCGCGAAAAGATCGTCCAGTCGGATGCGCCAAGCGTGCGGGCCGCCTGCTCATAGGCGGGGTCCAGATCTTCAAGGACGGGCTGCACGGTGCGCACCACGAAGGGGATCGAGGTGAAGGCCATGGCAATCGCCACACCCCAGATGGTGTAGACCGGAACAAGGCCAAGCGGGGCCAGCAACTGCCCGAACCAGCCATTGGCCGAAAAGAGTGCCGTCAGCGACAGACCCGCCACGGCCGTCGGCAGCGCGAAGGGAATATCCATCAGCGCATCGAGCAGCCTGCGCCCCGGAAACTCATAGCGCACCAGAACCCAGGCCATCAGAAGCCCGTAAAAGGCGTTAAAGACCGTCGCAATCAGCGCCGCCGTCAGCGTGACCTGAAAGGCCGCCAGCGCGCGGGCCGATGTGACAATGACCCAGAAGCGCTGCGGCCCGATATCTGCGCCTTTCAGCACCAGGGCCAGCACCGGGATCAGAATGACAACGGTCAGATATAAAAGCGTTGTGCCGAGGCTCAATGTGAACCCCGGCAGCACGCGCTTCGCCCGGATCGGAGCGGCAGCGGTCATTTATGAACCCTCAGCGGTTGACGAAAACCTGGTCAAGGATGCCACCATCGGCGAGATGCTCGGCGCGGACTTTCTCCCAGCCACCGAAAGCCTCATCCACGGTGACAAGTTTCACCTCAGGCAGTTTGTCGGCATAGGCCGCTGCCACGTCTTTGTCTGTCACGCGGTAATAATGCTCAGCGAGAGCCTTTTGCGCCTCAGGGGTGTAGAGCCAGTTCAGATAGGCCGTGGCCACCTCTTCGCTGCCCTTTTTCTTCGCATTCGCACCCACCAGAGCCACCGGGAAGGCCGAGAAAAGCGAGATTGAGGGCGTCACACGCTCAAAGCCCTTGTCGGCATATTCCGCGGCAATTCCGCCGGTCTCAGCCTCAAAGGTGACCAGCACATCGCCGATCTCACGCTCGGCAAAGGTCTGGGTGGCGGCGCGACCGCCGGTGTCAAAGACCGGCACGTTGGAGAGCAGCTTTTTCACGAAGTCCTGGGTTTTCGCATGATCACCACCAAATTCGTTCAGCCCCCAGGCGTAGGCCGCGAGATAGGTATAGCGCGCATTGCCGGAGGTTTTGGGGTTCGGGAAGACCGGCTGCACGCCCTCTTTCGCCAGATCACCCCAGTCCTGAATGTTCTTGGGGTTGCCCTTGCGCACAAGGAAGGCCGGCAGCGAGTAATAGGGCGAGGCGCCGTTGGGGAAAGCCTCACGCCAGTTCTGATCGACCAGACCGCCCTCAACCAGAGCATCGATATCGGTCTCCTGGTTGAAGGTGACCACATCAGCGGCCAGCCCTTCGAGGATCGCCCGCGCCTGGCGCGAGGAGCCGCCGTGGCTTTGGTCGATCGTCAGATCGCGGCCCTTATCGGCCTTCCACTGCGCGATGAACTTCGGGTTCAAATCCTCAAAAAGCTCTCGTGCGATGTCATAAGAGACGTTGAGGATGCTGTCCTGCGCCAGCGCCGGAGCGGCAGCCCCCAGACCCGCCACCAGAGCGGCCACGCGGAAAATCGAGTGTTTCATGCAATGTTTTCCTTTACCGGAAGACGATCAATGGGGTCCGCCGCAGCTGGGCTGCGCGGCGCGGAAAAGACCGCGCCGGCCAGCGGACGCAGGCGGAAATTCTGGCCAACGGCCACAGCGCGCGCCTGAAGGCGCGGCAGATCAAGCTCAACGACGGGCAGTCCCGGGGCCTCAAGCGTCACGCGCAAAAGCCTGCCGGTGGAGCTGACACCCGTCACCAGGAAGGGACTGGCGGGATCAGCCTCCAGGGCCACCTGATCGGGTGCCAGGAAGAGCGTCGCCGGACCATCGCCCAGCGGTCGGCGCGGCAGGGCCGAGGTGTCCACCCCCTTCAACTCCGCCCGCCCGGCCCGCAGCGTCACCGGCAGCTCAATCACTGCCCCCATGAAGCGCGCGACAAAGGGCGTGGCGGGGTGATCGTGGATCTGATCGGCGGTGCCGATCTGGGCGATGCGGCCCTGCTCCATCACCACCACGCGGTCGGCCAGTTCAAAGGCCTCTTCCTGGTCGTGAGTGACAAAAATCGTGGTTGAGCCGGTGCGCTCATGCACGTCACGCAGCCAGCGGCGAAGGTCGCGGCGGATCGCGGCATCCAAAGCACCAAAGGGCTCATCCAGCAGCAGAACCCGCGGCTCAATCGCCAAGGCCCGGCCAAGCGCCACCCGCTGGCGCTGACCGCCCGAAAGCTGCGCGGGGTAGCGATCCCCAAGCGTGTCGATCTGCAAGAGGCTCAGAAGCTCATCCACCCGGGATTTGATTTCTGCTGCTGAGGGGCGCTGCGCTTTGGGACGCACGGTCAGGCCAAAAGCCAGGTTCTCGCGCACGCTCATATGGGGAAACAGCGCATAGCTTTGGAAGACAAAGCCGATGCGGCGGTCTTTGGCCCCCAGTTGCATCCAGTCTTCGCCCGCGACGACCAGCTGCCCCGCATCGGGCCACTCCAGGCCGGCGATGATGCGCAAAAGTGTGGTTTTTCCGGACCCTGAGGGGCCGAGAAGCGCCACAAGCTCCCGGTCGGCGATCGACAGATCGATGCCGCGCAGAACCTGGGTCTTGCCAAACTGTTTGCTGATACCGCTGATCTCAATGGCCATAGGGCACCTCCGAACACGGGAAATAGTTCCGCAATTCACGCCAATCAAGTAAAACAACCGGACGATACACGCCACAAACCCAAGACAGTCGGGATATCTTTCCCAGGCACCGGGGCCTTTCAGAGCATCCGCCCCCTGCCCCGCCTTAACGCCGGGACATCTGACCACCAGGCGCGGCGCGGGCCTGCGCTTGTTCTCATTTCAGCGCAGGGCCGATCAGGAGGCCATTTCCATCACCCGCACGCTCCAGACCTGCGGATCGCGCCCCGACATCAGTTGCGCAGTGGCCTCAGCGATCCCCGAAGGCGGAACCCAGGCCGCGAGGGGACGACCATCCACACGATGCACTGAACCCGTGCGCCGGTCGGTCAGCTGAACCAGGACCAGAGCTTCGCCCCGCGCCCCCGGCACTTTCCTATCCCTGCCAGTCATGCTTCCCTCTTCTGCTGTTGATCCCGCCAAAGGGTGATCCCGAATAAATATCGACCGCAGGAGTCGTCTTTGGCAACAGAGTATTCTCGGCTAAGTTAATCGTGTTTTAGGAGGATTCTTCTACGAGCGCAGAAAGTCTCTGCTGTGTCGCAGCCTTTCCCCTGCGAACTGAGGGACCGGAGTATAAATCCCGCCCGACTCAGCCCGATCGTGGAAGTTTTCCCCTGAAAAATAGCCACAGAGAGCAAATTCATGTTCTTTGGCGAATGAAACTGGACATTTTCAGGCCAAATGTCATCTTTCCGCCCGCGCAGGCCAACGAGGCCCGGCCCCAGGAGAGTGGCAGAATGGACGATCTCGACCTCATCGACCGGAAGATCATCGCGGAACTGATGCGGGATGCGACCCTTCCCGTGGCCCAGATCGCAGATCGGGTGGGGCTCTCGCAGACGCCCTGCTGGAAACGGATCCAGAAACTCGAGGCCAATGGCATTCTGACCGGCCGTGTCGCCTTGGCGGACCCGAACCGGCTGGGCTTCGGACTGACGGTGTTTGTGGGGATCGAGGCGCCGGATCACTCTACCGAATGGCGCGAGAATTTTGAGAATGTGACATCTAACATCCCGGAAATTATGGAAGTTTACCGGATGGCGGGAGAGATGGATTACCTGTTGCGTGTCGCCATTCCCGACATCCGCTCCTTCGACGGGCTGTATAAACGCCTCACGGATGCGGTGCCGATCAAGAATGTCACCTCGCATTTCGCGATGGAGCGGATGAAGTTCACCACCGCCTATCCGGTCAACACCCGGGATCGCTGAGAGAATATTTTTCTCTTTTCGCCATTTTCTTTGAAAGTGCGAAAAGACGACTTCCGGGGTAGAGTTAAGCCGTAGTGAGCTGACTGTACCCCGGAGATCGCCATGCAACGCACCCTACTGGTTCCTGGCCTTGACGGATCAGACGCCCCCCACTGGCAGCATTGGTGGGCCGTCACCGACCCGAGCGCGCTGATGGTGGATCTGTCAAACCCCTCTCACCCTGACCCGGAAACCTGGGAGGCGGAGCTGGCGGGTCTGCTGCTGCAACACCCCGATTCCATTCTGGTGGGCCATTCCTTAGGCGCAATTCTGAGTGCCCGGGTGCTGGCCCGCTGGCCGCAACTGCGGGTGCGGGCGGCCCTCCTGGTCGCTCCGGCCGAACCCTCTGTCAGCCCCCGGACCTCACCTTTCGGCCGCATTCCGGAGACGGAGCTTCCCGTGCCGGTGATCCTGGCGGCCAGCCGCAATGATCCCTGGATGCGCTTTTCCCAGGCCCGCAGCCTCTCGCAGGTCTGGGGCGCAGAGCTGAGCGATCTGGGACTTGCCGGGCACGTCAATGTCGCCTCCGGCTTTGGCCCCTGGCCAGAGGGGAAGGCGCTGCGCGACCGCCTTCTTGCCGGCGGGGGACGGAGTGAAAAGCGGGTGGCCTCATGAAAGAGATGTTTCGCAACCCGCAGCCGGGCTTTTCGGATTACGCAGGCCTGGCCATTGCGCTGATGGCGATGCTCAGCCTGGCAGGCTTTATCCTTCTCCCCTGATCGCCGCGCCCGCCGGCCCGATCCGGTCGTGACTTGCATTTTCGGGGCACTGAGGGCCAGAATAGCGCAACCGCCGGTCCCGCTGCGGTTGCGCTGCCGGCTGTCCGCCCTGAGCACGACGCGGGGCTGCTCAGCCTGACAGGAACTCCGATCTCATGATGCCCAGCCCTGCCGTCCCGCCGATGCCCCCCCTTCAGTCCGGGGCGCGGATTACCATCATCGGCGGCGGCGCAACCGGCATGTTGATCGCGGCCCATCTGCTGGCCAGAGAGGCGGCGCAGTTTCACATCACGCTGATCGAGGGCCATTTTGAACCCGGCCGGGGTCTGGCCTATTCGACCAGAGACCCCGATCACCTGCTCAACACCCGCGTGGCGCAGATGTCGGCTTGGCCTGAGACGCCTGAGCATCTGCTGAACTGGCTGCGCACGCATCCGGAAACCGCTGAGATCACGCCGCAGGATTTCATAAGCCGTCGTCTTTATGGCGATTACCTGACTCATCTGGCGGATCCCTGGAAAGACAGCGGTCGGTTTGACATCCTGCAGGACCAGGCGATGAAGCTCTCCGACGACGGGCGCGATGTGACCCTCGCCTCGGGGCGGCAGCTGCGCGGGGATCTGACGATCCTGGCCACCGGCCATGCCCTGCCGCAAAGCCGGGAGGGTGATCCGGTGACCGGCGCCTGGGATTTCCGCGCCCCTGAGGACCGGGGGGCCAGGGTGATCATCATCGGCACCGGATTGTCGATGGTCGATCAGGCGCTCTCGCTTTTGAACAAGGGGCATGAGGGGCCGATCCTGGCCGTGTCCCGCCGGGGGCTTTTGCCGCTGCCCCATGCCCCCTCTGCGCCGATGAAACTGACGCCTGCCGATCTGCCCCTCGATCAGGGTGTCTCGCAGCTTTTGCGCTTTTTGCGCGGCAAAGCACGCGCAGCAAAGGCTGCGGGAGGCACATGGCGCGATGTGGTGGATGGCATCCGCCCCTTCATCGCTGAAATCTGGCAGGCCTGGCCCGAGCGGGAGCGCAGGCGCTTCCTGCGCCACGCGAGTTCCTGGTGGGAGGTGCATCGCCACCGGATCCCCGACGCCTCTGACCTGCGCCTGCGCCGGGCCATGGAGGACGGCCAGCTCACGATCCTGCGGGCAGGGTTTCAGGGCGCGAAACGGGACGCAGAGGGCAATCTGATCGCCTGCCTGCGCCCGCGCGGATCGACAGCTATCACAGAAATCGAAGCCGCCTTCATCGTGGATTGCCGCGGTATTCGCCGCGATCCGGTTGCCCATGCCTCTCCGGTTCTGGCAGATCTTTTCGCCCGCGGCTTTGCGCGCAAAGACCCGCTGGGGATCGGCCCGGATGTGACCACCGACGGGCGGCTGATCACCGAAAGCGGCAGCCTGATGCCCGGTGTGGTGGCCCTTGGCCCGCCGACCCGCGCCGCCCTGTGGGAGATCACCGCGATCCCCGACATCCGCGCCCAGGCTGCAGCCCTGGCCGCGCGCATTTCACCGCGCTAATCTCTTGGCGGGGCGGGGCAAAAGGCGCATATCTGCACCATGCCCGCCCTTTGCCGCGACTGCCTGACCCCGCTGACGACCGGCCCGCGCTGCCCGACGTGCCGCAGCCCGCGGGTGATTGCGCATGACGAATTAAACAGCCTCAGCATCGCACATCTCGACTGCGATGCCTTTTACGCCAGCGTCGAAAAGCACCTGAACCCCGAGCTGCGCGACAGGCCGCTGATCGTGGGGGGCGGCACCCGTGGGGTGGTCTCAACCTGCTGTTATATCGCACGACTTTACGGCGTCCGCTCCGCCATGCCGATGTTTGAGGCGCGCAGGCGCTGCCCGGAAGCCGTGGTCGTGCCGCCGCGCATGTCGGTCTATGCCGAGGTCTCGCGCAGCCTGCGCAGCCGCATGGAAGCGCTGACCCCTGCGGTTGAGCCGCTGAGCCTGGATGAGGCCTTTCTGGATCTGACCGGCACCGAAAGACTGCACGGCGCCCCCGCCGCCGAACTTCTGGCGCGGCTGGCCCATGAGGTTGAACGCGACCTGGGCATCAGCCTCTCGGTCGGGCTTTCGCATAACAAGTTCCTGGCCAAGATTGCCTCTGATCTCGACAAGCCGAGGGGCTTTTCTGTGATCGGGCGTTCGGAAACTCAGGCCTTTCTGAAAGACAAGCCTCTGCGGATCCTCTGGGGGGTGGGGCTGTCCACCCAGGGCGCACTGGAACAGGCCGGGATCCGCTCTGTCAGCGACATCCTGGATTGGGATATCCGCGATCTGACGGACCGCTTTGGCCAGACAGGAGAGCGGCTCTGGCATCTCGCACGGGGTATCGATACCCGCAAAGTCTGCCCCCATGATCAGCCGAAATCCATCTCAAAAGAGACCACCTTCGATCAGGATCTGACGGATACCGAACTTTTATTCAGCCACCTCTGGCGTTTAACCGAACAGGTAGCGGACCGCGCCAAGGCCCGCGAGCTTGAGGGAAAAACCGTCACCGTGAAGGTGAAACAGGCCGATCACCGCATCCTGACCCGCCGCCGCAGCCTGCGGGAGCCCGCGCAACTGGCGGATGCGATCTGGCGGGTGGCAGAAGAGCTGCTGCGCGATCTGGCCCCTAAAGCACCCTTCCGGCTGGTGGGTGTCGGGATCTCGGATCTGGCACCCGCCTCAGGCCGCGATCCGGCGGGGGATCTGCTCGACCCCGGTGCTGCCAGGCGGGCCGCGGCGGAGCGGGCAACCGACGTCATCCGCGCGAAATTCGGAACGGATGCGATCATCAAGGGGCGTATGCTGCGCTGACCTGCGAGACGCAGTGCACCACCCGGCCAAAAGTCGCCCAGGCAAAGGGTCGGCCCGCGAATGACAAAGAGCCGGACCCTGACCGAGAGAACGCGGCCGGGGCGTTTTGCCCCTTCCGCGCTTTAACTTTTAGGATCAGACCTCTTCGGGCGGATCGACGATCATCCGGCCCCCGGCCAGATCCACCGTCGGCACCACTGCGAGGGTAAAGGGCAGCAGCAGCGGCGATTTCATCCCCGGGCCCATGATCTCCAGCAGATCGGAGGCGCCATGGTTCAACACCGCCTTCACCTTGCCAAGCTCAGTCCCGCCGGTGTCCAACACCGTCAGACCGATCAGATCGGTGTGGTAGAATTCATCATCGGGCAGCGAAGGCAGCCGCGCGCGATCGGCAAAGAGGCGAATACCGCGGGCGGCTTCGGCCTGCTCGCGGGTGGTGATGCCGCTCATCCGGGCGGAAAGCCCATTGTTAAGAATGCCCGTCAGCACGAGGTCAAACTCACGCTTGCCGTCTTCCGAGTAAAGCGGCGCGTAATCCGCAATCGCGGCCGGGTCCGCGCAAAAGCTTTTCAGGCGCACTTCGCCTTTGACACCAAAAGCGCCCCCGATGGCGCCGACGCAAATCCGTTCCGATCCGGCCATTTGTCCTGTCCTCAGAAAGCAGAAAGCCGGGCGCCCGAAGGCACCCGGCAGATATCACTGATCCGCAGGGATCATTATTCAGCAGCAGCTTCCGCTTTTGCAGCTTTTTCAGCAGCGCGTGCGACAGCTTTTTTGCCCGGCTGAGCCGACTTCGGGTTGTTGCGGACTGCTTTTTCTTTCAGGCCGGCAGCTTCCAGGAAGCGTGCAACGCGGTCGGTCGGCTGTGCGCCCTGCGACAGCCAGTACTGAACGCGCTCAACGTTCAGTTTGACGCGGTCTTCTGCGTCTTTTGCCAGCAGCGGGTTGTAGGTGCCCAGCTTCTCGATGAAGCGGCCGTCGCGCGGCATGCGGGCGTCAGCAGCAACGATTGCGTAGTGCGGGCGCTTTTTCGAACCACCGCGGGCGAGACGGATTTTCATGGACATGAGGAATCTCCTTGGGATGTTAGGACCGGCAACACCGGATTACTGTTGAAAGGTCTCGTGATGCCGGATGACTTCCGAGATGATGAACGCCAGAAACTTTTTGGCGAATTCGGGGTCCAGATCGGCCTCTTTGGCCAGCCGTTCCAGACGCTCGATCTGACGCGCTTCGCGCGTGGGGTCCGAGGGGGGAAGCTCGTGTTCGGCTTTCAGTTTCCCCACGGCCTGGGTGTGCTTGAAGCGCTCTGCCAGGGTGAAGACCAGAACGGCATCCAGCCGGTCGATCGATTCACGATGGTTGCGCAGAATTTCTGCAGCGCGGGATACGACGTCACTCACCTGGCTCTCCTCCGTTGTCATGCGTAAGCCTCCGGGCCGCCGTCAGCGAGTGCCGCGGCTGCCGGGTGACGCCAGATATCGACCTGCGTTCCGCGCAGCTCAAACTGCCCCTCGGGCACCGCACCCATCCGGCGGGCAAGCGCCGCCGAGGGGGCATTATCCGGCGCGATCAGGCTGATCGCCGTGCTCCAGCCCAGCTGGCCATAGGCATAGGCGCGGGCAGCTTCGGCCGCTTCGCGGGCAATGCCTTTGCCCTCAGAGGCCGCATCCCAAAGCGTCCAGCCGAGTTCCGGCTCAGGCCAGCCTTCGGGATACCAGGGACCAACGGTGCCAAGCGCACGACCCGTGGCCTTCTCCGTGATCACAAAGAAGCCATAGCCGCGCATCACCCAATGGCCGATGACATGGCCAAAGCCACGCCAGGCCAGATCCGCCGACAGAGGGCCGCCAACAAAACCTGCGCGATCGCCGGCCATAAAGGCAGCGAAAGGGGCGAAATCATCTGCCTGCGGTGCCCGCAGGATCAGACGTTCCGTCTCCAGCACAGGGGTGTTGGCGAGGGTGATCATTTGCGCTTCATCAGCCCCGACAGACCCGAAGGCAGCGACATGCCGCGCGGCAGGCCAGGCATACCGCCCATGCCACCCAGACCCGGCATATTCATGCCTTCCTGCATGCCCTTCGACAGCTCTGCCAGCTGATCGGGGGTCATTTTCGACGGGTCAGGCATGCCCTTTTTGGACATCATCATTTTGATGGCCTGTTTCATCATGCCACCCTTGCCCATCTTCTTCATCACATCCGCCATCTGGCGGTGCATTTTCAGAAGGCGGTTGAGTTCAGCCACATCAAGACCGGCACCGGCCGCGATCCGCTTTTTGCGGCCCGCCTGCAGCAGATCAGGATTGGCGCGCTCTTTTTTGGTCATCGAGTTGATGAGCGCGATCTGACGCTTGAGCATGGTGTCGTCAAAGCCCGCACCTTCGGCGGCTTTGGCCATTTTACCCATGCCCGGCAGCATGCCCATGACGCCCTGCATGCCGCCCATTTTCATCATCTGCTCGAGCTGCATTTTCATGTCGTTCAGGTTGAACAGACCCTTGGCGAAACGCTTCGCCATGCGCTCTGCCTGCTCGGCCTCAAAGGTCTCGCGGGCTTTTTCCACCAGGGCGACGATATCGCCCATGCCAAGGATACGGCCTGCAACGCGCTCGGCGTCAAAGACTTCCAGGGCCTCAGACTTCTCGCCCAGACCCACAAAGCGGATCGGCTTGCCGGTCACGGCGCGCATCGAGAGCGCGGCACCGCCGCGGCCATCGCCGTCCATCCGGGTCAGCACAACGCCGGTGATGCCGACTTTGGCGTCAAATTCCTGCGCCACTTCCACGGCGACCTGACCGGTCAGACCGTCAACGACCAGCAGGGTTTCGCGCGGCTGCGCGATCTGGCTGACCTGTGCCACCTCTTCCATGAGGGCGACATCGATCTGCAGACGACCGGCGGTATCGAGGATGTAGACGTCATAGCCGCCGAGCGTCGCCTGCTGTTTGGCGCGTTTGGCGATCTGAACGGCCGACTCACCCGCGACGATCGGCAGGCTGTCGACGCCGATCTGCGTGGCCAGAATCGCCAGCTGCTCCATAGCGGCCGGACGCTGGGTGTCGAGCGAGGCGAGCAGGACTTTCTTGCCCTCACGCTCTTTCAGACGGCGGGCGAGTTTGCCCGAAGTGGTGGTCTTACCCGAGCCCTGCAGACCGACCATCAGGATCGGCGCGGGCGGGTTGTCGATCTTCAGACGCTCTGCCGGGCCTTCGCCCTGAAGCATCGCCACCAGCTCGTCATGGACGATCTTGATGACCTGCTGGCCCGGGGTCACCGATTTGGTAACTGCCTGACCCGTCGCCTTTTTCTGCACAGCTTTGATGAAGTCGCGGGTGACGGCCAGCGAGACGTCTGCCTCCAGCAGGGCCACGCGGACTTCGCGGAGTGCGGTGATGACGTCAGCCTCGTTCAGGGCACCCTGACGCGACAGTCGCTCGAATACGCCGCCAAGGCGCTCTGAGAGATTCTCGAACATGCGGGGCCTCCTTCGTGGCACGCGGATCACAGTTTCCCCGGCACAAAGCGGTAACGCACCCACGGGCGCAACGCGCTGGCGGGTGGCGATCCCGGCACAAGGCCATGGGACCGGAATGTTCACTCATTCCGGATTTGGGGTCAGCCATAGGCCGGAAAGCGCCAAAGAGTCAAGCTTTCCAGGGGCTGCAAAGCAAAGGGGGCGAAAATTCGCCCCCGTCCTCAGACCTTAATCTGCCTGTGCCACCCCGAGCGGGGCGACTGCCCCGGCAGCGGCGGGGCGTCCGGCCGGATCTCGGTGGCCTCTGCATCGATGATGTCATCTGCCGGATGCGGGCCGCGCTGCGCGCCCGGGTGCCCCCCTTGGGCAAAGCCGCCGAACCCCTGCGGGGCGCCCCGGAACGTAAAGACGCCGCCCTGCCCGGCAAGGATGCGCTTCAACATGGCACCGCTGATCAGCCGGCGCACCGGCGGCAGCAGAAGGATGAGCGCGAAAAAGTCCGACAGAAAGCCCGGCAGGATCAGCAGCACACCCGCAACCGCCCGCAGTGCGCTCTCAGCGTCCGCGGGACGGCCGTAACCGGCGGAGGTACGGATCAGCGTGCCGCCGATCACCATCGCCACTGCCAGCCACAGCAGTGTGAGCCAGAACCCCAGAAGATCACCCGCCATCACAAAGAGAGCGATTTCCGCAAGGGGCCAGAGAAGAAGGGGCAGCAAAACGCGCAAAGACAGGCCTTTCATGTCAGTTTTACCCGCCCGCAGGTGGACTTGCAGGGGGGCGTCACCTACATATGGGAACAACCGCAGTAAGACCAACCCCTCGCCCCCGATTTCAGGACCTGAGACCGGAGGCGATACCCCAACCGAGGCCCCATGAACTCTGCATTGATCCAACTTCTGGTCCTGGGCGCGATTGCCGTGTTCCTGATCCTCAAGCTGAAATCGGTTCTCGGGACCCGGGACGGCTTTGAACGCCCCAAAAAGCCGATCGGCACCCCGGCAGAAGCCGCTCCGGAACCCGCGCGCCGCGATCTGCGCGTGATTGAAGGCGGCCCCGATCACGACATCGTGGACCACGTCCCCGCTGGCTCCGCCGCCGCCACCGCGCTGACCGCCATGAAAAAGGCTGAGCCGGAATTTTCGGCGACCGAATTCCTGAACGGTGCCCGCGGCGCTTATGAATGGATCCTGATGGCCTTTGAGAAAGGCCGTATGGATGAGATCGTCCCCTTCCTGTCGAAAGAGGTCTATGACAGCTTTCAATCGGTGGTCGATGCGCGCGAGCGCGAAGGCCTGACGATCGACGCCACCTTCGTCGGCCTTCGTGAACTGACGCTTCAGGATGCGACCTTCAATCCGGCCACCAATGAGGCTGAGATCACCGTTCGCTTCGTGGCGGAACTGACTTCGGTGGTGCGCAACCGCCTGGGCGAGATCGTGGAAGGCAGCGAAACGGAAGTCAAACGCCAGCGCGATGTCTGGACCTTCGCCCGCCGCCTGGGCAGCGAGGATCCGAACTGGCAGCTGGTCGCCACCGGAGAGTGAGGTTGCGCGGATGCGGGCTCTGGCCTTCGCCGCGCTTTCCGGCCTCAGCCTGACAATGAGCAGCGTTGCGGCCGAAACCCTGAGCTTTGGTGATCTTTCCGGCTGGGCTGAGGAGGATCACCACGCGGCTCTCGCGGCTTTTACCGAGACCTGTGATCTGATCCGGGCGCCTGAATGGGCGCCCCTTTGCGCTTTGGCGAAGGAGGCCACCGACGCCCGCGCTTTCTTTGAGATGTTTTTCCGCCCGGTGCTGACCGGAGAGCCGCCCGCCCTTTTCACCGGCTATTATGAGCCGGAACTGAGCGGCTCTCCCATCCGCACTGCGCGCTTTGCCTGGCCCGTCTATGCCCGCCCGCCCGAGTTTGACGGCAAGGGCATCTGGCACAGCCGCGATGTCATTGAGGATCGGGGCCTTCTGCGCGGGCGTGGCCTGGAACTGGCCTGGCTGGAAGACCCGGTTGAGGCCTTTTTTCTGCAGATCCAGGGCTCGGGCCGTATCCGCATGACCGACGGCAGCGTGATGCGGCTGGGCTTTGCGGCCAAGAACAACCACCCCTACCGCTCTGTCGGGACAGAACTCATCCGGCGCGGCGTCATGGCGGCACATCAGGTCTCTGCCCAGGGTATCAAAGCCTGGGTGCGGGCCAACCCGGGGCCGGGGCTGCAGCTGCTGCGGCACAATCCGTCGTTTGTTTTCTTTCGCAGACTTCCCGACCTCCCCCCCCATCGCGGCCCGATCGGCGCCATGGGGCGCAGCGTGACCACCCTGCGCACACTGGCCGTGGACCCGGAGTTTACCCCCCTCGGCGCACCGGTCTGGATTGAGAAGGGCGGCGCCACTCCGATGAACCGGCTGATGATCGCCCAGGACACCGGCACCGCAATCAAAGGCGCCCAGCGCGCGGATATTTTCTACGGCACCGGCGATGCGGCCGGTGAAGCGGCGGGGCGCATCAAAGACCCGGGCCAGATGATCACCCTGCTGCCGATTGAGCAGCTGATGGCGGAGCGCTGAGACATGGCCCGCCGTCGCAGCCTGCGCCCCGAAGAACGCGAGCTTTGGGAGAAAGTCGCCCGCACCGCAGAGCCGATGCACAAATCGCGCAAAGCTCCCGAACTGCCGGAGCCTGCGCCGGCGCCTGAGGTCTCAGACCGCCCGCTCATCCCGCCGCCACAACCGCAGCCTTTCCGGCTGCCGGCCTCGCTGCGCCTGGGCGCGAAGGCGCGTCCCTCAGCCACAAAGGTCGATCTGGCCCCCACACCGGCAGAGGCCCTGGCCGCAGCACCCGTGCGGATGGATGCAGGTACCCATAAAGCCATGACGCGCGGCAGGGTCAGCCCCGAAGCGCGGCTCGATCTGCACGGCATGACCCTTTCAGAGGCCCATCCCGAACTGATCCGCTTTCTGATGAACGCGCAAAGCGACGGCAAACGGCTGGCGCTGGTGATCACCGGCAAGGGCAAGGACCGCGATGACGGCGGCCCGATCCCTTCGCGCATCGGGGCTTTGCGCCATCAACTGCCGCATTGGCTGGCACTGCCGCCGCTGCGCCATATCGTGCTCCAGGCCTCTCAGGCGCATCTGAAGCACGGCGGGGCCGGCGCCTGGTATATTTACCTGCGCCGCCTGCGCTGAAGATTTGACCCAAAGCCCGCCCCGCGTCAGACTGCCCGCATCAGTGACGGCAGAGAGTGCGCGCTATGGAAGACTTCATCGGACGAAACCTTGTCTGGATCGTTCTGGCGGTTCTGCTGCTTGTCATCGCGCGGATGGCAATCCGCATCGTCCCACAGGCCGATAAATTCGTCATCGAGCGTTTCGGGCGGCTGCATAAGGTTCTGGGTCCGGGGCTGAATGTCATCACCCCTTTCCTCGACCGGGTGGCGCATAAAATCTCGATCCTCGAGCGTCAGCTGCCGGTGTCGCGCCAGGATGCCATCACGGCGGACAACGTTCTGGTGCAGGTTGAGACCTCCGTCTTTTACCGCATCACCGAGCCGGAAAAGACCGTCTACCGGATCCGCGATATCGACGGCGCGATCACCACCACTGTGGCGGGGGTCGTGCGGGCGGAGATCGGGATGATGGATCTTGATGAAGTGCAGTCCAACCGCGCGCGTCTGATGGAGAAGATCCGCTCCAGCCTGGAAAATGTGGTCGATGACTGGGGCATTGAGGTGACGCGGGCTGAGCTTCTGGACGTCAATCTCGATGACGCCACCCGCTCTGCCATGTTGCAGCAGCTCAATGCAGAACGCGCCCGCCGCGCCCAGGTGACCGAGGCAGAGGGGCTGAAACGCGCCGTGGAACTGCGCGCTGATGCCGAACTTTACGCCGCCGAGCAGCAGGCCAAGGCGCGGCGCATCAGCGCCGATGCCGAGGCCTATGCCACCGGCGTTGTCGCTGCCGCCATCCGCGAGAACGGCCTTGAAGCCGCCCAGTATCAGGTCGCGCTGAAACAGGTCGAAGCGCTTGGCGAAGTTGCCAAAGGCGCGGGCAAGCAGACCATTATTCTGCCCGCTGACGCGGTTGCAGCCTTCGGCGATGCCTTCAAACTGCTGCGGGGGCGCGGCTGATGGCGGGCACCTGGTGGCTCTGGGTGTTGGGCGGACTGGTTCTGGCGGGGCTTGAACTGGCAGTGCCGGGCTATTTCTTCCTCGGCTTTGCCGCAGGCGCGGTGCTGACCGGGGGGCTGGTGGCACTTGGGATCGCCGGGGCGAATACGGCGTTAACCCTCGTCGTCTTTGCGCTGCTTTCAGGTCTTGCCTGGGGCGCTTTGCGCTTTGTCTTTGGCGTGGCCCCGCGGGATGTGAAGATCATTCGCCGCGACATCAATGAGGATTGAGACCATGCGGATGCTGCCCTGTCTTTTCGCGCTCTCTCTCATCAGCGGACCGGCGCTGGCGGCAGGGGGCACATGGGAGCTGGTGGCAGAATCCGGCGGGTGCCGTGTGACCCTGGTGCCCGAAATGGTCGATGACGGTATTTTCTTCGTCGATCGGGGCGAGGCCGACTGCGGCCCCGATATCGGCCGCATCACCGGCTATGCGCTGAATGATGACGGCGGCGAGATCGTCTTTTATTCAACCTTCGAGGGGGTGGATCTGGTCGGCCAGATGACCCGCGACGCAGAAGGGCTTTACCGCGGCACCCTGCGCAATGGCATGGTCGTGCGGATGGAGCATCAGTCCGGCCAGAAAGGCATCGCCGATCCGCGCACCGGTCTGACCACCGGCGAAGACATTGCCCCCGCCTTTTCCGAGAGCGAGGACGAGACGACACCGCCCTCCGCAGAAATCCCCGAAGAGACCGCTCCTCCGGGAAACTGCCGGACCTATACCGGCGGGCGCAGCTGCGTTGAGGAAGAAGACCTCGAAGCCCCGGCCCTTGGCCAGCTTCAGACGCTGACGCGGATGAACCTGCGCGACGCCCCCAATGCGGCGGGTGCCCGTGTCGGCCAGGCCGAAGCCGGAACCTGCTTTACCGTCAGCCTTTGCGACAGTGATGCAGAGGGGCGGCTTTGGTGCAGCGTCAGCACTGAGACCCTCAGCGGATGGGTGCTGAAACAGGATGCAACCACCGTCTATTCCCGCAACAGCTGCCTGTAAAAGAAAGGGGGCCGCTGAGGCCCCCTTATCGCATCAGCGCTTCAGCAGCGCGGCCAGTTCGGCGCTGATCGCCTCAACGGCTTTGCGCGGATCTTCAGCCTTCCAGACCGGACGGCCCACCACGATGTGATCGGCCCCGTCCGCAATGGCCTGCGCGGGTGTGGCGATGCGCTTCTGATCGCCGAGCTCAGCCCCGGTCGGGCGCACGCCCGGCGTCACGATCAGCTTTCCGGCCGCTTCCGGCAGGGCGCGGATCAGCGCGGCTTCCTGGGGCGAGGCGATGACGCCATCGGCCCCGGCCTCAAGCGCGCGGGCCGCACGCTCCAGCGTGATCTCACGGATGTCGCCCGGAACGATCAGGTTGTTGTCCAGATCCGCCCGGTCAAGCGAGGTCAGCACGGTAACCGCCAGGATCTTCGTCGCGCGGCCCTTACGGCCCTCAGCCGCCGCCCGCACAACCTGGGGATCGCCGTGAACGGTCAGGAAGTCGAGGTCAAACTGTGCCAGACCCCGCACCGCCGCCTCAACGGTCGCACCGATGTCAAAGAGCTTCATATCAAGGAAGACACGCTTGCCGTGCTCCTGCTTCAGCTCATTGGCCAGCGCCAGACCGCCACCGGTCAGCATGCCAAGGCCGATCTTATAGAAAGAGGCCGCATCACCGATCTTTTCGGCCAGTTCCAGGCCCGCCAGAGCGTTGGGCACATCCAGCGCCACAATCAGACGATCATCCGCAGTCATCGGGCTCTTCCTTTTGGTCAGGGGGCAAACGGCTGAGGCGATAATCCCCGCCTGCCCCCCGCGCAAGCCTTTTCAGCCCGGAATCATGGCTGCAATCGCCGCAGCATGGCCGGGTTTGCCTGTCAGAACCGGCGCGGCCAGCGCCTTTGCGGCCTCAAGAAGCGTCTCAGGGGCGACCAGGCGGTCCAGAAGCCCCCAGGCCAGGGCCTCCTCCGCCGGGATTTTTTCACCGCAGACGAGGATCATCTTCGCCCGCGAAGGCCCTACCAGCGCGCGCAGACGCCCCGGATCAGAGGGCTGCGGCAGATAGCCAAGCTTCATCACCGGATAAAAGACCGACATCCCCGGCACGCCCAGACGCAGATCACAGGCCAGCGCCATGCCATTGGCCCCGCCCGCCAGGGTGCCGTTCAGGGCGGCGATGCTCAGGCCCGGAAACGCCGCAATGGCCCCCGAAAGCTCCTCCCAGAGCGGCGAGAGCGCCAGACCGGCCTTTGCCTCCTCCAGATCCGCCCCGGCGGAAAAGACACGCCCCTCCCCGGTCAGGATCAGCACCTGAACGCCCGCTTCGGCGGCCCCGCGCACCGCATCGCGCAAAGCGATCAGCATCTCACCGGTCAGCGAATTGGCCTTATCGGGCCGCGCGATGGTCAGAACGCGCAGCGCCCCCTCATCCTCAACCCGGATCATGCGATCAGACCCACAGCGCGGCGGATCCTCTCCTCGCGCAAAGACACCTCCGCCCCGTCAAACTCCGCCGCCTCAGCCCCGCACATCCAGACGAGGGTCTTTGCGGGCCATTCGGGCGGGATATGCACTGACCAGTCAAGCTGGCTGACCGGGTTGATGCCGCTGGCCTTAACGGCACGCTGCATATCCGTGGCCACGGTGCCAGGCGACAGAGACAGCACCCGCACGCCCGCAGGCCCCGCCTCAAGATGCGCGGCGCGGGTCAGCATATAGGCCCCGGCCTTGGACGAGCAGTAGGCCGCCCAACCCTCCTGCGGGTTATGGGCCGCGCCGGAGCCCACGGTGATGATCACCCCGCGCCCGCGGGCGATCATTCCCGGCAGCACCGCCTGCATGCCGTTGTAGACGCCGCCGATATTGATCGAGAGCGTGTCGTGAAACGCCTTCACGTCGCCATCAGCGATCCGCGCAACCGGACCAAGGACCCCGGCATTGTTGATCAGCACCTCAACGGGGCCATAAGCCGCCTCAGCCCGGGTGACTGCGGCTTTCAATGCGGCGGCATCGGACACATCACAGGGCAGCGCCAGGCCCCCCGTCTCAGCGGCCACGGCCTCGAGCGCTGCACCTGAGCGTGAAATCAGCGCAAGGCTTGCACCTTTTGCGGAGAACTCCCGCGCGGCTGCGGCCCCGATCCCGCGTGCGGCACCGGTGATCACGACCAGTTTACCCTTCAGTTCCATCGTCTTTATTCCCTGCTGTCGCTTTGCGCCGAAGGTTAGGCAGCCTGCCGCCCTGCCCGCAAGCAAAAGCCGAAAGGCTTGACCACTGCCGGGCCGGCTGAAATGATTTCGCCGGAAAATTGCCCCAGTGGCCTGAAAGGTTTCAGAATGTCCCTATTGCGTCAAAGTGTGTTTACCGGTGCCTTCGTTCTTCTTGCTGCTCCGGCATTTGCACAGGTCAGTGCAGATGAGCTTTGGAAGAACTGGCAGGCGGTCAGCAAGGACATGGGCTATGAGCTTGCAGCAGGGGATCTGACCCGCAGCGGCGACCGGCTGGTGGCGAAGGATGTGACCTTCAACATGGTCACTGAAGAGATGAAGGTCATCAACCGCGTGCCCGAGATGGTGCTGCGTGAAACCGGCGGCGCAGTCGAAGTGACCGCCTCGCCGGAATGGCTCAGCGAGTCCACCGTGACGGTGGACGGCGAGACCCAGTCGATCGCCACCACCCTCAGCCAGACCGGCTATCTGATGACCGTGACCGGCACCGCCGCCGAACCGGTCTATAAATTCAAAGCCGACAGCATGTCTTTTGCACAAAAGATCCCGCTTCCGGCTGAAAACGCGAAAGCCCAGGGCTCGGTCAATACCAGTGGCACCCTGATCGCGCTGGACGGTGGCTTCACCCTGACCGGCAGCGGCGATGCGCAGCAGATGACCTACAGCTTCAACGCGGCCGATATGAAGATCGTGCTGAAAGCCGGAGGCGAGAGCGCCGATCAGCGCAGCAGCTTTACCCTTGATATGAAAGAGCTGACCTCTGATTTCCAGGGCAATCTGCCGCCGAAAGCCGCGGCGGAAAGCGATCTGACCTCGCTTCTGAAGACCGGCCTCACGGGTATCTCAAACCACAAAAGCGGCCCGGTTGAATTCTCCGTCGACGTGGCCTCGCCGGACATGCCCTTCAAAGGCGAAGGCCGCTTCAGCTCCACCGCCAGCAGCTTCGGCCTCTCGGGCAGCGAGATCAAACTCGACCTCGATCTCAAGGGCATCCAGGCTGGTCCTGCCGGCGATAAGCCCAGCGCCTCCGACCTGATCCTGCGCGGTCTGGCGATGCTTAACCCGAGTGCCACGGATGATACCGAGGTGTTCAAATCCGGCACCCTCACCGTGACCATCAACGAAAGCCAGGCGCTGCTTGATAACCTCAGCGCGACCGGCCTGATCCCCGCCGATCAGATGATGGGCGTTCAGATGATGCTGGCCATGTTCACGAAAGCCGGTGACACGCCGGGCTCGATCACCAGCACCGTGGAAGTGACCGAAACCGGTGACTTCCTGGTCAACGGACAGTCGATGCAGTAAGGCCGCTTGCCTCAGAGCATCCCCCGCGCTACGCCGGGGATGCTTTTTCGTGAAAGGACGGCCCCATGTCCGGCAACCGCTTTGACCCCGCCACCCTTGAAGGGCTGACCGCCCGTCTGCTTGATGCCGCCCGCAAAGCCGGTGCGGAAAGCGCGGATGCCGTGGCGGTGGCAGGCGATGCCATCTCCATCGACGTGCGCGGCGGCAAGCTTGAGCAGGCCGAGAGGGCCGAAGGGTTTGACATCGGGCTGCGGGTGCTGATCGGTCGCCGCCAGGCTTCGGTGTCCGCCTCGGATATCTCGGACGATGTGATCGCCGGCATGGCCGAACGTGCCGTTGCCATGGCGCGTGAAGCGCCCGAAGATCCGACCGCCGGTCTGGCCGATCCCTCGCAGCTGGCACGCAGCTGGGACCAGGCCGCGCTTGAGATGATCGATCCTGCGGCCGCCCCGACGGCGGCGGAACTTCAGGAAGATGCCCTGCGCACCGAGGCGGCCGCCCGGGATGTCGCCGGGATCTCTCAGGTCGACAGCTCCTCGGCCAGCTATTCGCGCCGGGCGTTTCACATGGCCGCGACCAATGGATTTTCCGGCGGTTACGGCCGCACCGGCCGCGCGATTTCCTGCGTCGCCATCACCGGCACCGGCTCTGCGATGGAGCGTGACTTTGCCGGCGAAAGCCGCGCCTGGGCAGCAGACCTGCCCTCACCCGAAAGCATCGGCCTGCTGGCCGCCGAGCGTGCGCTGGCCCGTGCCGGGGCAAAGCGCCCGCCGACCGGCCGCTATCCGGTGCTCTTTGATGAGCGGATTTCCGGCTCGCTGATCGGGCATCTGCTCTCCGCCATCAATGGCTCGTCGATTGCCCGCGGCTCCAGCTTTCTGCGCGATAAACTCGGCCGCCAGGTTCTGCCCAAAGGCCTCGATCTGATCGAAGACCCGACCCGCCCGCGCATCTCGGGCTCGCGCCCCTTTGACGGCGAGGGCCTGCCCACGCAGCGCCGCGCCTTTGTGCGCGACGGCGTGCTGGAGAGCTGGATTCTCGACCTGGCGACCGCCCGCAAACTCGGAATGGAAAGCACCGCCAATGCCGCACGCGGTACCGGCGGCCCCCCCGGTCCCAGCGCCGGGAACATCACTTTGACCGAGGGCACGGCCAGCCGTGAAGATCTGATCCGCCAGATGGGAACAGGTCTCCTGGTCACCTCAATGATCGGCTCTACCATCAACCCGACCACGGGCGATTATTCGCGCGGTGCCGCAGGCTATTGGGTTGAAAACGGTAAGATTGTCGGTGCGGTCAATGAATGCACCATCGCCGGTAATCTGATCGACATGCTGGGGCGGATCACCCCGGCCAATGATGCGCGCCGCCATCTTTCGGCGGTGGTGCCGAGCCTTCTGGTCGAAGGAATGACCCTTGCGGGGGCCTGAGGCGGATCTCACTCTCCTCAGTGACACTCTGCGCGAAGCGGGGAAACTCGCCTTGCGCTACTGGCGGCATAAGCCGAAATTCTATGACAAACCCGGCGATGCCGGTCCGGTCTCTGAAGCAGACCTGGCGGTGAATGATCTGCTGCTGGCAAAGCTTAGGGCGGCGCGGCCGGAATATGGCTGGCTCTCCGAGGAAACCGCCGACACGCCGGAGCGTCTGGCCCGTGACGACTGTTTTATCATCGACCCGATCGACGGCACCCGCAGCTTCATCCAGGGCGAAGACACTTTCGCGATCGCGGCAGGGATCTGCCACCGGGGCCGCATGACAACCGGAGCCGTCTATCTTCCTGCGCTCGAGCGGCTTTACACCGCCCATGCCGAAGGCCCGGCGCGAATGAACGGTCAGACCATCACCGCCTCTGAGCGAAGCGCGCCGGATGGCGCGACCATGCTGACAGCCACGCCAAACCTCGCGGCTTCGCACTGGCCGGGCGGGCTGCCCGATGTGCGCCGCGCCTTCAGACCCTCGCTCGCCTACCGGCTTTGTCTGGTGGCCGAGGGACGCCACGACAGCATGGTCAGCTTCCGCCCGACCTGGGAATGGGACATCGCCGCCGCAAGCCTGATCGTCGAGCGGGCGGGCGGACGCGCCACCGCCGGAAACGGCGCGGCGCTGATCTTCAACACGCCCGGGGCGCGCATCCCCTCCGGCGTTCTGGCGGCAGGCGCCGCGCTGCACCCCAGGCTGCTTGCGCTGCATCTGCCCTCTTGAAACCCGGCTCGGGGCTTCCCAGATCATCCTCACCGGAGGCCACAACGGATCCGGTTCACGACCGCTCTGCCCCCTGGCGGGAGAGCATCTGGCATCGCTCAATGAGGATGAATATGCGTAATTTTGATTTTGCTCCGCTCTATCGTGCCACCGTCGGCTTTGACCGCATCGCCGATCTGATGGACCGCACGCTCAGCGCGGACAGCGTGACGAGCTACCCGCCCTACAACATTGAGAAAACTGCTGAGAATGCCTATCGCATCTCGGTGGCCGTCGCCGGCTTTTCGCCCGATGAGCTCTCGGTTGAGGTGAAGGAAAGCACTCTGCATATCACGGCCAAGAAAGGCCCCGACACCACTGAGCGCAGCTATCTGCACCGCGGCATCGCCACCCGTGCCTTTGAACGCCGCTTCGCTCTGGCCGATCATGTGAAAGTCACCGGCGCTCTGCATGAAAACGGTATGCTCCATATCGACCTGGTGCGCGAAACCCCCGAGGCGCTGAAGCCGCGCCGCATCGAGATCGCCACCCCCCGCGGCGCCGATACCAAAGTTCTGACGGCGGAAACCGTCGAGATCTGAGGGAGGCCTCCGCGCGAACGGCCTGCCTCGTAACAGACCGGTCAGACGACACACGGGGCGCAGATGATCTGCGCCCCGTTTCAGATTTCGGGGGTTCCCGAAGGGGGCGCTGCCCCCTTCGGCGGGGGTTGCGGGGGCAGAGCCCCCGCGGCCCCTTCACTTTCCGCTCAAAGCCGCAGCGAGGCGCATCAATTCGACCGCTGCTGCGCGATAGCCGAAAGGATCTTCCCCCTTCGCCCCTTCTGCCAGTGCCACGGCCTCCTGATACCCCCAGGTGTCAACAAAGCGTCCACCGCTCAGCAGCTGGCCAAAGCCTGCCACTGCGGCTGCGAAACGTGCATCCGCATCGGGTTCAGAGGCCGTGGCCGGGACGGCCTGTTCGATCAGACGGCTCGCCGTTTCCCCCGGCGCTTTGTAGCGCAGCTTCAGCCAGCCGGCCTCTTCCGACGACCCCAGGCTTTCGCGGCCATACCGCAGCGGCTCGCTCAATCGGGCGGCACTGCCGACCGGGGTGATCTCATAAAGCGCGGTCACCTGATGTCCTGCGCCGATCTCGCCGGCGTCCACTTTGTCATCGGCAAAATCCACCCGCGAAAGCGCCCTCGTTTCATAACCGATCAGCCGGTATTCCGCGACCACCGCCGGGTTCCATTCCACCTGCAGCTTCACATCCCCCGCAATGGTGAAAAGCGCCCCTGCTGCCTGATCGACCATAACTTTGCGCGCCTCTTCGGCACTGTCGATATAGGCGGCCTGGCCATTGCCATTCTGCGCCAGCGCCTGCATCAGCGCATCATCAAGATTGCCGCGCCCGAACCCCAGGACCGAAAGCGCAATCCCGGAATTCCGCTTCCCGCTGACATAGGCCTTCAGATCCTCCGGGTCGGAGAGGCCGACATTGAAATCCCCGTCGGTCGCCAGAAGCACCCGGCCGATGCGTCCCTCGCCCGCCATCTGCCCGGCCAGGCGATAGGCCAGCTCCAGCCCCTCGCCCCCGGCGGTGCTGCCGCCCGCCTGCAGATTGTTCAAAGCGCCGAGGATTTTCCCGCGCTCTGCAGCAGAGGTAGGGGGCAGAACTTCGCCGGCAGATCCGGCATAGGCGACGATCGCCACCTGATCCTCCGCACTGAGCTGCCCCAGCAGCAGCGATAGCGAGGTTTTCAAAAGCCCCAGCCGGTCCTCGCCCTCCATCGAGCCGGAAGTATCGACCAGAAATACCAGGTTCAGCGCCGGGCGCTCTGCCACAACGGGCAGTTTTCCCTGCAGTCCGATCCGCACCAGGTCCTTCCCCTCTGCCCAGGGGCTGGCGAACCGCGACAGGCTCAGACTGAAAGGCTCCTCCGCCTCTGCGGCCGGGGCCGGATAGGCATAGGGGAAATAATTTATCATCTCCTCGACCCGGACCGAGGCCGGATCGGGCAGAACGCCGCCACGCAGGCTGCGCCGGATCCAGGACCAGGACGCCGTATCCACATCCACCGAGAAGGTTGAGACCGGCTCTTCTGCGGTCACCTTCACGCCCGATGCCTCAAATTCCGCAAAGCGATCAGAGCCGGAGGGGGCGATCTGCGGCGCATCGGCACTCTGCATCGCGCCCGAGGCCGGGCGCGCCATCCGCTGCATCGCCGCCCCGCCGCCCCCCATCTGCGGCGCAGGAGAGATCGGCGCGGGTGGCAGCGCCATCCTGTCCGACTGCGCGGTGACCGGCGCGATCGCCTGTTCCGCCGCAGGGGCTGCTCCATGTAACTCAGCAGGGGCATCCGGCACCGCGATTGCCTCAGGGCCGGGTTGCTGCGGCAGGGTCACAAGGGTCACACCAAGGGCCAGAACGGCAACCGAACTGGTGGCCGCCAGGGCCCCGCGTGACGTCAGACGACTCAACATCTCTCTTACTCCTGAAAACAAGCCACCCCCGAGGGAGCGGTTGTTCTCAGGACGCATCACCCGGGCCTGATCCTTGGCGGTCGCGTCAAAATTTTCCATCGCAAGGGCGAGGATCTCCGCACGGCGTGCGGCATCGGCCTGCGGGGCTGCGCCCTTCAGGGCAGCGCGCAGACGCTCCGTGTCATCGCGGGGCTCTGTCATGCCTTCGCCTCCCGGGCCGCGAAAGCGCGCAGCCGCTTTTTCACTTCAGACATCCGCCAGGACACCGTGCCCTCGCCGATCCCCAGAACCTCAGCCGCCTCTGCCTGGCTCAGATCTTCCCCAAAGAGGAGTGCGACCGTATCGCGCAGATCGCCCGGCAGACCGCGCATGGCCTCATAAAGCCAGCGCTCAGCCTCACGGCCTGCTTCAATCTCATCCTGGCGCGCCACTTCGTAATCACCCCAGCCGCTGGCGGCCCTGGCATGAACCGCCTGACGGCGGCGGCGGTCATGGGCGGCATTGACCACCACCCGGTAGAGCCAGGTCGTGAATTTCGCCTCGCCCCGCCAGCCCGCAAGCTTGCGCGGCAGCGCCATGCAGACGTCCTGGGTCAGATCCTCAGCCTCAGCCTTTGCACCCGTGAGCCGCCAGCACAGGCCGTGGATCCGGTCATAATGGCGGGAAATCAACGCCGAGAAGGCAGCGCGGTCCCCCGCTGCTGCCGCAGTCGCCAGGTCATTATCAGGTGTTTCCATCCGCATGATACCATTGAGACGCAGGCCGGATCCGAAATCCTGGCGTCCCACCAGAAAATTCATAAAAAAAACGCGCCGCAAAAGCGGCGCGTCAAAACGTCAGAAATCGATGGCGAGGCCCTTTTTCTCCCAGTCGCCGTAGCGCACGGGCTCCGGACCGCTGCGACCGCCCAGCTCGGTCGCCAGGTTCAGATCCTGAGCCAGGCGGCGGCGCTCAGCCGCTTCGGCCAGCGCACGCTGCGCGGCGGGGGGCAGGTCGGGGCGGAGGGTCTCGCCGGTATCTTCACTCATGGGCCGCGTCCTTTCAGACATTTCCTTAAAGGGTCTGCTGCGTTATATGCGCCAAAACCCTGCCGGGAAAAGAGCGGCGGGGCCGGGTATGTGTCACGAAAGGATCAGGATCATGGCAGAAGGTCAGGCAGCACGCCGTGGCGCAGTGGCACTTTTGCAGGAAGTGACCGCGAAGGGCCGGACCATCGCTGAGATCCTGTCGGATGCGGAAAACCCGCTGAGCTCCCTTTCCCCCCAGGACCGCGCCCGCGCTCAGCGGCTGACGCTCGACACCCTGCGCCGCATTGATGGCTGCGATGAGGTGATTTCGCGCCAGATGCAGCGTCGCCCGGGTCTTTATGTGCTCAATATCCTGCGTCTTGCCACGACTGAGCTGTCGCTGCGTCCCAAAGATGCCCATGGCATCGTCTCCGAAGCCGTGAACCTGGCGCGGGGCGATGACCGCTCGGCCCAGGCCGCAGGTTTTGTGAACGCCGTGCTGCGCAAAGTGGCTGCGTCAAACCTGAACTTTGAGCCGCAGCGCCTGCCCTCCTGGCTGCGCCAGCCGCTGGTGCAGCGCTTTGGCAAGGCTGCCGTGCGTGCGATGGAAGTCGCCCATATGGCCGGCGCGCCGATTGACATCACCCCCAAAGACCCGGCCCGTGCGGCAGAGCTTGCAGAGCGTCTTGAGGGCGAATTGCTGGCGACCGGCTCGATCCGTCTGAGTGCCGGGGCCCAGGTTTCGGCCCTGCCGGGTTTTGCAGAAGGCGACTGGTGGGTTCAGGACGCAGCCGCCGCGCTTCCGGCGAAAATTCTTGCGGTGCAACCTGGTGAGAAGGTTCTCGACATGTGCGCAGCCCCCGGCGGCAAGACCATGCAGATGGCCGCAGCCGGTGGCATTGTGACCGCGCTCGATATGTCCGCGAAGCGCATGGAGCGCCTGGCCGAGAACCTGGCGCGGACCGGTCTGAGCGCTGAACAGGTGGTGGCAGACGCCCTGTCTTACGGCGTGCCGAACCAGTTTGATGCGGTGCTTCTCGATGCGCCCTGCTCGGCCACCGGCACCATCCGCCGTCACCCTGAGCTTCCCTTCATCAAAGATCCCGATGATATGCCCGCGCTGACCCGTCTGCAGGCGCAGATGATCGATCACGCCGTTCATGTCCTGAAACCTGGCGGGCGGCTGGTGTTCTGCACCTGCTCGCTGCTGCCCGAAGAAGGCGAAGAGCAGATGATTTCGGCCCTCTCGCGGCATAAAAACCTGCAGCGCGATCAGAAGGCCGTTGCCGGATGGCCGGGCGCCTGGGATGCCAAGGGCGGCGGTCTGCGCCTGCGCCCGGATCACCTGGCCGAAGCGGGCGGTATGGACGGCTTTTTCATCGCCGCTTTCCGTAAAGACCTCTGAGGCGGGCTGCCGCCCCGTGACAGCCCCTCAACCTGTGGTTATGATTGCGGGATATCCCGGAAGTAACGGCCTATGGCGGATCTGAGCGACGGCAACGGCATTGACAGACGGCGGTCCCTTGCGGACCGCTATGCGACCTGGCGCGCGGGAGCGGGACAGGTCGCAAAGGGCTTTGTTTCTCCCCCTGAGCCACGCTTTATCGGCCTGGTGGCCCGCGGGCAGCAACTGATCAGCGGCAGTTTCGCTCTTGGCGGCGCTGCGGTCGAAGCCAGGGGCGTCAATCTTTGGGACATCCCCTCGCCAGGTCCGCAGTTCGATGAAGCCGCGCAGAGTTTCTCCTGGCTGGACGACCTGGCGGCCTGTGGCGACGCCCCCGCGCGCGCCCTGGCGGAGGCCTGGGTCACCACCTGGATTGAGCGTTTCGGGCGCGGGCCGTTCTGGCCTGTTCAGATCACCGGACAGCGGCTTTTGCGGATGATTTCACACGGGCAGATGCTGACGGAAGGTCAGATGTCTGACGAAACTGCGCCTTTCTTCCGCAGCCTCAGCCGCCAGGCGCATTACCTGGCGCGGCGCTGGAAAACCGCCCCGCCAGGTCTGCCCCGCATCGAAAGCCTGGGCGCTCTGGCAACCGCAGGTCTGCTGCTCGACGGCCTCGGGCAGCTGGCGGATCCGGCCATCAGCGCCCTTCTGGCAGAGGCCGGGACCAGCATTGACGCCGAGGGTGCCATTGCTTCGCGAAACCCCGAAGATCTGCTCGATATATTCACGCTGCTGACCTGGCTGCGCATGACCCTGGAGGACCTGGGCCGTAGTGTCCCGGCTGAACTGACCGCCACATCCGGGCGGATCGCGCCGGTTCTGCGTGCCCTGCGTCATGCCGATGGCAATCTCGCCAGGTTTCACGGCGGCGGGCGCGGGATTGAGGGGCGGCTGGACCTGGCGCTGACCGGATCGCGGGTCCGGCGCGGGCCAAATATGATCCAGGCTATGGGCTATGCCCGGCTGAGCGGCGGGCGCACCTCTCTGGTGGTCGATGTCGCATCGCCGCCGGGGGGTGAAGCAGAGGCAACGGCCCATGCCTCAACCCTGGGTCTTGAGCTGACCTCAGCGCGGCGTCCGGTGATCGTCTCCTGCGGATCGGGTGCGCCCTTCGGGCCGGAATGGCACCGGGCCGGACGGGCAACGGCCAGCCATTCGACCCTGGTGGTCGAAGGATTTTCCTCCTCGCGCTTTGGCAAAGGGCAGCGGCTCTCGGATCGGGCGGCCACCCTCGCACCGCGGCTTTTTCAAAGCGTGGACGGACAAAGCCTGATCTCGGGCCATTCGGGCTGGGCGCGCAGCCACGGCGTGCAACACCTGCGCGCGCTGGAGCTCTCGCAGGACGGGCGGGTCCTGGTGGGCCAGGACACTCTGGCAGCCCGCGACCCCGAGATGAAAGCGCGTCTTGCACAGGTGCTCGCCCATGCCGGAGAGGCGGGCATTCCCTTCAGCCTCAGGTTTCATCTGCACCCGGATGTGGACGCCCGCGTTGACATGGGCGGTGCGGCAGTCTCGCTGGCGCTGCGCTCGGGCGAAATCTGGGTGTTCCGCCATGACGGCACGGGTCAGCTTTCGCTGGAGCCTTCGGTCTATCTTGAGAAGGGCCGCCTGAAGCCGCGACCGACTTTGCAGATCCGGCTTTCTGCACATCTTGTCACGGAACAGGCCGAACTTGGCTGGACCTTGGCGAAAGCACAGGATACCCCCCTGGCCATCCGCGATCTTGACCGGGACGAGCCTCCCGTCTGACAGAAGGTACAGAGAAATGACTGATCTGGTTCCTATTGGCCGTGCGCTGATTTCGGTATCCGACAAAGGGGGGCTCATCGAGTTTGCGCGTGCGCTTGCAGCCCAGGGCGTTGAGCTGATCTCAACCGGCGGCACCTCGATTGCGCTGCGTGCGGCCGGTCTGAAAGTGCGCGATGTCTCGGATGTCACCGGTTTCCCGGAAATGATGGACGGCCGCGTCAAGACCCTGCACCCGATGGTGCACGGCGGTCTGCTGGCCCTGCGCGATGATGACGAGCATCTGGTCGCCATGGCCGCCCACGGCATCGAGCCGATCGACCTTCTGGTCGTGAACCTTTACCCCTTTGAGGCCACCGTCGCCAAAGGCGCCTCCTACGACGACTGCATCGAGAACATCGATATCGGTGGTCCGGCGATGATCCGTGCGGCCTCGAAGAACCATAAATTCGTCACCGTGGTCACCGATCCGGAAGATTACACCGCGCTGCTGGCGGAAATGTCGGCCAATGACGGCGCGACTTCGCTGAAGTTCCGCACCCGTCAGGCGCAGATCGCCTATGCGCGCACCGCTGCCTATGACACCGCCGTGTCGACCTGGATGGCCGGTGCGATCGCGGAAGAAGCTCCGCGCCGCCGCAGCTTTTCCGGCACCCTGGCGCAGACCCTGCGTTACGGCGAAAACCCGCATCAGTCGGCGGCCTTCTACACCGATGGCACCAACCGCCCGGGCGTGGCGACCGCGAAACAGTGGCAGGGCAAAGAGCTCTCCTACAACAACATCAACGACACCGATGCGGCCTTTGAGCTGGTCGCAGATCTTGACCGCGCGAACCCGGCCTGCGTGATCGTGAAACATGCCAACCCCTGCGGTGTGGCTGTGGGTGAGACTCTGGCCCAGGCCTATGAGCGCGCCTTCGACTGCGACCGCACCTCGGCTTTCGGCGGCATCATCGCCCTGAACCAGACCCTCGACGGCGAAACGGCTGCGAAAATCGCAGAGATCTTCACCGAAGTGGTCATCGCCCCTGATGCGACCGATGAAGCGAAGGCAATCTTTGCTGCCAAAAAGAACCTGCGTCTGCTGACCACCGGCGCGCTGCCGGATGCCACCGAGAAAGCTCTGGCCTGGCGCCAGGTTTCGGGCGGCTTCCTGGTGCAGGACCGTGACGTTGGTCAGATTTCGCTGGCTGATCTGAAGGTTGTGACCAAACGCGCCCCCTCTGAGGCGGAACTGGCCGACATGCTCTTCGCCTGGAAAGTCGCGAAGCACGTGAAATCCAACGCCATCATCTATGTCAAAGACGGCGCAACCGTCGGCGTGGGTGCCGGTCAGATGAGCCGTCTCGACTCGACCCGGGTTGCAGCTCGCAAGTCGCAGGATATGGCGGAAGTCCTGGGGCTTCCGCAGCCGACCACCGTGGGTTCGGTCGTGGCTTCTGACGCCTTCTTCCCCTTTGCAGACGGTCTGCTGGCCGCTGCTCAGGCGGGTGCGACGGCCATCATCCAGCCGGGTGGCTCGATGCGTGACGCAGAAGTGATCGCGGCAGCGGATGAAGCCGGGCTTGCGATGGTGTTTACGGGTATGCGTCACTTCCGTCACTGACGGGTGAAACCGGCCGGGGGGCGGGACCCCCCGGCTTTCCACGCCTGTAAAGGAAAGAGAAAGCATGAAGCTTGCCGCATTGGTCGCCCTGGGCGTGTTTCTCCTCGATCAGGCCAGCAAATTCGCCGTGGTGCACGGGCTGGAGCTTGACCGGGTGCGCGGCATCGATGTCTGGCCGCCTTTCCTCAACTTCCGGATGGCCTGGAACCAGGGCATCAATTTCGGTCTCTTTTCCGGCCAGGATGAGCTGACCCGCTGGGCGCTGATTGTCATTTCGCTGATTATCTCGGCCTGGGTCTGGATCTGGGCAAAGCGCGAGGCTGACCGCCCGCTGGTTCAGATCTCCACCGGTCTGCTGATCGGCGGGGCGCTTGGGAATGTGATTGACCGGCTGATTTATGGCGCGGTTGCGGATTTCCTGAACATGTCCTGCTGCGGTTTCAGCAATCCCTATTCCTTTAACGTGGCCGATATCACCATCTTCGCCGGTGCGATCGGGCTGGTTCTCTTTTCCGGCGGGAGCCCGCGCGGGGAAGCAAAGAAGCCGTGACGGCTGCGGCATGATGCGCTAAGGCTTGGCGAGAGCGCGAAGATCGGGACAGGAGAGTTCGATGACGGCAGGGAAAACGCGGGTGGCAGCTGTGCTGACGGCTGTGCTGCTGGTCTCAGCCTGTGGCGGATCTGATGAGGCACCACGGCTGATGCGGCTGCAGGCCAGCGGCGACGGCCCGGATGAATTCTCGATCCTGCCGACCAAACCGCTGGAAATGCCCGCCGATATGAGCGCTTTGCCTGAGCCTGTGCGCGGCGCACCGAACCTGGTGGACCCGCGCCCGCTTGATGATGCGGTCATCGCGCTTGGCGGCCGTCCGGGCGCTGGTGGCGCAGATGCGGCCCTGGTTGCAGCCGCCGGGCGCAATGGCATTGATCCGAACGTGCGCCAGACCCTCGCCGCTGAGGATGAGGCTTTCCGCAAAAAGAACAGCCCGCGTCTGCTGGAGCGTCTGTTCAACCGCTCCTCCTATCAGCGGGTCTACAGCGATCAGACAACGCAGTCTTATGAGGAACTTGAGCGCTGGCGTGCCGCCCAGGCCCGGACCCCTTCGGCCCCACCGAAAGACTCGGGGCGCTGAGCGCGTTTCAGCGATCACAATCCCGTCTCAGCCCGTCCGCTGCGCTTGACGCCGCCTCTGTCTGATTTAGCCTCGCGCGAGGCTGATCTGAGGAGGCCCTGAATGCGGTTATTGCTGGCTCTGGCATTGTCTTTCATCGCGCCACTGGTGGCGCAGGCGGAAGAGAAGGTCACGGAAATCCGGCTCGACAACGGATTGCAGGTGGTGGTGATCGAAGATCACCGTGCGCCGGTTGTCGTTCATATGGTGTGGTATCGCGTCGGCTCTGCCGATGAGCGCTCGGGGGAATCCGGGCTGGCGCATTTCCTTGAGCATCTGATGTTCAAAGGCACCAAGACCCTCGCACCTGGCGAATTTTCGCAGCTTGTGGCGGCAGAGGGCGGCTCTGACAACGCCTTTACGAGCTATGATTTCACGGCCTATTTCCAGCGGGTCGCCTCGGACCGCCTGGAAATGGTGATGCGGATGGAAGCCGACCGCATGGTCAATCTGACCCTTGCGGAAAGCGATGTCGTGACGGAACGCAATGTCGTTCTCGAAGAGCGCACCACCCGCACGGATTCCAGCCCTGAGGGTCTGTTCTCAGAGCAGATGTCGGCCACGCTTTATCTGAACCACCCCTATGGGCGGCCCATCATCGGCTGGCGGCACGAGCTTGAGGCGTTAAACCGTGAAGCCGCGCTGGATTTTTACAAGCGCCACTATGCCCCGGATAATGCCATTGTCGTCATCGCAGGCGATGTGAACCCGGCTGAGGTTGAACGGCTGGCGAAGGAATACTACGGCCCGCTGCAAGCCTCGGAGCATATCACCGGACGCGAGCGCCCCCTGGAGCCGCCGCAGATCGCCGAGCGGCGGGTTATCATGCAGGATGACCGGGTCGGCCAGCCCTATGTGATCCGCCATTACATCGCCCCCTCGCGTCAGAGCGGCGCGCAGGATGAGGCAGCAGCCCTGGTCGTTCTGGCTCAGCTTCTGGGCGGGGCCGGGGTGAACTCGGTTCTCGGGCGTGAGTTGACCGTAAATTCAAAAGTCGCGGTCTCGGCCTCGGCCTTTTACGATCCGACCGGCTATGACGGCTCGACCTTTGGCGTATACGCCATGCCCGCACCGGGCGTTTCGCTGCAGGAGGCGGAGACGGCTGTGGATGCGGCCCTGGAAAAATTCCTGGCCGAGGGCATCAAAGACGACGAATTCCGCCGGATCAAAGCGCAGCTGAAGGCCAGTGAGATCTATGCCCGCGACAGCGCCATGGGCGTCGCGCGCCGCTATGGCACCGCGCTGACCACCGGGCTCACCGTGGCCGACCAGCAGGCCTGGCCGGAGGTTCTGCAGGCCGTGACGCCTGAGCAGGTGATGGCGGCGGCAAAGAAAGTTCTCGACCGCAAACAGTCGGTGACCGGCTGGCTGCAAAAGGAGTCTGCGGAATGATCGCGCGACTGACAGCATTTTTCGCCCTGATCGCCCTGCCGGTTTTTGCCGATGTTCCGGTGAAAGAGGTCACCTCTCCGGGCGGGCTGAAGGCCTGGCTGGTTGAGGCCCATGAGATCCCCTTTGTCGCCCTGGAGCTGCGCTTTAAGGGCGGGGCAACACTGGACCCGCCAGGTAAAGAGGGCGCGGTTTCCCTGATGACCGGGCTTTTGGAAGAGGGCACCGGGGATCTTGATTCCCAGGGGTTCGCGGCGGCACGCGATGATCTTGCAGCCTCCTATTCCTTCCGCCCCTCCCGTGAAATGGTCAGTGTTTCGGCGAGATTCCTGAGTGAGAACCAGGACAAAGCGGTTGATCTGCTGCGCCGCGCGCTGACGGAGCCCTCCTTCCCTGAGGAGGCTGTTGAGCGGGTCCGGATGCAGATCCTGTCCAATCTCACCGCCGAAGAGCGTGATCCGGGTGCCGTGGCGGCAAAGCTGTTCAATGAGATCACCTTTGAAGGCCATGCCTATGCCCGCCCCGCTGACGGAACCCAGGACAGCGTGAAAGCCCTGACCTTGGCGGATCTCCAGGCCGTCCATAAGGCGGCCCTGGCGCGCGACAATGTCATCATCGCGGCAACGGGTGATATTACTGGGGAGGCCCTTGGCCTGCTGCTGGACAGGCTTCTCTCCGGTCTGCCGGAAAAGGGCGGCGCCCTGCCCGGCCCGGCGGAGGTAAAGCTGAATGGCCAGGTCGTGACCGAGGAATTTCCCGGCCCTCAGGCTGTGGTTCTTTTCGGGCATGAAGGGATCAAAAACACCGATCCGGATTTCTTCCCGGCCTTTATCGCCTCTGAAATCCTGGGCGGTGGCCGTTTTGGCACCCGCCTGATGACGGAAGTGCGCGAAAAACGCGGGCTGACCTATGGGATTGGCGCGGGGTTCTCCTCACTCGATCAGGCAGAACTGCTGACCGGCCAGGTTCAGACCGCCAATGGCACCGTGAAAGAAACCATCGATGTCATCCGCGCCGAATGGGACCGCCTGCCCGATATCACCGAAGAAGAACTCGAAGCTACCAAGCGCTATCTGACCGGCTCTTATCCGCTTCGCTGGGACGGCAATGCCAATATCGCCCGTGCGCTGGTGGGGCTGCAGCTTCAGGGCTGGCCGATTGATTATCCATCAAAGCGCAACAGCTATATCGAAGCCGTGACCCTCGATCAGGTGCAGGCAGCAGCAAAGGCCCATTTCCGCGCAAAGGATCTGTCCTTCATCGTCGTGGGACGCCCTGAGGGCCTGGAGCAGCAGTAGAACTGGCGCGGGGCTTCTGCTAAATCTGAGGGATGGACCAGACCCTCCCTCAGATGCGGCCGGTGATCCGGCAGTTAGACGAATCCGCCATCAACCGCATCGCCGCAGGCGAGGTGGTGGAACGTCCGGCCTCGGCCATCAAAGAACTGGTCGAAAACGCCCTGGATGCCGGGGCAAAACGGGTCGATGTGGCCTATGCCCAGGGCGGAAAATCCCTGATCCGGGTCACCGATGACGGTTGCGGCATGTCGCCGGAAGATCTGCCGCTGGCCCTTTCGCGCCATGCGACGTCAAAGATTGACGGCCAGGATCTGCTCAACATCCATACCTTTGGTTTTCGCGGCGAGGCCCTGCCCAGCCTGGGCGCTGTGGGGCGGCTGACCATTACCAGCCGCGCCGCAGGCCATGAGGCGGCCACGGTCACCGTTTCGGGCAGCCGGATGGAGAAGGTGCGCCCCGCAGCCCTGAACCGTGGCACCGTGGTCGAGCTGCGCGATCTCTTCTACGCCACACCCGCCAGGTTGAAATTCCTGCGCTCGGACCGGGCGGAAGCCATGGCGATCAGCGATGTGATGAAGCGCCTGGCCATGGCTGAACCCACTGTGAGCTTTACCCTTCGGGATGTCAGCGACGGTGGTGAGGGGCGGCTGATCTTTCGCGCCGATGCCGAACAGGGCGATCTTTTTGATGCCCTGCGCGGGCGTCTCGCCAGGATCATCGGTGCGGATTTCACCGAAAACGCCATCCCCGTCGATGCCACCCGGGAGGGGGTGCGGCTGACCGGCTATGCGGCGCTGCCGACCTGGTCACGCGGCACGGCGGTGGCGCAGTTTCTTTTTGTAAACGGTCGCCCGGTGCTGGACCGGATGCTCTTTGGCGCTTTGCGTGCCGCCTATCAGGATCTGCTGTCGCGCGACCGCCACCCCGGGGCGGTGCTGTTTCTGGACTGCGATCCGCAGCTTGTGGACGTCAACGTCCACCCCGCGAAATCTGAGGTGCGCTTCCGTGATCCGGCCATGACGCGGGGGCTGATCGTCTCGGCGCTGCGCCATGCGCTGGCCGGTGAAGGGCATCGCAGCTCCAACACCGTGGCAGAGGCGACGCTGTCCGCCATGCGGCCCGAGCCCGTTGCGCAGGTGCCGCTTTCCGGAGCCGCATCCTGGACCACCACTCATAATGCGCGGGTCTGGCAGATGGATCGCCCCTCGCAGGGCGCGCTGCGCAGCAGCTTTGCCTTTCAGGCGCCCGCGCCAGGTCTGTCGGAGACGCCCTCCGCCAGGTTTGAGCCTGCCCCTTCCCCTGAGGTGACCGAGGATCTGAGCCGCCGCCCGCTTGGCGCTGCGCGCGCTCAGGTGCATGAGAATTACATCATCGCTCAGACCGAAACCGGCATCGTCATCGTCGATCAGCATGCTGCCCATGAGCGGCTGGTCTATGAGCGCCTGAAACGCCAGGCCGCAGAGACCGGTATCGCAGCCCAGGCCCTGCTGATCCCCGATATCATCGAGCTGGCCCAGGACGAGGCCGCCAGCCTTCTGGACTTCGCCCCCGAGCTGGAAAAGCTGGGCCTGGTCATCGAGGCCTTCGGCGGCGGTGCGATTGCGGTGCGTGAAACCCCGGCAATCCTTGGCCAGGTCAACAGCCAGGGTCTGATCCGCGATATCCTGGACGAACTGGCCGACCAGGGCTCCACCTCCGCATTGCAGGTGCGCATCGACGCGATCCTCAGCCGGATGGCCTGTCATGGCTCGGTCCGCTCCGGCCGGCAGATGCGGGCGGAAGAGATGAACGCTCTGTTGCGCGAGATGGAAGCAACGCCGCATTCGGGCCAGTGCAACCACGGACGCCCCACCTATGTTGAACTGCGCCTGAGCGATATTGAACGGCTTTTCGGCCGAACCTGAGGTTCGTCCTGGATCGGCCTGACAGTGTACGCCTAAAGCTGCCTGCGCGGACCTGGCTGCACCCGCTCCGCTCAGCCTTCAACAGACCGCTCAGGGCGGTCATTGAAACGCGCCTTTATCAAAGCATCTGCATTTCCACTCTCAGGGTACCGCGGGCAGATCATCAAGCCTCTCCCATGTTTCAAATAAGTCTTCTATAAATTAAAGGTACTTAAGATTCATATTTGCGTAATTTATAATTAATGGGCATTAGATGAAACATCTATAAATCTCATTTATCGCGGTTTAGTTATGCTCTTTTTGGAACATCTTTTCTCCCCATCAGCGAAAGTTCTGCGTCCGGTCGTCAGCGGAGGATTGCCTGAACGGATCCTGCATTCCATGATGCAGCATCTTCACGGAGGTGATTGTGCTGCGTCTGATCGGATTATGCGGGCTGATAATGCTGGGGGCCTGCGCGCCACGCGGAGAATTGCAGTTTATGCCGGGGGCCAGAGGTGTCGGAGAGGTCCAGAAGGTCTTTGTCGCCACCACCCGTGCGGATGATGGCGAAGGAGAGGCCTGGTCGGCAAAGCGGCAATATATGCCCCGCTACGCCAGGTTTGACATCTCTATCCCCCCGGATCGCGAGGCAGGCAGCCTGCCCTGGCCGCCCCGAAACAGGCCTGCGGACCCGCAAAAGCACATGGTGACAATCAATCGCGATCTTTACCCGGGTGCCAGCGCCTTCCGGGCCGCGCTGGCAAAAGAGATGTCCGTGTCCCGCCGGGGCACCCGGGAGGCCGTGATCTTCGTGCATGGCTTCAACAACACTTTCGCCGAAGGTCTTTATCGCTTTGCCCAGCTTTATCATGATCTTGAACTACCGGGCGTGGCGGTTCACTACTCCTGGCCCTCGCGCGGGTCGGTCCTGGCCTATGCCTATGACCGCGACTCCACGCTGTTCGCCCGTGACGGGCTGGAGACACTTTTACATGATGTCTCTGCAGCCGGAGCCGACCGGATTTTGATCGTTGCCCATTCCATGGGTTCAGCCCTGACGATGGAGACTTTGCGCCTGGTCGGGCAGAACCGCGACATCCGCAGTCGTCTCGCGGGCGTGGTGCTGATGTCGCCCGACGTCGATGTTGAGGTGTTCAAAACCCAGGCCGCACGGATGGGGCCGCTGCCTCAGCCGTTCGTGGTGATGACTTCAAAGCGGGACAATGCCCTGGCGCTTTCGGCCACGATCGCGAGAGAGCGCGAGCGCCTTGGCAATCTCAGCGATGCCTCACAGCTTGCCGGGCTCAATGTCACCCTGGTTGAGACCGGAGCTTATAGCGATGGTGACAGCCACTTCGCGGCCGCCACCTCTCCTGCGCTGATCGCGCTTCTGAAGCGCGCCGGGGATATCGAACTGGCGCTTGGCCAGGACGCCCGCTCGCGCGTGGGGCTGCTCCCGGGGGCGGCTTTGCGGGTACAGGGGGTGACGCAGATGGTTCTCAACCCCGTCGCCCGCTGGGGAGAATAAAAAAGGGGCGCCAGTGGCGCCCCTTTTTCGCATTCCGGCGCTCTCAGCCGATTCTGCAGGCGGCCATGACAGCCATGTTGACGATGTCGTTCACCGTGGCCGTGGTCGAGCAGATCTGGATCGGCTTTTTGACACCGGTGAGGATCGGGCCGATCACGGTTGCACCGGCCATTTCCTGCATCAGTTTGACCGAGATCGAGGCCGAGTGACGGGCCGGGACGACCAGAATGTTTGCCGGGCCGCTGAGACGGGTGAAGGGATATTGCTTCATCTGCTCAGGGTTCAGGGCAACATCCACCGTCATTTCGCCTTCATACTCAAAGTCGACGCGGCGGCGGTCGAGCACATCGGCTGCGCGATACATCTTGGTCGCGCGCTCTGAGACCGGATAGCCAAAGTTTGAGAAGGAGACGAAGGCCACACGCGGCTCAATCCCGAGGCTGCGGGCCACACCGGCGGCACGCTCGGCAATGGTCGCCAGGTCTTCTGGCTCGGGCCACTCATGCACCAGGGTATCGCCCATCAGAACGATCTTGCCCTTATGCAGCAGGGCGGTCACGCCCACCGCGCCGTCTTCCGCCTTGGCGTCGAAGACATGGTTGATCAGGTTCAGCACATGGGCCGATTTCCGGGTGGCACCGGTCACCAAACCATCGCCATGGCCGTGCTGCAGCATCAGCGCTGCAAAAACATGGCGATCGCGGGCGGCAAGGCGGTGGATGTCCTGACGGTCAAACCCTTCGCGCTGCAGGCGCTTGTAAAGGAAATCTTTGTAGATCTCGAGATGGCGGGTATTGGCGGCGTTCACCACCTCCAGCTCGCGCACAGCATCCCCAAGGCCCGCAGCCTCAAGTTTCTCGCGCACGTCGTTCTCGCGGCCAACCACCAGGGCACGGCCAAGGCCCGAGCGCTGATAGGCCACCGCCGCACGCAGCACGCGCGGATCATCGCCTTCGGCAAAGATCATGCGGGCCTGGGCCTGTTTGGCGCGGGCGTGGACGCCCTGCAGGATCGAGGCCGTCGGATCCATGCGGCTTTTCAGCGACTGCTCATAGGCCTTCATATCTATGATCGGGCGACGGGCAACGCCGGTATCCATGCCTGCGCGGGCCACAGCGGGCGGGATCACATAGATCAGACGCGGGTCAAACGGCGTCGGGATGATGTAATCGCGACCAAATGAGAGTTTGCGGCCATAGGCCATGGCCACTTCATCAGGCACATCTTCACGGGCCAGACGGGCCAGGGCTTCGGCGCAGGCGATCTTCATCTCATCATTGATGGCGCGGGCATGGATATCCAGCGCACCACGGAAAAGATAAGGGAAACCAAGGACATTGTTGACCTGGTTGGGGTAATCCGAACGCCCGGTCGCCACGATGGCATCAGGCCGGACGGCATGGGCTTCTTCAGGGGTGATTTCCGGATCGGGGTTCGCCATGGCGAAAATCACCGGATTTTCGGCCATGGAGGCGACCATCTCCTGGGTGACTGCCCCCTTGGCAGAGACGCCAAGGAAAACATCCGCACCGCGCATCGCCTCTTCAAGGGTGCGGTGGTCCGTGCGGGCGGCATGGGCCGATTTCCACTGGTTCATACCTTCGGTACGGCCCTGATAGACCACGCCCTTGGTATCGCACATGATGCAGTTATTCGGGGTCGCGCCCATGGCCTTGATCAGCTCGAGACAGGCGATCCCTGCGGCCCCGGCACCGTTCAGAACGATGCGCACATCCTGAATGCGCTTGCCCGACAGTTCCAGCGCGTTGATCAGACCGGCAGCACAGATCACCGCCGTGCCGTGCTGGTCATCATGGAAAACCGGAATATCGCAGATCTCTTTCAGGCGCTGCTCAATGATAAAGCATTCCGGCGCCTTGATATCTTCAAGGTTGATGCCCCCGAAGGTCGGCGACATCAGCTTGACGGCTTTGATGATCTCATCCGCATCCTCGGTATCAAGCTCGATATCGATCGCATTCACATCCGCAAAGCGCTTAAAGAGGACGGCTTTACCCTCCATCACCGGCTTGGAAGCCAGAGCGCCCAGGTTGCCCATTCCAAGAATCGAGGTCCCGTTGGAGACCACGGCCACCATATTGCCTTTGACGGTATAGTCGTAAGCGGTTTCCGGATTGTCGGCGATTGCCTGGACCGGAACGGCCACACCGGGGCTGTAGGCAAGCGAAAGATCACGCTGGGTCGCCATTGGGGTGGAGGCGACAATGTCGTATTTACCCGGACGCGGCTCAAGGTGATAGGCGAGCGCCTCTTCCGGCGTGATCTTGGTGCGGGACATGAATAATCCTCTCTGAACGCTCCTGCGTCCTTATCACCCATGGACTTAAGGCCGCAACGGATTTGCCGCGCTTTTCCCTTATTCAAGGCTGAGGTAGGGTCTGTGCAACACCAGGGGATGACCGATGACCGCTACCGTCACGCCGATGATGGCACAATATCTTGAGATCAAAGCCGGCTGCCAGGATGCAATCCTGTTTTACCGCATGGGAGACTTCTATGAGATGTTCTTCGAGGATGCGGTCAATGCCGCGGCGGCGCTCGATATTGCCCTGACGAAACGCGGCAGGCATCTGGATGAAGACATTCCGATGTGCGGCGTGCCGGTCCATGCGGCTGAGGGTTATCTGCTGGCGCTGATCCGCAAGGGCTTTCGCGTGGCGATTGCCGAGCAGATGGAAGATCCGGCAGAGGCAAAGAAACGTGGCTCAAAGTCCGTTGTAAAACGGGATATTGTGCGTCTCGTTACCCCCGGCACCCTGACCGAGGACAGCCTGCTGGAGGCGCGCCGCAACAACTTCCTCGCGGCCTTCGCAGAGGTGCGGGATGAGGCCGCGCTGGCCTGGGTGGATATCTCAACCGGCGAGATGCGCGTGATGCCCTGCCCGGTCCTGCGCCTTGGGCCTGAGCTTGCGCGCCTGGCCCCGCGTGAGGTGCTTTTGCCCGAAACCCATGTCGCCCTGGCCCCCCAGGTCGCTGAGAGCGGAGCGGCCGAGACGATCCGGCCCAGGTCATCGTTTGACTCCACGGCGGCGACGAAGCGGCTTTGTGCGCTTTGGAAGGTCACCACGCTCGACGGCTTTGGCAGCTTTGACCGGGCCGAGCTTTCGGCGATGGGCGCGCTGGCCGACTATCTGGACCTGACGCAGCGCGGCAGGCTTCCGCTGCTTCGTCCGCCGGTGCGCGAAACCGCAGGCGGCGTCATGCAGATTGATGCCGCGACGCGGCGCAGCCTTGAGATCACACAGGGCGCGCAGGGCGGACGTGAGACCTCGCTTCTGGGCAGCGTTGACCGCACGGTGACTGCCGCCGGGGCACGTTTGCTGGAACGGCGGCTGTCGGGCCCCTCACGCGATCTGAGGACCATTCATGAGCGTCTGGAGGCTGTGCGGTTCCTGCGCGCGGAATCCGGTCTGCGCGAAAGGCTGCGCGCCGCGCTGAAAGCTGTGCCGGATATGGACCGCGCCCTGTCGCGGCTGGCGCTGGATCGCGGTGGCCCGCGTGATCTGGCCGCGCTGCGCAGCGGCCTTGAGAAGGCAGCCGATGTCTCAGATCTTCTGGCGCATCCGGGCGTTCCGCGGAACCTGGCGCAGGCGCTGAACGCGCTGAAGGGCCATGAGGAGATCACCAGCCATCTGGGGTCGGCCCTGGTGGCAGAACCGCCCCTGCTGACCCGCGATGGTGGCTTTATCGCGCCCGGCTTTGATCCCGATCTTGATGACACCCGCCGTCTGCGCGACGAGGGGCGCGGTGTGATCGCCGGAATGCAGGCCGATTACATCAGCGAGACCGGCATCCAGGCGCTGAAAATAAAGCATAACAACGTCCTGGGGTATTTCATCGAGACGACCGACCGTCATGCCGAGCGCATGATGGCCCCGCCGCTGTCAGAACGCTTCATCCACCGTCAGACGACGGCCAACCAGGTCCGCTTCACCACTGTTGAGCTGAGCGCGCTTGAGACCCGTATTCTCAATGCGGCAAACCATGTCCTGGAAACGGAAAAACGCCACTTCAGCGCCCTTCAGCGCTTTGTGCTCGATCATTCCGGACCGATCGGCCTTGCCTCTGCCAGCCTTGCTGAGATTGACCTGGCCTGCGCCTTTGCGGACCTGGCGGCAGAGCTGGACTGGTGTGAGCCTGAGGTCGACGACAGCCGCGCCTTTGAGATCACCGGCGGACGTCACCCGGTGGTCGAGCGCATGCTGAAACGTCAGGGCGAGGCTTTCGTTGCCAATGACTGCGCACTCTCGGACGGGCATACTCCGGCGATCTGGCTGCTGACCGGCCCGAACATGGCGGGTAAATCGACCTTCCTGCGCCAGAATGCACTGATCGCGCTGCTGGCCCAGGCGGGGTCTTTCGTTCCGGCAACCAAAGCGCGGATCGGTCTGGTCAGCCAGCTTTTCAGCCGTGTTGGCGCCTCAGACGACCTGGCGCGGGGCCGCTCAACCTTCATGGTCGAGATGGTCGAGACCGCGGGCATCCTCAATCAGGCCGATGATCGGGCGCTGGTGATCCTCGATGAGATCGGACGCGGGACGGCGACCTGGGACGGCCTCTCGATCGCCTGGGCCGTGCTGGAGCATCTGCATGGCACCAACCGCTGCCGGGCACTTTTCGCCACGCATTACCATGAGATGACGCAGCTGTCGCAGCGGCTCGACGGCGTTGAAAATGCGACCGTTTCCGTTCGGGAATGGAACGGCGAGGTGATTTTTCTTCACGAGGTCAAAAAGGGAGCGGCCGATCGCTCTTACGGCGTCCAGGTGGCCCGTCTGGCGGGTCTTCCGGCCACGGTGGTCGAACGCGCCAGAGTGGTCCTGGAGGCTCTGGAGAAGGGCGAGGGTGGCCAGGGTGGCACGAAACGGCAAAAGGCCGTCATTGACGATCTGCCGCTCTTCTCAGCGGCTATCGCACCGCCCCCTGCCCCGGTTGTGGTCGAGAAAGCCTCAGCGGTGGAAGATCGTCTGCGCAGCATCGTGCCCGACGATCTGAGCCCGCGGGAGGCGCTTGATCTGCTTTACGAGCTGCGCGGGCTTTTGCCCCGGACATAAAAAAGGCCGGCCCCGAGGGGCCGGCCTTTTTCATTCCCGTTCAGGCTGTCTCAGCCCGGAAAGGACGAAACGCCCACCTGAGCCGGACGCAGCAGGCGGTCGTGCAGCATAAAGCCATCCGCCATGACCTGAAGAATGGTGCCCTTGACAGTGCCCGGAACCGGCGCCTCGAACATGGCCTCATGCTCCTGCGGATCGAAGGCATCACCAATGGCCGGGGAAATCACCCGCACGCCATGCTTGCTGAAAATGCTGTGCAGCTCACGCAGAGTGAGTTCAACGCCCTCAACGAAAGCCGCGGACTGGGCACGCTGCTCTTCACCGAGCGCTTCAAGCGCGCGCTTCAGGTTGTCGTGCACCGGCAGCAGGTCACGCGCCAGCCGCGAACCGCCATACTGCTCCGCCTCGCGACGGTCACGGTCTGCACGGCGACGCGAATTTTCGGCATCAGCAAGCGCGCGCATATACTTATCGCGCAGCTCATCGCGTTCAGCCTTCAGGGCGTCGAGTTCTGCTGCATCGATGTAGCCGAACTCCTGCTCGCCCCCTTCCGCCACGACTTCAGCTTCAGGGTTGAGCTTTTCGTCCTGCATTTTCCTCATCCTTTCGTTCGATCTGACAATACGCGTCCGACCAGTTGTGCGGTGTAATCGACTATCGGGACAATGCGACCATAGTTCAGCCGGGTTGGCCCGATGACCCCGATCGCACCCACGATTTTTCTTTCAGCGTTCATATAGGGCGAAACCACCAGAGAGGAACCCGAAAGTGAAAAAAGCTTGTTCTCTGAGCCGATGAAGATGCGCACACCTTCGCCGCTTTCCGTCAGATCCAGAAAATCGGCGATATCCTGTTTGCGCTCCAGATCTTCGAAAAGGCTGCGAACACGCTCCAGATCTTCAGAATTGTCGCTTTCGGGCAGCAGATTTGCCTGGCCGCGTACGATCAGACGCTCTGACACGGTTCCGGCGTCTTCCCAAAGCGCGAGGCCGCTTTCCACCAGACGTCCGGCAAGAACGTCCAGTTCCTGACGACGGCTCTCCAGTTCGGCCCGCATCTGCTTGCGCAGATCGCTGAGATTGCGACCGCCCGCCCAGGCGTTGACAAAATTCGCAGCTTCCCGCATGGCCGAGGGGGTCATGCCCTTGGGCGGCACAAAGACCCGGTTTTCGACATGGCCATCCGCGAGAACGAGTACGACAAGCGCGCGGTCCGGCCCCAGGCTGACAAATTCTATGTGGCGGATCTCAGCCTCATGCTTCGGCGCAAGCACCAGGCTGGCCCCGCGGGTGATCCGCGAAAGCGTCGAGCCGATGCGGTCAAGCATCTGCGTTACATCCGGACTGTTACCACCGAAGGTCGCATCAAGCTTCTCACGGTCCTCGTGCTGCAGTTCTTCCACCTCGAGGAGTCCATCCACGAACATGCGCAGTCCCATCTGCGTCGGCACCCTGCCGGCAGAGACATGCGGGCTGTTCAGAAGACCCAGATACTCCAGATCATTCATTACATTTCGAATGGTCGCAGCCGAAACATTTTCGGACATGGAGCGTGTAAGTGTGCGTGAGCCAACAGGTTCGCCCGATTGCAAATAGCCTTCCACGACACGACGGAAGACCTCACGCGAGCGGGCGTTCATATCTGCCAGCGGGTTAGATGTTTCTGTCATGTGAGCCCTGCCTTTCGCTTCCAATATGGAAATCCCGACGGCTGCGTCAATGGACCCTGCCCCGCACAGACTTGTCTCACAGGGGTCGGGGGAGTAACTCGAAGGCACCTGCGTTGAAAGGACAGATCATGCGCCCCTCTGGACGGAAACTCGACGAAATGCGGACGGTCTCGATTGAGACCGGCGTGGTCAAACATGCCGAAGGATCATGCCTGATTAAAGTGGGTGACACCCATGTGCTCTGCACGGCAACCATCGAAGACCGTCCGCCGCCCTTTCTGAAAGGCACGGGCCTTGGCTGGGTCACCGCCGAATACGGTATGCTTCCCCGCGCAACCGGATCGCGTACCCGGCGGGAGGCTGCGACCGGCAAGCAGCAGGGCCGTACGGTTGAGATCCAGCGCCTGATCGGCCGCGCCCTGCGCGCAGGCGTCGACCGCGCCGCCCTGGGTGAGCGTCAGATCGTGATCGACTGCGACGTCCTGCAGGCCGATGGCGGCACGCGCTGCGCCGCGATTACCGGTGGCTGGGTGGCCCTGCGCCTTGCAGCGAACCGCCTGCTGCAGACCCGTGCCATTACCTCTGACCCCCTGCCCGATCACATCGCTGCTGTCTCCTGCGGGATCTATGCGGGCCAGACTGTCCTTGATCTTGATTACGCAGAGGACAGCGCAGCCGGAACAGATAGCAACTTCATCCTGACGGGCCGTGGCCGCCTTGTTGAAGTGCAGATGTCCGCAGAGGGTGCCACCTTTGCGCGCGAGGATATGAACCGTCTACTCGACTTGGCGGAAGCCGGTGTTCAGCAACTGGTCGCAGCACAAAAGGCAGCCATCGCATGAGAAAATTCACCGGATCCGAGCTGCTGGTTGCCACGCATAACAAGGGGAAACTCGAAGAGATCGCAGCCCTTTTCTCTGACCGCCAGGTCAGCGTAAAAGGCGCAGCAGATTTTGGCCTGCCCGAACCCGCCGAGACCGAGACCACTTTCGTCGGAAACGCCCGGATCAAAGCCCACACCGCTGCCAAAGCGACCGGCCTGCCCGCTCTTTCGGACGATTCCGGCCTGATGGTGGATGATCTGGGGGGTGAACCTGGCGTCTACACCGCTGATTGGGCCGAAACACCAAATGGACGGGATTTTGCGATAGCTATGCGCAAAGTCTATGATCGCCTGGTGGAAACAGGGCGACCTCAGCCCTGGCGTGCAGGTTTTGTCTGCACATTTGTCCTGGCCTGGCCCGATGGACATGATGAGGTGTTCGAAGGTAAAGTGGATGGAGAGATTGTCTGGCCCGGCCTTGGTGAGAATGGTCACGGCTATGATCCGATCTTCAAACCTGAAGGTTATGATGTGACCTTTGGCGAGATGGATCGCTGGGAGAAAAATCGTATTAGCCACAGAGCCCGCGCTTTCGCAAAGCTCCAGGCATGTTTCACGTGAAACACAACTGAACTGAGGTGACTTATGGCCTTTGGCCTCTATATCCACTGGCCCTATTGTCAGACCAAGTGCCCCTATTGCGATTTTAACTCGCATGTGGCGACGCATATTGACCAGAAGCGCTGGATTTCGGCTTATCAACAAGAAATCCAGCGTCTCGCGGCAGAATGCCCGGACGAAATTCTGGAAACCATCTTCATTGGCGGTGGGACACCGTCATTGATGGATCCCGAAGTTGTTCACGCCATTATCGAAAGCGCACGTAAGGCCTGGCGCTGGAGCAATGATGTTGAGATCACCATGGAAGCCAACCCCGGCTCGGTCGAAGCGGGTCGCTTTGCGGGCTATCGGGCTGCCGGCGTAAATCGTGTTTCCTTGGGGATTCAAGCCCTTAACGATGGCGATCTTAAACTTCTGGGCCGAATGCACAGCGCGGATGAAGCGCGCAAAGCCATTGGTATCGCGCATTCAACTTTTGATCGGGTCAATATCGATCTAATCTATGCGCGGCAGAACCAGACGCTGGAACAATGGCGCAGCGAACTCGACGAAGCACTGAGCCTCGGAACCAGACATCTTTCCCTCTACCAGCTGACAATTGAAGATGGGACTGTCTTCGGTCGCCGCTTTGCCGCGGGCCAATTGCGTGGCCTGCCCGATGAGGACCGCGCCGTTGATATGTTCATGTCCACTCAGGAGGTCTGCGACCGCGCCGGCCTGTTGGCATATGAGGTTTCAAACCACGCCGTGCCTGGAGAGGAGTCCCGTCACAATCGTCTTTACTGGCAAGGCGGCCGTTACGCCGGCATAGGACCTGGCGCACATGGCAGAATCGGACGGGGCGATCAGCGCCGCGCGACTGAGGCGATCCGCGAACCCACACTCTGGCTGAGTGCGGTTGAGCGCAAAGGCAGCGGTGATCTTCTCAGCACGCCCTTGTCCGCGATGGATCGTGCGGAAGAACTTCTGATGATGGGGCTGCGCGTTCGTGAAGGCCTGAGCTGGGAGCTTCTTTCTGCAGAAGGGATTGCGCGCGGCCCCTGGCCGAAACTCGACCTGATGATCGAAGAAAAATTCGTTATCGCAGATGGCGAAGGTATCCGCACCACCCTCGAGGGTCGCCTGCTCCTCAACACATTGGTTGCAGAGCTGGCGACAGATGTTCCGCTGATTTCAGTGTAATTTTTCGGCCGGTATTTGCGACAGAAGTCCGCAAAGCCGGTCGAGCTCTTCCAGCGAGTTATAAGCGATCGTTACGGTTCCCGCACCCGTATTGGGCTCATGGCGAATCCGAACGGCCATTCCGAGATTTCCTGAAATATCAGCCTCAAGTGCGACGGTGTCATCATCGCGGGCATCCGAACGAACGGCATATTTCCGCGCCTGACCTGTGCCGGTTTTTCCTTCCCGAACAAGACGTTCGACCTCCCGAACGCTCATTCCCTTATCGACAATCCGGCGTGCCATCGTCGACGCGTTCTCCAGGGCCACAAGCGCACGCGCATGGCCCGAAGAAAGAGACCCGTTCTCGATCAGCTCAACCACATCGTCAGGCAGGCTCAGAAGCCGCAAGGAGTTGGCGATATAACTGCGGCTCTTGCCAAGGCTCTCGGCAACTTTTTCCTGCGTGTGACCGAAGCGATCGATCAGTTGCTTATAGGCCTGCGCCTCTTCCACCGCGCTGAGATCAGCACGTTGAATGTTCTCAATGATAGCCACTTCGAGAACTTCAGTGTCCGAATAATCGCGAACAATAACCGGAAGCGTATGCAGCCGCGCAAGCTGCGACGCACGCCAGCGCCGTTCACCGGCAACGATTTCAAAACTTCCGTTCACCTCACGCACAAGCAGCGGCTGAAGAACACCCTTCTCACGGATCGAGTTTGACAGGTCTTCCAATGCGTCTTTGTCAAAGATGCGACGCGGCTGATCCGGATTGGGATGGACTTTTTCGATGGGAACTTCCCGCACGCCAGGCGCATGGGCCCCACGCCCCGTCGACTGCTCCATCATGCCGACGTCAGCCATCAGGGCCGAAAGCCCGCGTCCGAGGCCACGCCGCTCTGCTCTGCGTTCACTCATCCCCGTTCTCCACGTTTTTGGCCATCGTGCCGTTCCAGAAGTTCTCTTGCAAGTGCGCGGTAGGCCAAGGCCCCCTTGGATGACGGGTCATAGTCCAGGATCGTGGTCGCGTAAGAAGGCGCTTCGCTGATGCGCACATTGCGCGGGATGACAACATTAAAGACAACTTCACCCAAAGTTGCACGCACATCCGCTTCCACATGCTGCGACAGGCGGTTTCGCATATCCGCCATCGTCAGCACCACGCCTTCAATACGCAGCGCCGGATTGGCCTTTGCGCGGATCTCCCGGATTGTCATCATGAGTTGCGACAGCCCCTCGAGCGCAAAAAACTCCGCCTGAAGGGGGACAAGCACCGAAGTCGCCGCAACCATTGCGTTCACCGTCAAAAGGTTCAGCGAGGGGGGACAATCGATCAGGACAAAGTCGAAAGCCATTTCCATCAGTGCCTTACGGCGAAGCGCCTGGCTCAGAAGAAAGCTGCGCTTTTCATGGGCATGCAGCTCAATATCAGCCGAAGCCAGATCGGTCGTCGCTGGAATTACCCAAAGCGATGAGGCTGCGGTCTTCACCTCTAGTGGCATCGGCTTTCGCCCGCTCAGCAGCAGGTCATAGCTGGAGAATCCACGCTGCTCCGGCTCGATCCCGACGCCCGTAGAGGTGTTCCCCTGCGGATCAAGATCAATGAGAAGTACGCGCTTGCCAGCCTCCGCCAGAGCCGCTCCAAGATTGATGGTCGTTGTGGTTTTTCCCACCCCACCCTTCTGGTTCGCAATCGCGATAATTCTCATTCCCGCCTCGGTTATGATCGTCTGCTTAATGCTGTCACACACAAAACGCGTGCCAGAGGTTCCGTGACACTTTGGTGGACCGCCAGGTCAAACTGCCATTTTTCCAAAGCGGCGTCGACTTCCGATTGGTAGGCTTCGCCCTTTGGAAGAACGGCCACGGCGGAAGGGGCCATATGTGGCGAAATCCAGCTAAAGAGCAGTGGTAATGCCGCCAGGGCCCGTGCCGTAACCACCTCAGCACCTAAAGGGGCAACGGTCTCAATACGGTCGCTGATGACCTTTACATTCACCGAGCAGCTTCTCGCGGCCTCGCGCAGGAAGGTCGCCTTACGCTGATCAGACTCGACCAGAATATGCTGAGCGCGCGGCTCAAACTGGGTCGAGAGGATCGCCATGATGATCCCCGGGAGCCCGCCACCGCTGCCAAAATCCGCAAATCTTTGCGTGTTTTCAGGAACATAGTCGTAGAGCTGAACCGAATCCAGAACGTGACGCTGGCGGATATCAGCAAGCGTCGATTTGGCAACGAGGTTGATCCTGGGTGACCAGCGCGCCAGCATTGCCTCGAACGTCTCGAGGCGCTCGCAGGTCTCTGCTGTTAATGATTGCCCACGTACCTTAACAGTCCAGGTCACGCAGAAGCCTCCTGCCTGCCACGCGCCAACATTTTGATCCGGATATGGATCAGTGCGATCGCTGCCGGTGTCATACCTTCAATCCGCGAGGCCTGAGCAAGGCTCTCCGGGCGCGCACGCTGCAGTTTTAGTTTCAATTCGTTGGAAAGGCCTGAAACCATCTCATAGTCGAATTCGGCCGGAATGATCTGACCTTCTTCGCGCCGCATGATTTCAACCTGGGCCCGCTGACGCTCTTCATAGGCCGCATAGAGCGATTGCGAATGCAGTTGCAGGAAATCTGCCGCCGAGATCTCTGACACTGCCGGAACAAGAGTTTCAATCTGCGACCGGGTTACATCCGGAAATGCCATGACCTCGAGGGCAGTACGGCGAACCCCGTCTTTGCTGACCGAAATTCCGACCGTCTCAAGCTCTCGCGGTGAAAAGCCCTGGTCGGACATGACCGCTTTGCCGGCCTCCAAACGCGCCATCTTTTCGGCAAAGGCCAATGCGCGGTCTTCGCCAACAAGCCCAAGTTCAATGCCAAGTGGCGTCAGGCGCTGATCCGCGTTGTCGACGCGCAGCGTGAGGCGATACTCGGCCCTCGAAGTGAACATACGGTAGGGTTCTGTCACGCCGCGGGTAACCAGGTCATCAACCATCACACCGATATAGCTGTCAGAGCGTTGCAGAACGATTTCGCCTTCGCCACGCGCATAGCGAACGGCGTTCATTCCGGCCAGGATGCCCTGAGCCGCCGCCTCCTCATAGCCGGTCGTCCCATTGATCTGCCCGGCAAAGAACAGTCCCTTGAGCGCGTTAACCTGGAGACCGCGGCTCAGACCGCAGGGATCAAAGTAATCATATTCAATGGCATAGCCAGCCTGAAGGATCTGAACCTCTTCCAGGCCAGCGATCGAACGAACGTAAGCTTCCTGCACGTGTGCCGGAAGCGAGGTCGAGATTCCGTTCGGATAGACCGTATGATCGTTGAGGCCCTCCGGCTCCAGGAAGACCTGGTGGCTGTCCTTTTCAGAAAAGCGAACAATCTTGTCTTCAATCGAAGGGCAATAGCGCGGACCAACCCCCTCAATATGCCCGCCATACATTGCGGACAGCGAGAGGTTATCGCGCACGATCTGGTGCGTGCGTTCATTGGTATGGGTGATACCACAGGCGATCTGACGGACCTGCGGACGGTCATTCAGGAAAGAGAGCATCATCGGCTCTTCATCCCCCTCCTGCACTTCCAGTTTGTCCCAGGCAATGGTGCGTCCATCCAGGCGCGGCGGCGTACCGGTCTTCAGGCGCCCGCGACCAGGTGCAATTTCGCGCAGCATCGCGGCCAGACACTCAGACGCCGGATCGCCGACACGACCGCCGGTGGACCGCTCCGGCCCGACATGGATCACACCATTCAGGAAGGTGCCCGAGGTCAGAATAACCGCCCTTGCCTGAAGGAAGCTGCCATCAGCAAGCTCAACACCAGTAATCCGATCCCCCTCAATCCCGAAGCTGACCGCCTCACCCTCAATAATATCAAGGCCTTGGCGCTGGCTGAGAAGGGTTTGAACGGCCTCGCGATAAAGCGCACGATCTGCCTGAATACGCGGCCCCTGAACGGCAGGGCCTTTTCGGCGATTGAGCAGACGATACTGAATACCAGCCATATCCCCGGCACGGGCCATGATGCCGTCAAAGGCATCGACTTCGCGCACCAAATGGCCTTTACCAAGCCCGCCGATCGCCGGGTTGCAGGACATAACGCCGATGCCATCCCGTTTCAGCGAAATCAGAGCCGTAGCAGCGCCCATGCGCGCAGAAGCATCCGCAGCTTCAACACCGGCATGCCCGCCGCCGACCACGACAACATCATAGTGTTTCATGTGAAACAATCCTACTTCCCGATGCAAAAGGACGAGAATATCTCACCCAACAGCTCTTCAACACCAATTCGCCCGACGAGATCATCCATGGCAGCAATCGCGGTCCGAAGGGCCTCGGCCGCAAGCTCCTCACTCAGGTTTCGGCTTTCTACCATTTTCAACGCGCTTTCCAAAGCCCCGATGGACCGCAGAACGGAAGCACGATGCCGCGCGCGCGTGATGGTAGCGGCAGAGGCGGAAAGCTCTGACAGGCGCGCAGTTATGCACCCGACCAGTTGCTCAACACCTTCGCCAGTCCGGCCCGAGACTGAAAAGCCCGGGCCGGGCCGAAGGTCAGACTTACCCGAGACGACAATGTCGCCCTCCTGTGGCGGCAGATCAAACTGGTCATTGTCACCACCGAGCAGGAAGACCCGCAAATCAGCAGACCTGGCGCGGTCTACGGCCCGGGCAATGCCCATGGCCTCGACCGGATCGCTGGCTTCTCTCAGTCCAGCGGTGTCCAGTAGAGTCACCGGCAGGCCCCCAAGATCCATGCGCACTTCAATAACGTCGCGGGTGGTGCCGGCGTATTCGGACGTCAGCGCCGCTTCACGACCTGCTAACCTATTGAGAAGTGTCGATTTACCGGCATTCGGCGCGCCAAGAATCGCCACTTCGAAACCATCGCGGATACGTTCCGCTGCCTTATAGCCCGCGGCTTCCTGGCGCAGTTCTTCGAGAACAGCGACGATCAGGCTCCGGACCTCAGGGCGCACGTCGACCGGAACATCCTCATCTGCAAAGTCAATCACCGCCTCAAGCAGAGCCGCCGCACGCAGGATGCGTGAGCGCCAGGTTTCCACGCGATCCCCCAGGGCGCCGGAGAAGACGCGCATCGCCTGACGACGCTGCGCTTCGGTTTCCGCCTCTATCAGATCGGCCAGACCTTCGACCTGCGCCAGGTCCATACGCCCGTTTTCAAGCGCGCGACGGGTAAACTCCCCCGCTTCAGCCAGACGCAAACCTGGCAGTTGCGCCAGGATATCCAGAACGGCACGAACGATGGCCGTGCTGCCATGCAGATGAAGCTCTACAACCTCCTCGCCGGTGAAGCTGGCCTCTGCTGTAAAACGCAGGACGAGCGCCTGGTCAACGACCTCGCCCTCGTGGCGCAGGCGCCGCAGCGCCGCAACCCTGGGGGCGGCAAAGCTTCCGACCAACGGCAAAAGCCCCTCGCATGCGAGGGGCCCTGAGATGCGGATCACGGCGACACCGGCTTTGCCCCGGGCGGTCGCCAGGGCATAGATCGTGTCCATTCCCCGGTTCCTCAGCTGTTCATCGACTCGAAGAATTCCGAGTTCGATTTGGTCTGCTTCAGTTTTGAGATCAGGAACTCGATGGCATCCGTAGTGCCCATCGGGTTCAGGATCCGGCGCAGAACATAAGTCTTTTGCAGGTTGTTGCGATCGACCAGCAGTTCCTCTTTCCGGGTGCCGGACTTCAGAATATCCATCGCCGGGAAGATGCGCTTGTCGGCAACTTTGCGGTCCAGAACGATCTCGGCGTTACCCGTGCCTTTGAACTCTTCAAAGATCACTTCGTCCATGCGCGAGCCGGTGTCGATCAGCGCGGTCGCAATGATTGTCAGCGAGCCACCCTCTTCAATGTTACGCGCTGCACCGAAGAAGCGCTTCGGGCGCTGCAGGGCATTGGCATCGACACCACCGGTAAGCACTTTACCCGAGGACGGCACCACAGTGTTGAAGGCGCGACCAAGTCTTGTAATCGAGTCGAGAAGGATCACAACATCTCGTTTATGCTCGACCAAGCGCTTGGCCTTCTCGATCACCATTTCGGCCACTGCGACGTGACGGGTTGCGGGCTCGTCGAAGGTCGAGGAGATGACCTCACCCTTCACCGATCGCTGCATATCCGTCACCTCTTCCGGGCGCTCATCGATCAGCAGAACGATCAGATAGCACTCGGGGTGGTTCACCTCGATCGACCTAGCAATGTTCTGTAACAGAACGGTTTTACCGGTCCGCGGCGGTGCCACGATCAGAGCGCGCTGGCCCTTCCCGATGGGAGCCACCAGGTCAATGATACGGGCCGAGCGGTCTTTGATGGTCGGATCTTCGATCTCCATCTTCAGGCGCGCATCGGGATAAAGCGGGGTCAGGTTGTCGAAGTGAACCTTGTGACGCGCCTTTTCAGGGTCATCAAAGTTGATCTTCGTCACCTTGGTCAGGCTGAAATAGCGCTCATTCTCGCGCGGCGCTTGGATCACGCCCTCGATCGAGTCGCCCGTGCGCAGCGACCACTGACGGATCATTTCCGGGCTGACATAGATGTCATCCGGACCTGGCAGGTAGTTGGCCTCCGGGCTGCGCAGGAAGCCAAAACCGTCCTGGAGAACCTCCAGGACGCCATCGCCGCCGATCTCAAAGCCCTCTTCCGCATGTTCCTTCAGGATCTGGAACATCATCTCGCCCTTACGCATGGACGAGGCGTTCTCAATCTCCCATTCCTCAGCCATGGCCAGCAGATCTGCCGGGGTCTTGGCTTTCAGGTCCGAGAGTTTCAGCTGTTCCAGGACGTCCTGGCTCATGGGCAGGCCTCAAATACACAGGGGCCACGCCAGGGCGCGGCCAGGAGGGTCAGAAATGGGAATTGGCCTGGCCGGACGGCCGCCAAACCCGCTGATAGCCTGGTCAGACCTGGCGAGTCAACGTAAGCCTCAGAATTTCACGATCACAGAGGCGACAATCAGCACCATCAGAAGGGTCGGAACCTCGTTCATCAGCCGGTAAGTCCGTCCTGGCCGCCGGTTCTGACCCAGGGCAAACTCTTTGCGCCGCGCCGACAGCCAGTGATGAAACCACGTCATCCCCAGGACGGAGGCGGCTTTCGTCCAGGGCCAGGCCATTGACCAGTCAATAATACCTGGTGTGAAGACCAGGCAAAGCCCGAAGAGCCAGGTCGCGATCATCGCGGGATTCATAATTCCACGAAGAAGCTTGCGTTCCATGGTGCGAAACATCTCTTCGGCCTCAGGAATGCCCTGAGAGACCCGCTCAGCGTGATAGACGTAGAGTCTCGGCAGATAAAAGATCCCTGCCATCCAGGAGATCACAGAGATGACATGCAGCGTTTTGGTCCAGGGGTAGAGGTCTGAAAGCAGCGCAGCCAGCCAGGTCATCCGTCTTCTTCTTTATAATAAGAAATAAGAATTAAAGATGTAGTAGATAGTAGGGGCGGTGGAAAACAGGAAAACACAAATTACCAGGTTTCTTTCCCACAGGCCTGGCCAGCTGTGGAAAAACCTGGTAGGGATTCACAGAATCAGTCCGTCCGGAAAAAATTCCGTCGGAATCTCAGTGTATTAGACAACCGCGGGTCTGCGCCAGGCCTGTGGACATGTTTATGGAAACTTTCTCTTCGCCAGGGTTTTCAACCTGGGCGCTGAGAAGTTATCCGGCTGTGGATTTTCGGGCGTCAGACTTGACACTTATCCCGCAGTATCGCCCATTCCCGCAGGCAGCGCCAGGTTCCGCGAACTTATGGGGCGAAAATAACCGGGGTTTTCCACAGGTTTTATGATGACAGAGCTGATCCTTGCTTCCGCCTCGGCGATCCGGGCTGAACTGCTGGCACGGGCGGGTGTTGAGGTGGCGCTTCACCCTGCCCGCATCGATGAAGAGGCCATCCGGACGGCCCTCGAGGCCGAAGGGGCCACGCCGCGCGACCAGGCCGATGCTCTGGCTGAGATGAAGGCGCGCAAAGTCGCGGGCCGCTTTCCTGGCGCGGTGGTCATCGGCTGTGATCAGGTGCTGGACTTCAAAGGCCAGGTCTTTGCAAAACCTGGCGACCTCCAGGCCGCTCGCGGGCAGTTGCAGATGCTGCGGGGACAGACTCACAAACTTCTCTCAGCGGTGGTAGTCTATGAAGGAGAAAAGCCGGTCTGGCGGCATGTGGGAGAGGTGCGTCTGACGATGCGTGAATTCTCGGATGACTATCTGGAGGCTTACCTCTCGCGGAACGGCACCTCTGTGCTCGACAGTGTTGGGGGCTATAAGCTTGAAGAAGAGGGTGTGCGGCTCTTTTCAGCGGTACAGGGCGACTACTTTACCGTCCTCGGATTGCCGCTCGTCGCACTTCTTGGCTACCTGGCTCAACGCGGAATGATTGCAGCATGACCACTCAGACCCCTGCCCCGTCTCAGATTCCGCTCGCTGGTGTGATCGGGCATCCGATCGCGCATTCTCGCTCACCGGCTTTGCATGGATTCTGGCTGAAGCGCTATGGGATCGCCGGGCATTATGTCCCGCTGGATATCGCCCCGCAGGACTTTGCCGCGGCCTTGCAGATGATGCCGAAGTTGGGCTTTGTCGGCTGCAATGTGACCATTCCGCATAAAGAGGCGCTGCTCTCGGTCGCGGATATCGTCACGGATCGCGCGGCGCTGATCGGGGCGGCAAATACGGTTATTTTCCGAAAAGACGGGAAAATTCAGGCAGATAACACTGATGGTATCGGTTTTCTGAACAATCTTCGCCAGGAAGCGCCAGGTTGGAACGCGGCGCTTGGGGCGGCGGCTGTCTTTGGCGCCGGGGGCGCTGCGCGTGCCGTTATCTCGGCGCTTCTTGAGGCAGGGGCACCGGAGGTTCGGGTGGCAAACCGCACCAGAACCCGCGCTGACATCCTGCGTCATGATTTCGGCAGCCGGGTTGTCGTGGTGGACTGGAACGCCGGCGGCGAGATGATCGAAGACGCCGCAACGGTTGTGAACACCACGTCTCTCGGGATGGTTGGGAAGTCCGATTTTAAGACGCCGCTGCACCGGATCAATCCCGCAGCCCTGGTCACCGATATCGTCTATACCCCGCTTGAGACGCCCTTCCTGCAGGCCGCAGCCCAGGCCGGTTGCCGGACGGTTGATGGCCTGGGGATGCTGCTGCATCAGGCGGTTCCCGGCTTTGAGCGCTGGTTTGGCCTGCGGCCGAGCGTGGATACGGAAACCCGGCAGGCAGTGCTTTCTGCATGAAACGCTATATTCTGGGCCTGACAGGTGGCATCGGGATGGGGAAATCGACCACCGCTGCGATGTTTCGCGCGGCAGGTCTGCCGGTCTGGGATGCCGATGCCGCCGTTCACCGTCTTTACGAACCTGGCGGGGCAGCGGTTGCGCCGATGGCGGAACTGCTGCCGGAGGCTTTGGTCAACGGCGGTATTGATCGCCCTGTGCTGAAAGCCGCCATCGCCCGCGAACCTGGCGTCCTGAGGCAGATTGAGGCGATTGTGCATCCTTTGGTGGCCAAAGATCGCCAGGTTTTTCTGAATACGACCGATGCCCCGATCCTCGTCCTGGATATTCCCCTGCTCTTTGAAGGATCTTCGCAGCATCTCTGCGACGGTATCGCCGTGGTCTCTGTCCCGCCTGAGGTTCAAAGAGCGCGGGTGCTGGCGCGGGGCACCATGAGCGAGGCGGATTTTGAACGCATCCTGGGCCTGCAAATGCCGGACGCCGAAAAACGTGAACGCGCGACCTGGGTGATTGAGACGATGAGCCTTGATATGGCGCAGGCGAAAGTGGATCAGATCCTTTCAGAAATTCGTCAGGGCCTTGGGTAATGCGTGAGATCGTTCTTGATACTGAGACCACCGGGTTTGAGCCCTCGGAAGGGCATCGGATCGTTGAGATCGGCGCTGTTGAGCTTTTCAACCATATGCCGACCGGTCGGACCTATCACCAATATATCAACCCGCAGCGTGATATGCCCGTTGAGGCGTTCAATGTGCATGGCCTCTCAGAAGAGTTCCTGCGGGATTTTCCGGTCTTCCGTGAGGTCGGGCAGGCGTTTCTGGATTTCGTGGGCGACGCGCGGCTGATCATTCACAATGCCAAGTTCGACATTAAGTTTTTGAACTTTGAGCTGGGGAAAGCCGGGCTGACCCATCTTTGCTGGGAAAATGTCACCGACACCCTGGCCATGGCGCGCCAGAAGTTTCCCGGTTCTCCGGCAACCCTGGATGCTTTGTGCCGCCGTTTTGGTGTTGATAACTCCGCACGTGAAAAGCACGGGGCGCTTCTCGACAGTGAAATTCTCGCAGAAGTCTATCTGGAACTGATCGGCGGCCGTCAGCCGGATCTGGTACTGGCCCCGGTTGCTGAAAAGCGCAGCACGGATGCGGTGAGCCTGGATCAAAACTGGCGCGCAAGGCCCCGGTCTGTGCCGCTGCCCTCAAGGCTGAGCCCTGAAGAGGCTGCAGCTCATGAGGCTTTTGTTTCTAAAATCGGTGAAAGTTCCATCTGGAAAAAATTCGCGTAACGCGCAGAATTTCAGCCTTTTGACTTTCAGACAGCTAAAAAAGAAAGGGCGCCTTTGGCGCCCTTTCTGTCATGCTCAGGCGTTTCCTGCCTGGGCGCGACGTGCCAGTTCCTGGCGATAAAGCGCGAGGAAGTCAACCGGATCAAGGTTCAGCGGCGGGAAGCCACCGTCACGGGTGACATCCGACACGATGCGGCGCACGAAGGGGAAAACCATCCGCGGGCATTCGATCAGCAGGAAAGGATGCATCTGGTCATCCGGAACGCCTTCGATATGGAAGACGGCGCCGTATTCGATCTCCAGAAGGAACAGGTTTTCGTTGTTCACTTTGTTGATCGCGGTGACCTTGTACTTCTGGATCACCTCGAACTGGTTCTCGACCGGACGTTTTGAGGCATCAAGCGAGACCTGAACCTGGATATCCGGCTGAACATCGCCCGAGTTCGCGCCTTTGCGGGCCAGAACGTTTTCAAAGCTGAGGTCACGGACATATTGAGTGACGACATTCATCCGGACCTGCGGCGGTGCGGCGTTCTCTTCAGACATCGGGGTCTCCTCGTGAAATTCCGTTGTTAAAGTGTTAGCAGCCGATCCGACGGGCCTCAATGCCGCAGATGCAGGTTGTGAAACCCGTCACGCCTTTCGCGGCAAAGCGGTTTTCCTTGTATCTAAGGCCAAAATGCACTAGATGCGCCCCATCCCGATGGCATCAGTGGCCGGGGCCGGAATTTTCCGGACCTTTCAGCTTTGCGAACGGGGCCATGAAAGACCGGCGGAGACAACCGCCTGGCCCGTGAAACAGATTAAAAGGACTGCATACGCATGTGCGCTAAATCGACTATGGAAGAATTCGAAGCCCTTCTTAACGAGAGCTTTGAACTGGACACCCCCGAAGAGGGCACGGTTGTCAAAGGCAAGGTCATTGCTATCGAAGCTGGCCAGGCCATCATCGACGTCGGCTACAAAATGGAAGGCCGCATCGATCTTAAAGAATTCGCAAACCCGGGCGAAGCGCCTGAGGTTGCTGTTGGCGACGAAGTCGAAGTCTACCTCGACCGCGTTGAAAACGCTCGCGGCGAAGCTGTTATCTCGCGCGAAAAAGCAAAACGCGAAGCGGCCTGGGATCGTCTGGAAAAAGCTTACGCTAAAGAAGAGCGCGTCGATGGCGCCATCTTCGGCCGCGTCAAAGGCGGCTTCACTGTTGATCTGGGCGGCGCTGTTGCCTTCCTTCCGGGTTCGCAGGTTGACGTCCGTCCGGTGCGTGATGCCGGCCCGCTCATGGGTCTGAAGCAGCCGTTCCAGATCCTGAAAATGGACCGTCGTCGTGGCAACATCGTGGTGTCGCGTCGTGCGATCCTCGAAGAGTCGCGTGCAGAACAGCGTGCTGAAATCATCGGCAAACTGGCTGAAGGTCAAATCGTTGACGGCGTGGTCAAGAACATCACCGAATACGGTGCCTTCGTTGATCTCGGCGGCGTTGACGGCCTGCTGCACGTCACCGACATGGCATGGCGCCGTGTGAACCACCCGTCGGAAATCCTCGCAATCGGTGAGACCGTGAAGGTCCAGGTTGTGAAGATCAACAAAGAAACCCACCGCATCTCGCTGGGCATGAAACAGCTCCAGACCGATCCGTGGGACGTTGTTGAGAAAACCTACCCGCTGGGTTCGGTCCACAAAGGCCGCGTCACCAACATCACCGACTACGGCGCATTCGTTGAGCTGGAAGCTGGTGTTGAAGGTCTCGTTCACGTCTCGGAAATGTCCTGGACCAAAAAGAACGTGCACCCCGGCAAGATCGTTTCGACCTCGCAGGAAGTCGACGTCATGGTCCTCGAGATCGACTCGGCAAAACGCCGTGTCTCGCTCGGCCTGAAGCAGGTGATGCGCAACCCGTGGGAAGTGTTCGCTGAGAACAACCCGGCCGGCACCCAGATCGAAGGCGAAGTCAAGAACATCACCGAGTTCGGTCTGTTCGTTGGCCTCGAAGGCGATATCGACGGCATGGTCCACCTCTCGGATCTGTCGTGGGATCAGCGCGGCGAAGACGCGATTGCCAACTACCGCAAGGGCGACACCGTCCGTGCAGTGGTTTCGGAAGTCGACGTTGAGCGTGAGCGCATCTCGCTCTCGATCAAAGCTCTCGGCGAAGACACCTTCACCGATGCAGTTGACGGCGTGAAACGCGGTTCGGTCATCTCGGTTGTCGTTTCGGCGATCGAAGAAGGCGGCATCGAGGTGGAATACAACGGCGCCAAGTCGTTCATCCGCCGTTCGGACCTCGCACGTGACCGTGGCGACCAGCGCCCCGAGCGCTTCCAGGTTGGCGACACCCTGGACGTCCGCGTCACCAACATCGACCCGAAAACCCGTCGTCTGGGCCTGTCGATCAAAGCACGCGAGATCGCAGAAGAGAAAGAAGCTGTCGAGCAGTACGGTTCGTCCGATTCGGGCGCGTCGCTGGGCGACATCCTCGGTGCAGCACTGCGCGGCAACAACTGATTGCCTGACAGCGTAAGCTGAGACATGGACGGCCCTGCACCCTTCGGTGCAGGGCCGTTTTCGTTTCAGGGCAAGAAACTCTGTAAAATGCAGCAAACTCTTTACAGGTAAACAGAATTGTGCAGGCTGTAGTTCTGCCTAAGTCTTTGCCAGGCCCGGCTGAACAGGGTCCGTATATAATCCGGGGGGATTTGATGATACGCTCTGAGCTGATCCAGAAGATCGCGGACGAAAATCCGCACCTGACCCAGCGGCACGTTGAGCGCATCGTAAACACGGTTTTTGAAGAGGTCATTGCTGCACTTTCGCGGGGTGACCGGGTCGAATTACGCGGTTTCGGTGCATTCTCGGTCAAAGAACGTGACGCACGGACCGGACGTAATCCGCGTACCGGTGAGTCTGTTGAGGTTGACGAAAAGCGCGTACCCTTCTTTAAAACCGGGAAACTGTTGCGCGACCGGCTGAACGGTCATGACACCGGACCGGATGAGGATAATGATTAAATATCTCCGCTGGCTCGTCCTTGGGGTGATCGGGATTTTCCTGATCACTGTTGCTTTGGCGAACCGCGACACTGTCACCCTGAATGCCCTGCCCCATGACATTGGCCAGGTCGCCAGGTTCAATACCTCAATCGAAGTGCCGCTCTTTGTGGTGGCGTTCGGCGGCATCCTGATGGGGCTGCTGATCGGCTTTGTCTGGGAATGGCTGCGGGGCCATCGCGCCCGCGCAGAAGCTTCTGCTCGTGCCCGCGAAGTCGCCCGTCTTGAGCAGGTGGTCGCTGCCAATGCACCCCAGGCCGCGCAGAAGGACGAGGTTCTGGCGCTGCTGGAAGCCCCGCGCAGGGGGCACTGATATGCCTGTACGTTTTGTGGCGCCCGGCCAGCTGCCGGGCCAGGGCGGTGCTGTGCGCGCCAAGATCTGCGGATTGCGCAGTGCCGGCGATGTTGCGGCGGTGGCAGAAGCCGGGGCCGCTTATGCAGGCTTCGTGTTCTTTCCCAAATCCCCGCGCAATCTTTCCATAGACGAGGCTGCAGCCCTGGCCATCGAGGCTCCTGTGGGCCTTGCGAAGGTTGCGCTGGTGGTCGATGCCTCGGATGATCTGCTCGATGCCATCACCGCCCGCGTGCCGCTGGATATGATCCAGCTTCACGGCGCAGAAAGCCCCGGGCGTGTGGCAGACGTCCGCGCCCGCTACGGCCTGCCGGTGATGAAGGCCATCGGGATAGCTGAGGCCTCAGACCTTGAGGGCCTGGCGCAGTATGAAGCCGTAGCCGACCAGATTCTGGTCGACGCCAAGCCTCCGAAAAATGCGGATCTTCCGGGCGGCAACGGCCTGGCCTTTGACTGGCGCCTTTTGCAGGGGCGTCAGTGGCGCAGGCCCTGGATGCTGGCAGGCGGTCTTACCCCAAAAAATGTGGCAGAGGCTGTGCGGCTCACAGGCGCACGCCAGGTCGATGTCTCTTCCGGGGTAGAGGCGAGCCCCGGCTGCAAGGACCCTGCCCTCATAGCGGCCTTTACGGCGGCGCTGGCCCATACCGGGGCGCCAAAGCTCTGAAGCTTAATGGCGGTCGCAGCCGCAATCGTGCCGGGGATCACTTCCCGGCACCGGATCATAGCCGCTGCCCCCCCAGGGGTTGCAGCGCGCAATGCGCCAGGCCGCCATCCAGCCCCCCTTCAGCCCGCCATGCAGCTTCAAAGCCTCCAGCGCATAGGCCGAGCACGTGGGCTGAAAGCGGCAGGCATAGCCCATCCAGGGACTGAGGATCAGCCGATACCCCTTAACGGCCCAGGTCAATGCATGGGCCAGGGGGCTCATGGCTTAACAGCGCCTTCTTTCGCGGCTGGCTCTTTGGGCGTGTGAACCCTGCGGATGGCAAAAGCCAGGTCGTTCTTCAGTTCCGCAAAGTCACGCACCACGGTCGCGCCAGGACGGGCCACCATCACATAATCCCAGCCAGGTTTGCCGTCGCGCACCAGAATTTCACGGGCAAGTTCGCGCATACGCCGCCGCGCCAGGTTGCGCATGACGGAATTGCCGACCTTTTTTGAGGCGGTAAAGCCGATCCGCACCAGGTCAGAGCCATCCCCGCGCTCGCGCGCCTGAAGAAGAAAGCCCCCGGTTCCCTGACGACGGGCCTGGGCGGCCCGCAGAAAATCAGAGCGGAGTTTCAGAACATTCATCGCAAACCTGCCAGGTCTTGGAACGACAAAAAGCGCCGCATGCGGCGCCTTGCCTGCCCCCGAAGGGGCGGGTCAGTCCGGTTCGGGCCAGCAGGCCGGCCCTTACCAAGGTCTTATGCGCAAAGGCGCTTACGGCCTTTTGCACGACGTGCTGCCAGAACGCGCTGACCACCGTTGGTCGCCATACGCGAACGGAAGCCGTGGCGCCGCTTGCGGACCAGCTTCGAGGGTTGATAAGTGCGTTTCATCGCGCTCTCCATTCGGTTGACAGGAGCCCGGGTGGATTCGGAACACTGTCGTCAATAAGGCGCAGTCCATACCGGGGCCTATACCCCAAGTCAATCGCAATGGCCCTGTTTTTTCGCGGATTCCTGCCGCTAAATCTCCTTGCTCTGTTGTGGATCCGACCTATCTGCTAGGCAGTTGTTCAAACGGCCGTGATCGGATCAACCGCAGGGCCTGAGACGGACGGAGGATATGCTGAACAGCCTTTCCGGGCGGTTCCTCGGCCTGACCCTGACCTTTGTGCTCCTGGCAGAGGCGCTGATTTTTCTGCCGTCCGTCGCGGGTTTCCGCGAGGACTGGATGAAGCAGCGCCTTGATAAGGCTCAGATTGCTGCGCTTGCGCGGCTGACGACGGACGGACCGGTGGATGAAAATCTGGAAGCCGAACTGCTGGCGAATGCCGGTGTGTTCAACGTCGTTCTGCGGCGCGATGAGGCGCGGCAACTGATCCTTTCTTCCCCCATACCGGCGCCGGTTGCAGCGACCTATGACCTGCGCTTCGCGGGGGTCTGGGATCTGGTGCGCGATGCACTGGCTGCGATGCTCGGTCGCGGGAATGACGTGATCCGGATCATCGGCACGCCGTCAAATGACGCGGGCCTTCTGATCGAGGTGACGACACAAAGTGCGCCTCTGCGCGAAGCGCTGCTGGAATCAGGTCTGCGCACTCTTTTCACCTCGGCATTGATCGTCGCCGCAACGGCGCTTTTGTTGTTCATGGCGGTGCATGCGCTGATGGTGCGCCCCATTGGCCGGGTGGTCGATCATATCAAAGCCTATGCGGCCTCGCCCGAAGACGCGCATCTGGTCATCACGCCCACCTCCCGTCTGCGAGAGCTGCGGGAGGCAGAGGAGGCGCTGCAGTCCATGCAGACCCGCCTGACCGGTGCCCTGCGTCAGAAAGAGCGGCTGGCCCAGCTGGGGGCAGGGGTCGCCAAGATCAGCCATGATCTGCGCAATATCCTCGCCTCGGCACAGCTTTTCGCCGATCGCCTGGAGAGCAGCGAGGACCCCAAGGTCGCCCGCATGGCACCGAAGCTGCTGAACTCAATCTCCAGGGCGGTCACTCTGTGTGAAACCACCCTTTCCTTCGGCAAGGCGGACGAAGCAGAGCCGCGGCTTGCCCCGCTGCGGCTCCAGCCCCTTGTGGAGGAGGTGCTGAGTGGTGAGGGCCTCGACACGCCAGGTCAGGTTGCAGCTATTGTCGATCTTCCGGCGGATCTGACCATCGAAGCGGATGGCGAGCAGATTTACCGCGTCTTTGCGAACCTGATCCGCAACGCCCGTCAGGCCATTGAGGCGACCGGGCAGGGCGGTGAAATTGAAATCAGCGGTGCGGAAGATGACAGCAGCGTCTGGATCCGCGTCGGCGACACCGGTCCCGGTCTTCCGAAAAAGGCGCGTGAGAACCTGTTCGCGGCCTTTCAGGGCAGCTCCCGCAAGGGCGGAACGGGACTCGGTCTGGTGATCGCCTCAGAGCTTGTTCGCGGGCATGGCGGCAGCCTTGAGCTGTTGCGCAGCGATGCCGATGGAACAGAGTTCCTGATAACTCTGCCGGGAGTCAGGAAAATTTCGTGACCTGCTCAAAATTCTGCGCTTTCCCTCTTGCGGCCTGGTCCACTGACGGCTAGATACCGCCTCACGAAGACAGCGCGCCCGTAGCTCAGCTGGATAGAGCACCAGACTACGAATCTGGGGGTCAGAGGTTCGAATCCTTTCGGGCGCGCCACTTCTTCGGATCAAAAAGCCGCGGTTCGCCGCGGCTTTTTTGTTTTGCTCCGCAGACTTCTTATCGCAGGAATTCGCAGATCGCCCCTTGCGGTGGCTGCGTGGTCAGGTTAGAGAAGCCACACGAAGACAGCGCGCCCGTAGCTCAGCTGGATAGAGCACCAGACTACGAATCTGGGGGTCAGAGGTTCGAATCCTTTCGGGCGCGCCACTTCTTCGGATCAAAAAGCCGCGGTTCGCCGCGGCTTTTTTGTTTTGCTCCGCAGACTTCTTATCGCAGGAATTCGCAGATCGCCCCTTGCGGTGGCTGCGTGGTCAGGTTAGAGAAGCCACACGAAGACAGCGCGCCCGTAGCTCAGCTGGATAGAGCACCAGACTACGAATCTGGGGGTCAGAGGTTCGAATCCTTTCGGGCGCGCCACTTCTTCGGATCAAAAAAGCCGCGGTTCGCCGCGGCTTTTTGCATGTCAGCCCTGTGGTTCACGAACACCTTTGCGCCAGTCGGCCGGCAGGATGAATTCTCCCGCCCAGATCCCACGGCGGGCAGCTTTGGCCCGCGCCTCATGCGCGACATAATCGCGGCCGTACTGCGGAGCGGCCACCGCATGGCCTTCTTCGACCAGCCAGGCATTCAGATTGAGATCGCCCTGAAAGCAACGCCCGACGATCCGCCCATAGCGGTCGCGCCCTGTCTCTTCGCAGCGCACCGTACGGCGCTCTGTCCGGTTTTGCAGCGCAAGGGCCGCCGCCTGCCCGCAACGCCACTCCACGCCGCCTTTCCAGCAGCGCTGCGCGGATTCCGGGGCATCAATGGCATGCAGCCTGATGCGTTGCTTATGAATGTCGATGGTATCTCCGTCGATGACCGTCGCAATCCCCTGCAGGCCCGGGGCCTGTGGCTGGAGAGTGTCTGGCAGGTGTTTTTGCAGTTCCTGAGCGGCACGGCCCTTCAGGCCCTGGAAGGCCTCATCGAAATTTTTGGGCAGTTTCAGGTCGGGCAGGGCGAAAAACAGCCCCGCCATCCCGATTGCGGCCGCCCAGACAAGTGGTCCCGCCCGAAGGCGGCGGTTCAGATGACGTTTAAGCTTCTTCATGCCTCCGCTTAACGCAGGGCGAGCAAAGCTTTCCAGCCGCAGGTCTGATAATCGTTAATAAATTGCTAACAGATCTGTGACGGCCGGGTCGTGGGGAAGAGAGCTAATTGAGAAATATATTAAATTTTCTTTATATGATCATTAATAGTAGATTATGACTGTTTAATAATAACCGTCATCTATTGGTCTTAAGGGGCGCAGCCCTGACCGCTCAACTCTCAGGCTGCCTCAGAACTTAGGTAAAAAGCTGTGACTATCGCCCTCTGCCGGAGAGCCCGGATCTGATGCCCATCAGATCCGGGATGTTGATCGCACGGGTAAAGCGATGTGCGGGGCGGTGACGGACCTATTCCAGCGCGGCTGGTGTAAGTGAAGCAAGCAACATCCGGACGCGCGGCTTTGTCTTTTTGCCATGCTCTCGCGTTATTCGCCGGAAACCATTCCTCAAAGAATCTGCAGCCGTCTGGCCGACCAGTTGCCTCCCGAAAGTGAGCGACCATGAGTATCTGCACTCTGAGTGCACGGCTTATCCGATCCTTATGGGAGCGGCAGCCAGAAGGTTATATGGTCCTGCATACCCATAATTACGATATTAAGTTGTAATCATAATTAAGTTATTTTGATAAAATAAAGAATCCAGACCAGTCCCGCCGGTCTGAAGTCAATTTAATTTTTCACAGAAAATCTGCCTTAAGGGCAGGGGCACAACGCAGCGGCCCGGAAACGACAAAAGCCGCAGCAATAATGCTGCGGCTTTTTGTAAAGTGGTGAGCCCGACAGGATTCGAACCTGTGACCCACTGATTAAAAGTCAGTTGCTCTACCAACTGAGCTACGGGCCCACTTTGTAAGCGTTGATCTACAGCTTGTTACGGCTAAGGTCAAGCGCTGCTTCAACTTTTTCCCTGCGACAAACGTGCCGATCGGAAAAAAGGTTCCACGTAAAATGACAAAAGCCGCAGCAAAAATGCTGCGGCTTTTTGTATAAGTGGTGAGCCCGACAGGATTCGAACCTGTGACCCACTGATTAAAAGTCAGTTGCTCTACCAACTGAGCTACGGGCCCACCGTTTCGGTGAGGGGTGATCTATAGTCGGGGTCGGGTGCGGTCAACCCGCAAAAAGGAAAATTCCTTCCTACTGGTGAAAAAAATGCGATGGCCCTATATGCGCCCCATGGAAAACAGCGCACCCGCCCCCTTCACCTTTATGAAGATGCACGGACTCGGCAACGATTTCGTGGTGATTGACCGCCGTCAGGGCGGCCCTGAACTGACGACCGCCCTCGTTCGGGCGATCGGTGATCGTCACACCGGTGTGGGCTTTGACCAGCTGGCCACCATCGATCCCGATGAGGAGGCTCTCGCGCGACTGACCTTCTGGAACTCTGACGGCTCTCTCTCCGGCGCCTGTGGCAATGCCACACGCTGCATCGCGCGCCATCTCATCAATGAGACCGGGCTTAAAAGCTTCAACCTGCGGACCGAGCGCGGTTTTCTCGCCTGCGAAGACGCGGGCGACGGTCTGACGCGGGTGAATATGGGGGCGCCCCTGACCGAGTGGCAGGATATCCCCCTCAGCCATGCCATGGAGACCCTTCACCTCGACATCCCCGGTGACCCGGTCGCCACCGGCATGGGCAACCCGCATCTGACCTTCTTTGTTGACGATGCAGAAACCGTTGATCTTGCAGGTCTTGGAGCAAAGTTCGAACATCACCCCTTCTACCCGCAGCGCACCAATGTTGAGTTCGTTCAGGTCCTCGGCCCCAATGCCATCCGCCTGAAGATCTGGGAGCGCGGCGCGGGCATCACGCTTGCCTCGGGCACCTGCTCCTGTGCAGCGGCTGTGGCTGCGGCACGACGTGGCCTTACAGAGCGGCGCGTAACCGTTTATGTCGATGGCGGTCAGATCGGCATCGACTGGCGCGACGACGGGGTCTGGATGACGGCCCCCACGGCACATGTCTTTACCGCAACCTTTACTCCGGACTTTCTGTCATGAGCGTTCCTGTCTTTCATACCCTCGGCTGCCGGCTGAATGCCTATGAGTCTGAGGCCATGAAAGAACTGGCCGAACAGGCCGGGGTCAAAGGCGCGCATGTCGTCAATACCTGCGCCGTGACCGCAGAAGCCGTGCGCAAAGCCCGCCAGGAAATCCGCCGCATCCGTCGCGAAAACCCCGACGCGCCCATCATCGTCACCGGCTGTGCCGCCCAGACAGAGCCTGAGACCTTCGCCAATATGCCCGAGGTCACCCGCGTCATCGGCAATACCGAGAAGATGCAGGCCTCGACCTGGAACGCCATGGTCCCCGATCTCATCGGCGAGACCGAGCGGGTGCAGGTCGACGATATCATGTCGGTCAAAGAAACGGCAGGCCATCTCATTGACGGCTTCGGCCGACACCGCGCCTATGTCCAGGTGCAGAACGGCTGCGATCACCGCTGCACCTTCTGCATCATCCCCTTCGGTCGCGGTAACTCCCGTTCGGTCCCGGCAGGGGTGGTCATCGACCAGATCAAACGCCTGGTGGACCGTGGATTCCTTGAGGTGGTGCTGACCGGCGTCGATCTCACCTCCTGGGGTGCCGATCTGCCCGGAGAGCCGCGCCTCGGCGATCTGGTCATGCGCATTCTGAAACTCATCCCCGATCTGCCGCGTCTGCGGATCTCCTCGATCGACTCGATCGAGGCCGATGAGAACCTCATGCAGGCCATCGCCACTGAGCCGCGCCTGATGCCGCATCTGCATCTCTCGCTTCAGCATGGCGACAATATGATCCTCAAGCGGATGAAGCGTCGCCATCTGCGCGACGATGCGATCCGTTTTTGCGAAGAGGCGCGCTCGCTGCGCCCGGATATCGTCTTCGGCGCGGATATCATCGCAGGCTTCCCGACCGAGACCGAAGAGATGTTTGACAACTCTCTGCGCCTCGTCGATGACTGCGGTCTGACCTTCCTGCATGTCTTCCCCTACAGCCCGCGCAAAGGCACGCCCGCCGCGCGGATGCCCCAGGTCAAAGGCCCCTTCATCAAGGACCGCGCCGCCCGCCTGCGCGCCAAAGGTGACCAGGCCCTTGAAGCGCATCTTGCGTCGCAACAGGGTGTTATCCACCAGATCCTGATGGAATCCGCACAGCTTGGCCGCACGGGCCAGTTCACGGAAGTCAACTTCAGCATGCCGCAACCCGAGGGGCAGATCGTGACCGCGAAGATTACCGGACGCGCCGGCTCTGCCCTCACGGCCGATCAGGCTTTGGCTTTTTAAAATACTCTGCGGGGGTCCGGGGGCGCAAAGCCCCCGGGGCTTCAAACTAAAACAGGGCCTCTCCCCTGTTTCCCTTGCAATTAAGCCATTCCGCCGCTATATCCTCTTCAACAGCGGCGTCGTCGGGGTCCAAACCTGATGACCCACCGGAATATGCACACGGGCCGCTATGGCCCGTTTTTTGTTTTGGGGGTTCCCCATGTCTGACCTGATTGCCAAAACCGCCATCGACCAGCGCCTCGCCGCTCTGGTGACCCCTGCCATCGAGGATCTGGGGTATGAGCTGGTGCGCATCCGCCTTATGGGTGGAAAAACGCGTATCCTGCAAATCATGGCAGATCGCCCGGAAGGCGGCATCAACGTGGATGACTGCGCGAAAATTTCGACCGCAGTCTCGGCGGTTCTCGATGTCGAGGATCCGATTGAAGATAACTACACCCTTGAGGTGTCGTCGCCCGGGATTGACCGGCCGCTGACGCGCCTGAAGGACTTTGATATGTGGAACGGCTATGAGGCCCGGGTGGAAACCACCGAGCTGATTGACGGCCGTCGCCGCTTCAAGGGCTTCATTGCCGGCACTGAGGGCGATGAGGTTCTCATCACCCTCGATGAGGGTGGTGAAGAGGTTACCATTGGTCTGCAGTTTGAATGGCTCTCCGATGCCAAGCTCATCCTCACCGATGAGCTGATCGCTGAGATGCTGCGCCAGCGCAAAGAATCCGGTGCCTTTGATGGCGCGGACGTCGACGAATCCGGCTTCGAAGACATCGAGACGGAAGATCACGAAGATGATGACGGGGAAGAAACCCCGGCACCGACCCGGCACTGACAGGAGCCCGCAATGGCCATTACCTCTGCCAACCAGCTTGAACTTCTGCAAACCGCTGAGGCGGTCGCGCGCGAGAAGATGATTGACCCTGACCTGGTGATCCAGGCCATGGAAGACAGTCTCGCCCGTGCCGCCAAGTCGCGGTATGGCGCGGATATGGATATCCGTGTGAAGATCGACCGCAAAACCGGTCGTGCCACCTTCGCACGCATCCGCACCGTGGTCGAAGATGACGCGGTCGAGAATTATCACGCACAGCTGACCGTCAAGCAGGCGAAGTCCTATCTGGCAGATCCGCAGATCGGCGATGAAATCATCGACGAAGTGCCGCCGGTTGATCTGGGCCGCATCGCGGCACAATCGGCCAAGCAGGTGATCCTTCAGAAGGTCCGCGAAGCTGAGCGTGACCGTCAGTACGAAGAGTTCAAAGACCGCCAGGGCACCATCATCAACGGGACCGTCAAGCGCGAAGAATACGGCAATGTCATCGTCGACATCGGTCGTGGCGAAGGCATCCTGCGTCGCAACGACAAGATCGGCCGCGAAAGCTACCGCATCGGCGACCGCATCCGCGCCTATGTCAAAGACGTGCGCCGCGAAGCCCGTGGCCCGCAGGTCTTCCTGTCGCGGACCGCGCCGGAATTCATGTCCGCGCTCTTCAAGATGGAAGTGCCGGAAATCTATGATGGCATCATCGAGATTAAAGCCGTGGCCCGTGACCCGGGTTCGCGCGCCAAGATCGCTGTGATCTCCTATGACAACTCGATCGATCCGGTCGGGGCCTGCGTCGGTATGCGCGGTTCGCGCGTTCAGGCCGTGGTGAATGAGCTTCAGGGCGAGAAGATCGACATTATTCCGTGGAATGCGGATGTGGCGACCTTCCTCGTGAACGCTCTGCAGCCGGCAGAAGTCTCGAAAGTGGTCTTCGATGAAGATGCGTCGAAAATCGAAGTCGTGGTCCCGGATGAGCAGCTTTCGCTGGCTATCGGCCGTCGTGGTCAGAACGTGCGCCTGGCCTCGCAGCTGACCGCGCTTGATATCGACATCATGACCGAAGCCGATGAATCGGCCCGCCGTCAGGCTGAATTCGCCGAGCGGACCAAACTCTTCATGGACACCCTTGATGTCGATGAGATGATGGCGCAGCTGCTGGTTGCTGAAGGCTTCACCAACCTCGAAGAGGTCGCCTATGTCGAGCTCGATGAGCTGCTTGGCATTGACGGCTTTGACGATTCGACCGCGTCTGAGCTTCAGGCCCGTGCCCGCGACTTCATCGAAGAGCAGGCCCGCAAAGCCCTCGAAGCCGCCCGTAAGGCCGGTGTTGAGGACAGCCTGATCAACTTCGAAGGCCTGACGCCCCAGATGCTGGAAGCGCTTGGCAAAGACGGCATCAAGTCGCTCGAAGACTTCGCGACCTGCGCCGACTGGGAACTGGCCGGTGGCTGGACCATGGAAAATGGTCAGCGCAAGAAAGACGTGGGCATCCTTGAGCAGTTCGACATGAACCTCGAGGAAGCACAGACCCTCATCATGACCGCACGTGTCATGCTGGGCTGGGTGGATCCGACTGAGCTGGAAACCGCCGACGAAGACGTTGAAGAAACCGAAGAGGACGAAGCCTGATCTCAGGCTTCGGGATGTGACGTAAGATGACCCGTGGTGGCAAAGAGAAGATGCAGGATGACCCCGAGCGCAAGTGTATTGCGACCGGGGAGGTCCAGCCGAAAGCCGGATTGATCCGCTTTGTTGCGGGTCCCGGCGGCGAGCTGTGCCCGGATCTGCTCGGAAAGCTGCCCGGGCGCGGTTTTTATGTCGCATCTGAGCGCGCAGCTCTTGAAAAAGCGGTCAGCAAGGGCCTTTTCTCCCGTGCTGCCCGCACTCAGGTCACCGTTCCGCCGGATCTCATCGATCTGATTGAACGGGGCCTGGCACGACGAGTGGCGGATCTTATCGCAATGGCGCGCAAAGCGGGCCAGGCGGTTTCGGGTCTGTCGAAGGTGAAGGACTGGCTGGAAAAAGGGCAGGCTGACATCCTGATCCAGGCCAGTGACGGGTCGGAGCGTGAGAAATCCCGCCTTCGTCCCCCGCGCGGAACGGATGCCTATATCGGCTGCCTGACCGCTGATGAATTGGGTTTGGCTTTCGGCCGTGAACGTGTCATACACGGCGCGCTTGCGGCTGGTGGTCTCAACGAACGTGTTGTAGACGAAGCGGCAAGGCTTGCGGGGCTGCGAAATGTGCAGCCGCAGGCAGGTCGGCGGCGGGACCGCCGGGAAGGAAACGAAGACGCATGAGCGATACTGACGGCAAAAAACCCCTCGGGCTGGGTGGCGGGACGCGTGGTCCGGGCCAGGTGAAGCAAAGCTTCAGCCACGGCCGCACGAAATCCGTTGCTGTGGAGGTCAAACGCAAACGCGTTGTGGTCCCCCAAAAGCCTGGCGGTGCCGGTGGTGCCGGCGGCTCCTCGCATTCTCTCGGGGATCCCTCGAAGCGCCCGGCCGGCATCTCCGATGCTGAGATGGAACGCCGTCTCGCTGCTCTGCGCGCTGCAAAAGCGCGCGAGGCAGACGAGGCTGCACAGCGTGCTGCTGATGAAAAGGCACGCGAAGAAGAACGCCAGCGCAAGCGTGAAGAGCTTGAAGCCCGCGAACGCGAAGAGCGTGAGCGTGCAGAAGCTGCTGCCCGCAAGGCGGAAGAAGAAGCCCGCCTGAAAGCGGAAGAGGATGCAAAAGCCAAGCGCGAGGCAGAGATTGCCCGCCGCGCCGCCAATGCTCCGGCCCGCGTTGCTGCGGCCACCGCAACCCCCGGCTCGCCGGCGGATGAACAGCGCCCGACCCCGAACCGCCCTGCACCGGCAAACACCGTGCAGCGCAAGGCCGAGCGTGAACGCGAAGAGCGTGGCAACAACCGTGCCCGCACCGGTGACGAAGGTCGCCGTGCAGGCAAGCTGACCCTGTCGAACGCGACCTCGGAAGAGGGCGGTCGTCAGCGTTCGCTGGCTGCGATGAAGCGCAAGCAGGAAAAAGCCCGTCAGAAAGCCATGGGTTTCGGCCAGAAAGCCGAAAAACAGGTTCGTGACGTGCAGCTGCCTGAGACCATCGTCGTTCAGGAACTGGCGAACCGGATGGCCGAACGTGCTGCCGATGTCGTCAAGTCCCTGATGAAGATGGGCATGATGGTCAGCATGAACCAGGCCATCGATGCGGATACTGCTGAGCTTGTGATCGAAGAATTCGGCCACAAAGCCGTGCGCGTCTCTGACTCGGACGTGGAACAGGTCATCGACACCGTCGTCGACTCGGAAGAAAATCTGCTGCCGCGTGCGCCGGTCGTTACCATCATGGGTCACGTTGACCATGGTAAGACCTCGCTTCTCGACCGCATCCGCAAAGCCAATATCGCGACCGGTGAAGCCGGCGGGATCACCCAGCACATCGGTGCTTACCAGGTGAAAACGCCTTCGGGTCAGCTGGTGACTTTCCTCGATACCCCTGGCCACGCAGCGTTTACCTCGATGCGGGCCCGTGGTGCGAATGTCACCGACATCGTGGTCCTGGTCGTTGCAGCGGATGACGCTGTGATGCCGCAGACCGTTGAGGCGATCCACCACGCGAAAGCGGCGGGCGTTCCGATCATCGTGGCCATCAACAAGATGGACAAGCATTCGGCGAACCCGACGAAAGTGCGTACCGACCTTCTGCAGCACGAAATCGTTGTGGAAGCCATGTCGGGTGACGTCCAGGACGTCGAAGTCTCGGCTCATACGGGCATGGGCATCGACAAGCTTCTGGAAGCCATCTCACTGCAGGCAGAGATCCTTGAGCTGAAGGCCAACCCGAACCGTGACGGTATGGGTGCTGTGGTTGAAGCCAAACTCGACGTCGGCCGTGGTCCGGTTGCCACCGTTCTGGTTCAGAACGGCACTCTGCGCAAAGGCGATATCTTCGTCGTCGGCCAGAAGTGGGGTAAGGTTCGTGCGCTGCTGAACGACAAAGGCGAAACCATTACTGAGGCCGGTCCTTCGACCCCGGTCGAAGTTCTGGGTCTCAACGGCACGCCTTCGGCTGGTGACGTTCTGAACGTCGTTCCGACCGAAGCGCAGGCCCGTGAGATTGCTGACTATCGTGAGCAGACCACCAAGGACAAACGCGCCGCTGCCGGTGCTGCAACCACGCTGGAACAGCTGATGGCGAAAGCCAAAGCCGATCTGAACGTGGCAGAGCTGCCGGTCATCGTGAAAGCGGACGTTCAGGGTTCGGCTGAAGCCATCGTTCAGGCGCTGGAAAAAGTCGGCAACGAAGAAGTCCGTGTCCGCATCCTGCACTATGGTGTCGGCGCGATCACCGACTCGGACGTTGGTCTGGCAGAAGCCTCGAAAGCACCGATCCTGGCGTTCAACGTGCGTGCCAATGCGATGGCCCGTTCGTCGGCCCAGCAGAAAGGTGTCGAGATCCGCTACTACTCGATCATCTACGATCTGCTGGATGACATCAAAAAGGCGGCCTCGGGCCTGCTCAAAGCCGAAGTGCGCGAACACTTCATCGGCTATGCGCAGATCAAGGAAGTCTTCCGCATCACCGGCGTTGGCAACGTGGCTGGCTGTCTCGTTACCGAAGGTGTCGCCCGTCGTTCGGCTGGTGTGCGTCTTCTGCGCGACAACGTGGTTATCCACGAAGGCACGCTCAAGACCCTCAAGCGCTTCAAAGACGAAGTCAAAGAAGTGCAGTCGGGTCAGGAGTGCGGCATGGCCTTTGAGCGTTATGAAGACGTTCGTGCGGGCGATGTCATCGAGATCTTCGAGCGCGAGACGGTGGAACGCACCCTCGCCTGATCGCAGGATCAATAAAATTGAAAAGGCGGGTCTTCGGATCCGCCTTTTTCTTTGTCTCAGGCTTTGTCCTGGCGTGTGACTTCAGCGACCAGGGCGACCAGGGCAGAGGTCACGACCTCGGGCTGTTCCATCGGGGTCATATGGCCTGCCTCTTTTACGCGCAGGAACCTGGCGCGCGGGATCAGCGCGGCCATCTGCTCGTGCAGGGCCATAGGGGTGATCCGGTCTTCCTCACCACAGAGGATCAGGACGGGGCAGGTCAGGCTGGCCAGAAGTCTGCGGGTATCCGGTCGCTCAAGCAGGCTCTGGCGGATGAAAACCTCAGCGCCAAGGCGGGCCGTCATGGCCTGGATGCGGGTGGCGATATCGCCTTTGCTGATATTTTGCGGTGCCAGATAGCTTGCCAGCAGCCGGTCGCCCATGCCGATAAAGCGGGAGCCGTTCTGCACGGATTTCACCATGGCGAGGCGGCGGGCCTCAGCTTCCGGCGTGTCCGGCAGCATGGTGGTGTCCAGAAGCCCAAGGCCGAGGACCCTTGCCGGGGCGAGCCGGCAGATTCCCTGAGCAACGATGCCGCCTAGCGAAAAGCCCGTGAGGATGAAATCCCCGGAGTGCTCCGCCAGAACCTGGCGGGCGAGGGCCTCAAGGTTCTCACCTTGGGTGATATCGGCCACTGTCACATCCGCCACCAGCGACAGCGGCGCGATCTGGTCCCGCCAGAGGTCCGCATCATTGAGGGTGCCGGGGATCAGGACAAGCGAGGGGCGGGGCATGGGGGTATCCTCAGGAAACGATGGGAAAAGGATACTCTCTGCCTCCGCCTGCGACCAGCACAGCGCGTGTCAGACCTGGCGCGGCTTTTGCGGCAGGCTGGGGACTGCCCCATAGGCACGCTCTTCCCCGGCAAAGCGGGGGGCGGGGGCAGGGTAGCTGACCTGACCCTGCGGGGTCCCAACCGTGATGCGCCGCAGATGCGGATGGCGCGAGAGGGCCGCCATATCGTTCACAAAGGCGAAGGCGATATCCGCGCGGCTCAGGACCGCGGCCGCTTCCTCAGCACTCAGAGCGGCCAGGGCTGCAGCGACCCGGGCGTCGGTCTCAGAGCGGTTTTGTACCCGCGCCAGGTTCGTCGCAAAGCGGGCGTCCTGGCCCAAAGCAGCCTCGCCAAGAAGCTCAGCCGCCAGGCTGCGCCATTCGCGGTCATTTTGCACCGACAGCAGAATCTGCCCGCCGCAGCGGCAGTCAAAGACACCATAGGGCGCGATCGAGGGATGTCTCAGCCCGTTGCGACCTGGCGGTTGCCCGGCTTCCGCGTTCAGAAGCGGCACAGTCAGCCAGTCCGCCATGACGTCAAACATCGAGATATGGATATCCGCGCCCTGGCCCGTGACCCCGCGCCGGATCAGCGCCTCCAGGATCGCGGCATGGGCGGTGGCACCGGTGGCGATATCGACCACTGAAATTCCCACCCGGGCCGGGGACTCCGGTCCGCCGGTCAGTGAGGCGAGCCCGGATTCGGCCTGGATCAGCAGATCATAAGCCTTGCGCGAGGCCATGGGGCCGCTTTCGCCGTAACCGCTGATCACGCAGCTGATGAGGCGCGGGTTGTGCTTTTGCAGGGCCTCAGCGCTGAACCCGAGCCGTGCCAGCGCGCCAGGTTTCAGGTTTTGCACCAGGACATCGGCGCCGCTTAGCAGATCCCACAGGACCTGGCGGTCGGCCTCCAGGCTCAGATCCGCAACCACCACCTCTTTGCCGCGATTGAGCCAGACGAAATAGCTCGACTGCCCCTTTGCCGCGCGGTCATAGCCACGGGCGAAATCGCCCTCGGGGCGCTCGATGCGGATCACCCGCGCGCCTGCATCCGCAAGGCGTGAGGTGGCAAAGGGGGCCGCGACCGCCTGTTCCACCGCAATGACCGTCAGCCCCTCCAGCGGCAGCACCATCAAAAGCTCCTCGGCAGGCCCAGGATATGTTCGGCGACGTAAGAGAGGATCAGGTTGGTCGAAATCGGCGCGACCTGGTAAAGCCGCGTCTCGCGGAATTTCCGCTCAACATCATATTCACAGGCAAAGCCGAAGCCGCCGTGAAACTGAATGCAGGCATTGGCCGCCTCCCAGGAGGCTTTGGCCGCGAGATATTTCGCCATATTGGCCTGGGCCCCGCAGTCGAGCCCTGCGTCATAGCGCCGGCAGGCTTCATAGCGCATGAGATTGGCGGCCTCGATCTCGATGAAGGCCTCGGCGATCGGGAACTGCACGCCCTGGTTCTGGCCGATGGGACGGCCAAAGACCACGCGCTCTTTGGCGTATTGGGTGACCTTATCAGTGAACCAATAGCCGTCCCCGATGCATTCCGCCGCGATCAGCGTGCGCTCAGCATTCAGCCCGGTGAGGATATATTTAAAGCCCTGGCCCTCTTCGCCGATCAGATTGTCGGCGGGGATTTCAAGCTCATCAAAGAAGACCTCATTGGTCTCATGGTTGACCATATTGAGGATGGGCCGGATCACCATGCCCGACTTCATCGCCTCTTTCACATCGACCAGAAAAATCGACAGGCCTTCCGATTTCTTCTTCACCTCGGCAAGCGGCGTGGTGCGCGCCAGCAGGATCATCAGATCTGAATGCTGAATGCGGCTGATAAAGACCTTCTGTCCGTTGATGACATAGCGGTCGCCGCGCTTGACGGCGGTGGTTTTGATTTTTGTGGTGTCGGTGCCGGTGGTGGGTTCGGTCACCGCCATGCTCTGCAGGCGCAGCTCGCCGCTGGCGATTTTTGGCAGATAGAACCGGCGTTGTGCCTCTGATCCGTGGCGGATCAGGGTGTTCATATTATACATCTGCCCGTGGCAGGCGCCGGAATTGCCGCCCGCGCGGTTGATCTCTTCCATGATGACGGAGGCTTCCGTCAGCCCCAGGCCGGAGCCGCCGTAAGCCTCAGGGATCAGGGCCGCCATCCAGCCCGCTTTGGTCAGCGCTGCGACGAAGTCCTCCGGATAGCCCCGCGCCTCATCCACTTTGCGGTGATATTCGGCGGGAAAGTCTGCGCAGAGCGCGCGGACGGCATCGCGGATGTCCTGGAAGGTGTCTTCGGCAGCGCGGGTCATGGATCTCTCATGGCAGTTCGGTCTGCGCTGAGAGTGTGCGGCGGGCTGCTATAAGTCAAATATCTGTATTCTCTGACAGATATCGCGTGATCTTATGGCAGCCCCCCCGGCAGGCGCGGGATCAGAAATTCAGCTCAAAACCCGGCAGGCGCAGCTCTTTCATCAGGTCGCGCAGTTCCTGGCGGGCCGCGACGTTCGAGATGCTGAGGCTTTCGACACCGACATCTTTCAGATCCAGAAGCGTCAGCCCGCGCGGGAACAGTTCGCGGAAGATAACCCGCTCGGAGAAACCGGGGATCACGCGGAAGCCAATGCGGCGCGAGAGATCTTCCAGCGCTTTGCCGACCTTCTTCTTGTTATGCATCTGCTGGGCACCAAGGCGGTTGCGCAGCACGATCCAGTCGATCGGCTTCAGCCCGGCCTGGGCGCGCAGCTGACGGGCCTGCCAGACCATCTCGGCGTAGATCGAGGGGCCTTTGATCTTGCCGGTCTCAGGCTCAATGCGGGCCAGCAGGTCAAAATCGACAAAGCTGTCGTTCATGGGCGTAATCAGCGTATCGGCCAGCGAATGGGCCAGCTGGCTCAGCCGCGTGTGGCTGCCGGGACAGTCGATCAGGATGAAATCGCACAGCTGGTCAAGTTCAGCCACCACCGAGGACAGGCGGTGGTCAGTGGCGTTCTCGCCAGGTTGCAGCGCGCCTGCAGCCACATCCGGCAGATCGCGCAGAATGGGCGTCGGCAGGTTCAGCCCGGTCTGCTGCAGATAGGCCATGCGGTTTTCAATATAGCGCCCGAAGCTGCGCTGGCGCAGGTCCAGATCAACCGCGCCGACCCGAAAGCCCGCCCGTACCAGAGCCGTCGCCACATGCATACAGGTCGTGGATTTCCCCGAGCCGCCCTTTTCGTTGCCGACCGCGATGATATGCGCCATGTGCCTCTCTCCGAAGTTCTTCCCTCGCGGCTAAAGCCTGCATCACTTTTCCGCAAGCAGGCAGCTTTCATAAAGGCCGATGATCGTGTCTATTTTGCTGTCCCAGTCGTAGTGCCGCAGCACATGATCCCGCGCCTGCTGCCCGGCTGTGCGCGCTGCGCCGGCGTCCAGAGCCAGGCGGTCCATCATGGCGCTGAAGCCCGCAATCAGCGCTTCGGGGGAAGGAACGGGCACCAGCCAGCCGGTCTGCGGTGTGATATAATCGGCAGGTCCGCCGTGATCGGCGGCAATCACCGGGCGGGCGCAGGCCATGGCCTCCAGAACCACAGCGCCGCCGGCCTCACGCAGGCTGGGCAGCACCAGGGCGCGGGCCGCGGCCAGCCTCCGGTTGCACTCGGCCTGAGGCAGAAAGCCGTAAAAGGTGATCCGGTCGGCCACGCCAAGGGCCTCAGCCCTGGCGCGGATCTCAGGCTCCATCACACCATCGCCGATAATACCGAGCCGTGCGGTTTTGCAGTCCATCCGTGCCAGGGCCTCCGGCAGATACTGCGCGCCCTTCAGTTCGATCAGGAGGCCGATGAACAAAAACTCGGGCGGCTCTCCGGTCAGTTCCGTGGGGTGCCACAATGCGCTGTCGATCCCGTTTTCAACCAGTTCAACAATGCGCGCAGGGGTGCCGGTCTCCCGGAGGGCGAGGGTGGTTCGCGGGTTGGCACTGAGCAGGAGCGCGGCGCGCAGCTTGCCGGGGGAGAGAGCATGAACGAGGCGGCGCAACGGGCGCCAAAGGGCCATCATGGCTTTGGCATCGAGGCCATCGCTTTGGCCTTTTCCAAAGCCCTCTGCCCTGGAAATATTGCCGTTCATCGGTCCGATCACCACCGGAGCGCCCATATCGTAAAGCAAAGACGGCTCGCGGGGGGAGACGGGGATGGGCTGATGCACCACACAGCCGAGCGGGTTTCGCGCGATCAGATCCCGCGCCAGCCGTCGGGCTTTGCGCTGCGAGAGATGGCGGCTCAGGTAGCCCAAGGTGAAATAGGCCAGCCGGTCGGGCAGCCTGCGTCCCATCTGCCAGCAAAGCCGGTTCAGAAAGGTATCGGGAAGGTAGTGGAGCCTCTCCGCTTCAGCCGGGAAAAGCAGGCTCAGCTCGGCGCGGCTGCGTTCATGCACGATCAGCTCAGCATCCACGCCACGTGCGCGCAGCAGCCGGAAGTAATGCACGGGCAAAGCGGCCTCACCGCCCATTTGCAGCGATGCATGTTCGGCCACCAGCAGGATACGCATTGCCATCATAGCCTCCCCGGCGTGAGCCCTGCCCCCTCGGCGAGGGTGAGGGCGCGGGGCCGCGCTTGTCAATCGGGATCTCGGAACGGACGTCGGAACGGGATTGTGCGCAGAGCCGAAACCCGGGGGGCAGAAACGAAAAAAGCGCAGCCGAAGCTGCGCCTTTCCCGTATCCGAAGATCTCAGGCTCAGAAGCCGAGGCCTGCGTATTTGTTTTTGAACTTCGACACGCGGCCGCCGGTGTCCATCAGACGCGAATTGCCGCCGGTCCATGCCGGGTGAGCAAGCGGGTCGATGTCCAGCGCAAGGGTGTCACCCTCTTTGCCGTAGGTCGAGAAGGTCTGATAGGTCGAGCCATCGGTCATTTTGATGGTGATCGAGTGGTAGTCGGGGTGGATACCGTCTTTCATCTCTCAGATCCTTACTTCGCGCGGTTGGTGGTGATTTCAGCGATACGGGCCGATTTGCCGCGACGCGAACGGAGGTAGTAGAGTTTCGCGCGACGCACGCGACCACGACGGATCACTTCGATCGAGTCGATGTTGGTCGAGTAGAGCGGGAATACGCGCTCAACGCCTTCGCCGAAGGAGATCTTACGCACGGTGAAAGCAGCTGCGATGGTCGCGCCGCCTTTACGGGCGATGCAGACGCCTTCGTAGTTCTGAACGCGCGAACGCGTACCTTCGGTTACTTTGTAACCGACGCGGATGGTATCGCCGGCTTTGAAATCCGGGATGGTCTTGCCGAGAGCGGCGATCTGTTCCGCCTCGAGCTGCGCAATAAGGTTCATGCGCCTGTCTCCTGTGTTTGCCCGCGGTATTTCCGCGAAGGGATGTCGGGCCAGGAACTCCTGGTCTTCGTCCGGGTCCGCGGTCTGAGAGAGCCTCTCAAAGCGCCCGCCGGAGTGTGGCCGCGATACTTTTTGACCCGGTGCTTCAGCCGCTGTCTGAGGAAGAAATCAGACGGCATCGGCCATGCCTTCGGGATTCACGCGGGAGATTCCCCGGTGAACCCCGGGGCTATAGGCGCAATCCCTGGTCCGGTCAAGCGGATGGGCTGGCAAACTGCCAGGAAAATAAGGGCGAAGGCGCTGTCTCTGGTCGCGCGCAGTTGACGCGCAGGGGGCGGGAAGCTATCGGGCGGACTTCCGGCAAAAGGGGACTGACATGGCACGCGGGCGCAAGGGCAATCCGATCTCGGGGTGGCTGGTGGTGGATAAGCCTGCGGGCGTGACCTCGACCGCAGTTGTGGGCAAGGTCCGCTGGGCGCTGAACGCGCAGAAGGCGGGCCATGCGGGCACGCTGGACCCGGCGGCCACCGGCGTTCTGGCCATTGCGCTGGGTGAGGCCACGAAGACCGTGCCCTATATCACCGATGCCACGAAATGCTACCGCTTCGTGGTCAACCTTGGTGCGGCCACCAATACCGATGACGCGGAAGGCGAAGTGATCGCCACCCGCGACAGCCGCCCCTCGGATGCGGAGATTGAAGCGGCGCTGGGGCAGTTCCGCGGGGATATCCAACAGGTGCCGCCGCAGTTCTCGGCGGTGCGGGTGGATGGTGAGCGCGCCTATGACCTGGCCCGCGAAGGTGAGCAGATGGAACTCGCCGCCCGCCCGCTCTTTGTTGAGAAGCTCGAGGTGATCTCGCGCCCCTCAGCCGATCAGGTGGAGCTTGAGATGATCTGCGGCAAAGGCGGCTATGTCCGCTCCATCGCGCGCGATCTGGGCGAAGCGCTGGGCTGCCTGGGGCATGTGGCCTGGCTGCGCCGGGTCTGGTCGGGTCCGTTCCGCGCCGAAGAGGGCATCTCGCCCGATGAGATTGAGCGTCTGTCGCGCACGCCGGAACTCGAAGCCCGGCTGCTGCCCGTTGAGGCGGGTCTGACCGGTCTGCCGCGCGTTGAAGCAACGCCTGAAGGCGCGGTGCGCCTTGGCCACGGCAATCCCGGAATGGTGCTGGGTAATCTGCCCTGGGGCACCGAGGCCTGGGCCGCCTTTGAAGGCCGCGCCGTCGCGGTCGGCCGCTACCAAAGCGGCGAGTTGCATCCGGCCCGCGTTTTCGTGCTGCCGCCCGCGCGTTAAAACGCTTCCCCCCGCAGCTTCCCCGCGCTTAACTTCGGCGCGGAGGAATTGAGGGGGGGACATCATGAATCCGGCACTCTGGCTGAAGCGGACGGCGGATCTGTCGCCGAGCGCTCCGGCCCTCTTTCAGGGCCAGCAATGTCTGGCCGATTATGCGGCCTTCCGCGATCAGGCTGCGGCCTTCGCAGAGGGGCTGAAGCGGCGGGGTATCGCTCCGGGCGACCGTGTGGCGATCTTTATGAAGAACTGCACCGATTATCTGGTGGCAGAATTCGGCATCTGGTGGGCCGGGGCCGTGGTGGTCCCCGTCAATGCCAAGCTTCATGGCGCAGAGGCTGACTGGATCACGGAAAACTCCGGCGCAAAGCTGGTGATCGCTGCAGAGGGGGCGGGTCTGTCGCGGGGTCTGCCGCAGATTGCCCCTGGCAGCAGCGGCTGGGCTGAGATGCTCTCGCAGCCCGGTTCCGCCGAGCCGCATGAGATGGGACCTGAGGCCGCCTGCTGGCTTTTCTACACCTCAGGCACGACCGGGCGGCCCAAGGGCGTCATTCTGACGGCGGCCAACCTGGGCGCGGCCACCTCGGATTATCTGGCCGATGTCGATCAGGTCTTCGCTGAGGATGTGGCGCTTTACGCAGCGCCCATGTCGCATGGTGCGGGCTTTTACTGTCTGCCGCATGTGGTGCGCGGTGCGCGCCACTGCGTGCCCGAGAGCGGCGGATTTGAGCCTGCCGAGATTTTTGATCTCGCCGAAGCGCTGGGCCGTATTCACATGTTTGCAGCCCCCACCATGGTCAAGCGCCTGACCGCTGAAGCCCGCGCCAGCGGGCGCAGGGGGCAGGGGCTGCGCAGCGTTATTTATGGCGGCGGGCCGATGTATCTGGCCGATATCACCGAGGCTCAACAGATCTTTGGGGACATCTTCATCCAGATTTACGGTCAGGGCGAATGCCCCATGACCATCACCACCCTCAGCCGCGCTGAGGTGGCAGACCACAGCCATCCTGAGTGGCAAAGCCGTCTCGGCTCGGTCGGGCGGGCCTTTACTTCCGTGCAGGTCAGGGTCGCAGATGCGCAGGGACGCCCCCTGCCGCCCGGTGAGATCGGCGAGATCCTTGTGAAGGGCGCGCCGGTCATGGCGGGCTATTGGCAAAATGACAAAGCCACCGCCGAGACGATCCGTGACGGCTGGCTGCGCACCGGCGATATGGGGGCCCTAGACGGCGCGGGCTATCTGACGCTGCACGACCGCTCCAAAGACGTCATCATCACCGGCGGCACCAATGTCTACCCGCGTGAGGTTGAGGAGGCGCTTCTGACCCATCCGGGGGTGGTTGAGGTCTCGGTCATCGGCCGGCCCGATCCGGAGTGGGGCGAGAATATCGTGGCCTTCGTGGTCGGAGAGGCTTTGCAGGTGAGTGATCTTGAGGCGCATCTCGCCGCACGCATTGCCCGGTTCAAGCGGCCCAAAGAATGGCACTTTGTGACGGAGCTGCCGAAGAACAACTATGGCAAGATCCTGAAAACCGAGCTGCGGGAGCGGCTGAAAGCGCCTGTCGCAGGGTGATCCTGGTTTGTTCCACCCCGGCCTTTCTGGCAAAGGCCGGGGTTTTACTGATTTTATTGGATTTTTTTGCAGGCCCGGGGTCTCTCTTTGTTCCATGCCCGCAAAAACGTCATGCACCGGAAACAAAGGGTTTTTCACGAAAAAGGGGCCGGATAACCGGCCCCTTTTGTTCTTTCCCCGCAGATGTCAGGCCCATTCGCCTTTGCGCATCACCGCAACGCGGCTGCCATCGGCATTGATGCCGTCCACATCCACCTCGCCCGAGCCGATCATCCAGTCGACATGGATGATCGAGGAGTTGCCACCCCGGGCTTTGACCTGCTCTTCGCTCAGATCGGCGCCGCCGACGAAGCATTTCGAATAGCACTGGCCAAGCGCGATATGGCTGGCGGCGTTTTCGTCAAAGAGGGTGTTGTAAAACAGCAGCCCCGACTGCGAGATCGGCGAGGAATGCGGCACCAGGGCCACCTCACCCAGGCGGCGCGCGCCCTCATCGCTTTCGATGAGCTTTTGCAGCACATCTTCGCCCTTCGTGGCATGGGCTTCCACGATTTTGCCGCCCTCAAATTTCACGCGGATCCCGTCAATCAGGCTTCCCTGATGCGAGAGCGGTTTCGTGGCCGAGACATAGCCCTCAACCCGCAGGGCATGGGGGGTGGTGAAGACCTCTTCGGTGGGGATATTGGCGTTGCACTCTGCGCCGTTCTTCGCCGTAGAGGCACCGCCGTGCCACTCATGGCCATCGGCGAGGCCGACGGTCAGATCGGTGCCGGGGCCGGTGAATTGCAGGGCCGCAAAGCGGTTGCCGTTCAGCCAGGCGGAACGCTCCGCCAGACGTGCGCTGTGCGCGGCCCAGTCAGCAACCGGATCGTCACCATCAATGCGGCTGGCTTTGAAGATCGCATCGGCCAGCGCGGCCTGGACCTCATCAGGCGGCAGATCCGGGAAAACCTGCTGCGCCCAGGCCATGCCCGGCCAGGCAACGATGGTCCAGTTGATGTCAAAATTCACGATCGGCGCCTGGGCGGGCTTATAGGCCATGGCATTGGCCCGCGAGGCGCGGGCCACTTTGGCCGGGTCCTGACCGCTCAGCAGCATCGGGTTGTCGCCCACAATGGCCATCCGCGCGGTGCCTGCCTTATAGGCCTGGGCCATGCCGTCAAAAAGCCAGCCGGTGGCGCGGTCGAAGCTGTGATCGCCCGCATGCTGATAGCGTGCCAGAACCACCTCTTCATCGCCGTAAACCGGCGTCACCAGGCCCGCGCCCGCCCGATAGGCATGGGCGGCGATGCGGCGCACCAGGGGCGCGGCCGAGATCGGCGCGGTCAGGATCAGATCCTGGCCTTCCTGCAGGTTCAGACCGACCTTCACGGCCACGCGGGCCAGACGGTCAAGACGCTCTTCGCTCAGGGACGGGGGGGTGAGGCTCATGTGGGCACCTTTCTGTTTGTGCTGAAAGTGACCCTGAATGCGGGCTGTTGCAAGACGCGCCGCCCTCGCGCAGGCTGCACAAAGAGCGGAGGACATGATGAGCCGGACTGTCGGAACTCTCTTTGAGGCGCAGCGCCGCCTGGTGGCTGAGCGACGGCTCAGCTTTGACCCGGCCGCGCGCAAAGACGCGCTCGAGGCTTTGCGCCGGGCAATCCTTGCCCATGAAGGGCAGATCATCGCGGCGCTTGCGCAGGATTTCGGCAAGCCCGAGGCAGAGGTGCTTCTGACCGAAATTCTGCCGGTTCTCAGTGAAATCCGTCTGGCGCAGCGACGGGTGAAGGCCTGGGCCCGCGACCGCCGGGTGGGCGTGACGCTGACCACAATGGGCACCTCAGCCCGCATCCGGCGCGAGCCGCGGGGGGTCTGTCTGATCATTGCGCCCTGGAATTACCCGCTGAACCTTGCGCTGGGGCCGCTGGTCTCCTGCCTCGCCGCCGGTAACAGCGCCATCGTGAAACCCTCTGAGCTGACACCTGCGACTTCGGCGGTGATCGCAAAGATCATCGCCTCGGCTTTTGATCCGGACCTTGTGGCGGTGGCAGAAGGCGGGGTTGAAACTTCGACGGAGCTTCTGGCGCTGCCCTTTGATCATATCTTCTTCACCGGCTCGCCGGAGGTGGGCCGCATTGTGATGACGGCCGCCGCAAAGCACCTCTCTACGGTGACGCTGGAACTGGGAGGCAAATCTCCGGTGATCGTCGGTCCCGGAGCAGATTTGGCGAAGGCGGCGGAGTGGATCACCTTTGGTAAGCTGACCAATGCGGGGCAGACCTGCATCGCGCCGGATCATCTGTTTGTGCACGAAGACATTCGTGACGCGTTTTTACCCCTGCTGCGCGCGAGGATTGCCCGTGTGATTGACAAGGGCCCCATGGCGGGCATCATCTCGCCGCGTCATGCCGGACGTCTGGAAACCCTGCTGCGCGAGGCAGAGGCCGCAGGGGCAAAGGTGACCCGGGAGCGAACGGGCGGGGAGGGGAGCTTCGCTCCGGCGCTTGTCAGCGCAATCACTCCTGAGATGCGTCTCGATCAGGAAGAGATCTTCGGTCCCATCCTGCCGGTGATCCCCTTTCGGGATCTGTCGGCGGTCCTGGCGCGGATCAACGCGCGACCCAAACCGCTCGCGCTTTATGTTTTTGAAAAGGATCAGGCCTTCATCGACCAGGCTATCGGCTCCACCTCTTCGGGAGGCGTGGGGGTCAATCTGACGGTGCTGCACTATAGCCACGAGGGCCTGCCCTTTGGCGGGGTGAACCACTCCGGCCATGGGGCGGCGCATGGTGAATGGGGGTTCCTCGCCTTTTCGCATCAGCGCGCGATTTTGCAAAACCGCTTCTCTCCGCTGGGAATGATCTTTCCGCCCTGGACGGGGGGGAAGCTGCGCCTGATCCGGCTTGCGAAGCGGCTGATCGGCGGCGGTGTGTCGGGTAAATCCTGAAAGGAGGGGGGCGGCTTATGGTGACGCGAAATCAGGGCAGCGGGTTTAAGCCTGCGCTTTTCACCTCCCGCGTGGTGAACCGCCCGGCGGCAGAGTGGCTTGCCGCATCTCTGCCGGGGCTGCGCAGCCTTAAGGGGGCGCATCAGGCCGCCTGGCTGGTGAATGCGGTGCGGTGCCTCGATCTGACGACGCTGGCTGGGGATGACACGGCAGGCCGCGTCGCGCGGCTTTGCGCCAAAGCCCGCGATCCCCTCGGGCCGCATCTCGCAGAGGCGCTGGGGGTCAGCGTCACCGTGGGTGCGGTCTGCGTCTATCCGACCATGGTGCGCCATGCCGTGAAGGCCCTTGAGGGCTCGGGCGTGCCGGTGGCCTCTGTCGCAACGGGCTTTCCTGCCGGGCTGACGCCGCTGCCGCTGCGGCTCGCCGAGATCAGCTATGCGGTGGATCAGGGCGCGGATGAGATTGATGTGGTTATCACCCGTGAATATGCGCTGACCGGCGATTGGGCAGCGCTCTATGAGGAGATCGCACAGATGCGTGCTGCCTGCGGCGAGGCGCATCTGAAGGTCATTCTGGCGACCGGGGATCTGCGCTCGCTCACCACGGTTTACCGCGCCGCGATGGTGGCGATGCAGGCGGGGGCGGATTTCATCAAGACCTCCACCGGCAAAGAGGAGGTGAATGCCACCCTGCCGGTCTCACTGATCATGCTGCGCGCGATCCGGGACTATCAGGCACAGACGGGGCAGATCGTCGGCTTCAAGCCTGCAGGCGGGCTGCGGACGTCGAAAGATGCCCTGACCTGGCAGGTTCTGATGAAAGAGGAACTCGGCCTGTCCTGGCTGCAGCCGGATCTTTTCCGCATCGGCGCAAGCTCGCTTCTGGCAGATATAGAGCGTCAGCTTTCGCATTATGTGACCGGCCGTTACGCGGCTTTCCATCATCAGGAACCGGCCTGAGGAGGCAGTATGACCGAGATCGCGGAGATCATGGCCGAGATGAGCTACAGCACAGTCCACGACAGCCTGGATGAGGGGAGAGCCTGGATTGAGTCCCGCGCCATCGCGCGCCATTTCATCAATGGCCGCCCCTGCGAGGGGGGCGACCTGCGCCCTGTCCTCAATCCCGCAACCGGTACTCAACTGGCCCGCGTGCCTCTGGCCCGCGAGGCAGAACTTTCCGCCGCCCTGGCCTCCGCGCGTCAGGCGCAGTCGGGTTGGGCGGCGCTGGGCGGTGAGGGGCGGGCACGTCACCTCTTTGCCCTGGCCCGTGCGCTGCAAAAGCAGGAGCGCCTCTTCGCAGAGACAGAGGCACTGAACCTTGGCGGCAGTCTGCGCGCTTTACGTGAGAGGGATCTTCCGCTCGCGATTCAGTCTCTGCGCCACCACGCAGGTTCCGCCCTGCAGCGGGAGGAGGCCTCTTCCGCAGCTTCGCCCCATGGCATCTGCGCCGGGCTTTGCACGCGACAGGCCCCGTTGCTGACAGCGGTCACTCTCCTCGCGCCCGCATTGGCGGCAGGCAATGTCGTGGTGTTGAAGCCCTCGCATCTGACGCCGCTCAGTGCTGATCTTCTGGCCGGGCTGGCGCAGGACAGCGGCCTGCCGCCGGGTGTTCTGACCCTCCTTCAGGGCGATGAGGAAACGGGCGCTCTGCTTTCCGGGCATCCTGAGGTCGATATGGTCGCCTTCTGCGGATCTGCGGCTTCGGCCGTAGAACTCCGCGAAGCCCTTGCGGGTCGGGGCAAAGCCCTAGCGCTTTCGATCACCGGATCCACCACCTTTATCCTGCTGGAGGATGCGGATCCCGATGCTGCCGCAGAGGCCCTGGCTGAGAGCCTGCGCATGAGGCCGGGGGACAGCGGCCCCCGCCTTCTGGTGCAGGAGGGGATCGCTGCCGATTTTACCGCAAGGCTGAAGGCGCGGCTGGCCAGGCGCCCGGATGAGGCGCTGTTGTGCACTCCCGAGGCCATTGTCGCCTTCCGCACCGCGGAGGAGGCTCTGCAGCTGGCCGCCCACGCCCGCTTTCCCCAATCCGCCTCGATCTGGAGCGAGACGATCACCGTGGCGAGCGATCTTGCATTGCGGGTGAAGGCGGCGGAGGTCTGGATCAACTGCATCGGAGAGCGGCATCCCGGCACGGCGTCCTTCGGGATCGGCTTTGATCCGCTGGGCGGCTCCCGGGGGGCGGAGGTCTTTCTCAGGGCTCCGGCTGCGGGTGGCATTCAGCGGCCTGACCCCGCCGCTCCCTGGTCCGAAGACACTGTGACCGGCAGGCCCGGCGCGAGAGAGGAGGCACCTCTGAAGCATTGGATCGGCGGAAAGTTCACCGCGGGAGACGCGGGTTTGTCTCTGGCCGTCCCGGGCGGCCCCCGGGTCGCTTCCGGAAATCGTAAAGACATCCGCAATGCTGTTGAAGCGGCAGTGAATGCAACAGCCTGGCCTGCACTGAGCAGCGATCAGCGCGCTCAGGCTCTGTGGTCTGTTGCGGAACACCTCCGGCAGCGCCAGGCTGAATTCGCCGCCCTCACTTCAGACCAGGAGGTTGAAGAGGCGATCCGCAGCCTCTTCGCCACAGCCGCTCTCGCCGGTCATATTCAGGGCAGGGTGCAGGAGACGAATCCGGGCTATCTGACACTGGAGCGCTTTGATCCTCTGGGTGTCATTGCCATTCTCTGCCCGCCCGAAGCCCCGCTTGCGCGGCTCATCGCCCTCACCGCCCCGGCCCTTGCAATGGGAAATCGCGTGGTCTGCGTCCCGTCAGAGGCCGCGCCCCATGTGGGGGCAAAACTCGCGCAGGTTTTTGCCCTCTCGGATCTTCCGGCGGGGGCGCTGAATATCGTGACCGGACCACAGCTGCCGCTGGCAGAGGTCCTGGCCCTGCATGAAGAGGTCAGCGCAATATGGTCTTTCGGTACCGCCCAAGGCAGCGCCAGGGCTGAGGCTCTCTCAGCGGCCAGGCTCAAACCCTGTCTCACAGAGGGTGGCAACAGCCTGTGGCAGAGCGGCACGACAGAGATGCTGAAAAGGGCAGCCCGAAGCCGGACAATCTGGCTGCCCTATGGGGCTTAGCTCAGTCGCTCGGGCAGGCTCAGCCCGCGCAAAGCCTCCGCCACAGGCAGGGCCTTCCTGCCCTCACGCTGGACATGGCTGAGACGGACCGCGCCGCTGCCGCAGGCAACCACCAGACCCTCCCCGGGCAATATCGTGCCCGGGCTGCCCGCGCCGGCGACCGCCGTGGCACGCAGAACCTTCAGCCGTTCACTGCCCATCTGACACCAGGCACCCGGAAAGGGCGAGAGACCGCGAATGCGCCGCGCCACCACCTCAGAGGGCAGCGACCAGTCGATGCGCGCCTCCGCCTTATCGATCTTTCTGGCATAGGTGACGCCCTCCTCAGGCTGAACCTCAGCCTTCAGATCGGGCAATTGCGCAAGGGCCGTGACGATCATCTTCGCCCCAAGCACAGAGAGCCGGTCATGCAGATCCGAAGTGGTCTCCTCTGCACCAATCGCAACCGCTTCGCGCAGCAGCACCGGGCCTGTGTCCAGACCGGCTTCCATCTGCATGATGCAGATCCCGGTCTCAGCATCCCCCTCCATGATCGCACGATGGATCGGTGCCGCCCCGCGCCAGCGCGGCAGCAGAGAGGCATGGATGTTCAGACAGCCATGTTTAGGGGCATCCAGAACCACCTGGGGCAGCAAAAGCCCATAGGCCACCACCACCGCCACATCGGCATCGAGTGCGGCAAATTCCGCCTGAGCTTCTTGGGTCTTCAGCGACACCGGATGGCGCACCTCCAGGCCAAGCGCTTCTGCCGCCGCCTGCACCGGAGAGGGACGCAGCTGCTGCCCGCGCCCGGCCGGGCGCGGAGGCTGGGAATAAACCGCCACGATCTCATGCTCCGCCGCCAGCGCCTGAAGCGCCGCCACGGAAAACTCGGGTGTCCCCATAAAAATGACACGCATCAGAGGTTACCTCCGGCTCAGCTTGGCCGCCTTCGCCAGCAGCATTTTGCGCTTCAGGGGGCTCAGCCGGTCGAAATACAGCCTGCCCTGCAGATGGTCGATCTGATGCTGCACCGAGGTCGCCCAGAGATGCACGAAGTCGCGCTCCTCCGTCTCACCCTTTTCATTCAGAAAGCGCACCGTCACCGCGCGGGGACGTGAGATGACGGCAGAGACACCCGGCAGATTGGGGCTGGCCTCATCATGCTCGCGCATCTGGCCAGAGGCATGCAGAATCTCAGGGTTCGCCATCAGAACGGCCTTGCCGCGCTCGTCTGAGCAATCCACCACCGCGAGTTGCAACATGACACCAATCTGCGGCCCGGCCAGGCCCACCCCGGGCATGGCGTCCATGGTCTCCACCATATCCGCCCAGATGGCGCGGATCTCATCGGTGATCTCCGCCACCGGCGGCACGACGGTTTTCAGGCGTTTGTCGGGATAGGACAGAAAGGGGCGGAGCATGGGCTCTCCTTCACAAAGTCATGGCCTGAAGCCGGGGGCTGGCTTCAAAGCGCGCAGGCTCAGACATCAGATCGATGCAAAGCCGTCCGTTCAGATGGTCAAATTCATGCTGCGCGCAAACGGCTTCCATACCGCTCATGCGCTTATGCCGGCGCGTCCCGCTCAGATCCGTCCAGCTTAAGTCAATCTCCGCAGGCCGCACCACCTCGCCCGGCACATCCGGGATCGAGAGGCAGCCCTCAGTAAAGCTGGCCGTTTCCTCTGAAAATCCGGTAATTTCCGGATTGATGCAGACAAAAGGCTCCGGCGTGCCGTCTTTCCAGGTCAAATCCATCACAAAGATCCGCAAAAGCGCACCCACCTGCGGCCCGGCCAGCCCCCGACCCGGGGCGGCATACATGGTCTCAAGCATATCAGCCGCCAGGCTGCGGATCTCAGCCGTCACCTCTGCCACCGGTAAAGCGATGCGGCGCAGACGCGGATCGGGAAACTTAAGGATGTTGAGAATGGTCATGCCACCGCATAACACCGATCCCCACCCTGCGTCGAGAGCAGGCCACAGTCCCGGCCCGCTCTTTGGTTTTTTTCAAAATACTCCGGGGTCCGGGGCAGCGCCCCGGCGTCTTCCGCCAGAGAGCGGTCTGCCGAAAAGAGCTTCAGCCCCGCGCGATCTCGCGCTTCAGCTTCTCCATCCGGCGGGTGATCATCTGACGCTTCATCGGTCCGAGATAATCGATGAAAAGCTTCCCGTTCAGGTGGTCGATCTCATGCTGCACGCAGGTCGCCCAAAGACCTTCAAAGGTCTCTTCCTGAGCCGCTCCGGTCACATCCTGCCAGCGCACGGTCACTACCGCCGGGCGGGTGACTTCGGCATATTGCTCAGGGATCGAGAGACAGCCTTCCTCATAGGTGCTGGTTTCCTCTGAGCTTGCGATGACTTCCGGGTTCACCAGGATCATCGGGCGGCGCGGCTCGGGATCTTTGGTGCAGTCCATGGTGATGATCCGGCTCATCACGCCGATCTGCGGACCGGCCAGGCCGACGCCGGGGGCGTCATACATGGTCTCAAGCATGTCCTGGCCAAGCTGCGCCAGAGCCTCGTCAAAGAGGGTAACGGGGGCGCAGGGCTTTTTCAGCCGCGGGTCGGGGTGGATGAGGATATTGCGCAGGGTCATGGCGCTCATCTAGGCGATCATGGACTGTCCTGCAAGGTGAGCGCGAATTTGACGCCCCCGTATGCTGCTGCCACTTGCTGTGAGAAGAACTGCCCGCTAACCTGCGCATCAAGGGGGCAGATGTTCCGGATGATTTTTATGATCCGGTAATTTTTCCCGAAATAAAATATATTATGCGGATAAAATTCCGTCCTGCACGATCGGGTGAGACAGCATGAGCTTTGATGAAATCATTGACCGCCGCGGCACGCATTCCGTCAAATGGGACATGATGGAGAAAATCTATCAGGTTCCGGCAGACAGCGGTATCGCCATGTGGGTGGCGGATATGGACTTCCGCCCGCCGGCCTGCGTGCAAAACGCGCTTGAGGCAATGACCCGCCACGGTGTCTACGGCTATTACGGTGATGACAGCTCTTATCTGGCAGCGATCCGCTGGTGGATGAAAACCCGCCACGACTGGGAGGTTGCACCCGAGGCCATTCTGACCGCGCATGGTCTGGTCAACGGCACGGCGCTTTGCGTGCAGGCCTATACCGAAAAAGGCGAGGGTGTCGCGGTCATGGCACCGGTCTACCACGCTTTCGGTCGTGTCATCAAAGCCGCCGATCGCCGCCTGCTGGAACTGCCTCTGGCGACGGTGAATGGCCGGTATGAAATGGATTTCGACAGCTGGGAAGCCATGATGGATCCCGGTGTGAAGATGATGATCCTCTGCTCGCCGCATAACCCCGGCGGACGGGTCTGGACCCCGCAGGAGTTGCGCCAGGTTGCCGATTTCTGCAGACGCCATGATCTGGTGCTGGTCTCGGATGAGATCCACCATGATCTGGTGTTCGGCGGGGCAAAGCACACGGTCATGGCCAATGCCGCGCCGGAGATTTCCGATCGCCTGGTGATGATGACGGCCACCACCAAGACCTTCAATATCGCAGGCTCACATACCGGAAATATCATTGTGCCGGATGCGAACCTGCGGGCGAAGCTTCAAAGTGTGATGAATGCGCTTGGGATTTCCGGAAACACCTTTGGCTATATGATGGCCGAAGCGGCCTACAGCCCCGAGGGCGCTGCCTGGGTCGATGAGCTGGTCGCCTATATCGACGGCAACCGGAAGCTCTTTGATGAGGGGATCAATGCCATTCCGGGGCTGAACTCCATGCCGCTGGAGGCGACCTATCTGGCCTGGGTGGATTTCTCGGGCACCGGCATGGCGCCCGCTGAATTCAAAGCCCGGGTGGAGAAAGAGGCCGGGATCGCGGCGAACCATGGCGACAGCTTTGGTCGGGGCGGTGAAAATTTCCTGCGCTTCAACCTTGCGACGCCGCGTTCGCGGGTGCTCGAAGCGGTTGAGCGGCTGAAGAAGGCCTTTTCGGATCTGCAGTGAGCCTGCGGGGGGCTGGCGGACAGAAGTGGGGGCTCTGCCCCCGCTTTGGCAGGCCAAAGCTCCCCCGGAGTATTTTTTAAAAGCCAAAGTAAAACCCGCGCTTTTGGGGCGCGGGTTTTTTTATCAGTTGTTCATTTCGGCGCGGATCTGCTGGCGCAGGCTGTCGATCGGTATGGTTTTTCCGTCACGGCGGAAGTGCCAATAGGTCCAGCCGTTGCAGCTCGGGGCCTTTTCATAGGCGGCGCCGACCTGATGGATGGAGCCTGCGACGCTGTCACCGGCGAGGGTGCCGTCGGCGCGGATTTTTGCGGTGGTGCCGCGCGGCGAGACCAGGACTTCACCGGGGCGCAGCAGGCCGCGCTCAACCAGATGGCCGAAGGGGATGCGCGGCTCGGCGCGCTTGGAGCCTGCGGTCTCAAGGGCTGAGGCATCGAGGGTGCGGACGCGGGCGATGCGTTTCGCAGCGACCTTGCGGTAGGCTTCCTCGCGCTCGATGCCGATGAAATTGCGGCCGAGCATTTTGGCGACTGCGCCGGTGGTGCCGGTGCCGAAGAAGGGGTCGAGCACCACATCGCCCGGATTGGTCGAGCCGATCAGCACGCGGTGGAGCAGCGATTCCGGCTTCTGGGTCGGATGCGCCTTATCGCCATTGGCGTCTTTCAGGCGCTCATGGCCGGTGCAGAGCGGCAGCAGCCAGTCGGAGCGCATCTGGGTGCCTTCGTTCAGCGCCTTGAGGGCGTCGTAGTTGAAGGTATAGCGCGAGCCTTCCGACTTCGAGGCCCAGATCATCGTCTCATGGGCATTGGTGAAGCGCTTGCCGCGGAAGTTCGGCATCGGGTTCGATTTGCGCCAGACCACATCGTTTAGCAGCCAGAAGCCTGCATCCTGCATGGAGGCGCCGACGCGGAAGATATTGTGGTAGGAGCCGATGACCCAGATGGCGCCATTGGGCTTCAGCAGGCGGCGGGCCTCTGCCAGCCATTCACGGGTGAATTTGTCATAAGCGGCGAAGCTGGAGAACTGGTCCCAGTGATCGTCGACCGCATCGACCTTCGAGTTGTCGGGGCGATGAAGTTCGCCCTTCAGTTGAAGGTTATAGGGGGGGTCTGCGAAGATCAGATCGATGGAGGCGTCAGGAAGTCCGCGCATCACCTCAATGCAATCACCAGACAATATGTCGTTCAGCGGAAGCGCGGGCGCTTCCGTTGCCTTGGTTTTAATAGCCATTACTCTGCCTCAGGTTCGCGCATTTTTGCGCGTTATTGTCCGACCAATTTCGGGCAAAGCAGGGGGGCGGTCAAATTGTTTTTTGAATCAAGCCTTTGATGATGGGGCTTGGCACAAGATATTGTGGACAGGCCTGAAGGACCGCCTATGCGCGGGAGTCACCCCTAAGGAAACAAGGGCTGCGAGGTGATCTTTGGTGGGATAGCCGGCGTTCCGCTCCCAGCCGTAGCCGGGATACTGTTGCGAAAGGGACTCCATCAGGGCGTCGCGGGCGACCTTGGCGACGATGGAGGCGGCGGCGATGGAGAGCACCCGCGCATCGCCTTTGACCACGGCTTCGGCGGTGCAGGTCAGCCCCTTCGGCAGGCGGTTGCCGTCAATCAGCGCGTGGTCGGGGGCGCGGGGCAAGGCTGCAATCGCACGTTGCATGGCCAGATGTGAGGCCTGGAGGATGTTGATCTCGTCGATCTCTTCGACGCTGGCATGGGCGATGGCGACTTCGGCGGTCGCGTGGATTTCCGCCGCGAGCGAAAGGCGGCGGGCGGCGCTGAGGGCTTTGCTGTCGCCAAGGCCTGCCGGGATGCGCGCGGGGTCAAGGATCACCGCGGCCGCGGTGACAGGTCCGCAGAGGGGGCCGCGGCCCACTTCATCGACACCGCAGATCAGGCGGGCACCGCGGGCGGCGGCGGCAGTTTCAAAAGAAAAATCGGGGGCAGTTTTTGTCATGCCCCCGTGATGCCGCCCCTTGCGCGGGGCGGCAAGAGAAATCCGGTCAGCGGATCAATGCGCCGCGGGGCGGGCCGGCGTGGCCGGGACGGGGCGCGTGATGGTGGACGGGCGGGCGCTGCGGATGGGCACGGTAGTGCGGCGGGGGCGGCGGTGCATGCCGGGCATGGCGGGGCGGCGCTGCGCGGTGATGATGGCGCGGCGGGGGCGGCGGCGGCGCGGCATGGCGGCGGCGGTCGTCGTGACGATCAGCTTTATTGAGGGCGGTGCCGATAATGGCGACGGCGGCCACCCCGGCGAGCAGGCGGGCGAAGTCATCATTGGCGCGCGCGGGGCTGGCGGTCGTGCCGGTTACGGCCAGGGCCAGAGCGAGTGTGCTGAAAAGGGCAGTCAGGCGTTTTGGAAAGCGCAGTCGGGTCATATCAGGCTCCTTCAGGGGCCGCGCTGCCGGGGCAGTTGCGGCGGGTGTGCCTTTCAGATGCCGGAAAGACCCGATGTCAGGCAAAATCAGCGGGCTGTTATGGGATGGCATGCCGCGCAGCGGGCCTGCGTTATGGGATAACAGGGGGGCAGAGCGGCATGATATTGCATAACTTTGCCACCCGCCTCATGCTCTGAGGGATAAAGCCCCGGCCTTTACCAAGGAGATCCCCATGCCGCGCCTGAGACTGCCTGCTGCCGCTGTGATGGCGGCCCTGTTGCTGGCGGGCCCGGCGGCGGCGGGATGTTATGCCGATTATAAAGCCAAGCAGGATGATCCGTTGCGGCTGCATTATGGGGTGATTGAGCTGCCTGCTTCGGCCTGTCGCGGGGGTGCGGCAGAGGCTGAGATTCGCCAGCGTCTGGCGGGCGCGGGCTGGACATTGCTGCAGGTGATGTCTTTCTTCGATGAGGGCGGACTTGCAGAAAGGAAGGCCAATGCCGGTGGATGGTTCCTCCGCTTCTGAGGCGCTGCGCCAGGGCTCACGGGTGGTTGTGGCAGGTGTCAGTGCCGTCGTGCTGATCCTGCTGACGGCGGCTGTCTTGCTGTTTCTGAACCTGCCCGATGCCAATGCCTTCAATGCGGGGGTGGAGCGGCTGTTTGTTGAGAATACCGCTCTGACCGGGGAGACCGAGATCCGCCTGCTGGAGATCCTTGCACAGTCGGGGACCTCTTTTGCCGAAGTGCTGGTCAGCTACCGTGCGGTGATCTTTGTGCTGCTGGTCTTTTCGGCCGCGCTTCTGGGGGTCGCGCTGGTGGCGCTGCTGACCATTGTCTCGCTGAACCGCCGTCTGCGCGAGTTGCGGCAGGCGGGGCTGCAAGTGTCCTCTCTGGTGATTTCCCGCGCCGAGCGGACGGTGACGCTGAACGCCATGGAGTTTCCGCTGACCGAGGCTGCGATTGAGACCTTGGCGGTGCTGGCAGAGGCGCGGATGGATGACGAGATCCTGAGCGGTGCCGAGATCGAGGCAATGATCACCGGCCGCAATGCTGCCGATTGCGAGGAGGCGGCCGGGGCCACCCGCATCAAGCGGCTGCGTGATGCGCTTGGCAATCAGCTGGTGAGTGAGCTGCTGGTTAAAACCGTGACGCGGAAGGGCTATATGCTCAGCGCCGACCGCTCGGTCATCCGGATGCAATAAAGCCGCCCCGGGGGGCGGCTTGTGAATCAGGCAGGGCGGGCGGGATCAGCCGATTTTGGTCTCAACCGCGCCCAGGCCTTCAATCTCCACCCGCACGGTTTCGCCCCGCGCCACAGCGCCCACACCAGCCGGGGTGCCGGTGAAGATCAGATCGCCGGGCTGCAGCTCAACCAGGGTTGAGAGGTAAGCGATGACATGGGGCACATCCCAGATCATGTCCGCCAGATCGCCGTCCTGACGGATCGCGCCGTCAACGGTGCAGCAAATGCGGCCCTTTGACATCGAACCGCAGTCGGCGACCGGCACGATGTCCCCGCAGACGGCAGAGCGGTCAAAGCCCTTGCTCATATCCCAGGGGCGGCGCTGCTGTTTGGCCTGGGCCTGCATGTCGCGGCGGGTCAGATCATTGCCGGGGGCGAAGCCCCAGATCAGACCGGAAGCCGCTTCAACGCTGACATTGCTGCCGCCTTTGCCCAGAGCGACGACCAGTTCCGCCTCATGGTGCAGATCTTCGGTCGCTGAAGGGTAGGGGATGGCTTCATTGCCGGTCACCAGGCTGTCGGCGGGTTTGGTGAAGAAGAAGGGCGGCTCTTTGGTGTCCGCGCCCATTTCTTTGGCGTGTTCTTCGTAATTGCGCCCCACGCAGAAGATGCGGCGGACCGGAAAACGGTCGGCGCTGCCTTTGACGGGGACCGAAGCGGGGGCAGGGGGGGCGAATACGAAGGTCATCAAATCCTCACGGGCCAAGTGTGAAGCAATTGATGGCACGGGCCTGGAGGCGGCGACAGGCCAGATCCGCCTGATCGCGGGTCAGACCTGCAAATGTGGCCTCCCAGCCACCGCCTTTTTGATTAATTTTACGCAAAGCGCCTTCCAAAGCGCGCGTTTCAGACAGAGCGGTCTGCAGAAGCGCCCGTTCGGCGGTGCCGCGCGAGTTGAATTTGCCCAGGGTGATCGCCCAGTGCCGACCGCCTGAGGTCGAGACGCGGGAGACGACCTCACGGGTCTCTGCCGGGGCAGAGGTGCGCTGAACATTTGAGGGCAGCGTCTCGGTGGTCTCGGCGCGGGCCATGGTCATCACGATTTCACCGGGCCTTGCGCGCGGGCGCTCTCCGCTGAGGGCGGGGACGACGAGCTTACCGGTAAAGCCCTGAGCCAGCGGGACGTTTTCGTCATCCGCAGGCGGGACGGGCATGTCTTCGGGAAGATCTGCCTCGGCAAGCTCTGCCACGCTGGCGGGCAGAACGGCGGCGGCCAGGCTTGGCGAGCGTGCGTCCTGCGGCGAGGGGCTGACTTCGCGGCCCGCCTCATCAACCACCTGGAAGGGCATGGCAGGGGCTTCGGCTGCGACTTCCGCCGTCTGGACGACCGCCGGAGCAGCTTCAGGGGGCGGGGCCGCATTGGCAAGCGCCAGGGCCTCTGCCACAGCCTCAGGTGCCGGAGCGGCCGGGGCAGGAGCCTCCGCCATCTGCACCGTTTCAGGGCGGGCACGCGGCTGGGTCAGCGGCACGCCGCTCAGCAGGGTTTCAACCTCAGCCACAGCCTGTGCCACTTCGGTCACCGGTGCCTCTGCGGGCGTCTGGGAGACGGTTTCGGCCGCAACAGCGTCCGGACGGGCGGGCGGCGGCTCCAGCTCTGCCACGGCGAAGGGCAGGGCAGGGGGGGCAGCGACCGGGGCGGGCGGCTCGGGCTCTGTGTTCAGGGCTGCAAGGACATCGGCAACGCCGCTGGTCAGTTCTGCCAGCATTTCCGGGGCCGGGGCGACTTCGTCCGGCCGACGCGCCGGGCGCGGAGAGGTCGCGCGGGCCGTCTGCAGGCGGATCGTTTTACCGGCACCGCCGGGAACATTCGCAGGCTCATCCGCGATACCGGCCAGCGAAACCGGCGGCGGCGGCACGCTGCGCACCCTGTTCGGGGCCGCGCCAAAGCCGATATCCATCAGCTCTGCCATCTTTTTGTTGCGATGCGCGGTCGAGACACCCCCCAGAACGGTGGCGACCAGCCGCTTGCCGTTGCGCTCTGCCGAGGCGGTCAGGTTGAAGCCGGCGGCATTGGTATAGCCGGTCTTGATCCCGTCCGCGCCGCGATAGCCCTCAAGGAACCGGCGGTTGGTGTTATTGACCCGCGCGATGCCGGCATCTTCCTGCAGACGCGAGAACATCGGGTAATGCTGGGGGAAATCATAAAAAAGACGCCGACCGAGCAGCGTCATATCCCTTGCCGTCGAGAGGTGGCCTTCGGCGGTCAGGCCGTGGGCATTGCGAAAGCTGGAACGGTGCATCCCGAGCGCTTTGGCCGTGCGGTTCATCCGCGCTGCAAAGGCCCGCTCGTTGCCGCTGATGTGATCGCCGAGAGCTGCGGCCGCGTCATTGGCGGATTTGATCGCCGCTGCGCGGATCAGGTGGCGCACCGACAGCCGCTGCCCCGAGCGCAGACCAAGCCGCGAGGGCGGTTGCGAAGCGGCATGAGAGGTGATGGTGACCATATCATCGAGACGGATCTCGCCGCGGCGGATCGCATCAAAGGTGATATAAAGTGTCAGCATCTTGGTCAGCGATGCCGGGTGAACCCGCGTATCAGCGTTTTGCTCATAGATGACCTGACCCGTCCGGGCATCCATGACCAGCGCGGCATAGGGAGCAGAAAAGGCCACCAATGGCGCACAGAGCAGAGCCAGAAAGACCACCGCTGCTGCGGCGAATTTTCGGGCAAAAAAGCCCGGCCGGAGTGTCCCTGACCCGATCACTGCACCTGTCCTTGTACTGCCTCTTCACCGGTCTTGATGCCGGGTACTGTTAAAAAAGGCTAACACAGGGTTTGCCTTTGTGGAAACCCCGGATTCACAATGGAAATTGTCTCGGCGGGGGATTGCCAAAGCCTTATGTGGTAGGAAATTCAGGCCCGTCTACCACACCTGCCCGCGCCGCCCGGACCAATGCAATTTTAAGTGATTCGCCTCATCGCAATCTCAACGTGTTAATAAGTTCGGGAAGTCTATCTATACTTGCGATTTCGCGGTAGCGCGGATGGCCTTCGGGGGCTTCGGCATGTTCCAGCGCCCAAGGGGTGCCATGTGGCACAAAGACGCCCCAGGCTCCGGCCTCCAGGGCGGGAAGCACATCGGACTTCATCGAATTTCCGACCATCAGCGCCTGTTCGGGCGCGGTGCCATGGCGGGCAAAGATCCGGCCATAGGCGGTGCTGTCTTTTTCCGAGAGGATCTCGACACCGTCAAAGAGCCCCCTCAGACCCGAAGCCGCCAGTTTTCGCTCCTGGTGCATCAGATCGCCTTTGGTGATCAGCAGCAGCCGGTGGGTCCGGGCCAGGGCCTCGAGCGCGTCGCCAGCGCCGGGCAGCAGTTCCAGCGGATGGGCCAGAAGATCACGCCCCGCGGCCATGACTTCTCCCAGAACCTTCGCCGGAACCCGGCCGTCACTGACGCGAATGGCGGTTTCCATCACCGAAAGCGTGAATCCCTTCACCCCATATCCATAGAGCGGGATGTTACGCCGTTCAGCGGCCAGCTGCTCGGCGGTCAGCTCTTCCGGCGGGCACCAGGGCGCCAGCAGGCGCAGGATCTCCTCGCCCGTCCGGCGAAAGAAGCTCTCATTGTGCCAAAGGGTGTCGTCGGCGTCAAAGCCAAGGGTGGTCAGGGTCAGGGCGCGCTCCATCTTTGGGGCTTTGCTGCCCTGGGCAGGGCGCATCTGCAAGCCTGTTGCACCTTGACCGCGGGCCTGGCATCAGGGCAGCTGCCGCAAAGCCCGGAGATTGCCATGAAACGCCTGTCGGCTGCCGTTTTGTTGTCACTGATGCTGTCCCTGCCTGCGGGGGCCGGGGTTGTGGTGGCCACGGATGCCGAATTTGCTCCGCTTGTGCCGGTGCTGGCTGAGGCCTCAGGCACGGCGGATGTGGAACTGCTGATCCTGCCCGGGGCCGATCTGAAGGGGGCAGAGGCGGATCTGATCCTCGGGGCCGATGCATCGGCGGCCAATCATCTGATCGCTTCGGGGGAGGCGCTGGCGCAAAGCCGCATCACCTATGCCATGGGCCGCAGCGGCACCGATGCGGCGCTGCTTGCCCGGGACGGCGTGCTCATGCAGCGCGCCGCAGAGAATGAGGCCGCCCTTGCGTTTCATGCTTTTCTTCTGACGCCCGAGGCCTGGGATCTGATCGTCGCGGCAGGTTTTGGCGCGCACTGAGCCCTCAGGCTTTTGATTCGCTCTGGGCAGGCGGGCCGCTTTCTGGCATATCCCCGCCATCTCCCGGAGGCCTGAAAAATGCTGGACGATACCCCAGACGACATCCATGCGCTGTTTAAAGGCGCACCGAAATCGACCGAATTCCGCAAGCTGCGCAAGCGCCTTGTCCAGGAGGTCCGTTCGGCGATTGAGACCTACGGCATGATCGAGCCGGGGGGGAAATGGCTGGTCTGTCTGTCGGGGGGCAAGGACAGCTATGCCATGCTGGCCATCCTGCATGAGCTGAAGTGGCGCGGCCTTCTGCCGGTGGAGCTTCTGGCCTGTAACCTCGATCAGGGGCAGCCGGGATTCCCTTCGACGGTGTTGCCGGAGTTCCTGGAAAAGATGGGTGTGCCCCACCGCATCGAATATCAGGACACCTACTCCATCGTCGTCGACAAGGTCCCTCAGGGCCGGACCTATTGCTCGCTCTGCTCGCGTCTGCGGCGCGGTAACCTCTACCGTATTGCCCGCGAAGAGGGCTGCACGGCGGTGGTTCTGGGGCATCACCGCGATGATATCCTTGAAACTTTCTTCATGAACCTCTTTCACGGCGGGCGCCTTGCGACCATGCCGCCGAAGCTTCTGAACGAAGAGGGGGATCTCTTCGTCTATCGCCCGCTGGCTTTCGTCTCTGAGGCGGATTGCGAGAAGTTTTCGCGGCAGATGAATTATCCGATCATCCCCTGCGATCTGTGCGGCAGCCAGGACGGTTTGCAGCGCATGCAGGTCAAAGGCATCCTGGATGAATGGGAGCGCCGCACGCCGGGGCGCCGCAACATCATGTTCAAGGCGCTGATGAACACGCGGCCCTCGCATCTGCCGGACCCGGCTCTGTTTGACTTCCTGGGGCTGGCGCGGCGCGAAGGCTCTGAGGCGTCGATTGATCAGATTGATGATAATATCCCTGATCTGCGCTGCCGCGATTAAGATTTGACTCAGCCAGTTGCCCTAACGTTCCTGCTGCTCCGGATGGTCCGGTGCGCAGGTCGGAGGTGCGGATGGCTGCGGGACTTTCCGGACAATGGCGGGATTGGATGCGGGGCCGCACGGGGGCGCCATTTTTGGCGATCGGCGGTCCGGTCCTGGCTCTGGCCGGGTTTTGGGTGGCGGGCGAACGCGGGCTGATGGCTGCGGTTCTGGCGCTGCTGCTGCTGGCGGTGGCAACGGGTGCCTGGCGGCAGCCGGACAGCGCAAGGCAGTCTGACCCGGCGGAACCCTATTCCCGCGACCGCTTTCTGGCTGAACTCGACAGCCGTCTGATGCAGGCGGAAAGCCAGGGCATGGGCACCGGCTGCATCGTGTTGCAGTTTGACGACGCAGGCACCCTGCTGGATCGCTATGGCCGCTCCACCCAGACAGAGGTGATCCGCAATCTGGGGGAACGTCTCGTCTCGGCGCTGCGCCAGGGGGACCGGGTGCTGCGGCTTGAAGGGGGCGGATTTGCGATCTCGCTCTCCCCCTCACGCCGGCTTGATCTTGAGGCCATGGTGCAGCTGTCTTCGCGCCTCCAGGCCCTTGTCGCAGAGCCGGTGACCTTTGGCGGGGCGCGGATCCTCACTTCCTGTTCCGCCGGATTTTGTATGGGGGCCCGGGTACAGCGCGGCAGTGGTGCGGAACTGCTGGATTGTGCGCAGGTTGCGGCGGATGAGGCCCTGCGCAACGGCCCCGGTGCGCTGCGGGCTTTCGCCCCCGGCATGGCCCGCAAAAGGGCGGAACGGGATGCCCGCCGCGCGGAGCTGGAAGAGGCGCTGGACGCCGGTCACATCCGGGCCTGGTTTCAGCCGCAGATCTCGGCGGATACGGGTGAGATTACCGGATTTGAGGCCCTTGCCCGCTGGCAGCATCCAGAGCGCGGGGTGATCCCGCCCTCGGAGTTTCTGCCCGCGATCGCGGATTCCGGTCTGTCAGAGCGGCTCTCGGAAGTCATGGTGTTCAACGCTTTGGTGGCTTTGTCCCGGTGGGACACGGCCGGGCTGCGGGTCCCTGGTGTCGGAGTGAACTTCTCCTCAGAGGAATTGCGCAACCCCCGTCTCGCCGACAAACTGAAGTGGGAGCTGGATCGCTTCGATCTCACCCCTGACCGGCTGGCAGTCGAGGTGCTTGAGACTGTGATGAGCATGGGTGAAGCCGATGTGATCGTGCGCAATATCACCGAACTGGCCAGATTGGGCTGCCGGGTGGATCTGGACGATTTTGGGACGGGCCATGCCTCGATCACCAATATCCGCCGCTTCGGGGTGCACCGGCTCAAGATCGACCGCTCTTATATCTCGCGGGTTGAGCAGGACCGCGAAGCGCAAAGAGTGCTGACCGCGATCCTCTCCATGGCAGAGCAGCTCGGCCTCGACACGCTTGCAGAAGGGGTCGAGACGCCCTCAGAACTCGCGCTTCTTGCGCAGCTCGGCTGTGGCCATGTGCAGGGCTTTGGCATCGCTCGGCCCATGCCTTTTGAGGCGACCTCTGAGTGGATCCGGACCCATATGGCGCGCCCGAAGGTGACCTGGAAGGCAGGGAATGCGCCGGGCTGACTCTGCGACAGATTTCCGTTGCAGGTCGCTGCTATGGCCAAAGGCGCCTTCACGCACTATCTAAGGGGGCAGATAATCAGCCAGGCAGGACCGATGGACGAGACACGCGGCCGCGTCACACGCGAGGGAATCAGGATTTACGACAGCTCAGACTTCGCCGGAATGCGCGAAGCGGGTCGGGTTGCGGCTGAGATCCTGGATGAAGTGGGCCCGCTGGTGAAGCCCGGCGTGACCACGCTGGAGCTGGATGATTTCATCGCCGGCCGTGTCACCGCCAAGGGTGCAAAAAGTGCCACGATCGGCTACACCCCGCCGGGCCGTGAGCCCTATATGCACGCCTCGTGCATTTCGCTGAACCATGTCGTCTGCCATGGTGTTCCGGGTGCGAAAGTTCTGAAGGCCGGCGATATTCTGAATATCGACGTCACCGTGATCGTCGACGGCTGGTTCGGCGACACCAGCCGGATGTATGTGGCGGGGGATCTTTCGGTCAAAACCCGTCGCCTCGTCGAGGTGACCCACGACAGCCTCATGGCGGGGATCGCTGCGGTGAAACCCGGCAATACTTTCGGCGACATCGGCCACGCGATTCAGACCCTGGTCGAAAGCAAGCGCATGAGCGTGGTGCGCGATTTCTGTGGCCATGGTCTGGGTCAGGTCTTCCACGCGCCGCCGAATGTGCTGCATTACGGCAAAGCCGGGACCGGCCCGGTGCTCGAGCCTGGGATGTTCTTCACCATTGAGCCGATGGTGAACCTCGGACGCCCGGAAACCAAAGAACTGTCAGATGGCTGGACTGCGGTGACGCGTGATAAGTCGCTCTCGGCCCAGTATGAGCATTCGGTCGGTGTGACGGAAGAAGGTGTTGAGATCTTCACCCTCTCCCCGGCGGGCCTCTTCGCCAAAGCTTTCAGCTGACGCGCTCATCTTTCAGCAAAAGCAGCAGGGCGAGAACTGTAATCCCGACGCCGCCCGCCACCAGGCCGGGCGGCGTTTGCGCGCCAAAGGCAAGCTCCCAGGCGATCACCCAGCCGGGAACAAGATAGGTATAGGCCATCACCTTGGCCCCCGGCAGGCGCTGGCTGGCATATTGCATGAGAGCTGCCGTCATGGCCGTCGTGCAGATCGCAGTGTAGCCAAGCGTTGCCCAGACAATTCCGGGCAGAGCCGCCCAGTCGGTTGCCAGAACCTTCGGCAGCGCCCAGGGGGTCAGAACCACCAGGCCTCCCGTCAGCATCATGGTGGTTGCCAGCATCGGCGGCTCACCGCGTGAAATCCTGCGCATCAGGGCGGGAAGGGCGGCATGCAGAAGGCAGCCGATAAAATAGATCACCTCGCCGCGCCCGATCTCAAGGCGCAGGGCGGCAGCGATTTCACCCCGAAAGATCACCCAAAGCGCGCCGAAAGCCCCGATCGCCAGCGCGAAGGCCATGCGGCGGGTCATGCCCTGGCGCAGAAGCCACCAGCCAAAGCCTGCTGAGAGGATCGGAGACAGGGTAAAGACGGCCGCCGAAGAAAGCGGCGTTGCGGTCTTAAGTCCCTCAAACATGAGGACAAAATACCCGGCATAGATCGCTCCTGGCAAAAGCCAGCGCCAGCCGCCCTGCAAAGCGCCCCGGACATCGGTGCGCATCACGACGAGGACCAGAGAGGTGACGACCAACGCCAGGACAAAGCGCAGAAGCGTCAGAGCGGCGGGGTCGACCAGATTGGCGACCCTTGCGCCCAGCGTGAAGGATCCGGCCACCAGGGCGGAAAAGCCCAGCATCGCAAGGTGGCCTTTTAACGGCGCGGTCAGCATCTCAGGCTTTGCCCCGGTCCTGCCACTCCGGCGCGCAGGATTTCAGATGGCTGAGAAAGGCCTGAACCTTGGCCGTGCGGTGCAGATCGACATGGGTCACCAGCCAGAGCGGCGCAGCCCACTCCGGGCGGGCGGGGAGAATTTCGATCAGATCCGGCTCACGCCTTGCCTCTGAGGGGGTGCAAAATCCGATGCCGAGACCTGCACGAATGGCCTCAGCGGTCACGGCAGGTTCGGTGCCGCGAAAGGTGATGGCCTGGGCCGGGACATTGGCATCCATCCAGCGGAAGAAGGGCGCGCGCAGCTGATCGCCCTCACCGCCGATGAAGCGGTGGTGCAGATAATCCTCCGGACCCTCAGGGCGGCCATGGGCTTCAACATAGCTGCGGCTGGCGTAAAGCGCATAGGGCAGGCTGCCGAAAGGCTGCACGACGTTATCGGGGTCATCGGGGGCATTGCCCGCGCGGATGGCGACATGCGCCTCGCCATATTCCAGGCGGAACAGGCGGTGGTCGGTCAGGCAACGAATTGAAATCTGCGGGTAAAGCACCTGAAAGGAGGCCAGCGCCGGGATCAGAAATTTGGCCATGCCGCCGACAGAGGTGATGACCAGCTCTCCGGCAACGGTCTCGCCCTGGCCGCGCAGACGCCCGGCAAGCTGGCTGAACTGATCGGCAGCGGTATCTGCGACTTTCAGCAGATCGCGTCCGGCCTCGGTCGGGGTATAGCCGCGGGCATGGCGCTGAAAGAGCCGCGTGCCGAGCTGCTTTTCCAGCGCATCAATGTGGCGGATCACCGTGGCATGGTGCACGCCCAGAATTTCCGCCGCCCCCGAGACGGTGCCAAGGCGGGCCACCTGCCAGGCGGTGCGGATTTCGTCCCAGTTGCTCAACCCGTTCACACCAATCACTCCCGAAGGTTCAGGATTTCTTACCGATTTTCGGCTCTGTCCCGCTGAGGATGCGGCTGATATTGGCCTTATGCCGCTCAAGGATCACCACGGCGAGCAGCGCCATCAGGGCGACCATATCGCCATGCCCGAGGGCCCACGCCGCCAGCGGTGACAGCACCGCCGCCACCAGCGCCGAAAGCGAGGAGATGCGGGTAATCAGCGCCGTCAGCAGCCATAGGCCGCAGGCTGCAAGGCCAACGGGCCAGGCCAGCGCCAGCAGGGTGCCGAGGAAGGTTGCCACGCCCTTGCCGCCCTTAAAGCCCAGAAAGATCGGGAAAAGATGGCCGACAAAAGCGGCAAGCCCCGCCAGTTGCGCAGCATCTTCGCCCACCAGGGCGCGCGCGATCAGAACGGCGATGCCCGCTTTGCCCGCATCCAGCACCAGGGTCAGAAAGGCTGCCAGCTTGTTTCCGGTGCGCAGCACATTGGTCGCGCCGATATTGCCCGAGCCGATCTTGCGCAGATCTCCAAGCCCGAAGACCCGCGCCATCACGATACCAAATGGCACCGAGCCCAGCAGATAGGCCAGCGCCGCCGTCAGGGCGAGCAGGGGAACAGAGGTGACAATCTCAGGCATTCAGATCCCCGAAAACGCAGGTGCCGCCAACCCAGGTGCCCAGAACTTTGCCCTCCATCCGGGCGCCGTCGAAGGGGGTGTTTTTGGACTTTGAGCGCAGCCTGAACCGATCGAGCACGAAAGGCGCATCCGGGTCAAACAGAACCAGATCTGCCGGGGCACCAACAGCGATCGTCCCGGCCTCAAGGCCAAGGCGGCGGGCGGGGTTCAGTGCCATGGCGCGGAAGAGGCCCGGCAGATCCATCACGCCCGCATGGTAAAGGCGAAGCGCTGCGGGAAGGAAGGTTTCCAGCGCCACGGCACCGGCTGCCGCTTCTTCAAAGGGCAGGCGCTTGCTCTCTTCGTCCTGGGGCGTGTGCATTGAGCAAAGCACATCAATCAGCCCCGTCGAGAGTGCGTCACAGACCGCCAGACGGTCCTCCTCAGAGCGCAGCGGCGGGGTCAGTTTGAAGAAGGTGCGGTAATCGCCGACGTCATATTCGTTCAGCGTGACGTGATGCACTGACACCCCGGCGGTCACATTCAGCCCGTCGGCCTTCGCGCGGCTGAGTGCCGGAAGGCTGAGCGCTGAGGTGATCTGATCGGCGTGATAGCGCACGCCCGTCATCTCAACGAGCGCCAGATCGCGCTCCAGCCCCATGCGTTCTGCCTGGGGCGAGACCGCGGGAATGCCGCGCAGCGAGGCGAATTTGCCCGAAGTTGCGGAGGCGCCTTTCGAGAGCGCAGGCTCCTGCGGGTGGCTGACGACCAGGGCGCCGAGCGAGCGGGCATAGGTGAAGGCCCGCGACAGCACCTTGGCGTCGGTCACCACATGATCGGTATCGGTGAAGGCCACCGCGCCTGCGTCGAGCAGAAAGCCGATCTCGGTCATCTCGCGGCCCTGACGGCCCTTGGTCAGCGCGCCCATGTGGCGGATGCGGACGGGGCTGGATTCGCGGGCGCGGCGGGTCACGAACTCAAGGGTTTCGGGCGTGTCGATCGCGGGGTCGGTGTCGGGGCGCGCGATGATCGTCGTCACACCGCCTGCCGCCGCTGCCAGACCGGCCGAGCGGAAGCTTTCTTTATGACGCTCACCCGGCTCGCCGACTTTTACGCCCCAGTCCACAATCCCGGGGGCGAGGCATTTGCCGCCGCAATCAATCAGGGTCGCGCCTTCCGGCGCCTCCGCGTCGCGGGCGATGATGCGGCCATCCAGAACCGTCAGGCTGCCGGGCCGGTCGGTACCGCTTTCCGGGCAGATCAGGCGGGCGTTATGAAAATGCAGAGTCATTGCGTGCCTCTTTGGATGAGAAGCGCCAGAGCGCCAGGGCGCAGCGGCCCAGGGATATCACGGATCAGAGCCGGGGGACCGGCTCCTGGTTAGCGGCCCGCACCTGCGGCCTGTAAAACATCGACGACTGCTCCTGCGTCCGCCGGATAGCGGATCAGATGTTTGTCGCCATCAAGGGTCACGATCTGCACATCGCTGAGAAACTTCCGCACCTTCGTGATGCGGTTCAGCCGGAACACGCGGCCACCGGGCAGGATCAGCCGCCTGTCGGTCAGCGTCCAGATCATGCCCAGCACCTCAGACTGCAGATACCAGCCGCGCAGAGCCAGCGCCGCAAAGGCCGCAACCGGGCCGACCCAGGGGTCGGGGTTGGCCATGACGATCAGCACCAGACCCGCAATCACGCCGCCTGCGACCGCAATCACCAGATGGCTGCGCCAATAGGCGGCCTTATCGGGGCGAAATTCCGCCAGCACGCGCTCTCCCGCCTCGGGGTCGAGCCCGCGAAAGGGATCGGCCGCGCTCATCCGCCGATCACCACGAAAACCACGGTCAGCAGCGCGATCACCACCAGGACCCCGGTGGCGACCATGCCCGACATGGCCGCATCAGACTTTTTGCGCTTGGGCTTTTTATCCTCAGGCATAGGTCTCGCCATTCAGGGCGCGACCGCGCTCGGCACGCAGGTTCTGAGCCAGCAGGTCCATGCAGGCCATGCGGACCGCGACGCCCATCTCAACCTGCTCCTGGATGACCGAGCGGTTGATGTCGTCAGCGATCTCGCCGTCGATCTCAACGCCGCGGTTCATCGGGCCGGGGTGCATGACAATGGCATCGGGTTTGGCATGCGAAAGCTTCGCCGCATCGAGGCCGTAGCGGTGGTAATATTCACGCTCAGACGGGATGAAGCCGCCGTCCATACGCTCTTTCTGAAGGCGCAACATCATGACGACATCGGCGTCTTTCAGACCCTCATTCATGTCTTCATAAACTTCTGCGCCGAATTCTTTGAAGCCTGCGGGCATCAGGGTCGGCGGGCCGATCAGACGGATGCGGTTTTCCATCTTGCCCAGCAGGATCAGGTTTGAGCGTGCCACGCGGCTGTGCGCGATGTCACCACAGATCGCCACGGTCAGGCGCTGAATGCGGCCCTTTTTGCGGCGGATGGTCAGCGCATCAAGCAGTGCCTGGGTCGGATGCTCATGGCGGCCGTCGCCGGCGTTCAGCACCGCGCATTCGACTTTGGAGGCCAGGAGGTTCACCGCGCCGGAATTGGGGTGGCGCACGACCAGGAGGTCAGGATGCATCGCATTCAGCGTCAGGGCTGTGTCGATCAGCGTCTCGCCCTTCTTCACTGAGGAGGTCTGCATCGACATGTTCATGACATCCGCGCCAAGGCGCTTGCCCGCCAGCTCAAAGCTGCTTTGCGTGCGGGTGGAGTTCTCAAAGAACATATTGATCTGGGTCAGCCCGGCCAGGGCATCCGTGCGCTTCACCGTGCGCCGGTTGAGATCGACGTAACGATCTGCAAGATCCAGAATGGTCAGGATTTCCTGGGGTGACAGCGGCTCGATGCCGAGGAGATGGCGCTGACGGAACGACATCGGGGGCCTCCTTGTCCGGAATGGGCTGCTTATAGGGCGCGGCTTTGATCGCGGCAAGGCGGCGCGGGGTCTCATGGCGGCCCGAAGCGTGAGTTTTCGCGGCAAAGGAGCGCAAAGCCCATGTTCCCCCGCAAAGCGATCTGGCATAGGGTCAGCGCATGAGTTTTGATGCTGACCTCTCGACCCTTGATCCGCGGGTGATTGAAGCGCTGCTGTCTCTTCAGGGGGACGCGGGCGTGGATGAATGCATCGACGAAGCGCCGGTCGATCGCTTCGCCGCCTTTGAGGCGCAAAAAGAAGCAGCCGCACAGCGGGCCGCTTCGGCCCCCGCCCCCGCCGCGCCGGAGCGCCGGGGGGCAGCGCCGCCGCCGCAAATGCCCGAAGTGATCAGGGTGGACCCTCTGGTTGAGGCGCGCAAAGCGGCTTCGGGCGCGGCTGATCTTGCTGCGCTCTCCGAAGCGATGCAGAGCTTTCCGCATTCGGATCTCAAACGCGGGGCGCGGAACTTTCTGTTTTCGCAGGGGCGTGCCGGGTCCAGGGTCATGTGGATCACCGACCCGCCAGGACCGGCAGAGGATCGGGCAGGGCAGATTTTCGTCGGACCCGTTGCAGGGCTCTTTGGGAAGATGCTTGCGGCCATCGGCCTGAGCCCTGAGGCGCCGGATCTGCAAAAGGCGGTTTATGTTGCGCCTTTCCTTCCCTGGCCGGTGCCGGCTGCCCGCACGCAGGACCCGGATGTCGCCGCGATGATGGTGCCGTTTTTGCGCCGCCACATTGAACTGGCTGCGCCGGATTTTTTGGTTCTGGCAGGCCCGATGGTGGTTCAGGCGCTTTTGAGTAAATCGGGTCTTCTCAGCCTGCGGGGCAGCTGGACGGAAGTGATGGGCCGCCCGGCGCTGGTTTCGCTGCCGCCGGGCATGCTGATCCAGAACACCTATCTGAAACGCGGATCCTGGGAGGATCTGCTGTCGCTGAAAGCAAGGTTGGACGTATGAGCCGCATTGATGAGAGCCGCGAATTTATCCCTGTCCGCATTGCGGTGCTGACCGTCTCGGACAGCCGGTCGCTGGCGGAGGATCGGTCGGGGGATACCCTTGTGGCGCGGATCGAGGCGGCGGGGCATCTGCTCGCGGCGCGGCATATCCTGCCGGATGATCGCGCTCAGATCGCGGCGCAGCTGCGCGCCTGGGTGGCCGATCCTGAGGTGGATGTGGTGATCTCAACCGGCGGCACCGGGCTGACGGGGCGTGATGTCAGCGTCGAGGCGCACCGCGATGTTTATGAAAAAGAGATCGACGCCTTTGGCACCGTCTTTACCATCGTCTCGATGCAGAAGATCGGCACCTCAGCGGTGCAAAGCCGTGCCTGTGGTGGTGTGGCGGGTGGCACGTATCTCTTTGCGCTGCCCGGAAGCCCTGGCGCCTGCCGGGACGCCTGGGATGAAATCCTGGTCAAACAGCTCGACTATCGGCATAAGCCCTGCAATTTCGTCGAGATCTTCCCGCGTCTGGAAGAGCATAAACGCCGGAAATAACCCTCAGCCGCCCTGGCAGCCGCTGGCTTCAGCGGCTTTGCCCCCGGCCAGAACCGTCACCCGCAGGGTTGAGCGGTCAAAACTGAGCGGCCGGCCGTCGAGGCTTGCGATTTCGGCCTCAGCCGAGAGAACCTTTCCCTGACGGTGGCTGCGGGCCTCTGAGACCCAGGTGTTGCCGTCGGTGGTTTCAATAACCACCACCTCATCGGCCCCCATGGGCGGCATGGTCAGATCAACCGCAAGCTTCATCCCGCGGCCTGAGGGCATCAGGCGGCAGCGCGTGGCGCTGAGGCCAAGGCTGCGGGCATTGATCGGTTGCGCGCCAAGGGCACGGCGGATCGCCGGGTCAGGCTTGCCCTTTCCGCTGAGCGTCGAGGCCAGCTGCACCCGGGCCGGCACGCAGATGTCGCGGCAGACGCCCAGATCCATCGCCGTTTCAAGATGCACGGGGCGCGCGGCATCGCGGGGCAGGATCTCAATCGGCAGCACGACTTCATGGCTATAGCCGATGCTTTGCATGCCATTGAAATGAAACACTTCCGGCGTCGGCCAAAGCAGTTTGACCCCGCGCAGGTTCTCAGATCCCGTCCAGCTGATCTCCGGCGGGATGCCCGCATCCCCGGGGCTGCGCCAATAGGTTTTCCAGCCCGAAGCCAGGGTCAGCCGGATCGCGGCCATATGCGCGCCACTCTCTGTCTGCCAGCCAGGCAGCAGTTCGGCCTCAAGAATATCCCCGAGGCTCTGCGCCCGGGCGGGAAGCGTGGCAGAGAGCGCCATCACGGCCAGACAGATGAGTGTGCGGAATTTGCGAAACATCCTTCGCTTGTGACGCCGCTTTTTACGAAATCAAAGTCACAATCCGGCGATGCCGCGTCGAGGGTGGCTTGCATGCAACGCCTGGCGGGGCCAACCTGTCGCAGGAGCAGCCAAAGGACGTCCGCTATGGATTTGAGCGGTAAGATTTTAATTGCCATGCCCGCGATGGGGGACACGCGTTTTGAAAAAAGCGTGATCCTGATCTGCAGCCATTCGGCGGAAGGGGCGATGGGGCTGATTCTGAATAAGCCGCTGCCGGGGCTGAAGTTCTCGGAGCTGTTAAGACAGTTGAAATTTACCGAAGAGGGCTCTGCGCGCCCCGTTCCGGTGCAGTTTGGCGGGCCGGTTGAGACCGGACGCGGCTTTGTGCTGCACAGCGATGACTGGCGGGACCCTGATGGCACCATGCCGGTCGAAGGTGGCTACGGGCTGACGACCACACACTCTGTGCTGAGTGAACTGGCCGCCGGGCGGGGGCCGCAGCAGGCGCTGATGCTGCTGGGCTATGCGGGATGGGGCGAGGGGCAGCTTGAAGGCGAAATCGCCCGCAGCGACTGGCTGGTGGGCGAAGCTGCCCCGGATCTGATCTTCAGCGCTGCGGATGCGGGCAAGTGGACGCGGGCGCTGGCGGCCATGGGGATTGATCCTCTGGTGCTTTCCGCTTCGGGCGGGCGGGCCTGAGGCCGCGTCAGACGGCTTTGGCCACCCGTGCCAGGGTCAGGGTGAAGACCTCCGCCGCGCCTGCGTTCTGCAGGCAGCGGCTCGCCTCTGACAAAGTGGCGCGGAGGTCATCACATCATCGATGAGCAGAATGCGTCCGCCCGGGGCGCCTGTGATCCGGGCAGACTGCGCCGGATTAAGCGTCAGTGCCTGGTGCAGGTTGTCCCGCCGCTCCTCCCGGCTGAGCCCGTCCTGCAGCCGCGTGGCCCGCCTGCGCAGCAACAGATCCGGGCACCAGGGCCAGCCCAGCCGCTGGCTGAGGGCGCGGGCCAGCAGAGCCGACTGGTTGTAGCGCCGCCGCAGAAAGCGCATCCGGTGCAGAGGGACCGGAGTGATCAGCATCGGACCACGCCGCACAAGGGGGCGCATCGCATGATGCAGCCGCGCGGCCAGCGCCGCGGCCAGATCCGGGCGGTCGCCGTGTTTGAACTGCAGGACAAGCTGCCGGGCCGCGCCCTCATAAAGCAAAGCCGCCCGCCCCGCCGTCCAGGGCGGCGGGTTGCGCAGGCAGTCGTCGCAGGCCAGGTTTTCGCTGCTCTCCGTCCCGGTAATGGCGCCGGGAAGCGGTGCCCCGCAAAACCCGCAGCAGAGCCCAGAGATCATCGGCAGCTCCGGCCAGCAGGCCGGGCAGACCCCGCCATCCCCATCGACAGCCCCGCTGCAGACAAGGCATTGTGCCGGCCAGATCGTCCGGATCAGCGCCCTTATGGCCGGCAGGGCTTGAATTTCCATGCCTCCCCCCTTTAGGTGCCCGATATGAGCGCCCCGATCCTGACCGACACAGCCGCCCTTGCCCGCAACCGTGCCCGCGCCGCCCGTCAGCCTGCGCTGTTTTTGCACGAGCTGGTGGCCGATGAGGTGCAGGATCGCCTGAGTGAGGTTAAGAGAACCTTTACGGATGTGACGATTGTCACCCCCTGGCCTGAGGTCTGGGCCGGGCGGATCGGGGGGGCGCGGATCATCCCGGACGCTGAAATCCTTGATCTGGCGCCCGAAAGCCAGGATCTGGTCGTGCATGCGCTGTCGCTGCACTGGTCGAATGATCCGGTAGGGCAACTGATCCAATGCGCCCGCGCGCTTCGCCCCGACGGGCTGATGATGGCGGTGCTGTTTGGCGGGCAGACGCTCTCGGAACTGCGCGCGGTGCTGGCCCAGGCGGAATCAGAGATGCGCGGGGGCCTTGCGCCCAGGGTGCTGCCCATGGCTGAGATCCGCGATCTGGGCGGGCTTTTGCAGCGCTCAGGCCTTGCGCTGCCGGTGGCAGATTCGCAAAGCCAGCGGGTCGCCTACCGCGATCTTTTCCACCTGATGCGGGATCTGCGCGATATGGGCGAGGTGAATGCCCTGAACGACCGCCTGCGCCGCTTCACCGGGCGCGGGATTTTCCTGCGGGCCGCTTCACTTTATGGCGAGCACTTCCCCGAGGGGGACCGCATCGCGGCGACCTTTGAGATGGTCTATCTGACCGGCTGGAAGCCCCATGAAAGCCAGCAGAAGCCGTTGCGGCCCGGCTCTGCCGCGCATAGTCTTGCCGAGGCCCTGAATGCCGCTCCGCCCCTGACTTCAGGGGCGATCGGTCGCAGCGACAGTGATTGACCTGCGGCGATTTCGCCTTATTTGAAAGGGCAACTTTTTGACGGGCTCTGCCTGACGCCTGTCTGCTCAAGCTTTGCTGCCAGAGGAATTTCACATGTCTGACGCGACCCGGACCGGCAATCTGCGCCCGGCGCATGCCCCTGCAGATCACCCCATGGTGAAACCGGCGAAGGTCGGCGTGCTGCTGGCCAATCTCGGCACCCCCGATCAGACCGATTACTGGTCGATGCGGCGCTATCTCAACGAGTTCCTCTCGGACCAGCGGGTGATCGATTATCCGAAGTGGAAGTGGCAGCCGCTGCTGCAGCTGATCATCCTGACCAAACGCCCCTTCACCTCGGGGGCGAACTACAAGCTCATCTGGAACAAAGAGAAAGATGAGAGCCCGCTGATGACCATCACTCGCGATCAGACCGCGAAGGTGGCCGAAGGTCTGAAAACGCGCTACGGCGATCAGGTCATGGTCGACTTCTGCATGCGTTACGGCAATCCTTCGACGAAATCGAAGGTGCGTGAGATGGTGGCAGCGGGCTGCGATAAGATCGTCTTCTTCCCGCTTTATCCGCAATATGCCGGTGCAACCACGGCAACCGCCAACGACCAGTTCTTCCGCGCCCTGATGGAAGAAAAATGGCAGCCCGCCTCGCGGACGGTGCCGGATTACTTTGAGCATCCGGCCTATATCGATGCGCTCGCGCAATCGGTCGAGCGCGCCTATGCGGCGCTGCCCAAACGTCCGGATGTTCTGGTGGCCAGCTACCACGGCATGCCGAAGCGCTATCTGATGGAAGGTGACCCCTATTTCTGCAAATGCCACAAGACCACGCGCCTGCTGCGCGAGCGTCTGGGCTGGGCGAAAGAGGATATCGACACCTCCTTCCAGTCGGTCTTTGGCACGGAAGAATGGCTGCGCCCCTATACGGTCGAGCATGTTGCCGAACTGGCAAAGCAGGGTAAAAAGAACATCGCCGTCATCGCGCCTGCCTTTTCAGCCGATTGCATCGAGACTCTGGAAGAGATTCAGGGCGAGATTCAGGAAGCTTTCGTTCATGCGGGTGGTGAGAGCTTCACCTATATCCCCTGCCTGAATGATGACGAGGCCCATATCAAAGCGCTGCTGGCCGTTATTGATGAGAACCTGCAGGGCTGGGTGGCCTGAGCCGCAGAATAAGAAAGGCGCCCCGCGGGGCGCCTTTTTCTTTTACCCTTCCGGGCAAACAAAAAGGGCGCCCCGAAGGACGCCCTTTTCATAATCCGGTCGGATTACTTCGCAGCAGCAGCAGCGATGACGACCAGGAGCAGCAGCGGGACCAGGATGCCCGAGGACGACGAGGTCTGTGCTTTAACGACTTCCGGCTCAACAACCGGAGCAACCAGGCCACCAGCGAAGGCGGTCGAAGCTGCGAGCGACAGAGCTGCTGCGAGAGCGATTTTTTTCATAGTAAACCTCCAGGTAAACCCGCCGCCTGGTGATTGAGGAGACGACGGACGCGAACATTATGCCTCGTATTACACTCCTAACCATCGGCGCTTAAAAAACGCAACGGTGGAAAGCGGTGCCGTTGTGGCATTATCGCCACGTTGTCAAATCAGCAACACCTGAGTGCCAACTTTGCAGAGGTCATAAAGCTCCAGCACGTGCTCGTTATAAAGCCCGATGCAACCGTTGGATGAACGGCGGCCAATCTTGCGGGTGTCGTGGGTGCCGTGGATCCGGTAGTAGGTCCAGCTCAGATGCATGGCGCGCACGCCCATCGGGTTATCCGGGTCACCCGCTTTGATATGCGGCGGCCATTCCGGGTTGCGCTGGCGCATCGAGGGGGTCGGGGTCCAGCTGGGGGCCGGGTCTTTTTTGGTGATCGTGGTGCGGCCCTTGCGGGTCAGATCATCGCTCAGCGGCACAGAGGTCGGATAGAGGCGGTAGACCGACTGATCTTCCGACCAGAAGTGCAGCGCCCGCGAGGTCAGGTCCGCGAGGATCGCACCGTTCTTCAGGTTCTCAAAATAGGGCTGCCACTGCAGGATCCGGAAGCTTGAGATATTATGCCGGCGCGAGGCGCTGACGGCAGATTCCATCTCAGTGCTGTTGCCACCTGCAAGCTGCGCCAGGGCCGGCGCGGCAAGGCCTGTCACGGCAGCCGCTGCCGCCGAGCCAAGGAACAGGCGACGGCCGGGATTGGGGAACAGATCGCGCGACATTATCACTCCTTCGGGAGATACATCGATACATCGGAATGTATCTCCTTTACGTCTGCCGTCCCGCCTGCGCAAATCAAACGGCTGTCAATCTGCGGGGCCAGGCAGGAAAAAGCCTGTCCTTAAGCCTCGGAATTGACAGAAAGGGGCCGTTTCATGCTACTGGCCCGCAGCCCCTGCGCGTCCTGCGCCACTTTCAGAGGATGGTCTTCGTGCTAAAGCGTCGTCAACTGGTCGTCTCGCTTCTCTCCACGCTGATGCTAGCCGCCTGCGGCCAGACAGTTGGCGGCGGTGCCGGGCGGCTGGGCCCGGACGGAAAGCCGCTGCCGCAGGTGCTGCGTCTCAGCCCCGCCGATGAGGGGCGTCTGCAGCTGCGCATGCTTGATTCGGTCAACGCGCTGCGCCAGGCGCGGGGGCAGGCACCGGTTCAGCTGAGCGCTGAGCTGAATGCGGCTGCAGCCACACATGCCCGCGATATGTCGGTCCAGAACCGCCCCTGGCACTTCGGCTCTGACGGCTCCTCGCCGCTGCAGCGCGCACAGCGTGTGGGCTATCGGGGCCAGGTCCTGGGAGAGCTGATCTCTGAGACCTATGAAAACGAGACCGAGACTCTTGCCGCCTGGATGGCGGATGCGGATACCCGCAATGTGCTGATGCAGGCCGATGTGCGCGAGATCGGCTTCTCCTTCTTCCAGGAGAACAGCGGCAAAATCTGGTGGTGTCTCGTCACCGGCGCGGGGGCCGCTTTCGGCGCGGTCTGAGCGGTTCAGTCGCGCGGCCCGACCAGTCCGATCACCGGACCCATGGCAAAACCAAAGTCATTGCGCCCGAGATCGGGCGCATAGAGCCGCGAGATGTTCCCGTCAAAGTAGAGCGCCTGTTGAAGCCCGAGCGCATCGCGGAAAAAACGGGCAAATTCGTGAAAACTCACCCGACCGCCGGAAATCACGAAAAAGGCCCGGCTTCCGTCGGCGCTGACACCGACCCCGTTGCGGATGTAGCGCGAGGTCGAATCAGCCAGAAATCTCGGGTGAAGCGCGCCGTCGATCAGCAGAAGCGGCCCGGATTGGGTGGCGAAGCGGCAGTCAGGGCGCGATTTCGCAAAACTGCGCGATTCATGGATCTCCAACGCACCGCTTTGGGTGATGCAAAAGACCCCGTTCGGCGTCATGCCAAAATTGCCCGGGCCTGAGGCGGTCACAATCGGTGTAATTTCGCGGCCGCCTTCGATGTGAAGGCCCACGGGGCTGCGATCCGAGTGATACATCCCCGCATTCATCGCGAAGCGCAAAGCCCGCCCCTCAGCGGCCAGGCTCTGATCGATTCGGGAAAAGCTGCCAAGGGTCGCGCCGGTTTCATCGCGCAGGAAAAGCCGCAGATCGGCACCCGCACTCACCTCGCAGACGCTGTGGCGGACCCCCTCAAAGGGGATCTCGCGGCAGGCGGGGCCAGGCTCTGCCCCCAGGGCGCCCGTGGCCGACAGCAAAAGTGCCGCTGCGGCCCGGATCAGCCTGTCAGCGATCATTTTCCCCCGCAGATGCATCCCCTGCATCCTCATCCCGGGCGACAAGGTCGCGCTGCACGCGCTCATCCGCGAAGAGACGGCGGGTTTCGTCCAGACGATCAAAGGTTTCGTCCAGGCGGAAGCGCAGATCGGGCGTATATTTCAGCGTCAGCTGTTTGCCGATCAGGTGGCGCAGCTCGCCCTTGTTGCGCGCGAGGGCCGTAATCGCCGCCTGGGCATCACTGCCGCCGAGGGTCATCACATAGGCCGTCGCAACCTTCAGATCGTTCGACAGGCTGACCTCGCCCACGGTGATCGCGTGACGGTTCAGGTCAGGATCATGCACATCCGCGCGCGCAAGCACGTCAGACAGAGTGCGGCGGATCAGTTCGCCCACGCGAAGCTGACGTTGAGAAGGGCCGGCGCCCGAGGAGATGCTGTTCTTTGCCATGCCTTCCAGATAGGCGCTTTGGGCCTTCGCCGCAACGGGCGGCTTTGCACCAGGGGCTGCGACGTTTAGAAGGGGGCAACTTCTAAAGACGCTGCCGAAGATGAGGGTGCCATGTCGGATCTGCCGGGAATTGTAATCACAGGGGTTTCGGGTCGGATGGGCCGGATGCTCGTCGGTCTGGCACTGGCCTCGGATAAGCTGCGTCTGGCGGGTTGCCTTGAGCGGGCGGGTCACCCCTGGGTCGGGCAGGATATCGGCGTCTGCCTCGGCGGTCAGCCGGCGGGGGTCCTGGTCAGCGATGATCCGGTTGAGGTTTTCGCCAAAGCCCAGGCCGTGATCGATTTCACCGCTCCGGCTGCGACGGTGGAGTTTGCGGCCCTCGCCGCCCAGGCCCGTGCGGTGCATGTCATCGGCACCACCGGCCTTGAGGCCGCGGATCTTGAGAAAATCGCCGCAGCGGCCCGTCACGCCACCATCATCCGCGCCGGCAATATGAGCCTTGGGGTGAACCTTCTGGTGCAGCTGACGAAAAAGGTCGCTCAGGCGCTGGATGCCGACTGGGATATCGAGGTGATCGAGGCCCATCACCGCCACAAGGTCGATGCACCCTCCGGCACGGCGCTGATGCTGGGTGAAGCCGCGGCTGAGGGCCGGGGCGTTGCGCTTGGCGATGTATCAGACCGCGGGCGCGACGGCATCACCGGCGCACGTGAGCGGGGTCACATCGGCTTTTCCGCTATTCGCGGCGGCGATATCGTCGGCGAACATGACGTGCTTTTCGCCACGGAGGGAGAGCGGATCGTTCTGCGTCACCTCGCCACCGACCGCGCCGTCTTTGCCCGCGGGGCACTGAAAGCTGCGCTCTGGGGGCAGGGCAAAAAGCCCGGCGAATATAACATGCTGGATGTCCTCGGCCTCTGAGGCGCTGTTATACTTGTGATTGGGCAGAGTGGCGCGGTTTTGGCACTATAATCAGGTACAAGCCTGAGGTTCGCTATGCCCCGCCGCTCTCCTTCTGATCTTCGCTGGTCAGACGTGACGCCAAAATCGCTCTTTCTGTCGCGCCGCCATTTTCTGGGCGCGGCAGGCGCTCTGGCCCTCGCCCCTGTCGCCGCCCGGGCCGCGGAGCCGGCGGGCGATCTGACCCCGCGTGAGGCGATCACCACCTATAATAATTTCTACGAGTTCGGATTTGATAAAAGCGATCCGTCGAAATATGCGGGCGGCATGACGATTGACCCCTGGTCGGTTGAGATCGGCGGTCTGGTTGAAAAGCCCGGCCGTTACGATCTGGCCGATGTGCTGAAAGATCAGCCCGTCGCGGAGCATATTTACCGGCTGCGCTGCGTTGAGGGCTGGTCCATGGTGATCCCCTGGCTCGGCTTTCCCCTGGCGGGGCTGCTGAACCGGGTTGGCCCTCAGCCGGGGGCGAAATTTGTCGCCTTTGAAACCCTCGCGCGGCCCGAAGAGATGCCGGGTGTCAAGCGCGGCCTTCTCGATTTCCCCTATGTCGAGGGCCTGCGCCTGGATGAGGCGATGAACCCGCTGACGCTGCTGGCGACGGGGCTTTATGGTGAGGCGCTGGAAAAGCAGAACGGCGCGCCGCTTCGTCTGGTGGTGCCGTGGAAATATGGCTTTAAGTCGATCAAATCCGTGGTGAAAATCACCCTCACCTCCGGGCAGCCCCCCACCACCTGGCAGCGGCTTCAGCCGCAGGAATATGGCTTCTATGCCAATGTGAACCCCAGGGTCGATCACCCCCGCTGGAGCCAGGCGAGTGAGCGCCGCATCGGAGAGGGGATTTTCGCGCCGCGCCGCGACACGCTGATGTTCAACGGCTATGCCGAGGAAGTCGCGGGTCTTTATGCGGGTATGGATCTGGCGGTGAATTACTAAGTGGCTCTCTCTTTTGCGCCAAAGGCGAATGCCGCGCTCCGGGCGGTTCCGATCCCGCTGGTCTGGCTCTTCGGCCTCCTGCCTGCGCTCTGGCTGCTGGTCGGGCTTTTCACCGGGCGACTGGGGGCGGACCCGCTCAAGGCGCTGGAACATGGCTTTGGCCTGCATGCCCTGCAGTTTCTCATCGCCTCTCTGGCGGTGACGCCACTTCTGCGCTTCAGCGGTGTGAACCTAATGCGCTGGCGTCGGGCGCTCGGGCTTCTCTGCTTTACTTATGGCCTGCTGCATCTCTTCGTCTGGCTCAGCCTCGATCTGCAGTTTCGCTGGGGCGAGATCGGGCGCGATCTGACGAAACGGCCCTATATCATGATCGGCATGACGGCCTTTGTGCTGCTCCTGCCTCTTGCGGTGACCAGTTCGGACCGCGCCCTGCGCGCCATGGGCCCATTGCGCTGGCGCCGCCTGCATCTGCTGACCTGGCCCGCCGCCGTGCTTGCCGCGCTGCACTTTCTGATGGTCGGTAAGGTCTGGGAGGCGGAAGCGCTCATCTATGCCGGCTGCATCGCGCTGCTTTCCGCTCTGAGGCTGTTCAGGGGCATGAGGCTCCGCAGCCCCTGAACACCACAGGCAATGAGGAAAAGGCGCGCCCCCGGCACCGGGTTCCGAATAAAAATCGAAAATCTTAACTTTTTTGAATTTTGCTCTTGCGGCCGGTGAGTGAAGGCCATAGATACCCCTTCACCGCAGCGGGGCAGACGGAAACGGATGCAGGTTGTGG
>NZ_SBLC01000010.1 GCF_004054105.1 Falsigemmobacter intermedius
ACACCCTGTGCAAGAGCCGGCAGAAATGGACCGCCGCAACGGCGTGAGAAATACAGTTGCTAGAGAATTCCTCCGATGCCGGGACTCCGGCATCGGAATAATTTCTATTTAATCATCAGGTTCTCGCCATGCGACTGAAGATTGGCCTGCTTGCGCTGGCGGGTACGATATTGGCATTTTCCGCGGCCGGAATAAGCTTGCCTATCTGAACGCGGCCCGCAAAGAAGTCAGAGAAGCGCGGGAGGCTGTTGCTCTCTGGGGCGATACAATTGAGGTACCTATCCTTAAGTCTGGCAAGGTTGCGGGCAGCACCCTGCAGCCTGAGGATTTTGAATTTCATAAGCTGCCAAAGACTTACATTTCGGCCGCGATGATGCGCAGCCTGCCGGACCTGTCGGAAGGGACCGTGCTTGTCACCACCCGCGAACTTCGCGCCGGAGAACTGCTCTCAGGCGCGGATCTCGCCGTTAAAGAAGCGTCAGACACGGACCAGCAGGCCGTTGCCCTGCGCCGTCTGGACGGTCACCAACTGACCAGCCTGCAGTTTCGCAACTACGCGCAGATGGCCCCCTATATCGGTGCCGAGCGCAGCGTGGATATCTTCTGGACCAGCCGGACCGACGGCCAGACGCGCCTGCTGAGCAGCGCCGCGATGGTTGTGGCCCTTCCCCCGCGCGAAAGCGGCGCTGATGCGCAGGGTAGCCTGCTGCTGAGCCTGTCGCCCGAAGACAGCGCCCGCGCGCTGCATGCCGGACGTGACGGTGACTTTGATCTGACCCTCTCCGCAGGTCCGCGCAGTCTCGATCAGGGCATGGTTCAGGTCTCATCGGTTGAGCTGCGCGATCTGCCCCTGGCGTACCGCGAGGGCGTTGCCCCGGCCGGCGGCTCGCTCTTCACCTCGGTCCCGCTTGGCGGATATTTCGCGCCCGAAGCCGATAGCGGCGCAGCTGCGCCTGCCTCAAAATCGCAACGCCCGACCTGCCAGGCATCGATCGTGCGCGGCGGCCAGCGCGTGAGTGTCGACGTTCCATGCTGAGCCTGCTGAAGACCAGGCGCCCCGCGCCAGAGCCTGCGCCGAAAAGCCTGCCCGATCAGGCCCCGCCCGCGATGAAAGCCACGGGACCGGTCAGCCGGCTGCTTGACCGCTTTGCCTCCCGCCTTGGCGGCGCACCGGTTCTGGAGGCGTAAAGCCGTGCCGGGGGGCGTCTGATCTCCATGCTGGCCTTCCAGCCGCTTGCGGGGGGATCGGGCACGACGACGCTTACGGTCAACTATGCCAGCGCGATTGCAACGGCCAATACGGGGCTGCGGGTGCTGCTTCTGGACCTCAACCTGCAGTTCGGCGGTGTGGGACTTCACCTCAACCTGCCCGAGACGCTGAAAATCGTCGATGCCTATGCGCGGCTCGGCTCGCTTGATCATGACGGCTTCCGCGCCTGCCTGCAAAAAAGCAGCGACAACCTCAGCGTCTTTACCGCGCCGGCAGAGGTGCTGCCGCTGGATGCGGTCAACCCGACCCATCTGCGCCATCTGATCTCTCTGGCGCGGGCCAATTCGGACGTTCTGGTGATTGATCTGCCCCTCGCGGTGACGGACTGGAGCGCGGAAATCTGGAAGCGTGCGGATTATCTGGCGCTGAACGGCACTCTGGATGTGCGCTCGGCGGCGGGGCTTCGCCGGCTGAGCGATCTGGCGGGGCGTGATCTTTTGCAAAGCGCGCATTGCCACATTCTGCTCAATCGGGTGGCAGGCCGCCGCTCCTCCTCCTGGCAGGAAGAGTATCAGGCCTTCACCCGCCCGCTGGCCCGAAAAGCCCCCAAACTCTTACCAGAGGGGGGACCGGGTGTGACCGCCGCCCTCGCCGCCGGGCAGAGCCTGCCGCGTTTCCAGCCGCAAAACCCGCTTGCCGAAACCATTTTGCGGGAGATCAGCCTGCTGACCTTCACGAACCCGGGCGGCGCAGCCCGTCCGGCCCCCTCAGGGAAGTCTGCGTGATGTTTGACAAATTTCGCGAATTACAGGGGCGTGAGGTCAATCCAAGACCCGAGCCTGAGCCGGGCCTCAGCACCATTGTTGCCTCACAGGCCCCTATCGTTGACGACAATGACACCGCCATGCAGCGGCGGCGGCGCATCGCGGCGCTGCGCGATGAAACGCACCACCGCCTGCTCGAAACCCTCAACCTCTCGGCGCTGAGCAAGGTCAGCAGGGATGAGGTTCTCGTCGAAATCGGCGTGGTTCTCGATGAGCTTCTGCCCGGCCAGGCCGTCACCCTGAGCCGTGAAGAGCGCGACACGCTGGTCACGGATCTCTACAACGAGGTCATGGGGCTGGGTCCGCTGGAGGCCCTCCTCGCCGACGACAGCATTGCGGATATTCTGATCAACGGCCCGGACAATATCTTCGTCGAACAGGGCGGTCTGCTGGAGTTGATCAATGTCCACTTCCAGAGCGAAGCGCATCTGCGGCGCATCCTGCAGAAGATCGTCAATATGATCGGGCGGCGGCTGGATGAATCAAATCCCTATGTCGATGCGCGACTGCCGGACGGATCACGTCTGAACGCGGTGATCTCTCCGATTGCCCTGGACGGCACCCTTGTCTCGATCCGCAAATTCCGCCGCGACAAACTCAGCCTGAACGATCTGGTCAACTACAACGCCATGAGCCCGCAGATGGCGGAATATCTGCGCGCGGTGGTGGCCTGCCGGCTGAACATCGTGATCTCCGGCGGCACAGGCTCGGGGAAAACCACACTTCTGAACGCGATCTCGGCCTATATCGGCAAGCGCGAGCGGATCATCACCATCGAAGACGTCGCAGAGCTGCAGCTTCAGCAGATCCACGTCGGCCGCATGGAAGCCCGCCCGGCCAACTTTGAAGGCCGCGGTGCGGTCACGCAGCGCGACTGCATCCGCAACGCGCTGCGGATGCGCCCGGACCGCATCATCGTGGGCGAGACCCGCGGCGATGAAGTGCTCGATATGCTGCAGGCCATGAACACCGGTCACGACGGCTCGATGACCACCATTCACGCCAACTCGGCGCGCGACGCCTGCAGCCGGATTGAAAATCTTATCGCCATGAGCGGCGTTGAGATCCCGCTTGCGGCCAGCCGCCGTCAGATCGCCAGCGCGATCAACATCGTGATCCAGGTTAACCGCCTTCAAGGACGGCAGCCGCAAAGTCACCTCGATCTCAGAAGTGACCGGAAGCGAAGGTGACACCGTCTCGATGCAGGAAGTCTTCTACTTCGATCACACCGGCATCGGGCCTGACAACAAAGTCGAGGGCGAATTTGCCGCCACCGGCGTGCGCTCGCATTACGCGGACCGCTTTCAGAGATGGGGTGTGCGCCTGCCGCCGGATCTCTTCGGGCCGCGCAAAAAATGATCGCGCCTGCCCTGATTTCTTTTCTGCTGCTGCTCGGACTTTTGTGCTTTCTCGCCGCTGCGCTTGAGCCATTGCGGTTTGAGATGCACATGCGGCGCCAGACCTATCTGCGCCGCCTCGAAGCCGGCGGGGCCACCTCAGGTCAGCAGGAAGAGCTGCCCGAACTGCGCAAACGCGACGACGGCCCGCGCCTGAAAATCTTTGGCTGGCTGCTCTCGGCCCTGGGGCTCAGCGCGGGAGCCGGGCTGAAATCCGGCCGGCTGATCGGGATCATTCTGGCCGCCTCATCGGTGATTTTCCTTCTGTTGAGCCTGCGTCTGTCGCTGCCGCCGATCGTCAGCCTGCTGATTGCTCTGGGCGTCAGCGTGGGGGGCGTGGTCGCCTTTCTGCGCCACAAAGCACAGCAGCGTCTGACGCAGATCAGCGACAGCGTCACCGAGCTTCTGGAGTTGACGGTGCGTGCGCTGCGCGTCGGCGTTCCGGTCACCACGGCGCTTCTGCATGCCGGAAGCGAGCTGATCGGGCCGCTGCGGGAAGAGCTTGATGTGACCAATGAGAAGGTGCAGTTCGGCCAGGATCTGCCCTCGGCGCTTTATGAGTTGGCTGACCGCTGCCAGAGCGCCGATCTGCGGTTCTTCGCCGCCGCGGTCAGTATTCAGATGGTCACCGGCGGCAACCTCGCCGAAGTGCTGGAGCAGCTGGCCAAAATCGCCCGGGAGCGGCGCGCCCTGCGGCGCAAGGTCGTCGCCATCACCGCAGAGGCGCGCTGGTCGGGCCGGTTCCTGTCGGCCTTCCCGATCTTCGCCGTTCTGATGATCTCGCTGATGAGCCCGGGCTATTTCGACACTCTGCTCGAGAGTGATTACCTGATCCCCATCGCGGTGGTCGTGCTGAGCCTTCTGGTGGTCAACGTGCTCTTCATGCGCTGGCTGTCCAATCTGAAATGACAAGGAGGCCCCGATGTCGCTTGACGCAGCCGTCCCTCTGATCCCCGCCCTCTTTTTAATGGCGGCAGCCTGTTTCTTTCTGGCCTGGCGGGCCGATCGCTTTGCCCCGGCGCAAAGCGATGCGGTCTCTGCGGTGCGCGTCCATCCGGTCGGAGAGGTCACCCGCCAGCTGGAACAGGCGGGCTTTCGCTTTGCGGGCGCGCGCCATGTCTTCACCCTCGTCAAAATTCTGTCGCTGCTGATTTTCGCGGGTCTGGGCCAGGTGATCGCCCGGATGGCCCTTGCAGGTCGCGCAAATGAAGAGCTGCTGGCGCTTATGTTGTCAGCCGGTCTCGGCCTGATGGGGATGTTTCTGCCGGTTTTCCTGGTGGATCAGCGCCGCGCGGCCTATCAGACGCGGATCCGCAATGCAGTCCCCGATGCGTTCGATTTTCTGCAGGTCTGTGTCGAGGCCGGGCAGTCCATCGATGCCGCACTGATGCGGGTGACGGAGGAGCTTGTGCCCATGCATCCCGATCTCGCCCGCGCGTTTCGGGAACTGACCGACTCGCTGGCCGCCGGCGCAGATCGCGGCGAGGCCTTTGAAGAGCTTGCCGAAGTCACCGACAGCAGCGATCTGCGCCAGTTCGCCACCATCCTGAACCAATCGGCGCGCATGGGCACCCCCGTGGCGCAGACCCTGCGGGTCTTTTCCGCCGATCTGCGCGATCAGCACCTGCGCAATACAGAGGCGCGCGCCAACGTGCTGCCGACCAAAATGACGCTCGGCTCGATGATCTTCACGGTGCCGCCTTTGCTGATCGTGCTGCTCGCCCCCTCGCTGTTGCGTCTTGTTAATGTCTTCTGAGGGCAGGCGGGGCTGGTAATCCGGCCCCCCTCACCGCGCAGGCTCCTGCGACACCCTTCGCAGCTCCGCGGGGTGAGGTGATCACCCCGCGGAGCTGCACTGTTTTCGCGCAGTCTCAGAAGACCATCGCATAGGCCTGGACAGAAGCCGGGGTGGCCGCAGCGCGCAGGCTGCCGTCCGGCTCGCGCAGGGCGGCGGTCAACCGGCCAAGGCTATGCGGTGCGACCACTTCCACGTCATGTCCGCGCGCGCGCAAAGCCTCAATTTCTGCCGCGCCGAAGGTCTCTTCAATCACCAGCCGGCCGGGCTGAGACGTGCGGGGCGCAAAGCTGGAGGGGGCGTGCATATTGTGAAAAAGCGGCGCATCCAAAGCCTGCTGCAACCCCATACCGTGATGGGCCACGCGCAAAAAGAAGGGCAGTTGCCACTGATCCTGCTGATCGCCGCCCGGCGTGCCAAAAGAGAACCGCCGGCCGTCCCGGTGGATCGCAAGGCTGGGCGTCAGCGTCGTGCGCGGCCGCCGCCCCGGTGCCAGAGACGAGGGCAGCCCCTCGGTCAGCCAGAACATCTGCGCCCGGGTCGAGAGGGCAAATCCCAGCCCCGGGATCACAGGCGAACTCTGGAACCAGCCGCCTGAGGGCGTGACCGAGACCACATTGCCAAAGCGGTCAATCACATCGAGATGGCAGGTGTCGCCCCTGCCCTTCGCTTCACTCTCAGCCAGATGCGCCATGGTCGGCTCATAGACCGCGCCTTTGCCCAGAAGATCGCGCAGCACCTCACCGCAGATGGCCAGCTGTTCTTCAAAGCCCGGCAAGCTTCCGGGGCGGAAATCAAAGCTCGCGGTCTCAGAAATCTGACCAAGGCGCTGCGCGGCATAGCTTTCAGACAAAAGCGCCGTCATCGGCACTTCGGCAAAGGCCGGATCGCCGTAATAAGCGTCACGGTCAGCCTGCACCAGTTTCAGCGCCTCAGTCACCAGATGCACAAACCCGGCTCCCAGCGGATCCATCGCGCTGAGATCGCGCCCTTTCAGGATCTGCAGCGCCTGAAGAAAGGCCGGGCCCTGGCCCCAGGGTCCGGTTTTGCACACCGTCCAGCCTTCATACTCAAGGCTCTGCGGCTCTTCATAGGAGGCCCGCCACGCCGCCAGATCGCTGGCCTGCAAAACCCCCGGATGGGCCGCGCCGCTTTCGTCCATGACCGGGCCCTCGGCCAGAAAGGCCGCGATCTTTTCGGCGACGAAGCCGCGATAGAAGATGTCGCGTGCGGCCTCAATCTGACCCTCACGGGTCTCTGATGCCGCCTCAGCCTGCGCGATCAGCCGGGTCCAGGTGGCGGCGAGATCGGGGTTTTTGAAATAGGACCAGGGCGCAGGCACCTCGCCCCCCGGCACCCAGGTGGCATAAGACGTGGGCCAGTGCTCTTTAAAGAACCCGGCCAGATCACCAATGGTGCGCGAGACGCGCGGCAGTACCGGATGGCCCTCTGCGGCATAGGTGATCGCCGGGGTCAGCACCTCGCGCAGCGTCAGACTGCCATAATCGCGCAGCATCAGCATCCAGCCGTCAAAGGCCCCCGGAACCACCACCGGCAAAAGCCCGTTGCCGGGGATCGAAGTGACCCCCATGGCGCGGAAGCCTGCAATATCCGCCGCCGCCGGGGCCACGCCCTGGGCGCAGATCACCCGGGTCTCACCGCTGTCGGCGTGATGAAAAATCGCCGGAAATTCCCCGCCCGGGCCGTTCAGATGCGGCTCGACCACCTGCAGCACAAAGCCAGTAGCCACGGCCGCATCAAAGGCATTGCCGCCCCGGTCAAGGATGCGCAGCCCCGCGGCTGTGGCCAGCCAGTGGGTGGAGCTGACCGCGCCCTGGCGGCCACGAAGTTCGGGACGGGTGGTAAAGGGGCCGTGCATATCTGAAGTCCTGGCAGAAAAGAAAAGCCCCGGCCCCATAACCGGGGCCGGGACGGGGTCAGATCAAGACGCAGGCAGCAGCATGGCCGCCCCCGAGATCGCGCAGTTTCGGCGGCTCAACCGGGGCAAAGCGCAGGCGCAGACCGCCGGCCTCCTCCCCGATCTGCGCGGCCTCTGCGAGGCTGGGGTGACGCGCAGTCATCGCCTCGCTCAGCGCCTGACGGGCCGCTGCCTTATCCCCTTTGGGACGGATCACCAGATCCAGCCCCTCGCGGCGCACCTCGCCCAGAAGCGCGGCCTGTGCCTCGCCGCGCGCCTTATCGGCGATCACCACATCCGACAGCGCGCTCAGAACATCGCGGCCTTCCCAGCCGCAATGCGGCGTCGCCAGCGGGCAGCGGGTGTGGAAACGACAGCCATTGGGCACATCGATCGCCGAAGGGATCTCACCTGCCGCCTCCAGCGGCGGTTTGACCGTTTCCGTATCCGGCTCGGGCGAGGCGTCAATCAGCAGCTGTGTATAGGGGTGGCGGCGTTCGCGGATGACCGTTTCGGTCGGCCCGATCTCAACCACCTGCCCCAGATACATGATCGCCGTGCGGTCCGCGACATAGCGGATCGTCGGCAGATCGTGGCTGACATAGACAAAGCTGATCCCCAGATCGTCGCGGAAGCGCCGCATCAGGTTCAGCACACCCGCCCGGATCGACACATCGAGCATCGAGACCGGCTCATCGGCCACGATGAACCGCGGCTCAAGCACGATGGCCCGCGCAATCGCCACCCGCTGGCGCTGACCGCCGGAAAGCTCATGCGGGAAACGCTCAAGATAGGTCTGCGCCGGTTTCAGCCCCGCGCGTTCCAGCGCCTGAACCACCCGCGCCCGCCGGGCATCGCCTTTGGCCAGCCCGTGGATCACCAGCGGCTCGCCGACGATCCGCTCGATGGTGAAGCGCGGGTTCAGCGTCTGATAGGGGTCCTGGAAGACCATCTGCGCGCGGCGGCGGAAGGCTTTCAGCGCGCGGCCCTTCAGTCCGGCGATATCCTCTCCTTCGGAGAAAATCTGACCCGACGTCGGATCCTGCAGTTTCACCAGCACCTCACCGGTGGTGGTTTTGCCGGAGCCGGATTCCCCGGCAAGACCGAGGATTTCCCCCGCCTGCAGCGTCAGGCTGATGTCATCTGCGGCATGAACCTTGCGCGGCTGTTCCATCAGCCCGCCCGGCACGTCGAAATAGCGCTTCAGGTTTTCAACCCGCAGCACTTCCCCGGTCGCCGGAGCCTCAGCGGGAACCAGACGCCCCTCAACCTCAGCCCCGATCCGGCGGCCGACCTCTGCCCAGGTTTCATTGCGCGAGGCGATCTCGCGGAACTCCGCCACCTTTTGCGGGTAGTGGCAGGCGGCAGAGCGGTCCGCCCCGGTCTTCGCCAGAGGCGGCGCTTCGCTGCGGCAAAGATCCGTCGCAAAGGGGCAGCGCTCTGCGAAGCGGCAGCCCGGCGGCGGGTTCAGCAGATCCGGCGGCGAGCCGGGGATCGAGATCAGCTCTTTCTGCGCGCCTTCGAGGGTCGGGAAGGCATTGGTCAGACCCATGGTATAGGGGTGGAAGGGCGCGCCAAAGACCTCGCGCACCGGCCCGGTTTCCATGATTTTGCCGCCATACATCACCGCCACGCGGTCGCAGGTCTGCACCACCACCGAGATGTCATGGGTGATGAAGAGCAGAGACATCCCCCGCTCACGGCGCAGTTTCGCCAGACGCGCCAGGATCTGCGCCTGGGTCACCACGTCAAGCGCGGTCGTCGGCTCATCGGCGATCACGAGCTTCGGATCGAGCGCCATCGCCATGGCGATCACCGCGCGCTGCTTCATGCCGCCCGACATCTCATGCGGATAGGCCTGCAACCGCGAAGGGTCGATGCCGACCGCCCGGAAGAGATCGGCCGCATGGGCCAGGGCATCCTCGCGGCTGATCTCAATATGGGCCTGCATGGCTTCGACGATCTGATCGCCGACCCGATAGACCGGATCGAGCGCATTCATCGCGGCCTGGCTGATCCAGGCGATGTCTTTCCAGCGGGTGCGGCGCATGTCCTCACCCGTCAGGGGCACGAGATCGCGCCCCTCAACATCAATGCGGCCCCGCGCAATGCGCCCGTTGGGCGGCAAAAGCTTCAGCATGGCCTTGGCGGCGGTGGTTTTACCGCAACCCGATTCCCCCACCAGCCCGAGCGCCTCCCCGGGGCGGATGAAGAAATCCACCCCGTCCACAGCTTTCACCGGACCTTTGGCGGTGTCGTAATGGATGGCCAGATCCTGCACATCCAGAAGCGGTTTTTGCGTCATATCCGTCATTTCCGTGCCCTCAGCCGCGGGTTGGCAACGACCTCAAGGGACCGTGAGATGAAGAAGACCGACAGAACCGTCAGCATGATCAGGAAACCAGGCGGCAGGTTCCACCACCAGGCAGTGCGCCAGGCACCGGAAAGTCGCGCATCATGCAGGATACCGCCCCAGCTGACCGATTGCGGCGGCCCGAGCCCCAGGAACGAAAGCGTCGCCTCAGCAATGATCGACACACCCACCGTGATCGCCAGTTCCAGAAACACCAGCGGCATGACGTTGGGCAGGATATGCAGATACATAATCCGTGCATCTGACGCCCCCGCCACCCGCGCCGCCTTCACAAAAGGCCGCTCGCGCAGCGACAGAACCTGCGCCCGGATAAGACGCGCCGTGGTGCGCCATGTCAGCAGCGAGACCGCCAGGATCACGATCGCAAGGCTTGGCTTGAACAAAAGCACCAGGATCAGCGCGAAGGGCTCAAAGGGGATGCCATACATCACATCCACCGTGCGCATCAGGATCGTATCGGTGCGCCCGCCGTAATAGCCTGAAATCAGACCGATATTCGTGCCGATCAGCATCACCAGGAAAGCCCCGAGGAAGCCCACCAGCAGCGCGATCTGCGAGCCGTGAATGCTGCGGCTGAAGAGATCACGGCCCAGGTGATCGGTGCCGAACCAGTGCTTTTCCGAAGGCGGCGAGAAGCGGATCACGAATTTATCCGAGCCAAGCGCCAGAGCATCCGATCCGCTGACCAGAAGCGCCCGCAGGTGACGCTCAGATTCACTGGGGGCAAGCTCCCACTGCGCTCCCGGCGCGCGTTCCATGATGATGCCGTTGCGGCCCACCGCATAGCCCTGACCGTCATCGCCGATCCAGCCCGACATCAGCGCGCGGCTGTCGGGGGCTTTGTCGGTGACCCAGCGGGCGTCAGGACCGTCGCGGCGCAGAAGCGTGCCGCGCTCGCCGATGGCGAGGGCCTGACCGGCGGGTGAAATATGCAGATCGTTCAGATCGCGGCTTGAGCCAAGGCGCACCGCCTCAGCCTGACCCGTCACCGGATCATAGCGCAGTGCCAGACCGCGCTCGCCGACGATCAGCGCAGAGCCGTCGATGTCACGCTCAACCCCGCGCAAAGACATGCCGCGGTTGACCGGAGAGGCGACCGGGGTAAAGGCGCGGGTCGCGAGATCAAAGGCCAGGATCACCTCGCCGTCGCCCACGATCACCGCGCGGGCCTCATCGAGAAAGGCGACCGAGCGCAGCACCGTGCCCACCGGGGCGGGCAGCGCCTCAAAGGCCCCGCCCTCATCCGCGCGCAGCAGCACCGTGCCGGCATCGCCGACTGCAAGCGCGGCACCACGCGGGCTGAAATCCACCCCGAAGAGATCGCTTTCGGTGCCGGTGCCCAGCCGGACCCAGGTCCCGGATACCCGCTGCCAGAGGCTGCCTTCGCGGCCCGCGATCAGATCTTCGCCGCCGCGGCTCGCAGTGTCGTTCAGCGCCACATCCCCCAGCGAGGGTTGCAGCACCCAGCCCGACCCGCTGCGCATCAGCACCGAGCCGTCCTCATCTTCATTGATCGCAAAAGGATCCTGCGGCGCGATCAGCGGCGCAAAGATCGCAAGGCAGAAGATCAGCCCCAGCACAATAAGCCCGGTCAGCGCCAGGCGGTCCTGCACCATCAGGCGCAAAGGCGCAAAGGCCTCTTTGAATACGGATGAGCTCATTTCAGTCGCACCCTCGGGTCCAGGGCCGAATAAAGGATATCGACCGCGAGGTTCAGGAAGATCACGAAACAGGCCATGATCAGGAAGCAGGCCTGGGCCAGCGGGAAGTCAGAGGTGCGCACCGCGTTCAGGATCTCACGTCCCAGACCCGGCCATGAAAAGACCACCTCGACCACCACCTGGCCACCGGCGGCCAGACCAATGGTCACCGCAAGCTGGGTCACCACCGGCAAAAGCGCGTTGCGGGCCGCGTGTTTGTAAAGCACGCGCCGCTCGGTCAGACCCTTGGCGCGGGCCATCTCAATGAAATCCTCGCCATAAACTTCGAGCATGGTGTTGCGCATGATGAGAAGCGGCGAGCCGAGATAAAAGAGCGCCACAATCGAGGCGGGAAGGATCAGGTGATGCAGGAAATCCAGCGTCAGGATCTTGTCCCAGAAGCCCGAAGCCTCATAGGGCAGCGTCCGCATCCCCGAGGTCGGCAGCCATTCGAGCCAGACCCCGAAGACAAGGATCGCAATCATCCCGGTCCAGAACATCGGCGCCGAACGGAACATCAGCCCGAGGAAAACCCCAAGGCTGTCCGCATTGGAGCCGCGCCGCCAGGAAAGCCATGCCCCCAGCGGCATGCCGATGCCATAAGCCGCGATGATCGCGGTCAGCATCAGCACCATGGTATTGCCAAGGCGCTCCCAGACGATATCGGCCACCGGGGCGCGATAATGGAAAGAGGTGCCAAAATCGCCGGTAACGGCGTTTTGCAGGAAGATCAGATATTGCTGCCAGAGCGGCTGATCGAGGCCGAACTGCGCACGCACTTCAGCGCGCTGCTCGGGGCTCAGGCCCTCAGAGACCAGAGCGGTTGTCGGATCAGGCAGGCCTAACCGGAACAGGAAAAAAAGTAACGTCGCGATGATAAACAGGGCCAGCAGGGCCTGCAGAAAACGACGGATCAGATAGCCGCGGCTGCGCATCAGAGATCCCTAAAGTAAAGGACCCCGCCGCGGCCCTGGGGACCGTGACGGGGTGAGTTTTGTCAAAAGCGGCTTACTTCTGCAGCTTGCCCTCTGCCGACCAGCTGTAACCGGCGGCCTTCAGCTCTTCTTTTGCGGCTTCGATGTCGAAATCAAAGCGCTCGGTAAAGGCGTTGTGCCAGAAGGTGTTGACCGGTGCGATCACGCCCGAGCCCACTTCGCCACGACCATCAAGCAGCACGTTCACGATCCGCTCGCGGTCCACGGCGCGGGTCAGTGCGCGGCGGAAAGCGGTGTCGTCAAAGAAGGGTTTCCGCAGGTTATAGGTCATGTGGTAATAGCCGAAATCCGGCACCGAGACGACCGCAAGCTTGTCGTTCTGCTCAGCCAGCGGGATCTGACCTGCTTCCATCCGCCAGGCGGTGACGTCGATCTGACCGGTCTGGATGCCGGTAAAGACGCCTTCGCTGTCAGCAAAGATCTGGAATTCAACGCCGTCCACCGCGATCTGATCGGCGTGGAAGTGATCCTCGAACTTGTCGAGTTTCATGAATTCGCCGGGGGTGTATTGGTTAAACTTGAACGGACCCGAGCCCACGGTGGGGATATCGGCCGGCGCAAGCTCCATCGGCTTTTCAATCTTTTCCCAGATGTGCTTGGGCAGGATCGAGATCTGCGACAGCGTGATCGAGGCAAAGGGGGCCGAAGGCGCCTTCAGATTGAAACGCACGGTCAGATCGTCGACGATTTCCACGTTATCCAGCACCGCCAGGTAGCTGTTGAAATAGCCGTAGTCCGAGTTGACCAGATAGTCGTAGGAGAATTTCACATCCGCCGAGGTGACCGGCATGCCGTCGTGGAATTTCAGCCCCTCGCGCAGCTTCACTTCAATGGTTTTGTCATCTACCGCCGTGACGCTTTCGGCCATCCAGTTCTTCACTTCGACATCCGGCGTCAGACGCACCAGGCGGTCATAGTAAAGACGCATCCACTTCCACGCCCAGACGGTATTGGCCAGCATGGGGTTGATATTGTCGGGCGACTGCGGGCCGCCGTAACGCAGGGTTTTCCGCTCGGTCAGCGGCTTCGCTTCCATCGGAACCCATTCCGAATAAAGCGCTTCGCCGGCCATGGCTTCCATGCCCTCAAACGTGGTCTTGTTATAGGCCACAACCTCGTCGCGGTGGAACAGGATCACCAGCGGCGCATCCGGCGCTGCGATTTCCTGCAGCTTATGGACCATTTCCTGGCGTTTCGCCGGGTCGAACTCGCGCGCCTGGGCGGCGAAAAGCTCGTCATATTCGGGGTTAGAATAGCCGCCCGGGTTGTTGGCGCCCGGCTTGGCGTTCTCAGTTGCAAGGGTGCCGAGGTAGAACTGCGGATCCAGACGGTCCACACGGCCCGACCAGCCCGAGACGACAACCGAGAAGTCCTGCTGGTCATAGAATTTGTTTAGCAGCGTCGAAAATTCGGTCGGCGAAACGGTGACATCGAGGCCAAGGCTCTTCCAGGCCTCTGCGATGATATAGGCCCCCTCATAGCGGATCGGGTCATAGGCCTCGGTGGTGGTCAGAATCTCAATCGGCGGCAGAGCCGTCTGAGCCTGAGCGCCCAGCGGCAGGCCGAGCGCTGCGCAAAGCGCAATCCGGCTGATGGTTGCGGTGCGGAACATTGGTGTCTCCCTCAATCACGGTCAGACCGAATAATCCCGGACCGAACCGGGCAAATTCCTGCGAATTTGCCTGTAGCTTCAAAATTTTTAATATTCGTACGGAACAACTGCACCGACCTTATGCGGATTGGTTGGGGTGAAGCAACCACAAGGCCGCAGCCCGGCCCGGCAAACTTCGCAATGCGGAATAATCATGCGCCAGGCGCAGAAACGGCAGGGGCCATCCGCGGCCCGCGTTAACCCCTCTCTGCACGAAAGCTGCTCAGATCAGCCCCGGAGAAAACGGGGAGATCGTGATGAACCGAAGCCGGGAGATGCGCCTTGCGGATCTGTCGATCTATACATTGCTCTATCTCTGTGAGCGCTCCGGCCGTCCCGTCAATCTCGGGCGCAGCCGCGCGGATCCGCTAGCGGTCTATCTGAAATGTGCCGCCGCGCTGAACCGCTCGCTGTCGCGCTATGGCACGGCGGTGACCATCCTGACCAATCAGCCCGAGTGCCTCGCTGATCTGCAAAGACGCCACGGCACCGCGGTGGCGCGGTGGCGCAGCAGCCCATGGCCTTTACCCTGGCGGTTCCTGAAACCATCGGCTTTCGCGCCGCGCATTTTAAGCTTGAGGCGATCCGCCACTTCGCCTCAGGCGCCTGGGGAGAGGTGGTGCTTTTGCTCGACGCCGATGTGCTGGCGCTGAGCGAGATCCGCCTGCGGCTGCCGCAATCGCCCTTTCTGATGGGCTATCGGCTGGATGACGAAAGCCGCGACCCGCAGCTTCTGCGTTCCAAAGCCCTGCTGCTGAACGGCCGCGATGCGGTGTGCGAAAGATGGTGGGGCGGGGAGTTTCTGCTTGGAAATCCTGCAGGATTTGGCGCGATCAGCCCGGTGATCGATGAGATCTTTCCGCGCTACGCCACCCATTTTCAACGCTGCGCGCATCAGGGCGATGAGATGGTGATGAATGCGGCGCTCGATCTTTTGCAAGGCCGGACCCCTGTTGATCCCGGTTCTCTGACGCTTGAGGAATGCAACCCCGCCGGGGTCATCTCCCGCTGGTGGTCGGTGCGCACCACCGAGCCTGGTCCGCCCTTAAAGGCAGCGCTGCGCAGCTCTCTGATCCATCTGCCTGCCGACAAGACGCTCCTGGCGCAGGTTTTCGACGAAGGGGATCCGGGCACGCAGACCGCAAAACTTTTGCAGCGCCGCCTGGCGCGAAAGACCCGGGCGCTGCGTTACCTGCGCCCGCTCCTGCCGGTTCTCTCTGCGGCGCGGCCCCGCGCGCCGCGATTGTGAGGCCCCGTCACTCACCCTCAAAGGGGCCGCCGCATCTGCGACGGCCCCCTCAGATCACGCCGGCTGTGCGGGCTGGATCAACATGGCTTTCATAATATCATCCATATTCACCACGCCCCGCGGCTGCCCGCGACGGCCGAGCACGGTGACCGCGCTTTCGGGGCTCGACAAAAGCCGCAATGCGCTTTCCTCAAGGGTGAGCGCACCGGGCAGTTCCAGCTGCGGCCAGTCCAGCGACGAGGGCTTCGGACGCAGAATGCTGCGCAGGCGCAGAACACGGCCCCGGTTCACCTCTTTGACGAAGGCGCGCACATAATCATTGGCCGGGGCCTGAACGATCTCTTCGCCGCTGCCCTGCTGCGAGATTTCCCCCGCCCGCAGGATGACGATCTTATCGCCCAGCCGCAGGGCCTCATCGAGGTCATGGGTGATGAAGACGATGGTCTTGCTGACCTCTTTCTGAATGTCGAGAAGCACCGTCTGCATATCCATCCGGATCAGCGGATCCAGCGCCGAGAAGGCCTCATCCATCAGAAGGATCGGCGCATCCATGGTCAGCGCCCGGGCCAGCCCCACGCGCTGCTGCATCCCCCCCGAGAGCTGCGACGGATAGCGGTCTTCGTAGCCCTTCAGCCCCACCCGCTCGATCCAGTGGCGCGCCCGCTCGCGGCTGTCGTTGCGATCGATGCCCTGAATATCAAGACCATAGACCGCGTTTTCCATCACCGTGCGATGCGGCAGCAGGCCGAATTTCTGAAAGACCATAGCCGTCTTGCGGCGGCGAAACTCGCGCAGCTGTGCCTCAGACATAGCCGCCACATCCTCGCCGTCGATCAGCACCTCACCGGCGGTGGGCTGGATCAGCCCGTTCACATGGCGCAGAAGCGTCGATTTCCCCGAACCCGACAGACCCATGATGACCGAAATACGGCCCGCAGGCAGATCGGTGGTAATGTCGCGCAGACCCAGCGTATGTGCGTGACGGCGGTTCAGCTCGGCCTTGGTCATCCCGGCTTTGACAGCCTCAACATGCTGCGCCGCGTCAGGGCCGAAGATCTTATAGAGGCTGCGGATTGAGATACCGGTGACGGTTTCATCGTCATCGGGCACCAGAGTTGCGGCGCTCAGATCAACATTGGGAAACTCTTCACTCATCCACATTCTCCTTATGGCGCTGCAGACGGTTGCCATAGGCCTGCGAGGCGCGGTCAAAGGCGATGGCAATCGCGACCAGGGCAAAACCGTTCATGAAGCCCACGGTGAAAAACTGATTGTTAATGGCCTGGAGCACGTTTTTGCCAAGGCCGCCAACCCCCACCATCGAGGCCACGACGACCATCGACAGCGACATCATGATGGTCTGGTTGATGCCGGTCATCAGCGTCGGCAGCGCCAGCGGCAGCTGCACGTTAAAAAGCTTCTGGCGCGGAGATGAGCCAAAGGCATCTGCCGCCTCAATGGCTTCGCGGTCAACCTGGCGGATGCCAAGGCTGGTCAGCCGCACCATCGGCGGCGTGGCATAGATCACCACCGCGATCATACCCGGCACCTTGCCGATGCCGAAGATCACCACCACCGGGATCAGATAGACAAAGCTCGGCAGCGTCTGCATCACGTCCAGCACCGGCGAGATGATCCGCTGCGCACGGTCAGACCGCGCCATCCAGATCCCGATCGGCAGACCGATGATGACGGCCGCAAGGGTACAGACCGTCACCATCGACAGGGTGATCATCGTATCCGTCCAGAGCCCGACCCAGCCGATCGCCAGAAGCGCGATCAGCGTGCCGATGGTAATTCGCCAGGAGCGGCTTGCCGCTCCGGCTGCGGCCACAAGAAGGGCCAGTGTAATGATCCAGGGCGTATTGACGAACAAGGCTTCAAGCCCGTTCAGCGCCACCTGCAAAGGGGCGGTTGCGGCGTCAATCACCGGTGAAAGTTCGCGCACCAGATCGCGGAAACCGCCATCGATGCTGCGCCGGACCTGGCGCAGGGTGCTGCTGCTGAGTTCAGGGGCTGCGCAGAGAAACTCGGGCAGACCCCAGCAGGAAGAGGCCATGGGCACTCCTGTTTTCAGATGTTCAGATATAACCACGCGGTCCGTGCCGCCCGGGGCGGCACGGTCACATCAAAAAATCAAGGCACTCCTCAGAGCGCTTTTTCGACTTTCGCGGCAATTTCCGGGGTCAGCCAGGCTTTCCACAGGTCGGGATGCTCTTCCATGAAATGGTAGGCAGCATCCTCATTGGTGGCCTGATTGGTATCCATCCAGGCGAGCACCTCATTGAGCACATCATTGCCCCAGGAGCGGGTCTGCAGATAGCCCATGGCCACGCCATTGCTTTCGGCAAAGCTTTTGGTCACCACGGTAAAGACCTCGGCCACCGGGTAATCAGTGGGCTTTGGCTCGGGGCAATCGGCCTGGGCGATGCAGCTGTCGAAATGCTCGCGGTCGAGATCCGCCCCCATCTCAAGGCGCACCATCTCATATTTGCCAAGGACCGGGGTCGGTGCCCAGTAATAGCCAAGCCAGCCGCGCCCGCGCTGAACCGCCCCCGCGATCGAGCCGTCGAGCCCCGCCGCAGAGCCGCTGTCGACCAGATCAAAGCCCTTCGAGCCTGCATCATAAGCGCGGAACAGGTTTTCCGTGGTGATCTGACAGTTCCAGCCCGCCGGGCAGTTCATCACCGCCCCCCGGTCCGGCCGCTCCGGCGCGGGGAAGAGATCAGGCCGCGCCAGCGCAGCCTCAATCGTGGTGATCTCAGGATTTTCATCGACGATATATTTCGGCACCCACCAGCCCTCAACACCCCCGTCGGTGAGGATCTGCGAGGCCACGATCAGCCGCCCCTCGTCGGTGGCGGCATTGAGCGGATCTTTGACGGCGTTCACCCAAAGCTCCGGGGCGATGTCAGGCTCACCTTTCTCATTCATCGAGGTAAAGGTCGGCATGGTATCGCCGGTCACCAGATCAACCTGGCAGCCATAGCCTTCTTCCAGGATGATTTTATCGACCCAGGCGGCAAATCCCGCCGAGGCCCAGTTCATTTCTGCAATAGAGACGCGCCCGCAACTGTCGTCCTGCTGAGCCTGCGCCCTGCCTGCGGTAAGCGGAGAGATCATCGCACCCGCAAGCAGGGCGATGAGTGAAATTTCAGACAACTTCGTCATGACATTACTGTCCTTCGTCGTTGTGCAGCACAAAATGAAGACCCGCCTCAGGCGCTGCCCCTGTGACGACCCGCTGGATTAAATGGCCCGGAAAAACTGCGAGAAACGCAAAGGGGCCGGGTGCCGAAAAAACGGCACGCTGCGCAAAAAAGGGGAGACCAGACTCCCGCTGCGTGAAACCTCAGTTCGAGGTTCAAAAAGCATACCCCCTGAGTCACAAAACGCAACAGTTAAGCGAGATTATCTCTTATAACATTGTTATTACTTGTTTATTTCGTGATTTGTGCTTCATTTGCGGCTGCCTCATCCAGTCAGACGGCGCAACCGGCCCGGGATTAAGGCCCCTTCGGCTGACCGATCCGGCTGTGCTTTTGCGGCGAAAGTCCCCCTCGGGCAGGCCCCCCTTTGCAACCCGATCCCTGCCCGCAACGTTACTGCTTTGTCCCGTCACCAGGGGGCTTTTCGGGGCGCTTTTCGCGCGCCGGGCGGCTCCTCTCTGCGGGGCTTGCAATGGCGCAGAAATATCCGCATTCAGGTCAGCGTGACACCAGATACCGATCCCCACCGCCTGAACCTGGCAGCCCTTGGCTGGTCGCCGTTTTTTGCCGCCCAGATCGCGCCGGAAGACGCGCATCTGCAACCGGTGCGCATCTCGAATGTGCATCGCGCGCGGATGTCTGCGCAATCACCCGCCGAGACCCTGCGCCTGATGCTGCCCCATCACATCAGCACCGCAGATTACGCCGTGGGCGACTGGGTGCTGATTGAGCCGGAAACCACCCTTCTGGTGCGCAGGCTTGAGCGCAACAGCCTTCTGCAGCGCCGGACGGAAGGCGGGCGGGTGCCACAGCTGATCGCCGCCAATGTCGATACGCTCTTTATTGCAACCTCCTGCAATGAAGACCTGAACCCCGCCCGGCTTGAGCGCTACCTGGCCATGGCCAATGAGGCGGGCACCCATCCGGTGATCGTCCTGACCAAAGCCGATAAGGTCGAAGACCCCGCCTTCTGGCGCGATCAGGTCACCGGATTGCAGCGCGGGCTTGAGGTGGTCACACTGGACGCCACCTCTGAAAGCGCCAGAGCCGTGCTTGCGCCCTGGTGCGGCGCGGGTCAGACCGTGGCGCTGGTCGGCTCCTCCGGTGTGGGAAAATCCTCGCTTCTCAACACGCTGACCGGCAAAACCGGCGAAGAGGCGCAGCTGACCGGCGGCATTCGCGAAGCGGACGCCAAGGGCCGCCACACCACCACCTCGCGCTCGCTTCACGCCATCACAGGCGGCGGCACGGTGATCGACACGCCCGGTATCCGGACGCTGCATGTCAGCGATCTCTCGGTCGGTCTGGATGTTCTTTTTACCGAAATCACCGAACTCGCCCCCGACTGCCGCTTCCGCGACTGCACCCATGCCCATGAGCCGGGCTGCGCGGTTCAGGCGGCCGTGAAAGCCGGCACGCTCGATCCCGCGCGGCTTGAGCGCTGGCGCAAGCTCTCAGAGGAAAACATCTCAAACACCCCGGTGATGACCGGCCCGCGCGGCAACCGCAAAGTGAAGGCACCAAGCGGACGCCGCTGACCGGCAGGGATAAAGACAGCGCCGCCCGAAAGGGGGCGGCGCCCTTTGCCGTCAGCCGTTTTGCGCCTGATAGCGCGCGGTCGCCTCTTCCACCGCTTTCACATGGGTCGCCGCCAGTTCAGGCCGTCTGGCCGCAGCGCGGTCATTGGCATCCATCATCGGCTGATAATGGCCCTGGAAATGCGGGAAGACATCGCGGGCGATGATTTCATAGCTGCGCCGCGTCGCTTCCTGATTGGCCCAGTTATGCGCCATCATCAGATAACAGCCAAAGCCGCCGTTTGACTGCTTCCAGAGCCGGTCGATCTGCTCACGCACCATATCCGCCGTGCCGATCGCGCCGATGCCGGAGGTGTTCACAAATTCCACCATCTCGCGCACGTCATTGCCCGGCAGCGCCATCTGCGGGAAGGCCGCGACGTTCTGGAAGTATTTGAAATGATGCTCAATGCCGTAAGCCACATCTTTCACCGCCTGCTCATAGGTCTCGGCGACATGGCACATGCCGACCAGACGCCAGGCCTTGCGGTCCATGGTCTTGCCGTGTTTCGCAGCCGTTTCCTCGGCGATGTTCCAGTTATAGCCAAGCGCGTCAAAGCCCTGGCTCATGGTTGCGCCGATCGACAGCAGACCCGCCCCATGGGTGCCCGCCAGCGTCGCCCCTGAGGGAGAGGCCACCGCAGCCGCCACCACTTCCAGATGCGGTTTGGTATAGGGCTGCAGATGCAGCCGCGCCTCGCGCAGATCCCAGCGGTCGTTTTTGAAGGTGACGGTCTCTCCCTGCAAAAGCTGCATGATGATTTTCAGCGCCACTTCCTGCAGGGGCCGCCCCTCACGCGGGTCCAGCCCCACCATGGCCGCATCCGTCGGCAGCGCCCCCGGCCCCACCCCCAGGATCGCACGCCCCCGCGTCAGGTGATCAAGAAAGACCATCCGCTCTGCCACCCAGAGCGGGTTGTGATAGGGCAGACTGATGACCCCGGTGCCAAGACGGATATGTTTGGTGTTCTGCGCCGCAGCTGCGATGAACAGCTCCGGGCTGGGAATGATCTCGGAGCCGGCGGAGTGATGCTCTCCGAACCAGGCCTCATCATAGCCACAGCGATCCAGCCATGTGATCAGATCGAGGTCATTCTGAAGCGCCAGCGTCGGGTTCACCCCGGGCTTGTGAAACGGCGCCATGAAGATTCCAAAACGAAGTCTGTCAGTCATAGTATCCCTTCCCCTGCGGCTCCTCTCCGCAGGATCAGGCTGACCCTGCGGCAGCCATCAGGCAAGAAAATTATGATGCTGGCTGGAAAGATTATTGCGCATACGAAACTTCAGACGCAATAACCGCCACCCCATCCGGCTCACACCCCGGGGATGACGACCCGGGGTGCAGCGCCCTCCGCGACCTGCACGGCCTTTTGCCGAGACTCATTCATAACCCTTTGATGCACAAAGTTTCGTCACGCCCGCCAAAGAGGCACCCTCCCCCGAAACTCCCGTATATGCCCAATCGCTCAGCAACGGATGGCTTCTCCGGGGGCGGGGCTGACTTCGGCGCACCAAACTCCGGGCAATTCTGCCACAGCAGAGCTTTGTCCTGCACAGCCGGACAATTGCCCCCCAGGGCGGATCTCCCTATGAGTGTGGAGAAGGTGCTGAATCGAAAGCGATTACGGAATGCCCGGCGCGAATAAAAGGCTGTCAGGAAAGGTCATCTGGGCCCGACGCGGCTTCTGGGCGCGGTTTACACCCGAACTCGAAACGGCCTTCCGGCGCCATTATGAAGATGATCTGGTTCAGCGGGCGCGCTGGTCTGCGGTGATCGCGGCTTCTGTCATGGCGGTCTATTCGCTGCTTGATGTGCTGATGGTGGCGCCTGAAGTTCTGCCGCATTTCCTCTGGGTGCGCTGGCTTTTTATGATCCTGCCGCTGCTCTGCGTCAGCGCGATCAGCTACACCCGTTTCGGAGCCCGTCATCTGCAGAAATTCGCAGCCGCGGCTTCCGTCTCATCGGCGCTGGCCGTTGTGGCCATGATCGTGATCGCGCGGCTTAACGGCACGCCGATCGAATATGAGGGGATCATCCTCACCATCTTCTACTTCTACTGCTGCGGCGGCCTCAGGATGAAATGGGCGCTGCTGGCCGGGTGTACGGCGGCCGTCGCCTATCCGCTGGCGGAATATTTCGCAGGTCTGAGCCCGCGGGAGCTGGCAGTCCGCAGCCTCTTTCTGATCAGCGCCAATATCGTGGGTGTGATCAGCGCGGCGCTGATGGAACTGGCCGCAAGGCGCGGATTTGCGCAGCTTCTGGCCCTCGAAACCATGAGCAATTCTGACCCGCTGACCGGGCTTTTGAACCGACGCGCGCTGGACCGCCGCCTTGCGGATCTTTGGGAAACCGCCGGGCGCAGCGGGCAAAAGCTGCAGATCGCCATGATCGATGTCGATTACTTCAAGCAGTATAACGACCATTATGGTCACGCGGGCGGCGACGAAGTGCTGCGGGAACTGGCGGCGCTGCTGTCAGAGCACAGCGACAATACGCAAAACCTCGCCGCACGTTTTGGCGGTGAAGAATTTCTCTGCGTCTGGTCAGCGCCGCCCGACCAGCCCGCTGAGGCGCGGCTCGAAGAGATCCTGCGCCAGGTGCGGCAACTCTCACGCGAGCATGAGAAATCCCCCCTTGGCCGGCTGAGTGTCAGCATCGGCGCGGTGGAACTGCAGCCCGGACTGCTCTCACCGATGGATGCTGAAGCGGCGCTGCGTGCGGCGGATGCCCTGCTTTATCGTGCGAAATCCCAGGGGCGCAACCAGGCGGTCCTGAGCCGCCTGCGCACCGGCCGCCCCACCTCGGCCAAAGAGCCGCTTCAGACGCTCTCTCTCGTCGGCAGTTGAGAGAGGCTGCGCCGCCACGGCAAACGGTAAAGGGGGCTGCAGGCCCCCTTCCCTGCCTCAGGCCTCGTGACGGTTGGCGAAAAGCTCCCAGGCGAAACGCGCGCGGACCCCGATGTCGAGGAAGGGGCGCGGCGGCACCGCATTGGGCTGGCCAAGGCTGAGCATATCGCCCAGCAGCGGGTCATCGACCCCAAGCGCCAGAGCCGCCGCCATCCGTCCGCTGGTCGTGCCTTTGCTGACGCCGACCGCATTCTGACAGACCGCACTCCAGACGTTTGGCGCAACCTGACCAAAGCCCGGCGCACCATTGCGCGACAGACAGATAAAGCCGGTCCAGGTCTGCGCCATGCTGACACCGCGCAGCTTGGGGAAATAGGCATCAAAGCTGCGCTGGTGCTGTGCGCGCACCTTCGCCTGCACCTCAGCAGAAACATGCATCGAGGGCTGGAAGTGGATATTCTGGCGGATCAGAATGCGGCGGTCATTGGTATAGCGCATGGTAATGCCCGCAAAGGCATTGGCCGGGGTGGTGCCCCAGGGGGCGATATTACCGATCCGCGCCTGCTCCTCTTCGGTCAGGGGCCGGGTGATGCTGGCGTGGGCCGCGAAATTCAAAAGCCGCCCCTTCCACAGGCCAAAGCGCATGGCAAAGCCGTTGACCGCCACAATCGCCTTTCCGGCCCGCAGACGTCCCTGCGCGGTTTTCAGCGTCACCACCGGCCCGAAATCCGCCTCCAGAACCGGGCTCTGCTCATAGAGCGTGACGTTATCCGGCAGGCTGTCGGCCAGCCCGCGGCAAAGGGCCGAAGGGTTTAAAAGCACGGTGCCCGGCGTATGCACCGCCGATGCGAAATGCGGCGTGCCGAGGCGCGCTTCGCATTCCTCACGGTTGAGCCAGCGATAGCTCTCGCCCAGGCGGTCCAGCTCTGCCGTGGTCGGCTCCAGCACCTCACGGCGGCCCCGCTCAGAGGCTGCGGTGTGGAATTTGCCGTCCTCGCTCCAGTCGCAGGCGATGCCATGGCGCATGACACTCTCGCGCAGCGCTTCGATGCCGCCGCGCGCAAGACGCAGATAGGCCCGCCCCTTGGCCAGTTCTTCCAGCGACGAGCCAACGTTATGGGGCAGATCGATCGCAAAACCCGAGTTGCGCCCCGAGGCATTCTCGCCGCAAAGATCCGCCTCGATGAGAGCGATTTTCAGCGAAGGGTCCAGCTCTGCCAGCCGCCGCGCGGCGCCCAGCCCGGCAAAGCCTGCACCGATCACCACGACATCGGCTGACACCTCGCCCTTGAGCGCAGGTTTTGGCTGGCGCGGCGGCAGAACCGCGCTCCAGCCCAGGGTGCGGTCATTCTTCGGCAGATGACGGATGCGGGTCATGCCTCACCCTCCGCGCTGGCCCAGGAAGCGGGCTGAAGGCTGTAAAAGACCAGCGCATCTTCTGCGCGGTAGGTGACCGGCGTGCCCGCCGGCAGCCAGATGGTGTCGCGCGGCCCCGCCGAGAGAACTCCCTCAGGCGTTTCAACCGAGAACTGCCCCTCCAGCACCAGGATCAGCTCATCATAGCGGACCTGCCAGGGGATCTCGGCCGCGCGGAACCGGGCAAAGCCCCCCGCAAGCTCGCTGCGATCGGCCAGCCCCGCCACCTCTGTCACCTCACACATCTCGGGATAGGCAAAGCGCGGCGCGAAGCTCAGATCCGCGAAGCGGGCCACACGTGGTGGTGTTTTTTCGGTGCTGGTCATAGTCTTTGCCTCCGTCGCGGTTACGGCAGGTGATGGGCCGCTTCCTGGCTCCATACACATGTGTATGTGACCTTGCAATCATCTGTGGAAATGCAATGCCCGATCAAAGTCTCACACAGGAAACCACCGACACGGAGGCAGCCTCCCTGCGCAGCCCGGTCTTAAGCCGCGCCGACTGGCTGCGCGCGGCGCTTGAGACGCTGATTGAGAGCGGCGCGGATGCGGTGAAAATCACCCGGCTTGCGGACCGTCTGGGCGTGACCCGGGGCAGCTTTTACTGGCATTTCAAAGACCGCGGCGAGATCCTTGAGGCCCTGATTGACTCATGGGCGCAGAAAAACACCGTCGCCATTGTGAACGCTGCCGGGGCCGGACCGGATCTGACGGGCTCTGTTCTGGCGCTGATGATGGCCTGGCTGGATGCCGGGCTTTATGATCCGCGGCTTGATTTCTCGATCCGCGCCTGGGCCCGCTCAGATGCGGCGCTGCGTGCGCGGGTGCTGGAGACCGATGAGACCCGGCTCGCCGCCCTCGCGCAGATGTATCAACGCGCAGGCCGCAGCCCCGAAGCCGCAGAGGTCGCTGCGCGCAATCTCTATTATATGCAGATGGGCTATTACGCCCTCGGCGTCAGCGAGGCGCTCGCCACTAGGCTCAGCTATATCCGCGGCTATTTCACCAGCTTCACCGGCGAGGCCCTGCCGGAGGCGCGGCTGAAACGCTTTCTTGAAGAAGTGGCACAGCGCCCCGGCATCAAAGACGCGGGCTGAGACGAAAAAGCCCCGCCACGCAAACGCGCAGCGGGGTTTTCTTCGCCCCGACCCGTCAGGGCCGGGGCGAAACCTGAGATCAGGCCTGCAGATCGAAGCGGTCTGCGTTCATCACTTTGGTCCAGGCGGCCACGAAGTCGCGCACGAACTTCTCTTTGTTGTCGTCCTGGGCATAGACCTCTGCATAAGAACGCAGGATCGAGTTCGAACCGAAGACCAGATCCACGCGGCTCGCGGTGTAGCGGGTCTCACCCGAAGCGCGCTCGACGATCGCATAGCTGTTGCGGCCGGTCGGCTTCCAGGAATAGGCCATATCGGTCAGCGTGACGAAGAAGTCATTGGTCAGCGCACCCGGGGTCTGGGTGAAGACGCCATGACGACTGCCTGCGAAGTTGGTGTCAAGGACACGCATCCCGCCGATCAGCGCGGTCATTTCCACAGCCGTCAGACCCAGAAGCTGCGCACGGTCGAGCAGCATTTCTTCCGGGGTCACGATGTCCGACCAGGCCTTCAGATAGTTGCGGAAACCGTCATGTTTCGGCTCCAGCACGTCAAACGACTCTGCATCGGTCATCTCTGCGGTCGCGTCACCACGGCCCGGAGCGAAGGGAACCTCAACCGAGAAGCCCGCCGCACGGATCGCATTTTCCAGACCGAGGTTACCGGCCAGAACGATGACGTCTGCAATCGAGGCACCGGTCTCAGCCGCGATCGGCTCCAGAGCGGCCAGGACTTTCGCCAGACGGGCCGGCTCATTGCCTTCCCAGTCTTTCTGCGGCGCCAGACGGATACGGGCACCATTTGCGCCGCCACGGAAGTCCGAGCCGCGGAAGGTGCGCGCGCTGTCCCACGCGGTTGCGATCATCTCATTGTCCGACAGACCGGCCGCTGCGATTTTCGCCTTCACAGCCGCAACGTCATAAGCGGTGTTGCCAGCCGGAACCGGGTCCTGCCAGATCAGATCTTCCGCCGGAACATCGGGGCCGACATAACGGGTTTTCGGACCCATGTCGCGGTGGGTCAGTTTGAACCAGGCGCGGGCAAAGGCATCCGAGAAGGCCTCAAAGTCGTTCATGAAGCGCAGCGAGATCTCGCGGTAGATCGGGTCCACCTTCAGCGCCATATCCGCATCGGTCATCATCGGCATGTGGCGGATCGAGGGATCTTCCACGTCAACCGGCTTGTCCTCTTCGGCGATCGCGATCGGTTCCCACTGCTGTGCGCCTGCGGGCGAACGGGTCAGGGTCCAGTCGTATTTGAACAGCAGCGTGAAGAACTCATTGTCCCAACGGGTCGGGTTGGTGGTCCATGCGCCTTCAATGCCCGACACCACGGTGTCACGGCCAATGCCGCGGCCTTTGGTGTTGAACCAGCCCATGCCCTGAGCGGTCACGTCAGCCGATTCCGGATCTGCCGAGAGGTCCGCCGCATTGCCGTTGCCGTGGGCTTTCCCGATGGTGTGGCCACCTGCGGTCAGAGCGACGGTTTCTTCGTCGTTCATCCCCATGCGGGCAAAGGTTTCGCGCATCATCAGCGCGGTGCGGGCCGGATCGGGCTTGCCGTTCACGCCTTCCGGGTTGACGTAGATCAGACCCATCTGCACGGCGGCCAGCGGGTTTTCCAGCGAGGCTGCATCTTCGACATCCGCAAAACGGGTGTCCGAGGGCGCCAGCCACTGCTGCTCATCACCCCAGTAGATGTCTTTTTCCGGGTGCCAGATGTCCTCACGACCAAAGGCGAAGCCATAGGTTTTCAGACCGGCAACCTCATAGGCGATGGTGCCTGCGAGCGAGATCAGGTCAGCCCAGGAGATTTTGTTGCCGTATTTTTTCTTGATCGGCCACAGCAGACGGCGGCCTTTGTCGGTGTTGACGTTGTCCGGCCAGGAGTTCAGCGGCGCGAAGCGCTGGTTGCCGGTGCCGTTGCCGCCACGACCGTCGGTGTTGCGGTAGGAACCTGCTGCGTGCCAGGTGACGCGGGCCATCATGCCCACATAGCTGCCCCAGTCAGCCGGCCACCAGTCCTGGCTGTCGTTCATCAGCGCGCGCAGGTCAGCTTTCAGCGCTTCCACGTCCAGCTTGGCCAGCTCAGCGCGGTAGTTGAAATCCGCACCCATCGGGTTGGTCTTGCGGTCATGCTGGTGCAGGATGTCGAGGTTCAGCGCATTCGGCCAGAAGGCGCTGCTCGCGCCGGTTTTGGTGGTCGCGGCACCATGCATCACCGGGCATTTACCGGAAGAAGAAGCGGAGTGGTCGGTCATTCTGGATCCCTCAAATGGCGGAGCGGGCGCGGCCGGGCCGCAACCGAATTGATGGACAGGCTATAGCCCATGAGTTTCATAAATTGAACTAGTATTTTCAAATAGACATGATAAGCAGAACTTATGATAACCCTGAAACATCTGCGCTATTTCACGGCCCTGGCTCAGCATCGCCACTTTCAGCGCGCGGCAGAGGCCTGTGCCATCTCGCAGCCCGCGCTCTCGCTTCAGATTAAAGAGCTGGAGACGCTTCTTGGCGCTCCGCTGGTTGAGCGGGGCAGCCGCCGGATCGGGCTGACGGCCCTGGGGGAAGTCTTTGAAAAACGCGCCCGCCGCATCCTGCTGGAGGTCTCAGAACTCTCTGATCTCGCCCGCGCGGCGCAGGGGCGGATGCAGGGCACGCTGCACCTCGGGATGATCTCAACCGTGGCGCCCTATCTCTTTCCGCCGGTGATCCGCCGGATCCTCGAAGAGATGCCGGGGCTGGATCTGCGTCCGCGTGAAACCACCACCGACAAGCTGATTGATGAGCTGACCGCAGGCCGGCTGGATGCCGCCGTCATGGCGCTGCCGGTCTCAGAGCCGGGCCTTGAGGAGCATTTTCTCTTTGAAGAGGAATTTCACCTCGTGCGGCCGGCGCATTACGCGGGCGATCCGCTGTCCTTCCCCGGCCTTCTGCCCCCCGGCATGCGGCTTTTGCTTCTCGAAGAGGGGCATTGCTTCCGCGAGCAGGCTTTGGGCTATTGCTCAATGAAAAATGACGTCGCGCCGGATATGCTCGAGGGCACTTCCCTGGCGACGCTGGTGCAGATGGTCGAGGCCGGTATCGGCGTGACGCTCATTCCCGCCATGGCGGTGGCCCGCGAAACCGCAGGCTCTGACGTCAGTGTCACGCGGCTCTCGCCGCCCCGTCCGGTGCGCCGCATCGGCATGGTCTGGCGCGCCAGCACTCCGCTGTCTGAGCAGTTCGGCGAAATCGCCGCCCTGATCCGGGCCGAGCATGACCGTCTGCTCCCCCTGCCCCCGGCGCCTGCGGCATAGAAAGAAAAGCGGCGCGCCCGTCCGGACGCGCCGCCCCGTCAGCCTCAGCCTTTGGTCACGCCTTCCAGGCGGATCAGACCGTCAGCATAGGGTTTGAAGCCCTGCAGCGAGGCGTTGAAGCCCCAGATCCACGACTGGTGGTAGAGATAAAGCAGCGGCAGTTCCTCGTTGAGGATCTTACGCGCCGCATCATACTGCACCTTGCGCAGCGCCGGGTCGCTTTCGGCGCGGGCCGCAGCCAGAGCCTCATCCACCGCAGCGTTTGAGAACTTCGGATCGTTCATGCCACCGCCGGTGACGACGAACTGGTTGAGGTTGGTGTCGGGATCGACATAGCCCGACCAGCCGGTCAGCGTCGCCTGATAGCGGCCCTCCGCCTGAGCCGAGAGCATCGAGGCAAATTCCACCGCCTCAACCTTCACTTCAATCCCGGCCTCTGCGACCATGGCCTGCAGAACCTGAGCCACCTGCAGGTTCACCTGGTTGTTCGGCACGGTCAGGGTGAAGCTGAAGCCTTCCAGACCCACCGATTTGATCAGCTCACGCGCTTTGGCCACATCGCGCTGCGGCACCGGGGTCTCCGCGTCATTCCAGAACGAGCCCGGCGCGAAGGGCTGGTTGCCCGGCGCGTAAAGCCCTTCAAAGACCACCTGGTTCAGCGCGTCACGGTCGATTGCATAAGACAGCGCCTGACGCAGTTCTTTGTGCTGCGACAGCGGGTTATGCGGACCAGCGCCTTCGCCGTTGGCGATGTTGATGGTCATGCCCTGATAGCCGAGGCTCTGCGCTTTCACATGGGCCAGACGGTTGTCCGAGGTGACGGTCGCCAGATCCGCAGGCGCGATCCGCTCGATCATATCCAGATCGCCCGAGCGCAGGTTGGCCAGACGCACGGTCGAATCCGGGATCGGCAGGAAGGTCACGGTGTCAAAGCTGTAAGCGGCGGCGTTGTAATAGCCCTCGTCCTTTTCCAGAACGATGCGGTCCTGGGCCACGCGCTCTTTGAACTTATAGGGGCCGACGCAGACCGGATGCGCGCCGAAGTTCTCACCCGCAGCTTCCACGGCGGTGGGCGAGGTGATGACGCCTGCACGTGCAACAAGGCGCGGGATCAGCGTGGCATCGGGCGCATTGAGGGTGAAGACCACCTCATGCGTGCCCTTTGCGGTGATCTCTTTCACCGAGGAAAGCTCGCTCGCACGGCGGCTTCCCTGGGCGGTTTTGGCGCGCATGATGCTGTGCACCACTGCATCCGCATTGAACGGCGTGCCGTCCTGGAAGGTCACGCCTTCGCGCAGCGTCATGCTCAGCGACAGACCATCTTCCGAGAGCGTCCAGCCCGTGGCCAGCGCCGGAACCAGTTGCGAGCCCGCCGAGAAGCCCACGAGCTTGTCGCACATCGAGGCCATGACAATCTCACCCACAAAGGTGCGCGAGAAAACCGGGTCCAGAACATCCGCATCGTCGTTCAGACCGATGCGAAGATCCGCCGAGAAAGCCGGGGTTGCGAGCGCGGCCGAAAGCAGCAGCCCGCGCAGGAGCGTAGAGGTCATCCTGATGGTCCTTTTAATCGAAAGACAGTCCCGTTCAGCCGCGCTGAAGCAGGGATTTTTTCACGCGGCCATGGATGCCTTTTTCGCCGTTGACCGACTGGGTCACCGCGAAATCGACGGCCATGGAGCAGAATTGATAGGCCTCACCCGGGGTGATGGCGCAGTGACGCGAGATCAGCGCAATCATCTGACGCAACGCAATCCTGAGCGCCTGATCGAGGCTCTCGTGAAAGCCCATGGTGATGAATTCATCCGCGGTCTCCGCCATCGGATAATCCACCTCCAGCGCGCCCTTTTTGTGCAGATTGAAGCGGAAGGTGCCGGTGAGTGAGGTCTCAAGCGCGGTGATGCAGACTTCCCCGTCGCCCTGGCAGCCATGGCCGTCACCGCAGGAGAAAAGCCCGCCCTCCGCCTGGACCGGCAGGAAAAGCGTCGCGCCCTCCGTCAGCAGCTTCAGGTCGATATTGCCGCCGAAGACCCGGGGCTGAACCGACGTCAGCTCACCCCATTCCGGCGCAGGCGCCAGCCCCATCACCCCGAAGAAAGGCGCGAGCGGCAGCACCGCCCCCCAGGGCAGCCGGGCGGTTTTCGCTGCGCGGTCAATCGGGATGATATCAAGATTCATCGCCGAGACGGGCATCTCGCCCATCAGCGTCCCCGCGCTCGGGCGCAGGGCGTTATAGCCCCAGTCCGCCCCGAGATCGATTTTCTCAATCGCGATCTCCAGCACATCGCCGGGCATTGCACCGCGCACCGCGACAGGCCCGGTCAGCAGATGCGCCACCCTTGGCAGATCGGCGGCCAGCACCTCACGATGCGCGTCAGAGACCGTCATGCCCGAGCCCTCCGGGGGCAGATGCATCTCCCGGCCTGAGAAGGTCTCAATGGTCACCCGGGCACCGGGCTCCACTTCCAGAACCGGCGGCAGGTCAGACCAGAAACGGCCCCAATGCACCGTTGACGGGGTGGCGGGCAGGAAAAGATCTGACATAGCAGCCTCGTATTTGAACAGACGCCACGCGGGCAACGGCGCATCGGTGTGCCTGCTCTGAGGGGGAAGTCAACGAGGCCCCGGGCCGCGACGATCCGTCGCCTCCGCTTCGCCGGATAATGGTGCATTAAAGGCACAGAATGCCCAACATTTAGGCAAATGTTCAGCGATTCAGCGTCTTTTTGGCAACAGGGCTGAGATCTCAGCGCAGTTGTGCTATAATTTTAACCGCATCGCGGAGAATCTGCTGATAATCTGCCGCCGCAAAATCATAGGGCAGTTCAAACCGCAGATGCCGCGTCAGCGCAAGCACCGGATCCTGCGCAAGCGCCTCCAGAATGGCCTCGCTGTGGCCGACCAGATCGGGCAGAAAAATCACCCGCCCCGGCCCGTTGGGCGCGCGCGTCCGCGCCAGGCGCGCCTCACAGTAGGCCCGGTAGCGCGCCGCCTGCTCAGCGGTGGCGCTGTCGGTCGGAAGGATCACCCGGCCAAGCCCCAGACCCGGTGCCCCCTTCCCCGCCCAGTGGCGGCGGTGGGTGTCAATCAGCTGCCTTTGTGTGCTCAGAAAATCCGCGCTCTCCTCTGCCGTAATCACATTGCCGGTCAGCAGATGCCAGCCGTTCTGCGCCGCCCAGGCCGCAGAAGCGCTTGAGCCCGCCCCATACCAGAGCCGCTCCGTCAGACCCGCCGCATGAGGCAGCACCCGCGGCACCTGAGCCCCGGCCGCATTGCCGCTCAGGCTCTCCGCTGCCAGCGGCTCTGATCGCAGCGCCCGCGCCAGCAGCGCCGCTCTCTCATGCTTCGCCGCCGGTGTCTCCAGCGGCAAGAGCGGCCCCAGCAGATCGGCGAAAGCCGCAGGGCCCGCGCTGACGCCCACATTCAGCCGCCCGCCCGAGAGCACATCCACCGTGGCCAGATCTTCCGCCAGCCGCAAAGGCGTCTCATAGCCCAAGGGGATCACCCCCGTCCCAAGGCCAATGCGAGAGGTGCGCTGCGTGGCGGCGGCCAGAAAGGTCGCCGCCGAGGACACCCCGCGCTCAAGATGACGCTGGCGCACCCAGGCGCTGTCAAAGCCCAGGTCTTCCGCAAGCGTAAAGAGCGAGAGCGTCTCCTCCAGCCCCTGGCGCGGCGCGTCAAAGCCGTAATTCCCGGGGATCAGCAGGGCAAAATGCGAAATCGCCATGGCTTAAAACTTCGGAAGGCCCGGCGGGTTCACGCGGCTTTCCTCCAGCGCCTCATCACTGACCAGCCAGCGCGCCAGCGTGCGGCCGTAAACGCCGTCCTTGATCAGCCCGTTGACGGCGATCGCAACCGGCTCCGCCAGACCCGAGCCTTTGCGGAAGGTCGCCGCCACGTCTGAACGCTCAGGCCAGCCGGCGGACAGAACCCCCACTTTGCGGAAATCACCGTCCCGCTCGGCGATCAGCACCAGCTGCGCATGGGGCTGCACCATCACATCCACCCGCCCCGCCCGCAGCGCCAGCAGCTTGGTGCCTTCGTCATCATAATAAACCAGTTCCGCAGACGGCAGACCGGCCTCAACCACAAGCTCGTTCCATTTGCCTAAAATCCGCTCCTGGTTGGTGCCCACACCCACCACAATCTTCAGACCGGAAATATCCTTCGGCTCTGCGATCCTTTGAACCGGGCTGTCGTTATGAACGAAAAATCCGTGCAGCCCCTGGCGGTAGGTGGCGAAATCAAACTTCTCTTTGCGCTCTTCCGTCACGCCGACGTTGGAGAAAACCGCATCCACCTTGCCCGACTGCAGCGCCAGCGGCCAGTCCGCCCAGGCCACAACCACGATCTCCAGTTCAAGCCCCAGGCTTTCAGCGATCAGGCTGGCAATATCGGGGTCCGCGCCCACCACGGTCGCAGTATCGCTGGCATAGGTCGCAAGCGGCGGGCCGGAGGGATTGGTGCCGATGGTGAATTTCCCCGGCGTCACAAAGGGAAAATCCTTCGGGATCGCGGCAATCGCCTCAGCATTGGCGGCGATGTGTTCGCGCGCGGGCTGCTCGGGGGAGAGGTCAAAGGGCAATTCCTTTGCCCCCGCCGCCGTAATCCCAAGGGCAGCGAGAGAGAGCGACAAAAGAAGGCGGCGGCTGAGAGAAGTCATGACAATTCCGATCAAAGAAAACGCGCCCCGCCCGGTCTCCCGGGCAGGGCCGGGGGACTTATTTCGCGGGCAGACCCGGCGGGTTGGTGCGGCTTTCCGTGATGGCTTCGGCATCAAGGCCCCATTTGCCCAGCACCCTGCCATAGGTGCCATTGGCAATCTGCCCGTTCAGCGCTGCGGTCACCGCATCGGCCAGGCCTGCGCCTTTTTTGGTGGCCACCGCGATCTCAGCCGTCAGCGGAAAGCCCCCCGAGAGCGTGCCGACGAGGCGGATATTGCCGTCCTTCGCCGCTTTGAAAGCGGAGGTGGCATTGGGTCCGAGATAGAAATCAATCCGCCCCGATTCCAGCGCCAGGTCCTGGACCACGTCATCATCGAAATAAAGAACTTCGGTCGGGGCCAGACCTTCGGCCTTATTCTCTTCAATCCAGCGCAGCAGGATCTCTTCCTGATTGGTGCCGGAATGGACCGAAGCCTTCAGCCCGGCGATCTGCTGACGCTCTGTAATCTCGGTGAGGGGGCTGTTTTTGGCGACATAGAACCCAAGCAGATCATTGCGATAGGTCGAGAAATCGAATTTCTCTTTGCGCGCCTCTGTGACGGTAATGTTGTGGATCACGGCATCATATTTGCCCGATGCCAGCCCCAGGGGCCAATCCGCCCAGGCCACCGGGATCAGCTCCGGCTCAAGCCCCAGGCTGTCGGCCACGATCTGCGCCAGATCAGGCTCTCCGCCGACCGGGGTGCGGGTGTCGGTGGCATAGACCGAAAACGGCAGCCGGTTCGGGACCGAAGCCACGGTCAGTTTGCCGGGGGTGACCCATTTGTAATCTTTCGGCAAAAGATCAATCGCGCTTTGAATTTTCTCTCCCCGGATGCGGCCGGGCTGTTCGGGCGAAAGGTCGATCCCGTCGAGCGCCAGCGCCGGAAGCGGCAGCAGAGCCGAGAGGGTCAGAGCAAGAAAACTGCGACGAAGAAGAGACATGGAATTTTCCTTTAGATTGAAGATGCCTGCTCCGGGCCGGTTCCGGCACATGCCGGAACCGGGTCTGCGGGGAGGCAGAAGGGGGGAAGAGGTCAGTTCACACGGGCGAGGAAATCTGCCGTGCGCTGGTGGCGGGGCGCGTTCAGGATCTGCACGGGCGGCCCGCTTTCAACCACGCGGCCCTGCTCCATGAAGATGATGCGGTCAGCGACATCGCGGGCAAAGCCGATCTCATGGGTGACGATGATCAGCGTGATGCCCGAGGCCGCGAGTTCCCGGATCACATTCAGCACTTCGCCCACCAGTTCCGGATCAAGCGCTGAGGTCGGCTCATCAAAGAGCAGCACTTTGGGTTTCAGCGCCAGGGTCCGCGCTATGGCCACCCGCTGCTGCTGCCCGCCCGAGAGCTGACGCGGATAGGCATCGGCTTTCTCAGCAAGCCCCACCCGGGCCAGCAGATCCCGCGCCAGAGCCTCCGCCTCAGCCTTACCCAGGCCCCGCACCCGGATCGGCGCTTCGGTGATGTTCTGCAGCACCGTCAGATGCGGGAAAAGGTTGAAGTTCTGAAACACCATGCCGACATCGGTGCGCCGCTTCAGGATCTCGCGCTCTTCCAGCTCATAAAGCGTGTCCCCTTCGCGGCGATAGCCGATCAGCTCACCGTCGATGGCAATGGTGCCCTCATCCACCCGCTCCAGATGGTTGATCGTGCGCAGCAGGGTGGATTTACCAGATCCCGACGGCCCGATGATCGCGGTCACCGATCCCGGCGCGAAGCTCAGATCAATGTCCGAGAGCACCTTCAGCGTGCCAAAGCTTTTCGCCACACCACGGATTTCCACCGCACCGCCCCGGGGCAGACCCTCAAACCCGCGCGAAGTCACCGGGGCACTCTGCGCCTCTTCGGCCGGGGCCACCGGTTTCTCTGCGGGATGCAAAGCCACCAGACCCAGCTTCGCGAAGACCACCCGAAAGGCATTCGGCGGCAGCGTGCGCAGCGCACCCCGCGCATAGTGACGCTCAATGTGATACTGAATGACCGACAAAACCGACAGGATGATCAGATACCAGACGGTCGCGACCATCAGCAGCGGAATGACCTCCAGGTTGCGGCGGTAGATGATCTGGATGGTGTAAAACAACTCCGGCAGCGCCAGGACATAGACCACCGAGGTCCCCTTCGCGAGGCCGATGATCTCATTAAACGCCGTCGGCACGATCGAGCGCATGGCCTGAGGCAGCACAATGCGCCGCGCCTGATGACCTTTCGGCAGACCAAGCGCCGCCGCCGCCTCATGCTGGCCCTGATCGACGCTCAGGATACCGCCGCGGATGACTTCAGCCGAAAAGGCCCCAAGGTTCAGCGTCAGCCCCAGAACGGCGGCCAGAAAGGGCGTCATCAGCTGCGTGGTTGACCAGCTTGCAAAGGTGATATCAGTGAAAGGCACGCCCAGGGCCACGGTCTCATAAAGATAGCCTAAGTTGTTGAGGATCAGCAGCAGCACGATCAGCGGCAGCGAGCGGAAGAGCCAGATAAACCCCCAGGCCAGCCCCGCCAGCAGCGGCGAGGAGGACACCCGTGCCAGCGCCAGGAGCGTGCCAAGCGTAAAGCCGAACAGCGCCCCGAGCGCGGTCAGCAAAAGCGTCCGCCCCAGCCCCGCCAGAACCGGCTCTGAGAAGAACCACTCAGCAAAGATGCCCCAGCCCCAGCGGGGATTGCCCAAAACCGACTGCAAAATCAGCGCCAGAACCACGACGGCCGCCACGGTGCCGATCGTGCGCGCGCGGTGGCGCACCGGCACCACCTTCAGATGCCCCTCAGCCGCGGGGCTCGCCGCGATCGGCAGGCGGTCGAAATCAGTAACGCTCATGCCGCCACCTCTGCATGCCGGGCCGCACTTTCCGCTTTGCGCGCAGCGGCAGCAGAGGCTGCCTCTTCAAGACTGGCCGCCGGCACACGCAAAGGCGAGCTCGGCACCTGCCCGCGCAAAGCGCCGATGTGCTTCTCGAAAGGCAGCGTGGCGTAAAGCTCTCCGGGAACCTCCGGGTCAAAGAGCGGGCGATAGCCGAGCGAGAGGTAAAGATCCCGCGCCTCAGGCTGGCGGAAGCCGGTGGTCAGATAGACGCGGGTATAGCCCTGCGCTTCCGCCGCCTGCTCCAAAGCCTCAACGATGCGCCGCGCCAGACCCTGGCGGCGAAACTCCGGGTCGGCCCAGACCCGCTTCAACTCCGCCGTATCCACGTCGTAAAACATAAAGGCCTCGCCCGCGATCACGCGGTCTGCGCGCTCGAGCAGCAGAAAGGCCCCGCGCTGTGCCTCGGTAAAGGCCGAAGCCGGATAGCGGTAAAGCTCTGCCCGCGCGCCTTCACTGCTGAAGAGCGTGCCATAGCGGCTGTCGTATTCGCGGATCAGATCTTCAACCAGCGGTCTTGCGCGGGGATCATCTGGGGTGGTGACAAAAAGACGGTCGGTGGTGTCAGCCCTGGTCATGGCAAAAGGTCTCCGTCAGCGAAAGCGGCCTTCGCACGCCTTCGTCAGCAATGGGGTGTTCAAAACCGGCCCCGTCACAGCGGGGGTAAGGGTTTCAGCAGATCGGAAAGGTCAGCTCAGGCGGTGCTCAGCAGCCGCACATTCGACACGAAGACCGACAACAGCCGGACGAGGCGGCGGCGGGCAGGACAGCAAAATTCTGCATCAGCCAGTCTCCTTTTAACTGATCCTGCGGCCGAAGGGGCGCAGGCGGCGATGATCACAGAATAGAGACAGCGCGCTGAGAGTAAATGAAACGTCGCGGTCGATTTTTGCGCAGCGGCGAGGGTAATTTTCCCCCCGCCCCCCTGCGCGGCAGAATGCACGCACTTTCCCACCCGAAAGCCGTGATTCGACACCAGGCTTTAATAAAGCGTGTCGCGCAACCGTGCGGGCAGCGCCTCATCATAGGCCGCACCACCGACCTCTCCGCCCGACAGCGCCGCCAGAATGGCGCCCGGAGAGGGCAGCGCAGAGCGCGGGATCTGAGCACCCGGATCCCAGAGTTTCGCGCGCAAAACCGCGCGGCTGCATTGGAAAAACACCTTGCTCACCGCGATCCGCACCACCACACGCGGGCTCTGCCCGTTTTGCGCAAATGAGGCACAAAGCCCGGGATCGGTCGTCACCTCCGCCCGTCCCGTCAGCCGCAGGGTCTCTCCCACGCCCGGCACGATGAAGAGAAGCGCCACCCTCGGGTTGGTGACGATATTGCGCAGACTGTCGAGACGGTTGTTGCCGCGCCGGTCCGGCATCAGCACCTCCCGCGCTCCGGTGACCCGCAAAAACCCCGGACCATCCCCCCTCGGGCTCAGATCCGGCCCTTCCGGCCCGGCCGTCGCCAGCACCACAAAGGGCGCAGCCTCAATAAAGGGGCGATAAAGCGGGTGGATATGATCGCATTCTTTCACGATCGAGCCACGCGCGGGCGCATCATAAAGCGCCTCCAGTGCCGCAAGACTGCGGATCACCCCATCGTCGTTTGCCTCTGCCATCCCCGGCCCTCCTGCCATCCCTGAAACAGGGGTAGCAGGCCCGGGCCCCGCCAGGCGAGGAAATTCCGCCGTTCAGCCCTCGCCCTGATCTGCCAGCCGCTCCAGACGCAGGCTCACCGCCTCCAGCCGCCGAAGCGTCTCATCCTGCGGCACAGGCGCGGTCCTGGGCAGCAGACCGGCATAAAGCATATCGGTGATTTCCCGTGCCAGAGGCACCGGCTCAAAACTGCTTTTGTGATGCAGATAAGACCAGGTCCGCATCTCAATCGCGCCAAAGGCTATATCCCGCGCCAGTTCCGGATCTGCATCCGGGCGAAACACCCCCCGCGCCATCCCGTCGCGCACAATCGCGCACAGCCGTCCCGTGTAGTCATGGTGCAGCGCATAAAGCCGGCTGTCACGGTGTTCAGGCTCAGGGCGCAGCTCATAAAGCATCAGCCGCGTCAGCCCGGGATCGCGGCGAATGGCCTCAAGCGTATGAAAGATGACGAAATGCAGTGCATTCCACTCGCCGCGGATCGCTGCAAAATTCGCAGCCGACTGGTCCATCATCTCCTGAAACCAGGCCTCAGCCACCTGTTGCAGCAGATCATTCTTATTGGCGAAGAAGCGGTAAATCGTCCCCTCAACGACGCCCGCACGCTCGGCAATCTCCGAGATCACATGCTCGGTATAGCCCTTCTCCGCAAAGATCGCCCGTGCCGCCGTCATAATATCTGCAATCCGGCGCTCAGGCGGAAGGCGGCTGACCTGACGACGGGGGCTGCGCTGTGGCATGATAGTCCTCTTTGTCCGAACCGCATTTCTACCCTGCCCGGCCGCGCAAGCCCAGAGCCGGGCCGCCCAGACCGCCTCTCCGAAAACATCCTGTTTTCCGAGGCTTATCCCCCGATCCTGACAGAACGGTCCGCGACAAAACGCCCGGGTGCCCCCCCTGCCCCGCCAATGCCCCTGCGCAAATCTCTTGACAGCCGGTGAGCCGATTTATTTTAAGTATAAAAGAAATCGGGCGCCCGCTGTCCTGCGTCCGCAGGGAGAGAACAGATATGAAAATCGCAGTGCTTGGCGGCGGCCCGGCCGGACTTTACTTCGCCATCTCCATGAAACTTCGCGCCCCTGAGAGCGAAATCACGGTCTTTGAACGCAACCGCGCCGACGACACCTTCGGCTGGGGCGTGGTGCTTTCCGATGAGACCATGAGCAATTTTGGCGAAAACGATCCCGTCTCAGAGGCGATGATCCGCGGCAGCTTCGCCTATTGGGACGATATCCGCGTGGTGCGCGGCGCTGAGGAGATGACCTCCACCGGCCACGGCTTTTGCGGCATCGGTCGCAAACGGCTGCTGCTGCTGTTGCAGGAACGTGCCCGCGATCTGGGCGTGACGCTGACTTTCCAGGCCGATATCCCGACCGGAGAGATTGAGCAGATGCGCCGGGACTATGACGTCGTTGTCGCGGCCGATGGTCTGAATTCCCGCACCCGCACGCTTTATGCCGAGCACTTCCGCCCTGAAATCGACCTGCGCCGCAACCATTTCGTCTGGCTGGGCACCGAACAAAAGTTCGATGACGCCTTCACCTTCATCTTTGAAGAGACCGAACACGGCTGGGTCTGGGCCCATGCCTATCAGTTTGACGACAAAATGGCGACCTTCATCGTCGAATGCGGGCCCGAAACCTACAAAGCTTTCGGCTTTGACCAGCTGTCGCAGGCAGAGAGCATCGCGCTTTGTGAAAATATCTTCGCCCGCCATCTTGGCGGCCATGCCCTGCAGACCAACGCAGGCCATATCCGCGGCTCAGCCTGGATTCAATTTCCCCGCGTGACCTGCGAAACCTGGTATCATGACAATGTCGTCCTGCTCGGCGATGCCTCGGCCACGGCGCATTTCTCGATCGGCTCCGGCTCGAAACTCGGGATGGAAAGCGCCATTGCCCTGGCCGAAGAGCTGACCTGCGGCAAACCTCTGTCTGAAGCCCTGCAAAGCTATGAGGCCGAGCGCAAACTTCAGGTGCTGCGCGTGACCTCTGCCGCGCGCAATTCGACCACCTGGTTCGAAGAGATCGACCGCCACCTCAAGCTCGATCTGATGCAGTTCACCTATGCGCTGCTGACCCGCAGCCAGCGGATTTCACACGAAAATCTGCGCCTTCGTGACCCCGAATGGCTGGGCCGGGCGGAAAGCTGGTTCCAGGCCCGGGCGGGCAGCAGCTCACAGCGCCGCCCGATGTTTGCCCCCTTCAGACTGCGCGGGATGACCCTCGCAAACCGCGTCGTCGTCTCGCCGATGGCGCAGTATAAAGCCATCGACGGCAATCCCACCGACTGGCATTTCATCCACTACGCCGAACGCGCAAAAGGCGGCGCAGGCCTCGTCTTTACCGAGATGCTTTGCGTTGAGCCTGAGGGGCGCATTACCCCCGGCTGCCCCTGCCTCATCACCGATGAGCAGGTCGCCCGCTTCAAACGACTGACCGATTTCGTCCATACCGAGACCCCGGCAAAGATCTGCGCCCAGATCGGCCACGCAGGCCGCAAAGCCTCGACCCGACTGGCCTGGGATGGCATCGATCAACCCCTGGCCGAGGGGAACTGGCCGATCTTCTCAGCCTCCCCCCTGCCCTATCTGCCGCAAAGCCAGGTGCCAAAACCGATTGATCGTTCGGATATGGACCGCATCCGCGATGCCCATGTCAAAGCCGCTGAAAATGCCCATCGCGCGGGCTTTGATATGATCGAGATGCACGCCGCGCACGGCTATCTTCTGGCCTCGTTCCTCTCTCCGGTCACCAACCAGCGGCAGGATGACTACGGCGGCAGCCTGGAGAACCGCCTGCGCTTCCCGCTTGAGGTCTTTCGCGCCATGCGCGCCGCCTGGCCTGCGGACAAACCCATGTCGGTGCGGATTTCGGCGCATGACTGGATCGACGGCGGCGTCGATGAATATGAGGCCGTCGAAATCGCCCGCGCCTTCCAGGCCGCCGGTGCCGATGCCATCAACGCCTCCTCCGGTCAGACCGACCGCGCCGAGCGTCCGGTCTATGGCCGGATGTTCCAGGTCCCCTTCGCCGATCTGATCCGCAACAGCCTGCAGATCCCGACCCTGGTCGCCGGAAACATCTATGAGGCCGATCACGTGAACTCCATCCTGATGGCGGGTCGTGCGGATCTGGTGTTGCTCGCGCGGCCCCATCTCGCGGATCCCTATTGGACGCTGCATCAGGCGGTGGACCTTCTCGACACCGAACAGCCCTGGCCCGCCCCTTACGAAGGCGGCCGCCGACAGGCGCTGACCCTGGCCGAACGCGCGAAGGCAATCCAATGATTTTGCAAGGAAAACGCGCCCTCGTCACCGGTGCAGGCTCCGGCTCAGGTGCCGCAATTGCCCGGGCCCTCGCCCGCGAGGGGGCTGAGGTGGTGATCTGTGGTCGCCGCCCGGAACCCCTGCACGCCCTGGCCCGCGACAGCGCCCTCATGCATCCGCAGATCTGCGACGTCACCAGCGAGCGTTCGGTGGAGGAAGCTTTTGCCGCCGCAGGCCCCCTCGATATCGTCGTCGCCAATGCCGGGATTTCCGCCTCTGCCCCCCTGGCGCGCACCTCGCTGGCAGAATTTCAGTCGCAGATTGATACCAACCTTCTCGGCACCTTTCTGACCTTCAGAGAGGCCGCCCGCCATCTGCCGCCCCGCGGCTGGGGCCGTGTGATCGCCATCGCCTCAACGGCCGCCGTCAAAGGCTATGCCTATGTCGCGCCTTACGCCGCCAGCAAGCACGGCGTCCTTGGCCTCGTCCGCTCAGCGGCACTTGAATATGCCCGCAAAGGGGTCACCTTCAACGCCCTCTGCCCCGGTTTCATGGACACCGAGATGACCCGCAGATCGACAGACCGCATCGTTGAAACCACCGGCCGCAGCGCAGAGGAGGCTCGGGCAAGCCTTGCCTCCCACTCGCCGCAGGGCCGCCTGATCGATCCGGAAGAGGTCGCCCGGGCGGTGCTCTGGCTCTGTGGCCCTGGCAGCGATGCCATCACAGGTCAGGCCATCCCGATCTGCGGCGGCGAAACCGCTTAAGGCTTTTCAAGCAGCCGCGAAACCTCCCGCACCAGGCTTTCCATCAGCCCGCGGTCGACCTTGCGCCGCCCGCCGATGCGCAGCGCCCAGCCGCGGGCATCCTGTTCGGCCACAACGGTAAAGCCGGCGCTGGTCTCTGCTGCGGGCCCCGCTGCGCGCTTGGGGCGGCCGCCCTTCCGCGGGTCCGGTGGGGGGCTGTCAAGCTCGTCAAGGATCCGCTCAAGCGCCGCCAGTTCTGCTGCGGGATCCGCCGGATCCGCCTCCGCCAGACCGTCCCGCAACCGCGCCTCTGCGCCGTCACGCAGGGCCTGCGCAATACGCAGCCCGTCTTTTTCTCGCAGAAGATCCGGGAACTTCAGCATATCCCCAAGCTCTTCAAAAATAAGCGCAAAGCTGCGGATCTTTGAGCGTTTCGCCTTAGAGGCCACCGGGAAAAGCGCATCCACTGCGGCTTCCGGATTGGCAAAAGCGCCCTGCTGTGCCGCAATCACGGCAATCCGCCCGCGCTCAAACTGACTGAGGCTCGCGCGGATTTCGTTCTCTTCGATCATGGCGGCGAAGGCACCGCCCATGGCCTCAGGCTCACGCACCACAGCCCGGATGGTCGCATAGCGCGGCTCATGCGTCAGGTCCCACAGCGCGCGCACGGCCATCAGGCGGCGATACCCCGACAGCAGCCCATAGGGTCGCGCCGCCCCGGGCATCTGCTCAAAAACCTCGACCGGCAACCGCAACCCGGTCTTGGCGATAGAGGCTTTCAGCTCTTCCAGCTCTTCCGCGTCAATCACCACCCGATCGCGGACCAGGGCATCCGCCTCGATCTCTTCGATGGGCAGTTCAACCATGACCAGACCTTTGGTCCGCGCCTCACGGAAAGCAGAGGCGACGGCGCGATCCCGCGCCGCCTCCGCCCGCTCATCTGCGCTGCGCGGATCAAAAACCGCGGCCGTCTCAGCGGCGACCTGGGCGATCGGCGCCACCCCGGGCCGCACCGGCGCCGGCTCGCGCCGGAAATCCGCTTCCATTTTCTCCAGATCAGCGCTGGAAGGTACTGCCAGAACCCGACGTTTCGCCACGTTACGACTCCTCTGCCCCGGCCATCTGCTGGTCGCGCCACCAGGTGCCAAGGATCACTTCTTTCACCTCAGCCCAGGTGCGATCGAAAGTTTCGCGCCCGCGCACATAGGTGTCACGGTTAAAGTTGCGGTAATCCGTCTCATAAATGCCGGAGACCATCTCGCCCGCCTGGCCGACCATAACAGTCATTTCCTGGCGATAGGTTGTCATGAAGTCGCCGAAATAGGCCTGGATCACATTGCCAAGATCCGCCTGCTGGGCGGGGTCGAACCGCGTCACCAGTGCCCGCACCGCATCCCATTCAAAACGCATCTCCGGCAGGCCATCGGCGCGCCGCACGCGATTTTCGCCTTCCTCAATCGACGCGAAGGTCGAATAGATCATGTCAAAGAAGCGCCCGGTGCTGTCAAACTCCAGAAAGGATGCCCCAAGCGGCACAAGCAGAATATCGGCAGCCGCCAGCGCATTGATCGTCAGATAGCCAAGCGCGGGGGGCGTATCGAGCAGAATGATGTCGTAATCATCCAACATTCCGCCGTCCTGCAGGGCGTGGCTCAATGCATCCCAAAGCGCCCAGGAGCGCAGCTGCATCCGCCAGACGGGTACCTGAAATTCCGCCCAATAGAGGTTCAGCTGCGCGCCGATCAGATCGATATTCGGCCAGTGCGTTTTCTGGATGAGGTTTCGCGGCGAAACCTTCAGTGCTTCCGTCAGCGTCTCATCAAAGGGGTAGGGCGCCAGTCCACCGGCTTCACGGACCTTGTTTTCTTCCTGCAGACGCAGCGCATAGTCCCTTGCCAGCAAAGGGAAAACGGTTTGCCATTCGTCCTCAACCTTACCGCCCATGATCGAGGTCATCGACCCCTGGCTGTCAAGATCGATGACCAGAACCTTATAGCCATCAAGCGCGGCCGACATGGCAAGATGGGCTGCCGTCGACGTCTTGCCGACGCCCCCTTTGAAGTTTGCCACGGCAACCACCTTCGCCGGCAGTCCTTCCGGGCGCCAGGCACGATATTCGCGATCGCGCGCACCTTCAGTTGCGAAGTGGTTACGAAGCGCGAGGACCTCCTCCAGCGTAAACCATTTGGACCCCGCATCGCCCTCGCCCTGCGGAAGCTCCGGGTTTTGACGCAGCACACGGCGCAGATGGGCAGCATTGACCGGGATCAGATACTTACAGACTTCCCAGGTCGAGAACTTCCGCAGACGTTTCTGTCCATCCGGTGCATAACCGCGGCGCGCAAGGTCGTCCCGACCACGGGTCGCAAAGGCAGCCGCTTTTGCAAAACGTGCAGTATCGATCGGATCAGTCAGTTTTGCTGCCGCCTGCGCCGGATCAATGTTAAAGTAGGGCGGAAGATCCGCCTTGCCGGGAATAACTGGTTTCTGAGCCATTGCTTCGCCTGATGTGCGTCATTCTTCACGATGACTACCCAACTATGGCACATCACACGTGAGATAGGGAAGCCCTGAACAGAATTTGCTGATTTCACGGGAATATCCCTGAAAAATCGCGAATCTGATTTTGAAGAATTATGAGCTTTTTTGAATCTTTACGTCCGAGAAAACCACTTATTTACAGAAGGTTACACTGTTATAGGTACCTGATTTCAGGGATTAAGGTGCCAGAGTTCGGGATATTAAGTACCCATTCTCAGGATATCAGGTGCTGATTCACAGGTTTTTACATCTAAGGCGCGAATCGAAGGCGCAGTTTTACCCGAAATGACGGCCTGAGAGGCGCCTTCTCCCGGAATCGGGTACCTGTTGTCTGAGCTTCCCTGGTAATAGGTACCTGAATACGGGGGCGGCTTTAAGGTCTCCGGAATCATGGTTGCGGGCGGATACCTTTTGCCACAACATGTCCTGGTCAGGTCCGACTCGCCTGACCAGGAAGGCGTTAAGATGACCCGTGAGAAAACCGCATTGAACGATATCCCGCGCGACCGGCTTACGGGCCCACTAAGACGGGGTGCGGTTAAGAAGCATGTTGCTGCGATCCATATCTCGGGGAAGCTGACCTTGCTTCAGCGTAAGTTAAGCAATGTTCTTCTGCTGAACGCTTACGACACGCTCACATCCCAGACCCGGCATCAGATTGATGCGCGCACGCTCTGTCTGATGATTGGCTATAATTCGAACGATATCGAGACATTGAAGCTTGCCCTGCGCGGCCTGGCGGAAACGGTCGCGGAATGGGATATGCTCGACAGCGAGGGGCAACAGGAGTGGGGCGTCTCGGCTTTGCTGTCTTTCGCGCGGCTTAAGGGCGGGGTGTGCGAATATGCTTATTCACCGGCGCTGGCCGAAAAGCTGCATGATCCCAAGGTTTTTGCGCTGATTAATCTTAATATTCAGCGGCGCTTCACCTCGGGCCATGCTCTTGCGCTTTATGAAAACTGCTACCGCTTTGTCCGCACGGGATCGACGGGCTGGTGGCCGATTGAGCTGTTCCGCAGGCTCATGGGGGTGGCGGACAGTCCTTATTATGATGAATTCAAGCATCTGAATGCGAAGATTATTAAGCCTGCCGTGGCAGAGGTGAATAAGACGTCGAACATCGTAGTGACGCCTGAATTCCGTAAGATGGGGCGGGCGGTGACGGATGTGCGCTTTCTGATTTCTGAGAACCCTCAACTGGCGATCCTGGATCTGGATGATGGTGAGGGGCATCGGAACTCGGATATCTATGCGCGCCTGCGGGGGCTTGGTGTTTCGGACCGGCTGGCGCGGCAGTGGATCCGCGAACATGGCGAAACGGTCATGGGGAAGCGTCTGGATTTCGTGGCCGCTCAGGGCGATGTCCGAAATCCGGTTGGCTATCTGACCCGCGTGCTGCGTGATGACGGCTCTGAGGTTTCGCCGCGAAACCAGGCGCCCGCCGCGGCGCCGGTTTTGTCGGATCGGGCGAGACGCCTTGAACGGATCCGCGACCTTGCTGCGGCGCGGACGCCGACGCAGCGGGATGCGGACCGGCGGCTTTTCCTTGCGCGGCTTGAGGGCGCTGCCAGAGATGACTTTGAAAAGCACGGCTGGATGTCCGCGCTGAACGTTAAGGCGATCGCAGCTTTCTGGGAGGAAGTCTCTCCCGGGGCCTTTGACGGGCTGCCTGAAGAATAAGAGACTGCCGGGTCTGCGCCCGGTGTTTCTCTATAGGTGCCCGTTTGCGGGGAAGGTATATGAGGGATTTCAGGGCAGAGCGCAGCGGTTTCTGTTCGATGCGGGGCAGGGAGCGGATTGGCACCCGGCCCTGGGCCGGCTTCAGGCACCCTGCTGCAAAGCCTGCTTTTGAGGGCAACCTCACGAAAAAGTAGACACCTGCTTCAAAGTTCTTCGGAACGTTCTCAGATTTTAAGAGTTAAAAATGCAGGCGGCCGGATCGCCTATTGGCGCTTGCCCGCATGTTAAGGAGTGACTTTATGACAGTGAAACAAACATCCGCCCTTGGTCTCGGCGCGGTTGTCGCGCTTGGCCTGATGAGTGCAACGGCCTTCGCCCAGGATACTCTGACCGGCGTTCGTGGTGTCAATGACCGTCTCGACGACGTTGAGCGCGACGTGCGTGAAGATATGGACCGCGCGAATGACGCGGCGCGTTTCGGAAACCCGGAATTCAACCCCGGTTTCAGCGGCAGCGCGTCGCTGGGCTATTCGGGTAAGACCGGTAACAACGAGACTCAGGACCTTTCGGTCGGCCTGCGTCTGCGTCATGCCCAGGGGCCGCTGGTTCAGACCCTTGGCGCTGTTCTGGACTTCCAGGAAGCCGATGGCTCGAAGACCAAGCAGGATGTCTTCGCGGTCTATGATGCCAACTACTACTTTAATGACCAGTTCTACGTCTTCGCTCTTGCACGGGTGCAGACCAATGGTCTGGCTGATACCGCTGATGAAATCCGTCGCGACGCCTTTGTTGGTATCGGTCCGGGTTACCGCTTCATCAACACCCCGACCACCACCTGGCGCGCCCAGGCCGGTGTTGGCGTGAGCTATCTGCAAAACGGTGCCCGTAACTCGGAAACCGAAACCGGCTATATTGCCAGCTCGCGTTTCTTCCACCAGTTCAACGACACCATGTTCCTCACCAATGACACCGATGTCCTGAAGTCGGACTCGGCACTGCGTGTGAACAACGACTTTGGTGTGAACTTCCGTATGACCAACGCGATGTCGACCCGGATCAGCTATCTGACCGAGTATAACGACACCCGTGCGATCCGTACCGACAACAAACTGGGCGTTTCGCTCGTTTTCGGCTTCTGATCGAAGACAGGTCTACCCTCGTTGAACTACGGCCCCGTTTGGGGCCGTTTTTTTATCTGCGCTGCCGGTCAGGTCTGCAGATGAGGCGTGCTCATCAAATGATTGATTTTTCTGGATATTTCCGGGTCAACGGGCAGGATGGGCGCCTGCGGCGGATAAAGGGTCTGGCCAAGTTGCCGGGCCATTTCCTGCACCACGCGGAAGCTGCCGAAGGTCCGGAAGAGTTCCCAGAGCGGTTCAAGGTTCTGGTTGATCCTTTGGGTTTCGGCCTCATCCCCCTGCCTTGCGGCTTTGGCCAGGGCCACGCAGGGGCGGGGCAGGGTGCCTGCCAGGACCGAATACCAGGTATCAGCGCCCCGCAGCAGCGCCTCTGCGCAGTGCCAGTCGGCGCTGAAGCCGATGGAGACGTGCTCTGGCAGGCGGTGTCGTTGGGTCTTCAGGCGGCGGGCGATATCTTCGGGACCTGTTGCGGGGTTCTTCACGGCGATCACGCCGGGCAGCTCTGCCAGACGCGCAAGAAGGTCATCTGAGATCGTGACCCGCGTGGTTGCCGGATTGTCGTAGATGCAGATCGGCAGACCGCTTTCTTCGCTGACGCGGCGGGTATGTTCGACGATCTCATCTTCGGTGAGCGGCGTATAGGAGACCATGGCCAGAAGACCCGCACCGGCACCGGCTTTGCGGGCGCAGGTGGCATGGGCGATTGCCTCGCGTGTGGTGAGCGCCCCGACCCCGGCCAGGAGCGGTCGCCGTCCGGCGCAGACCTCTCCGGCGGCGCGCAGGGTGCGGTCGCGCTCAGCGGGGCTGAGATACATGTAACTTCCCGTTGAGCCGAGGACGCCCAGACTGTCGACCCCGGCGGTGATCAGTTGATCGAGGGTCTGCGCGAGGCGCGTGGTATCCACCACACCCTCGGAATTTGCGGGCGTGACCGGAAAGGCGGAAAGGCCGGAAAAGGCAGACATGTCAGATCCTCAGGGCAGGGCGGGCCGTCCGGTCACAGTGGCGCAGCTTTGCCTTTTCGGGAAGGGGCGGCTTTGGCTCCCGGGCAATTTGGGAACAGGGCAGGGGGCTGGCGCGTTTTCAGATCAGCTGCTCCGGCTTCGGCCGCAGGTGACGAGGTATGATAATGAACAGTCTTTTACGTAACACGACCGCGCTTGTGGCCTGCCTTTCTCTGGTGACGCCGCATCTGGCACTGGCTCAGGCCGCCCCTGAGGTTCCGGTAGAGCAGCCACCTGAGGTTGCACCAGAAACTCCGGTTGAGGCTCCCGAACAGGCCCCCGCAGAGGCCCCGGCTGAAGCTCCGGCTGAAGCTCCGGCTGAAGTTCCGGCGGAGGTCCCCGCTGAAGCCCCGGCTGAAACGCCTGTAGAGGCGCCTTCTGAAGCTCCGCCGGAGGTTCCGGCTGAAGTGCCTGCAGAGGCCCCGGCAGACGCCGCGCCCGAAGCGCCCGCAGAGGTGCCGCAGAGCGCTCCGCAGGAAGTGCCGGCAGAGAATCCGTCAGAGGCTCCGGTTGAAGCTCCGGCAGAGGTGGTACCGGAGGCTCCGGCCAACCCGGCTGAACCCACGGGGGAGACCCCCGCTGAACCTCCGGCCGAGGTCGCGCCGGAGGTGACGCCGGAAGGGACGCAAACCCCCGCGCCGTCTCCGGAAGGGGAGGCCGCGCCTGCGCCTCCGGCTGATACTCCCGCTGAGACCCCGGCTGAGACGCCTGCGGAAGCGGTGCCGGAGACCGCGCCCGAGGCGGAGGCTGTTCCCGTCCCCGAGGTCGGCGTGGCCGAGACAGAGGCGGCCCGTGAAGCAGCCGGAGCCGCTGAAGCCCCTGCTGCGGCTGCGCTTTCCGAAGAAGCCCCGGCGGGTGATGTTGTGGAAGAGACTGTGACCGAAGAGAGTTCCCGCTCTTCGGCAGAGGATTTTGCCACCAGTCTGCGCGATGCGCTGCAACCGGCTGCGGGCGCGCCTGCCGCTGCGGCATCTGCGGATAAGGATGATGATACCAAAGCGCTGTCGCGGGCGCTTTTGCTGGGTCTGGGCGCGGTGGCCGTGGGCTCGGTGCTGTCGAACAACCGCCAGGTTGAACTGAGTGCGCCGGACCGCCTGGTGGTGACGCGGCCGGATGGCAGCTATCAGGTGATCAAAGATGACACCGCGATCTTCCGCCGCCCCGGTGCCCGTGTCTCGACGCAGAATTATGAGGACGGCTCAACCCGCACCATCGTGACCCGTGATGATGGCAGCCGCGTTGTGACCATCCGCGACGCGGATCTGCGGGTGCTGCGCCGCTCGGTCATCGGCACTGACGGGGTTGAGCGGCTGCTGATCGATGAGACGCAGAGCGCCGCTCCGATCGATCTGCGCCGCCTGCCGCCGCCTGCCGTTGTGCCTGAGCGTCAGGCCGCCTGGACGGAGTCCGATCTGCGCCGTGCCCTCGATCGTGAGACGCGGGTCGACCGCAGCTTTACCCTGGCGCAGGTGCGTGACATTCCGCAGGTGCGCGCGCTTGTGGCCCCGGTCAATGTGGATGCGATCACCTTTGACACCGGCTCCGCCGCCATCCGGCCCGATCAGGCCCGCAATCTCGCCGATCTGGGCAATGTGCTGAAATCCATGATTGAGGCCAATCCCTATGAGATGTTCCTCATCGAAGGCCACACCGATACCGTGGGATCTGACGCAGCCAATCTGGCGCTGTCAGACCGGCGCGCGGAATCCGTGGCGCTGGTGTTGACGGAATATTTCGATGTGCCGCCGGAGAATATGGTGGTTCAGGGCTATGGTGAGCAATTCCTGAAGGTGCGCCGCGAGGGCGATATCCGCGAGAACCGGCGTGCTTCGGTGCGCCGCATCACGGAGCTGCTGGCGCGGCAGGGCAACTAAGCAAGGCGTTCGACGCTGAGAGAGGCCGCGCAGGTGAAAGCCTGCGCGGCTTTTATCTTTTCCGCCCTCTGCCCCGGGGCGGAACTTTGCGGCTCTGGCACTGGTTGCCCCCGGAGGAGTACCGCTATGCTGATATCGCTGGGCTATGAGATTGAGATCGACTGCAGGCAGCCGATGGAACTGGTGGCGCTGCTGGATCCGGCGCCGGAGTGGGAGCCGAAGATCGTCGCGCGGCGCGCGTTGCAGCTCAGCCCCCAGGTTCCGTTTCGCTATTACACCGATGGCCATGGCAACCGCTGCCTGCGGCTGACCGCGCCTGCCGGGGCGCTGCGGCTTGCGGCGGAGTATAACCTGCGGATCGATCCGCAGCCGGACGACTGGAGCCATGAGGGGGAGGCGGGCACACCGCAGGATTTTCCCGATGAGGTGCTGCGCTATCTTCTGCCGAGCCGCTATTGCGAGACCGATCTGCTGATGGAGAAGGCCTGGGAGCTTTTTGGCGCTGCTGCGCCGGGATGGGAACGGATCCGGGCCATCTTTGACTTTGTGAACGGCCACATCGATTTCGGCTATGGCCATGCCCGCGCCACGCGCACGGCTGCCGAAGCCCTGGCCGAGGGGAAGGGGGTTTGCCGGGATTTTGCGCATCTGGCGATTGCGCTTTGTCGCTGCATGAATATCCCCGCGCGTTATGTGAACGGCTATATGGGCGATATCGGCGTGCCGGTGGATCCGGCTCCGATGGATTACAACGCCTGGACCGAGGTCTGGGCCTATGGGCGCTGGATCACGCTGGATGCGCGGCACAATATCCCGCGCATTGGTCGGGTGGCGGTGGCGCGGGGGCGCGACGCCAGTGACGTGCCCCTGCTGCACAGCTTTGGGCCGCATGGTCTGACGCGCTTTGTCGTGAAGGCAGAGGAAGTGAATGCCGAAGGGTTAACCCCTGTTCCCGGGGGGGCTGTCACACCGCTGTGAGGGCGGGTCTCGTGGCGGATCTTTGCCTCCCCGGCGCAGGATTGGGCAAAATTTTGCTTAAAGCGCAAAGGTTTGGATCTGTCGATGTGAACCAATCCGCTTTGTCCGCGTTCTCTCTTCAGTACGTTAACCCACGCTTGGAGGATTTCATGCGCTTTGTAAAAGTTTCGGCTCTCGCTCTCACCGCTGCCCTTGGCCTTGCCGGTACCGGCTTTGCCCAGACCGCCGTCACCCCGGCTGCTCCGGGCGCTGCGGCGACGGCACCGGCCATCGTGATCGCCGCGCCTGAGGGTTATGTCTTCACCGAAGTGGGCAGCATCACCGCAGACGATCTGAAAGGTGTCAATATCTATGACGCCGAAGGCAAAGACGTCGGCGAAATCGCTGATCTGCAGATCGGAACTGATAATGCTGTGTCGAAAATCATCACCGATGTTGGCGGCTTCCTTGGCATGGGCGAGCATCGCGTCGCCCTCGATCCCTCGCAGATCCAGGTCTATAAAAACGCCGACAATGATCTTCGCGCCTATGTGACGCTGACGAAAGACGAGCTGAAGGCGCTGCCGAAGTTCGAAGCGAACTGATCGGACTTTAAGGCTCCGGCCCAGGGGCCGGAGAGAAGATACGACCCGTCCCGGAGCTTTTTGGCTCCGGGATTGCGGGTTTTGACGGGCAGACGAGCAAGACGATGGAATGGACGACGAGGGCAGTTTTCAGCTGCTATTCGGATGACGGCGAGCGGGTCTCGGTGATTGAGCAGAGCCGCGCCCCTGAGGCTGCGGCAGGCCCGGATGCGGTGGGTCTGCGACCCGAGATGCGCTATGTGATGGGCAATGGCAAAGAGCTCTGGCAGCTGCACGGCAGCAGCTACCTCGATCCGCAGACCGGGCGGGAGTTCATCCGCGTCTGGAAATGGGCTTCGGGGCTGCAGCGCGAGGCCCAGGCCTCGTAAGAAGTATTCTGCCAGAGAGGAAGGCCGTGCGAGGGGATCGCGCGGCCTTTTTTCAACTCTGAGTAGTAATTCCCCTCACGGCGCGGCAGCATGCAGGTTTTGTCCCCGCCGGGCGGTCCGGAGGGAACCGATGCGGATTATGATGAAAATTTCTTCCGAGCTGAGAAAAAATACAGAAAAGACAATATGTTGCAGGCCGCAACTTGCGGGTCAGATGCCCGGCACAAGTTCCCTTAATCGATGAAATTTATGTGAAAGTGGCGAGATTTCGCCGACTGTCCCGATCAGGGGTTGGTGCGCCGCCTCTGCTGGCTATTCTGCCCGCGGTGACAGGGCAGGCTGTCAGGCAACCGATGTGAGGACAGATGAGGTTTGTGAAGGTTCTTCCGACGCTGGCGATGATGGCCGTGACCTGCATGACTTTCGCCGCTTCCGCTCAGGATCTTCGCCCTCAGCCGCGTCCGGCTGACACTACCGCTGCTGAGGTGGCTCTGGTTCAGACCACCACCACCGCCCCCGCACAACGTCCCCGCGCCCGCCCGGAAGGGCTTCGCCTGGCCGCTGCCCCGGCCGCTTTGCAGGCGACGGTTTCGACGCGGAATGCCCCGGCCTCGACCCATGCGGTGCAGCCCGCGCTGCTGCGTCAGCGCACGCAGCTTGCGGTGCAGAACGCCCAGGCCAAGCGCGCCCGCGGTCAGCGTGTCTGGTGCGTGCCCTTTGCCCGTGATGCCAGCGGTGTGCAGATCCGTGGGGATGCGCGGACCTGGTGGAGCCAGGCCGCCGGTCAGTATCACCGCTCAAACACCCCGGAGGTGGGGGCGGTGATGAATTTTGCGCCGACCAAAAAGATGCGTCGCGGCCATGTTGCGGTCGTCTCGCGGATCGTCAATTCGCGCCAGATCCTCATCAGCCATGCGAACTGGACCCGCAATCAGGTCTCGCTGGATATGGTGGCGGTCGATGTCTCGCCCCGCAATGACTGGAGCCAAGTGCGCCTTGAGCACCGCCGCGGTCAGATGACCTCGACCACCTATCCGATCTATGGCTTCATCCATCCGACCCGCGGCTGATCCCCGGCTCCTCTTCGTGCAAAGCGCCCTTTCGGGGCGCTTTTTGCATTTCGCCTCACGTTAAGTTTCAATTGCGAGACAGGGAGGGCTGCGTGTCACATCAAAGCGGGCTTCCGCCCGGTGCCATTTAGTGATGAATGGCGGCAGGCGGCCTGCGGGCCGGAAGAAAGGGATCTGTCATGGCCAAAATACCCACGATGCGCATTGATAAGCTTTTGTCCTCGATGGGCTATGGCTCGCGCAAAGAGATGGCCCGTATGGCGGGGGCGGGTGGCATTCAGCTCGACGGGGCGGATCTGACCGATGTCTCGGCGCGCATCGCGCTGACGCCGGATCTGCCGCAGCGGATGGAGATCGACGGCGAAGCGCTCGACCCGCTGGCTGGGCTGGTGATCCTGATGAATAAGCCGCTGGGGATGACCTGTTCGCATAAGGAAGAGGGCGGGCTGGTCTATGATCTTCTGCCGGCGCGCTGGCGCGGGCGGGATCCTGCGATTTCCACCATCGGGCGGCTGGACAAACAGACCTCGGGTCTGTTGCTGCTGACCGATGACGGAGAGCTGCTGCACCGGGTCATCAGCCCGCGCCGTCAGGTCAGCAAAACCTATCTGGCGAGCCTTGCGCGTCCGCTCACTGGTACAGAGGCTGAAATCTTCGCCTCAGGCACATTGATGCTGGAGGCGGAGACGAAGCCCCTTGCTCCGGCGGTGCTGGAGGTGATTTCGCCCCTGGAAGCGCGTCTGACGATCACTGAGGGGCGCTATCATCAGGTGCGCCGGATGTTTGCGGCCGTGGGCAATCACGTTGAGGCGCTTCACCGCGAAAGCCTTGGTGCATTGCACCTGCCGCAGGATCTGGCACCGGGCGGCTGGAAACTGCTGACCGCCGCAGAGATCGCGCAGATTTTTGAACCGGCTCCCGCGGGTTAAAGGCCGAGGCGGTCTGGGTAAAAACCAAAAGGCCGGGCAGAGGCCCGGCCAGTCGCTTGTCGTAAATGTCGCCCTGCCGGAGGCGGGGCGATGGCCCTTAAATCAGGCGCTTTGCAGGCTCGAAACGGTCATTTTGCCCGAACGCTTGTCGCGCTCAAGTTCAAAGCTGACCTTCTGGCCTTCTTCCAGACCGCGAAGGCCGGCACGCTCAACAGCCGAGATGTGAACGAAGGCGTCTGCGCCGCCGTCATCGGGTTGAATAAAGCCGTAGCCTTTGGTGGAATTGAACCATTTTACGGTGCCTGTGGCCATGAAAAACCCTTTCCTGCCCATTCAGATCGCCCTGCTGCGGATGCAGGAGGGAGTGCGTTAACTATGCTTTAACGAGGAGGGGCACTCGTTGGATCCCTGGGAACCCTACGAAGGTGGCTCAAGTAAAACCTATCAACGCAGAGAACTTAAACCACAGGACGGCAAAAATCAAGCGGCCGCCGAAGCGGCCCGGACGCGGGTTTTGATCACGAAGGTCCGTGATCATGGCGCTGCACCGGGGCAGGCCTGGTCTTCAACAGGTGATCCAGCCGGCCGGCCAGTTCGGTCAGCCGCTCAGAGGCGGGGCCTGGCGCTTCATTTAAAGCGAGGCGCAGCGTGCTGAGGAGCTGCCGTCTTTGGTCATTGTTCATCGCGGAGATCCTTCCATCGGGGAACCAACGAGGTTCGGGACAGAAGGTTGCAGCACATTTTCGGACGCTTTGCCGCAGGAGCGGCTGCGGGCCGGAAACTGCCCGGGCGGGGATATGACAGGGGCAGCGCCGTCAGGCGGCCTGACGCATGAGGTATGCGCGACTGGGCCGGATTTTCGTCCGGGGGCCTTGCTGGCAGGCTGCCACAGCGCGGCGGGCCGCGCTGTGGAGATGATTAACCCGATCAGACCGCGCCGTTCTGGTGCAGAGCGGCGATCTCTTCGGCGCTGTAGCCGAGGGAAGAGAGCACCTCATCGGTATGCGCGCCAAGGCGCGGAGCCGGGGTGCGGAAAGCCGTGGGCGTCTCAGACATGGTGAAGGGCGAGGCCACGAAGCGGCGGTCTTCGCCGTCGATCTCGGTGTGGTGGATGCCGCCGATGGCTTCGAGCTGCGGATGGTTCGCCGCCTGAGCCACGTCCTGGACGATGGCGACGTTCACCTTCACGCGGCCCATCCGCTCATAGACTTCCTGGCTGGTGAACTGACGGGTCACTTCCGACATCACTTCAATCAGCGCATCGCGGTTCTGCATCCGGCCTTCGCGGGTATCGAAAGGCGGGGTCAGCAGATGCGGGGCCTCAAGTGCTTCGACGCAGCGCAGATACATCTCCTGGGTCGGCGCGATGATGACGGTATAGCCGTCTTTCGTCGGGAAGGCCTGGTTGGGCACGCTGAGGTGGGTGGCGGTGCCCATGGCGCGGTGCACATAGCCGGTGACCCAGTATTCCTGATAGAAATAGCCCATCAGATGCGCCGAGCTTTGCAGCAGCGAGGTGGTGACCTTCTGGCCCTCACCGGTGCGGTCGCGGTGGATGATCGCGGCCAGAACGCCGGCCACGAGCGACATGCCGGCATGAAGATCCACAATGGCAGAGCCTGCGCGGTTGGGCGGGCCATTGCCGTCGCCGGTGATGGCGGCGAGGCCGGAATGGGCCTGAAGCTGCAGGTCATTGGCGCCGATATGCGACATCGGGCCTTTGTCGCCAAAGGCGTGCAGTTCGCAATAGATCAGCCGCGGGTTCAGCTTGCGCACATCCTCATAGCCGAGGCCGAATTTATCCATCGTGCCGGTGCGGAAGTTCGAGATCACCACATCCGCATCCGCGATGAGTTTGCGCGCGATCTCACGCCCCTCATCAGATTTCAGATCCAGCGTCATCGAGCGCTTGTTGCGGTTGAAGGCCTGGAAGGTCGGGCCATAGCCCATCATTTTGGGGTCCGTCGTGCCAAGGCTGCGGCAGCCGTCGCCTTTGCCCGGATCTTCGATCTTCAGCACATCCGCGCCCAGGTCGCCCAGCGTCTGCGCCGCGTCGGGACCGGCGAAGATGCGCGAGAAATCGAGAACTTTCGTGCCTGCCAAAACAGATTTCATAGGGCTTTCCTTCAGACGTCAAACAGGGCAGCAGGGGTGTCCAGCGGAACCGACTGCAGACTTTCGCACAGAGCCAGCCGGGTCACGGCCAGCGGAAGTTCATGAAGCGAGAAATAGCGGCAGGCCTGGAGCTTGCCGCGGTAGAAGCGGGCCTCAGTCTCTGCCGGGCCTGCCGCAAGTGCGGCCTGCGCCACGGCGGCCTGGCGCAGCCAGAGCCAGCCGATGACCACATGGCCGAAGGCATCCAGAAAGACCGTGGCATTGGCCATGCGCCGCGCGACATCCGCGCAGCCCGTCAGCGCAGTGGCTGCGGCTTCCAGCGCATCAACGGCGCGGGCCAGGGCTGCGGCATCGGCACTCAGCGCGGCGTTGGGGGTGGCCTCAGAGAGGGTGTCCCGCATCTCAGCGATCAGCGCACGCAGCGCCGCGCCCTGATCGCCGCCGATCTTGCGGCCCAGAAGGTCCATCCCCTGAATGGCGAAGGTGCCTTCGTGGATGTGGTTCAGGCGGTTGTCGCGGTAAAGCCGCTCAAGCGGATAATCCCGGGTATAGCCATAGCCGCCAAGGATCTGGATCGCCCATTTATTGGCCTCAAGGCAATGCTCTGAGGGCCAGGATTTCACCACCGGGGTCAGCAGGCCCAGACGCGAGAGCGCCGCTTTGCGGGCCCCCTCATCCGGGTGCGAAGCCGCATCATCGACCAGCCGCGAGCAGTAAAGCGAGAGCGCAAGCCCGCCTTCAACGGAGGTCTTTTGCTGCAACAACATGCGCCGCACATCGGTGTGCTCAATGATCGGCACCATGGGGCTGGCGGGATCGCGGTCCGTGAGGCTGCGCCCCTGTGTGCGGCTGCGGGCGTAATCGGTCGAATAGAGATAGCCGTGCAGCCCCGCCATGACCGCGGCGTGACCCACGCCGATGCGGGCCTCGTTCATCATGTGGAACATATATTCCAGGCCGCGGCCCGGCTCGCCGATCATCTCGCCCAGGGTCTCGCCGCTTTCGCCGAAGTTCAGCAGGCAGTTGGTCGTCGCACGCTGGCCGAGTTTGTGGTTCAGCCCCGCGAGCGCGATATTGTTCGGCCCGGTGATCGTGCCGTCCGCATCGGTGCGCATTTTCGGCACCACGAAAAGCGAAATCCCCTTGCTGCCCGCAGGCGCATCGGGAAGCTTTGCCAGCACCATATGGACGATATTGTCGGTGATCGCCTGCTCGCCGCCCGAGATCCACATTTTTGATCCGGTGATCGCGAAAGTGCCATCGCCTTTGGGCACCGCGCGGGTGCGGATATCGCCGAGCGAAGAGCCGGCCTGCGGCTCTGAGAGGCACATGGTTCCGAACCATTCGCCCGCGATCATGCGGGGGAAGAAACGGGCCTTCTGGCTTTCCGTCCCGAAGGCGCTGAGCAGGTTTGCGGCAGCGATGGTCAGGAAAGCATAGTTTGAAACCGGGGTATTGGCCGCAACCACCATGCCGCTGGCGGCGGTGTAAAGCGTCCAGGGCGCGCCGATGCCGCCGTCCTCTTCCGCGAAAGGCAGGGCGAAGAACCCGGCATCGGCATAGGCGCGAAGGGCCGCGCCGGTGGCTTCGGGCTGCACCACGCGGCCATCGACGAACTGCGGCTCCTGCGCGTCGACTTCGGCGGCGATGGGCAGAAAGACATCTTCGGCCAGGGCCTGCGCGGTGTCGAGGATCTGCCCCATGGCCTCGCGGTCAAAGGCGGCAAAGCGCGGGCGGCTGGCCAGTTCCTGCGCGCCAAGAAGCTCATAGAGCAGGAAATCGAGGTCGCGGCGGTCGGTGATCATGGACATCTGGCACTTCCGAAGCTGGGTCTGAGAGAGAGGCGGCGGCGCACAGAACCGCGCGTGCCGCAGGTCACATGCCGCATCAGACCAGCGGAATTTGAGGGAAGCAATCTGCAGCCTCTCGCCTGCCGGACCTTTGGGCGCAAAGACTGCGGCCCCTTGGGTGCGGCAGAGTTGCAGCGCGGCGGGACGTGGAGAGCCCCCGCCCGGGCCGGGCAGGTGGCACCGGTCTTCGGCGCAACAACTTTGATCACGGTGCTGAGCATTCTCCCCCACAGCTGCCGGAAGGCGCGACTTAACTACGCAGGACTGCGGGCCGGGGCAACCGGCCCGAGGCCCGAAGTCCTGCGTTTCGGGGCTTTGCAGTTCAGTTCTGCATCAAAGGTCGAAATCCCCGGGGCTGGCGTCCCCGGCATTGCCAAAAGAGGTCCAGCCGCCGTCGACGTAAAGGATCGCCCCGCTGAAATAGGACGCCTTCTGCGAGGCTGAGAACCAGACGGCTTCGGCAATATCCTCGGGCCGGCCCATATCGCCCATGGGGATGCGGCGGCGGATCGCGGCGGTATCGATGCGCCCCTGTGCCTCCAGATCCCCGGTGCCGGGGGTGCGGATATAGCCCGGCGCCACCGTCACCACCCGGCGCCCCTCGGGGCCAAGCTCCGCCGCGAGGCAGCGGGTCAGCACATCAATCGCGGCTTTGGACGCACCATAGGCATGGCGCGGGGCAAAGGGCAGGAAGGTATTGATCGAGCCGAGATTGACGATCACCCCCTCGCCCTCGGGCATCAGCCGCAGGCTTTCACGCGCGCAGAGGAAGGCGCCGGTCACATTGACTTCCATGGTGCGCGAGAGATCCGCGCCGGTCTGATCGAAGGCGGGCCGGAAGTGATCGGCCACAGCGGCATTATTGACCAGCACGTCGAGGCGACCAAAGCGCGCGCGGATGGTGTCAAAGAGGCCGGTCACGGCAGCCTCATCGGTCAGATCGACCGTCATGCCCAGATGCTGCGGTCCGAGTTCCGCGGCGCGGGCCTCTGCCCCCTCACGGTCGGCCAGCACAAGAATATCGCCGCCCTGCGCAAAGCGGCGGGCGGTGGCCGCGCCGATGCCGCGTCCCGCGCCGGTGATCAGCACGACACGGCTGCCCTGACGCGCGGCAGGGCGGGCGAGCTCCTCCGCCGGGGTGCCTGCGACGGGGGGATGGGCGTGACCGGGCTGGTTAAAGGCCTGCCAGCCACCGTCCACCGCCACCACGGAGCCGGTGATATAGCGCGCCTGGGGCGAGGCGAGAAAGCCGATCATCGCCGCGATCTCATCGGGGCGTCCGATCCGGCCCAGCGGCACGCGCTGGCGCACCAGCGAAAGATCGGCTTTGCCCGTGCGCTCAAGCTCAGCCACCATGGGGGTGCGGATATAGCCCGGGGCCACAGCCGTGACTCGGATGCCTTTTGACGCCCATTCCGCCGCCAGAGATTTCGTCATCGAGATCAGCGCAGCCTTTGAGGCGGCATAGGCATTGCGGCGCGGATTGCCTAAAACCCCCGCCTGGGAGGCGGTGTTGACGATGGCGCCGCCCGGCTTCATCCGCTTTGCCGCCTCACGCGCCATGGCGAAGGGACCGTAGAGGTTCACCTGAAAGGTGCTGCGGAAATCCGACAGCGGAGTGTTCAGCGTCGGGGCCATGGTGGGGCCGAGGGCTGCGTTATTGGCCAGGATATCCACGCGGTCGCTCTGGCTGTCGAGCCAGGACCAGAAGGCCGCGATCTGCGCCTCATCGCCCAGATCCACCTCACGCGAGAGATGGTGATCGCCAAAGCGGCTTACGAGATCCGCGACATGGCTTCCGGGCAGATCCACGGCCACGAGACGGTGACCGGCTTCGGCAAATTCCGCCAGCAATGCCTGTCCGATACCACCGGCGGCACCGGTGATGATTGCAAGCTTCGTCATCTTAATTTCTCCTCCGGAATGCCTGGCTCAGGCGCCGCTTTCAAGCCGCCTGAGCAACCCGCCGCGATAGAGCAGCCCTTCGGCATCGGCGGTGTGAAGGGTCTGCACCTGGGCGGTGTAGACGATATTCGCGCCCTGGCGCTGGCTGTGGATGAGGGTGCAGTCCATGCTCACCACGGATTTGTTCAGAAGCGGCGCACCGGTCGTGCCGCGACGCCAGCAGGCGCTGCGGGCAAAGCCCTCGGCGGCCCCGGCTTCGACAAAGCTGCGCACCATCTCATGATGCTCCTGCGCCACGAAATTGACCGCCACCACGCCGCTTTCGCCCAGCTCCCGGCAAAAGGATGCGTCTTCGCGCAGGCTGATCAGCAGGCTCGGCGGCTCAGCGCTGCCGGCGCAGATCGCGGTGGCGGTGACGGTCTGCGCCCGGTCCTCACCGGCAAGGCGGGTGGTCAGAATGACGACGGCGGCGGGAACCTGATGCAGCGCCGAGCGGAAGTCATCCGCCAGAATGTTCTGACCTGAGATCTGGCCAACTGTCAAAATAGGCTCCAATGTCATTGCGTTCTGCACTCGGGCCGGCGGACGGCCCCGGGTGAGGCAGAGGAAGAGATTATCCTGAAATATCGTTGAACTGATACACGGGATCTGTCGGGAATGCACTCCCCCGCGGGGCGCGCGGACCAAAGAGGCTGGCCTCATCGCCCTCAGGGGCAGGGCCGGTTTCGACCCAGTCATAGACCACAAGGCGGTGCAGCACGCGCCAGTCTTCGCCGCGCTTTTCAAAGACATCGCAGTAGCGGCCACTGAGGGCGGCCTGCCCGGAACCTGCGCGCTGCAGCGCCGAGAAATAGCTTTCCACATGGGCGCGGGTCGGGCTTTGAAACTCGATCAGGATATTGCTGACGAGATGGATATTGCGCGGCGCTGCCGCAAAGGCCTCGCGGCAGCGGTCAAAGAAATTCTGCACCGGACCGCTGGCCATGGCACCGTGACGGTCGGTGGCATCGGGCCAGTAAGCGCCGTGCAACGCCGCCTCATCGGCGCGGTCGATGCCGCGGCAATAACGGTAAAGACAATCGCGGATCGCCTCGCGGTCCATGAGGTCCGTCAGGCGGTCGGGGTTGCGATAGGGGGTCATGGTTCAAACCTCTGCGTGCAGGCCGAAGCGCGTCTCGGCAATGCCGGTCACGCCCAGCCCCTCGATGGCAAACATATGGCCGCCCGCCGGATGGCGCGAGACCGCCCGGCCGGTGCCGGAATCTTTGATCGAGGTCATATAAAGAATGTCGAGATCGGGGCCGCCGAAGTTGAGGCAGGAGGGCATATCCACCGGGGCATCAATCAGCCGGTCGAGCTGACCCTCGGGATCAAAGCGCCCGATCCTGCCGATCTGCACAAGCGTGACCCAGATATAGCCTTCTGAATCCACCGTCGCGCCGTCGGGGCCCGAGCCATAGGGCTTGGTGTCGACATGAATGCGCGGCTCCTGCAAAGCGCCGTCGGCGCTGTCATAGCGGTAGGCACGCACCGAGCGGTCAAGGCTGTCGGCGAAATACATCACCCGCCCGTCCGGGCTGAAGCACAGCGCGTTGGAGATGCGGATGCCATTGGCCAGAACTTCGGTTTTGCCGCCCGGGCTGACGCGGTAAAGCTCGCCCCGCGGCTCGGCGTGGATGCCCATTGTGCCGCAGAGAAACCGCCCCTGCCGATCCACTTTGCCATCGTTAAAGCGCACGCGCTCATCGGGGGTGGCAAATTGAAAAAGCGGGGTCAGATCGCCGGTTGCAGTGTCGAATTCATAAATCCCGTCCTGCAGACCCGCGATCAGGCGACTGCCCTGCGAAAGGCCCACTGAGCCCACCATTGAGGGCATCTGCCATTCGTCAAAGCTGTTGCTGCGGATGTTGTGGCGGTGGATCTTCCGGCCCACGCCGTCGACCCAATAAATGCATTCATTCGCCGCGTCCCAGACCGGGCTTTCGCCCAGCAAAGACGGGTTGACCGAAATCCGGCGTGCGCTGAGCAGCATGGCGGGTGATCCTGATCAAAAAGACAGTAAAGCCCGGTGCCGCCTGGGGAGCAGCACCGGAGGAAAGCATCAGCCTTTCAAAGCCGGGCAGGCGCTTTCCGAGGCCGGGGTCCAGGCATCGGCGCCGGAGATTTCACCGGTGATGCTGTAGTAATCCCAGGGGTATTTCGAGTCCGAGGGCGCTTTGATCATCGCCGAGAGCATCGGGCGCATCACCTGGCCATCCGCGCGGATCGGGATGTCTTTATGGATGAAATCCTCAACCGGGGTTTCATGCATCTTTGCGGCCACGGCCTTGCCGTCATCGGTGCCTGCGAGGGTCACGGCCTTCAGATAGTGCTTCACGGCCGTATAAGTCGCAAGCTGCGCTTCATTGGGATAGCGGTCGTTGAAGGCCTTGCGGAACCGCTCCGTAAAAGCGCGGGTCTCATCGTTTGCATCCCAATACATCGCCGAGCCGAAGCGCAGACCCTGGGCGGTCTGAAGACCGATCGAGTGGATCATATTGATCTGAAGACCGAGCGGCGCGAGGATCTGGCCCGCTTCGGCAATGCCAAATTCTTTCGCCTGTTTCACCAGGTTGGCGAAGTCAGAGCCGGAGTTCGCGATGCCGATGACCTTGGCACCCGAGGCCTGAGCCTGCAGCAGCTGCGCCGAGAAATCGGTGGTGTTGAGCGGATGGAGCACCGAGCCCAGCACTTTGCCGCCCGCCGCCTCAATAAAGCGGGTCGCATCGGCCTGATACTGCTTGCCGAATGTGTAATCGACGGTGATGAAATACCAGCTGTCCTGCCCATCGGCCAGCAGCGGCAGCACGGTGCCCTTGGGCAGAGCATAGGTGTCATGCACCCATTGGAAGGTATAGGGCGAGCAGGCCTTGCCGGTCAGATCCGGGCTTGCGGTGCCGCCCAGCAGATAGGGCTTTTCATTGGCCTTCATGATCTCGGTCACGGCCAGCGCGATCGAAGAAGCCGAACAGCCGACGATGGTGTCAACGCCGTCCTGCTCCACCCATTTGCGGGCAGCCGCCACGCCGATATCGGGCTTGTTCTGATCGTCCGCCACCACGACTTCGATTTTGGTGCCGTTGATTTCATTGTTGAAATCTTCGATCGCCAGACGCACCGCAGCGGTCGAGCCGGGGCCGCAGTTGTCGGCGTAAACGCCCGACTGATCGTTCATCACACCAATGCGGATGACATCGCCCGACATCTGCGCGAAAGCCGGCGCGCCAATCAGCGCGGTCGCGCAGCACAGCGCCGCCAGACCGCCAAAGCGGCTTTGGGTCTTCATGGTCATGTCTCTCTCCCCTGAACCGACGGCCGCTCTCCTCAGCGGGCACCGGATGGCTGAACCGGCCTGCCCCCGCGATGCGCTGCGGGGCAGACGTAACTGTTACGAAAAGGCGAAGGTCATCGCGCCATCGACCAAGAGCATGTCGCCGCTGATCCAGCCCGCCTCATCCGAGGCCAGGAAGACCGCCGCATGGGCGATGTCTTCCGGCGTGCCCAGACGCTGCAGCGGCACGCGCTTGCGGCGACGCTCCCAGCCCTCTTCATCGATCACCAGATTGGCCCCGTCCGTGCGGGTCGAGCCCGGCGCAATGGCGCAGACGCGGATGTTATCCGGCCCGAATTCCGCCGCCGCCGAGCGCGTCGAGGCCGCCACAGCCGCCTTGATGGCGCTGTACATAATGCCATGTTTCATGGCCAGAAGCGCGGAGGGCGAGGCGATATTGACGATAACCCCGCCACCGGCTTCGCGCATCTGCGGCATGACCGCCTGATAGCCCCAGATGACGCCCTTAAAGCCCACATCGATCATCCGCCCGATCATCTCTTCGGTCTGATCTTCCAGCGGGCCATAGCGGTTCCACATGGCGTTATTGACCAGAAGCGTCACCGGACCTGCGGCCGCGCGCAAAGCCTCAGCGGCTGCCATGACGTCGTCGCGCTTCGCGACATTTCCGGTCAGAGCAATGGCCCGGCCACCGGCGGCACGAATGGCCGCGGCTGCATCTTCGGCAATCTCAGCCTTAAGATCCAGCACGCCGACAAAGGCGCCTTCCCGGGCATAAGCTTCAGAAATCGCGCGGCCAATTCCGCGCCCGCCGCCGGTCACAAGTGCGACACGTCCGTCCAGTCTGCCAGCCATCAGGCTCTCTCCCAACTTCCTGACCGCGCCTGAAAACAGCCGCGGCCGGGCCTCAATTCCGGCAGAGCTTCCCACAGATCAACACAGCCGCTGCAGCGGTTACCCCCGTGATCCGGTGTCAGAAACTCCGCCCCCGGCCCCGCCTCACCCGAACCTCCTTCGGGGCCCCGGTCGGGGCGCGTGCACGGCCTTCTGAGAGAGCATGGCATGCAGGACGATCCGCCACCATGGCTATTCTATACTGTCATAAAATTTCATATACGTGAAGTCAGGCACCGGAGGAGGAAATCGTCATGCAGGCTCACCAGGTCAAATCCGCGATGCGGGCGCTTGAAATTCTTGAATATTTCAAACTCAATCAGCAGCGGCGCTCCATGTCAGAGATCGCCGCAGATCTCGGCTATCCGCAGTCAAGCGCCACGGTGCTTCTCAAGACGCTGATCACGCTGGGCTACCTCTCCTATGACCGCGGAGAGCGGGCCTATTTCCCCACCCCCAAAGTGACCGCATTGGGCGACTGGATCCCCATGGCACTCTTTGGCAGCGGCACGATTCTTGAGGCTCTGCGCGATGTGCATGCCGCCACCGGTGAGGGGGTTTTCATCGGCACCCGCAATGACATCTATCTGCAATATACCCGCACCATCGAATCCATCCACGCCCTGCGCTTTCACATCGACGAAGGCTCCATCGTGCCCCTGACACGCTCCGCCGCGGGCTGGATGCTGCTCTCGGATCTGCCGCGCGACCGGCTCGATAAACTGGTGCGCCGCGCCAATATCGCCTGCAAAGTCTCTGAACGCGTCAGCCTGAAGGAGATCGAAGCCCGCATCGCGCAGATCCGCGAAAAAGGCTATGCCCATGCGCGGGATGTCCCGCTTGAAGGCGGCTCCACCATCGTTGTGCCGCTGTCGGCCCGCATCCAGGGCCAGCCCGCCTGCCTCGCGCTCGGCGGCGTCACCCAGCGGATCAACGACAATTTCGACCGCTATCTCACGATCATGAAAACCGCCGCCGCTTTTGTTGCCGAGGCTGAACCCTTCAACTCCCCCATCCGCATCGAATTCTGACCGCAGTAAAAAGGCGCCCGACCCCTCACGGGGATCCGGGCGCCTCGGGCTTTGGCTTTTTCAAAATACTCCCGCCGGAGGCCGCCGCGCAGCGGCCCCCTTCGGACCCTCGCGCTTATTTCGCGCGCCGCGCCCGGATCCAGGCGTTCAGCTCCCCCACGATCCCGCGGCGCAGGAACATGATGACGAGCAGCAGAATGACGCCCTGCGAAATCAGCGCCCATTCGCCCAAAGTCGCCAGATGCTCATTGAGCCAGATGATAAAGCCCGCGCCCACCATCGGGCCGGTCAGAGTGCCAAGCCCGCCGAGAAGCGTCATGATGATGACCTCGGACGAAATCGGGAAGGAGACATCGGTCAGCGTGGCAAACTGAAAGACCGTGGCCTTCATCCCGCCCGCCAGACCCGCCAGCCCGGCCGAGAGGACCAGGGCCAGCAGCTTGAAGCGCTCGGGCTTGAAGCCCAGAGATTCCACCCGCGCATCATTGTCGCGGATCGCTTTCAGAATATCCCCGAAGGGCGAATGCACCACGCGGTAGAAGAAGGCCACAGCCGCCACGGTGATCGCCAGCACCACATAATAGTAGCTGAAGCCCGAGGTCACATCGATCAGCCCCAGAACCGGTGCGCGCGGGATGTTCTGCATCCCGTCTTCACCGCCGGTGAAGCTCGACTGCAGCAGGATGAAATAGACGAACTGCGCGATGGCAAAGGTGATCATGGCAAAGCTGATGCCCGATTTCTTCACCGCGACCAGGCCCACCAGGAAGCCCAGGGTGGCTGAGAAAAGCGCACCGGTCAGAATGCCCAGCTCCGGCGTCAGCCCCCAGTTCTTCAGCACCCAGCCGGTGATATAGCCAGCCGAGCCGAAAAACATCGCATGGCCAAAGCAGAGAAGCCCCGTATAGCCCAGCAGAAGGTTGAACGAACAGGCAAAGACGATGAAGCACAGGATCGTCATCAGGGTGACCGGATAGACGAAGACAGGTGCCACCAGGGCTGCGGCCAGAACCGCCAGCGCGATCAGCAGATTTTTCGACATCACGCTTTCTCCGACGACGAGAAGAGACCATTGGGCTTCATCAAAAGCACCGCGATCATCACCACAAAGACAACGGTGCTCGCCGCTTCGGGGTAGAAGACTTTGGTCAGCGCCTCTGCGAGGCCGAGGATATAGCCGGTGACCACAGCCCCCATGATCGAGCCGATGCCCCCGATCACCACCACCGCAAAGACGGTGATCATCAGACCCGAGCCCATCGAGGGCGAGACCTGATAGATCGGCGCGGCCAGCACGCCGCTCAGCGCCGCCAGACCCACGCCGAAGCCGTAAGTCAGGGTGATCATGCGCGGCACATTGATGCCGAAGCTTTCGACGATATCGGGACGCTCATTGGCGGCGCGCAGATAGGCCCCGAGTTTGGTGTGCTCAATCAAAAGCCAGGCGCCGATGCAGGTCACGACCGAGAAGCCCACGACCCAGAGGCGATACCAGGGCAGGAACATGAAATCGAGGCGCAGACCGCCGGTGATCGGGCTGTCATAGGGCAGACCGGTTGAGCCGTAACGCTGACGGATCAGCCCCTCAATAATCAGCGCCAGCGCATAGGTCGCAAGCAGCGCATAGAGGTGATCGAGATGCTGCAAAGGCCGCAGGATCACCCGCTCAAGCAGCATGCCGAAGGCCCCCACCACGATGGGCGCGATGATCAGCGAGCCCCAATAGGGGATGCCGAGATAATTCAGCCCCAGCCAGGCCACAAAGGCGCCCAGCATATATTGCGCGCCATGGGCAAAGTTCACCACGTTCATCAGGCCGAAGATGATCGCCAGACCCATCGACAGCATGGCGTAGAACGAGCCGTTGATCAGCCCGATCAGAAGCTGCCCGGCGAGGAGTTGCGGAGAAACGAAATCAAACATCCGTCAGACCCCCAGATAGGTTTTCACGCGGGCAAGATCCTGGCGGATCTCATCGGCGGTCAGAATATCGACCACGTGACCGTGCTCGACGACGACATGGCGATCAGCCACGCTGCGCGCAAAGCGCAGGTTCTGCTCGACCAGGATGATGGTGAAGCCCTGGGCCTTCAGCTTCAGGATCAGTTCACCGATCTCTTTGACGACGACCGGGGCCAGACCCTCGCTTGGCTCATCCAGAAGCAGATAGCGCGAGCCGGTGCGCAGGATCCGCGCGATGGCCAGCATCTGCTGCTCGCCGCCCGAGAGCTTGGTGCCGGGGCTTGAGGCGCGGCGCTGCAGGTTCGGGAAGGTCGAGAGAAGCTCTTCGGTCGAGACGCCACCCGGACGCAGAACCGGCGGCAGCGCGAGGTTCTCTTTCACGTTGAGCGAGGCAAAAATCGCGCGTTCTTCGGGGCAATAGGCCAGGCCTTTACGCGCAATCTCATAGATGCGCTTGCGGATCAGCTCTTCGCCCTGAAAACGGATCGAGCCGCTGCGCTTGCGCATGATCCCCATGATTGCGCGCAGGGTTGAGGTTTTGCCTGCCCCGTTGCGCCCGATCAGGGTCAGAACTTCGCCCTCGCGCACATCGAAATTCATGCCGTGCAGCACTTTGGATTCGGCATACCAGCCGTGGAGATCCTCAATGATGAGGCCCGGTTTACCGGCGGGGTCAGTCTTCATCGACGCCTCCCATATATGCGGTGATGACGCGCTCATCCGCCGAGACCTCGGCGTAGCTGCCCTCGGTCAGCACTTCGCCGTGTTGCAGCACCGTGATGCGGTCGCAAAGCGTGGCCACGATCGAGAGGTTATGCTCAACGATGACCACGGTGCGGCCTTTGGCGGTCTCACGGATCAGCTCGGTGATCGGCTCAAGATCCTCATGGCCCATGCCCGCCGTCGGCTCATCAAGGAGCATCACCTGCGGATCAAGCGCGAGGGTGGTCGCAATCTCCAGCGCGCGCTTTTTGCCGTAGGAAAGATCGGCGGCCTTTGCATCGGCCATATCGCCAAGGCCCACCTGGTCGAGCAGGTCTTTCGCGCGGCGGTCAAGGTGGCTCAGGCTGCGGATCGGGCTCCAGAAATGAAAGCCCGTGCCCTCTTTCGACTGCAGCGCCACGCGGACATTCTCCAGCGCGGTCATCTGCGTGAAGGTCGCCGAGATCTGAAAAGAGCGGACCAGACCCAGACGCGCCACATCAGCCGCACGGGTGCGGGTGATGTCCTGGCCGTCGTAGGTGATAACCCCTGAGGTCGGGGTCAGGGTCTTGGTCAGCAGGTTAAAGCAGGTCGTTTTGCCTGCGCCGTTCGGGCCGATCAGCGCATGGACCGAGCCGCGGCGGATCGACAGATCGACGTTATTGACGGCCGCAAAGCCGCCAAAGCGCTTGGTCATTCCGCGGGCCGTCAGCACATAATCGGTGCCCGTATCCGTCTGGTGTCTGGTCATTGGTTCCTCCCCCCCTGTTGTTTCGGGGGTCAGCCCGGCAGCCGCAGAACGGCTTTGGCCAGAATGTTGCGCTGGATCTCATTGGAGCCGCCGAAGATCGCCGGGGCGCGCGAGTCGAGATAAAGGTTCATCGCATCGATCCCGATGTCACCGGCCTCAATATCGTCATTGAAGCGGGCTTCTTCCCCAAGGATTTCAAGCATTTCCTCAGTGATGCGCTGATAAAGCTCGGTGTTAAAGAGCTTCAGCACCGAGACATCGGCCCCGAGTTCACCCCCCTGGCGCAGCACGCGGGCAAAGCGCTCAAAGGCGGAGCCGAGGTCGTAGACATCAAGGCGCAGTTTTGCGAAGCGCGACACGAAAGCCGGGTCACTGAACGCGCCACGCGCTTCGGCCAGCGCCTGCAGACGCGCCAGCGCATATTCCGGCCGGGTCGGTGCGCCAAGGAAGATGCGCTCATGGCTCAGCACGGTTTTCGCCAGCGTCCAGCCCTTGTTCTCTTCACCCACGAGGGCTGAGACCGGAACGCGGACATTGTCGAAGAAGACTTCGCAGAAATCCGCCTCTTCGCGCAGGTTCGGGATCGGACGCACGGTCACGCCGGGCAGATCCAGCGGTGCCAGCAGCACTGAGATGCCCTGCTGGGGTTTTGCGGCCTCTTTGTCGGTGCGCACCAGCAGCAGGATCCAGTTGGCGCAATGCGCAAGCGTGGTCCAGATCTTCTGGCCGTTGATGATATAGTCATCGCCGTCACGCACGGCGGTGGTGCGCATTGAGGCCAGATCCGAGCCCGAGCCCGGCTCAGAATAACCCTGGCACCAGATATGCTCGCCCGAGAGGATCTTCGGCAGGAAGAACTGTTTCTGCTCTTCAGAGCCGTAGTGCAGCAGCAGCGGGCCGGTGAGGCCAATGCCGTGATCGGGAATGCGCGGGCAGCCGAGGCGCGCCCATTCTTCCACATAGATCATATGTTTGGCCGGGTTCAGACCCATGCCGCCATATTCCTGCGGCCAAAGCGGCGAGAGCCAGCCTTTGTCGGCCAGCGCCTGATACCAGACCTTCACCTCTTCATAAAGCGGGCGCTGTTTGCGCATGAAGCGCAGCTCAGCGGGGCAGTTCGCGTCAGCCCAGGTGCGGAAGATCTGCCGGAAGTCTTCATCCGGCATGGCGTTCCAGTCTTGCTGTGCCTCGGCCATTACACGTTGTCCTTGAACACGGGTTTGCGTTTTTCGAGGAAAGCCCGCATGGCCTCTTTCGAGTCCTCATGCTGCGTCATCTCATTGGTCAGGTTCTGCTCAAAGCGGTAGCCTTCGCGCAGCGGCATCGAGCGCACGGTGTTGATCGCGCGTTTCGCAAGGCTGATGGCCTTGGGGCTTTTCGAGGCGATGTTATTGGCGATATCCATCGCCGCCGGCAGGAGATCTTCCAGCGGCAGGCAGGCTTCAATGATGCCGCGGCGGTAAGCCTCTGAGGCGGGCAGGCGGTAACCGGTCAGGATCATGCGCCGTGCCAGCGAATGCGGGAAGAGCGACATGGTGTGGGCCGCACCGCCCATCAGACCGATATCGATTTCGGGCATGCAGAAGAAGGCGTTGTCGGAGGCGAGGATAATATCGGCATTGATGATCGGCGCCATGCCCACGCCCAGTGCCGGGCCGTTGACGGCGGCGATCACCGGCTTGTTCATCTCCATGACGGTATTGCCGACTTCGCGCATGCGGCGCATGTGGCGGGTCAGATTGCCCGCAACGCCGCTGACCGAGGTGCGCTGTTTGATATCGGCACCGGCCGAGAACATCTTTTCGCGGCCCGTGACCACGACGCAGCGCACATTGGTCGCCTCATAAAGCTCGTCGAAGACTTCGAGGAATTCTTCCGTAAAGGCCAGCGACCAGGCATTGACCGGCGGCGCATCCATTTTCACCAGAGCAACATGGTTCTCGATGGTGACTTTGATGAGTTCGTTTTTCATGGGGAGACCTTTCAGGCTGCGCGCTCAAGGGCGAGGAACTGCAGGCGCAGCGCCTCGGGCTGGCCGAGCGCGGAATTCAGGGCAACGGCGCGTTTCATGTAGTGGCCGATGTCGCATTCATCGGTGAAGCCCATGGCGCCATGCAGATGGATGGCGCGGCGGCCCACGGTGACCGCCGCATCGCCCGCACGGGCTTTGGCGGCGAGGATGGCAAGTTTTGCGGGAAGGGCATCGCCTTCGTCCTGGCGGTCACAGGCATTGACCACTGCCGAGCAGGCAAATTCCGCATCGGCCCACATATCGACCATACGGTGCTGCAGCGACTGGAAGGCCGCGATCGGCTTGCCGAACTGCACGCGCTCAGAGGTATAGGCGACGGCGATTTCCAGCGCTTTTGAGGCATTGCCCGCAAGCTCTGCGGCCAGCGCCAGGCGCGTGGCATCGAACGCCGCCTCGGCAAGGGTCAGGCCCTGGCGTGAGAGGATGCGGTCGGCGCTGATCTCAGCCTTATTCAGAACCACACGGCCAAGCTGCGACCCGTCAAGCGTCGGGCGCAGGGTGACGCTGGCCTGGGCGCGCGGCACGGCGGCCAGCAGCACCTCATCGCCTGAGGCCGCCAGCATCAGCAGTTCATCGGCGGAGTCTGCGGCATTGACGAAATGCGCCTCGCCGGAAAGCTGCAGACCATTGGCCGAGGGGGTCGCCGCCAGGGGCGAAAGCGCTCCGTCCGCGCCCTGAACCGCAGGGGAAACGATCAGCGAGCCGTCGATCAGCCCTTCAATCAGACGTGCACGGGTGGCGGTATCCTCGGATTTTGACAGAAGGGCGCCGGAAAAGACCGCCAGATGCGCCAGCGGCTCAGAGATCAGTTCGCGCCCAAGCGCTTCGCTGAGAACGGCCTGGGCGCGCGGACCAAGACCCGAGCCGCCCAGCTCTTCGGGGATGCTCAGCCCCAGCCAGCCCGCTTCCGCCATGGCCGACCAGAGGGCGCGGTCAAGATCGGCCCCCGCCGCCCGGCGCGCACGCATCCGGGTCGCACCGGGGAAGCCGGCCGCGAAACCGCTGACGCTGTCGCGCAAGAGGCCGAAGGTGCCGTCTTCATCATCAAAGATCATCTGGGGCATGGGAACTCCTGGGTCTTCGTCGGCGCGGCAGGGCAGGGCCTGCGACGCGAAAGGGAATGGGGAGGCAGCGGGGCCATGATCCGGCCCCGGCGCGGCGCTGTCCGGACCGCTCAGGCGGTGGGCAGCACGTGGTCGCGGAACTGTTCGCGCAGTTTCAGCTTTTGCACCTTGCCGGTGGCGGTATGGGGCAGGGCGTCGACGAAAACGACGTCATCGGGCAGCCACCAGCGCGCCACACGCTCGGAGAGATAGTCGAGGAGTGCCTTCGGCTCAGCCTCAGCGCCGGGCTTTTTCACCACCACCAGAAGCGGACGCTCCTGCCATTTGGGATGGGGCACGCCGATCACCGCAGCCTGTTGCACGGCCGCATGGCCCATGACCGCGTTTTCCAGATCGATCGAGGAGATCCATTCCCCGCCCGATTTGATCACATCTTTTGAGCGGTCGGTCAGGGTGACATAGCCCTCGGTGTCGATGCGGGCGACGTCGCCGGTGGGGAACCAGCCATCGGCATCCAGCTGCTCGCCGCCTTCACCGCCGAAATAGCCGCGGGTGATCCAGGGACCGCGCACCCAGAGATCGCCCGAACGTGCGCCGTCATGGGGCAGGGTTGCGCCCTCTTCGTCGGTGATCTTCAGCTCAACACCGTAAACCGCGCGGCCCTGACGGACCTTGATGTCGATCTGCTCCTCCTGGCTCAGAGCGGCATGTTTCGGCAGCAGATTGCCCACCGCCGCAACCGGGCTGGTTTCCGTCATGCCCCAGGCCTGAACGACGGGCACGCCGCCTTTCTCAAAGGTCTCAATCATGGCGCGCGGCGCGGCCGAGCCACCGATCATCAGCCGGGTGAAGGGCAGATCCGAGACTGAGAGGCCGGGGGTGTTTTCGATATATTGCAGCAGGCTCAGCCAGACGGTCGGCACGCCGAGGGTGAAGGTGCATGTCTCAGCAGTTGCCAGCTTATAGACGCTTTCACCATCGAGCTTCGGCCCCGGCAGCACCAGATTTGCGCCGCACATCGCCGAGGCATAGGGCATGCCCCACGCGTTGACGTGAAACAATGGCACCACCAGCAATGTGGTATCTGCCGACGAGAGCGCCAGCCCGTCCACGGTGCAGACCATGAAGGAATGCAGCACGCTTGAGCGGTGGCTGTAGAGCACGCCCTTGGGATTTCCGGTCGTGCCCGAGGTATAGCAAAGCGACGAGGCGGTGTTTTCATCAAAGACCGGCCAGTCAAAGACGCCTTCCTCAGCCGCAAGCAGCGTCTCATAGCAAAGCGCAGGACCTGCCTCTGCGGGCATATGCGCCTCATCGGTCAGCGCCACGAAATGACCCACGCCCGGCAGACGGTCGCGCAGATCGCCGACCAGTTTTGCAAAGGTGATGTCAAAGAGCAGCACCGTGCTGCCCGCGTGATTGACGATATAATCGATCTGTTCGGGGAAAAGGCGCGGGTTGACGGTATGCAGCACCGCCCCCATGCCCGAGACCGCGAAGTAAAGCTCGACATGGCGGTGGGTGTTCCAGGCCAGGGTCGCCACCCGGTCTCCCGGCTTCACGCCCAGTTTCTGCAGCGCCTGCGCCAGTTTGCGCGCACGCAGCGCCAGTGATTTCCAGGTGCTGCGCACCACAGGACCTTCGCAGGTCGCGCTGACGATTTCCGATCCGGGGTGATAGGTCTCTGCATGCTCAAGCAGTGATGAGATGAGCAGCGGACGATCCTGCATCAGGCCAAACATAGTTCCCTCCCACAGCGCCCGGTAACCCCTCCGTTCCCGGCGCCTGTACTGAATTGTTCAATCCGGCCGGGGGATTGTCAAAGCACAACGCATCCCGGAAGTTCTCATTCACAAATGTGAAGTATGAGGTTTTACAGATAGATAGCCGGATATCCGGATGGCGCAGATGCCTGATCTGCGGGGGGCTGCGCGCAGCAGAAAGCCCGCCGGCTCTGCCAGATCGGCGGGCCGGCGGCTTCGTCCTGCGACGGCCGGGTTACTCCGCCGCGAGGGCGCGGGCAGGCTCAAAGCGGAAGGCATGGAAGCCGTCTTTTGCCGCGTCTTCGCAGGCCTCGGCGTATTTCGCAAAGCCGCCGGTGAACATGGTCAGCCCCTGAGATTTGCCCTGCACATTGGCCCCGACATACCAGGTTTTCGCCTTCGACAGCAGCGTCCGCCCCGCTGCGGCGCGGATGGCCTCCATCCACGCGTCTTCGGCCTCCTGGCGCGGTTCCATGGCGGTCAGGCCGTTTTCATCCATATGCCGGATGGCGCGGGCGATCAGGGCCACGTCGTTTTCATTGATGCGGATGATATTGGCCAGCGCCGAAGGGCCGTTCGGTCCCACGGTCATGAAGAAGTTCGGGAAGCCTGCGACGGCGACGCCGAGGAAAGAGCGCGGCCCCTCCTGCCATTTGTCTTTCAGCCTCAGCCCGTCGCGGCCCTGCACATCAAAGGCCATCAGCGCGCCGGTCAGACCATCATAGCCGGTGGCGAAGATGATCATATCCAGTTCAACCTCACCCGATTCGAGGCGGATGCCCTTTTCGGTGATCTCAAGGATCGGGTCTTCCAGGCAGTCCATCAGATGGACGTTGGGCAGGTTGTAGGTCTCATAATAGCCGGTGTCGAGGCAGGCGCGGCGGGCAAAGACCGGATAGCCGCGCGGCTTCAGCTTTTCGGCGGTGACCGGATCTTTCACCACGTCGCTGATCTTTTCACGCAGGAAATCAGCAACATAGTCATTGGCTTCCTGGTTGGTCATCAGATCCGAGAAGGTGCCGAGGATGCAAAGCCCCCCCAGTTTCCATGCATCTTCCAGAAGCTGGCGGCGGGTTTGCGGCGTTACGGAATAGAAGGCGCGGCTTGATTGCGGGCGCAGGCCGCCCACGGTTGAGGCCCGGGCGGCGGCGCGCAGACCGGCATAGTTGCGCTTCACATCCGCAACATAATCCGCCGAAAGTTTCTGGTTGCGCATCGGCATGGTGAAGCTCGGCGTGCGCTGGAAGACGAAAAGCTCGCCCGCCTGACGCCCGACCTCCTGCACACATTGAATGCCGGTGGAGCCGACACCGATGATGCCCACGCGCTTGCCCGCATAGCTCACCGGCTCATGCGGCCAGGAACCGGAGAGGTAAGATTCGCCCTTAAAGCGGCCATAGCCTGCAATATCGGGGGTTTTCTGCACCGAAAGCGGGCCCGTCGCCATGACGCAATAGCGGGTGCGCAGCGTGTCGCCCTTATCGGTGCTGACATGCCAAAGCCCGCTGGCTTCATCCCAGCGGGCGCCGGTGATGCGGGTGTTGAAGCGGAAATGTTTGCGCAGATCGAGCCGGGTGGCGACGAAATCGATGTATTTCAGCAGTTCGGGCTGGGCGGCAAATTCCTCAGACCAGGTCCATTCCTGCTCAATCTCAGGGGCGAAAGAGAAGGAATAATCGATGCTCGGCAGATCGACCCTTGCGCCCGGATAGCGGTTCCAGAACCACACGCCGCCGAGGTCCGATCCCGCTTCAAAGCACTGAATGTTCAGTCCCATTTCGCGGAATGTATAGGTGGCGCACATGCCGCCGAAGCCACCGCCCACCACGATAACATCAAGCACATCTGCCGCGCCGCGCGGGCTGGCCTCCAGATCTTTCATGCGATCCTCCCGAGATCTTTGTGACAGTCGGGGGGACATGCGCCAAACGCACATCCTCACCCCGACACTCCCTGACCTCAGGTTTCGCCGATTGCGCGGGATCTTCCAGAGCGAATGCCTATCTGCATCATTCATTCACATATGTGAAAGAGGTTGGTTTCAGACCGCCTCCCCGCCCAGTCCTTCGTCGAGGCTGAAGCCATAGCGTTCATAGCCGCGGCGGAAATCGCGCATGTGGCGCGTCATCCAGAGCGCGGCTGCCGCGGCATCGGCGCAGGCCAGGGCATCAATGATTTCCCGGTGGGCCTGCAGCATCCGCGCGCGCGTCACCATGGGGTCGGCAGGGGCTTTCATCAGCCGCTCAAGCGCGGGGTAGAACAGGGCTGAGATCGGCTCGCGTGCCAGCAGCAGCGCTTTGTTGCCGCCGATCTCCGCGATGCGGCTGTGGAAGGCCACGTCATGCGCGGTGATGGTCTCGCCGCGCTCTGCGGCTATGGTCATCGCCTGGTGGATCTCTTCCAGGTCTTTGATATCTGAGGGTTTTGCCCGCAAAGCGGCGCCGGTCGCAGCCGCGGGTTCCAGCGCGAGAGAGACTTCCCAGAGTTCGCGAAAGCTGACGCGCTGCAGCATCAGGGCGCGGGTGGCGCGGGGGGCAAGCTCGGCGTGATGGGGGGTGCGCACGTAAAGCCGCCGTCCGGCCTCGCGCTGCACAAAGCCGCCTTCCTCCAGGATCCGCAGTCCTTCGCGCACGGTGTGGCGGGCCAGGCCGAACTGCGCGGAAAGCTCGGTTTCGGTTGGCAAAAGGGCACCAGGCGCGAGAGTGCCGTCGAGGATCCGCGCCTCAATCGTGTCGCAGACAATCCGGTAGGCCGGCAGGGCGGCGATCTTTTCAAACATGCACAGAGGCTCCCTCAGCCGGATGTTCCCATCCTATCACGGGGGCTGCGGCTGCGAAACTGCGCTTGTTGGACAATTGAACTTCCGCTAACGCTTGGGGCAATTCGCCGTTGCCCGGAGGGGGGTGGCGGCGCCATCACCGCTCGGGCGGGGGGAGAGCGCTGCGCGCCTGCGTGGCTGAGGGCGGTGTGTTTCCGCTGTAAAGGGCTCACCCTGCCGTCTGCAAACAGGGGGTATCCATGCCGGTTTCCAGTCAGATCGTGAACGACATCGGGTTGATCGTTTTTTCCAATCCGCCGCTTAATCCGATCTCCGCCACGGCGGGCATCCCTCAGGGAATAGCTGCCGAACTCGATGCTCTCGAAGCGCAGCCTGGCGTGAAGGCGATCGTTCTGGCCTCGGACGGGAAGATGTTTTCGGCGGGGGCGGATATCTCTGAGTTCGACCGCAATGCGGCTGAAGTGGGCGGGCCGATCCGGGCGCTGATTGCGCGGCTTGATGCCTGCCGTCTGCCGCTGGTGGCGGCCATCCAGGGCTCGGCGCTTGGCGGCGGGCTGGAGGTGGCGCTTGGCTGCGATTACCGCGTCGCGGCAAAGGACGCGCGTTTTGCGCTGCCGGAAGTGAGCCTCGGTCTGATCCCCGGCGCGGGTGGCACCCAGCGTCTGCCGCGTCTGGTGGGCGCGGTGCGCGGGCTGGAGTGGATTGCGGCGGGTCGCACCATCAGCGCAGCCGAGGCACTGGAGGCAGGTCTCGCCGATGCGCTGACCGGAGGGGATCTGCGGGCTGAGGCCCTGGCCTTTGCCGAAAGCCTTGCCGCAAAGGGCCGCCGCCGCCCGCGCGATCTGCCCCTGAACGATGAAGGTCTTGAGGAGGCCATCGCCGCGCTGCGGGCCAGACCGCAGAACCCCGGTCTGCGGCCTGCCGTTGAGGCGGCGATTGCCGCTGTCGCGGCCGGGCAGGGGCCTGATTTTGATCAGGCGCTGGCTGAGGAATACCGTCTCTTTGACGCGCTGCTGGTCTCAGAACCGGCGCGGGCTTTGCGCTATGCCTTTGGCGCGGAACGCGCCGTGGCGCGGGTGCCGGGGCTTGATCCGGCCCTGAGCGCCGCGCCGATTGCGCGGGTGGCGGTGATCGGCGCGGGGACTATGGGGATCGGCATTTCGCTGGCGATCGTGCAGGCAGGGCTGCAGGCCAGGGTCATCGACCTGAAGCCCGAAGCGCTGGAGCGGGCGCGGGCGCAGTCGGAAGCCACCATTCTGCGCAACCGAGACCGGGGCCGTGTGTCGGAAGCGGCGGCTGCGGCGCAGATCGCAGCCCTGAGCTACAGCAGCGATTTTGCCGATATCAAAGGCCATGACCTGGTGATCGAGGCGGTCTTTGAAGAGATGAGCGTGAAGGAGCAGGTCTTTAAAACGCTCGACCGTCTGGCCGATCCGGGCACCATTCTGGCCTCTAATACCTCAACCCTTGATGTCGATCAGATCGCGGCTTTCACGGCGCGGCCTGAGGATGTGGTGGGGCTGCATTTCTTCAGCCCGGCCAATCTGATGAAACTCCTGGAGGTGGTGCGCGGGGCAAAAACCTCGGCACAGACCCTGGCCACGGTGATGGGCTTTGCGCGTCAGATCCGCAAGGTGGGTGTGGTGGCCGGCGTCTGCGACGGCTTCATCGGCAACCGCATGTTTGAGGAATATCTCCGCCAGGCCTATCTGCTGCTGGAGGAGGGCGCTCTGCCCGCTCAGGTCGATGGCGCGATGGAGCGGTGGGGCATGGCCATGGGGCCTTTGCGCACCATGGATCTGGCCGGTCAGGACATCGGCTGGAACATCCGCAAACGCCGCGCTATTGAGCAGCCCGATCGCCCCTATTCGCGCATCCCCGATCTGATCTGCGAGAAGGGCTGGTTTGGTCAGAAGACCGGGCGCGGCTATTACATCTATGAGGGGGCCGGCGCAAAGCCGCAGACCGACCCGGAGGTCGAGGCGATGATCCTCGCAGAATCCGCCCGCCTCGGGCTGACCCGCCGCGAGATCAGCGATGAGGAAATCGTCGAACGCTGCCTCTATGCGCTGACCAATGAAGGTGCGCGTATCCTCGAAGAGGGGATCGCCGCGCGCCCGCTGGACATCGATACGGTCTGGATGAACGGCTACGGCTTCCCGCGCTTCCGGGGCGGGCCGATGTTTTACGCCGATCGGGTCGGGCTGCCGCAGGTCGCGGCGCGCATGGGGCAATTTGCCGAAGGCCATCACGGCTGGGCCTGGGAGGTTGCGCCGCTGATCTTGCGGCTGACGGCTGAGGGGCGCGGTTTTGCCGCGCTGAATGAGGCATCGAAATGACGGCGGCCGGGCTGTTTGATCTGACGGGCCAGGTGGCGATTGTCACCGGCGGCTCGCGTGGCATCGGGTTTCAGATGGCGCGTGCGCTTGGTCAGCAGGGGGCCAGCCTTGTGCTGACCGCGCGCAAAGCGGCGGAGCTGGATGCCGCACGCGCGGAACTTGCGGCCGAGGGCATCCGCGCGCTGACGCTTGTTTGCGATCAGTCCGATCCGGCAGCGGCGGGGGCGATCACCGAGGCCGCCCTGACCCTGACCGGGCGGATCGAGATCTTGGTGAACAATGCCGGCACCACCTGGGGCGCCCCGGCGGAGGACTATCCCGATGAGGGCTGGCGCAAGGTCATGGCGCTGAACCTCGATGCGGTCTTCACGCTCAGCCGCGAGGTGGCGCGCCGCGCCATGCTGCCTCAGGGCTACGGGCGGATTGTGAATATCGCCTCCGTGACGGGTCTGACGGGAAACCTGCTCTCCATGGAGGGGACGGTGGCCTATAATGCCTCAAAGGGCGGCGTGATCAGTCTGACCCGCGCCATGGCGGCGGAATGGGGCAGCCGGGGCGTGACGGTGAACGCGATCGCGCCCGGCTATTTCGTCTCAAAGATGACCAAAGGCACCGTCGATCAGCATGAGGCGGCGCTTCTGGCTCATACCCCGCGTGGCCGGCTTGGGGCAGAGCAGGATCTGGCCGGTCCGGTCCTGCTTTTCGCCTCCCGGGCTTCTGACCATATTACCGGGCAGACGCTTGCGGTGGACGGCGGCTATTCAGCGCTGTGAGGGGGATGTGATGGCTGTTTTTCCGCTGAAAAGTCTGAGCCTGCGGTCGCGCCTGACAGAGGGGGGGCAGATCCGCCTCAGCCTTGAGACCGAGGAGATCCGCGCCCCGGAGCGTGATGAGGTGGTGGTGCAGATGCAGGCCGCCCCGGTCAATCCGACCGATCTGAACCTGCTGCTGGCGGGCGGCGACCCGGCGCTGGCGGTTCCGGACGGCGATGCGATCAACATCCCGCTGCCCGAAGCGCTGGTAAAACTCCACCAGCGCCGATTGAACCTTTCCATTGCGCCGGGGCTGGAGGGGGCCGGGGTGGTGATTGCGGCGGGGCCGCAGTCGCAGGCCCTGGTCGGAGAGACGGCGGCGGTCTTTGGCGGCGCGGCCTTTGGTCAGCACCGTCTGGCCCGTCCGGAGGACTGTATCTTCCTTGGCGCGGGCTTTCCCGCCGCGGAGGCGGCTTCGAGCTTTGTGAACCCGATGACGGCGCTCTGCATGGTGGATACCATGCGCCGCTACGGCCATTCGGCCATGATCCACACCGCTGCGGCTTCAAGCCTTGGCCGGATGCTGGAGCGGCTTTGCGAAGAAGAGGGCATCCCCCTCATCAATATCCTGCGCTCCGCCGCCTCGCGCGATGCGCTGCTGGCTGAGGGGGTGCGCTATGCCCTCGACAGTTCGGCCCCGGATTTCCATCAGGCTCTGGCGGCTCTGGTCGCTGAGACCGATGCCACGCTTGCCTTTGATGCCATTGGCGGCGGCAGCCTTGCGGGGCGGATTCTGGCGGCGATGGAAGAGGTCTATGCCCCGCCGCCGGAGGCTTATGATATCTACGGCTCGCGCCGCCTGAAGCAGGTCTGCATCTACGGCGGGCTGACGCCGGGGCCGATTGAGATCCCGCGCGGCTTTGGCTCTGCCTGGAGTGTGAGCGGCTGGCTGATGATGAACCACCTGGCCACTCTGCCGCCTGAAAAGATTGCCGGTTTCCGCCGCCGCGTGCGCGACGGCATTCGCGGGGTGTTCCGCACCCGCTACGTCGAAGAGATTACGCTGCAGGATCTTCTCAACCCCGCGCGGCTTAGTGACATCCGCCGTCTTGCGGGCGGCCGGAAGGTGCTTTTGACGCTGTGAAAGCGGCTCCCCCGCCTTATGGGCCGGCGGGGGAGCGCTGATTTTACGGGGCGGAGGGTGTCACCCGCCATATCGCATTGGAGAGGTCATCTGCGATCAGAAGTGCGCCGCGGGGATCGACAGTGACCCCCACCGGACGCCCCCGGGCGCGGCCATCATCGGTCAGAAAGCCCATCACCACATCCACCGGATCGCCCGCAGGCTTCCCGCCGCTGAAAGGCACAAAGACCACCTTATAGCCGACCGGGTCTTTTCGGTTCCAGCTTCCGTGCATGCCCACAAAAGCCCCTTCAGCAAACTGGGGCCCCATCACCGGGTCCGAGAAATCGACGCCAAGGGCGGCCACATGGGCCCCGAGCGCATAATCAGGCGTCAGGGCGCTGGCCACTTTTTCGGGGTTTTCCGGCTTCGCGCGGCGGTCGATATTCTGGCCCCAATAGCTCCATGGCCAGCCGTAAAAGCCGCCGTCCTGAACAGAGGTCAGATAATCCGGCACCAGATCCGGGCCGATCTCATCGCGCTCATTCACCACGGCCCAGAGCGTTTCACTGCCCGGACGAAAGGTCAGCGCGGTGGGATTGCGCAGCCCCGTGGCATAGGGGCGGTGGCGACCGGTGGCGGTATCGATCTCCCAGACCATGGCGCGGTTTTCTTCCGCCATCATGCCGCGCTCGGTGATATTGCTGTTGGAGCCGATCCCCACATACAAAAACGAGCCGTCCGGGCTGATCGCCATGGCTTTCGTCCAGTGGTGATTGATTTCTGACGGCAGCAGGGTCAGCGTCTCAGGCGGGCCTGCGGCTTCGGTCTGGCCTTCGGTATAATCAAAGCGCACCACCGCATCCTGATTGGCGACCCAGATATTGCCCTCGGACCAGGCCAGCCCGTAGGGTGAGTTCAGATCCTCCGCAAAGACCGTCTGCAGCTCATAGGCGCCGTCGCCGTCGGCGTCGCGCAGCAGGGTCAGGCGGTCGCCGCCCGGCTCGGGGCTTTTGCCGAGGGATTTGATAAAGCCTGCGATCACATCTTTCGGGCGCAGCGCCGGAGCGCCCTGGCCCTTGCCCTCGGCGACCAGAAGATCGCCATTGGGCAGCACGAGGATCTGGCGCGGGATTTTCAGTCCGGTGGCAATGGCGCTGATGCTATAGCCCGGCGGCACCTGCGGCAGTGCCCCTTCCCATCCGGCCGGGCGGGGGATGGTCATCTGTGGCACCAGGCTTTGATGCGGGGCCGGCAGGGTCGGAGACGGGCCGGTCTGAGCGGTCTGTGCAAGGCCCGCGGTGCTGAGCGTGGCAAGCGTCGTCGTGAGGATGAGAAACCCGCGCATCAGAACGTCTCCCCATCGGAAAAGCCGCGCCAGCCAATCACCGACGCCACCAGCGCGAGCGCCGCCGAAATGGCCGACCACCAGATCGCATCCGGCATGATGCCCCAGGCATCCCGGGCGTGGATAAAGGCATTGTAAAGCCCGGTCCCCCAAGCGGCGAGCAGGATCAGCCCATACCAGAGCACGCGTCGCGCCCCGGGGGTGCCGCGCCGCAGGGCGTAGCTGATCAGCGCGGCCAGCAGAGCGAGGCCACCAAAGACCAGCCCCGCCGCATTGAGCCATTCGGCGAAATTGGACCATTGGATCTCATAGGTCCGGGCATAGCCGATATCGGCAATCAGCGTAGCCAGAAACAGCGGGAAAAAGAAGGCCAGCACCAGACTGTGGAGCGGATGCACAGAGCGTGGTCTTCGCGGCGAAACACGGGCTGAATACACCTCAGGGATCTCCTCTCTGGGCTCCATTCAGCACAAAGAACCGCACCGCAGAGCCGGGTTACACCACTCTTAACGGTTGAAAACCCGATAAGTTGCAGCCTTTTCCCTTTGGTGGCGGCGAGAGTTGCTTGCTGTGCTTTGGCAGGCGGCCCTGCAGGTGCCCCGCTGCTGAGCGCGTGGCGAAAGTCGTCGTAAAGCTTCGAATTTTATTAAAGTAACGAATTATAAACCTTTTGGCTGTCAGTCTCAGGCCTGAGGCACTCACTCCGCAGCGGTCTCAGGCAGGGCAGAGCAGGGGTCTGGCAGCTTTGGAAGAAACCGGGCTGCCAGACCTTTTTCACAGAGAAGGCAGGCCATGGCAGAGCGTTTTTTCCGTCTCTTATCCCCGTTTCTTTGTCTGACGCTTTCCGCCTGCGGGGGCGGCGGCGGAGGGGAGGGGGGGAGCGGCAGCCAGGGCTATGGCTCAGGGGGGCGTCAGCCTGTTGACCCCTTTGAGCAGCGCTTTCAGGAGATCTTTGCAATGGATCTCAGCACCGATATGCCCCAAAGCGGCCGCGCTTCTTACAGCGGACTGACCGAGACCGAACTGCATCGCGGTGCCAGTCCCGTGGGGCATCTGCGCGGTGAGATGGAGATGAGCGTGGATTTCGCGGCCGCCTCGTCCCGCGCTACAGAGCATCAGGCGCTGAGCGGCAGGATGCACAACTTCCGCGGCACGATCGATGGCTCAGAGGTGGTTTTCAGCGGAGAGCTGACCACCGCCGCGGCCCGCGATCAGGGCTTTGACAGCCGCGCGAGAGTGGCCGATCAGATTATCGCCCGGCCCGGGCGTCTGGGATCGCTGGTCGCGCATTTCGCGGGGGATCTGGCAACGGGGAAAAGCGGCGGACCTGTGCATCTTGAAGCCGCAGGCAACTTTCGCGGCCCCGGCGGTGCGGCGGCCAGCGGCACGCTCGGCGGGATCTGGACTGACCCGGCGGGGGTGGATCCGCTGACGGCGAACGGGCGGTTTGTGGTGGAGAGGGACTGAGCCGGCACCAGGCGGCGGGGCGAGACCGCGCCCTTTTCGAAGCCCCTGCACCTTTGGCAAAGCCTCACGGGCTTTCCATTCGCTGAGGGTGCTGCGTGATTTGCTGCGAGGGGGCCTTTCCGCAGTAAAGCGGCCTTCATGAAGCCGCCTGAAAGGCGCGCGGGATTTGGTCACGAATTCTTCACGAAACTGCTGCGCCCGCGTTACCTGCCCGGGTCACAAGGCTCTCAATCGCCCGGACGGCAAAGGCCGGGCTCTGATGAGGGGCTGTCATGCAATTCAATCGTCGCCAAATCTTCCCGCTCTTCGGTGGTGTTGCCGCCGGTGCGCTGATCCTGCCGCGCCGCCTGATGGCCGAGGGCAAGCGCCGCTCGCTGACCATCGCGGTGCAAAAGATCTCGAACAACAACACGCTCGACATCTGGCATGAGCAGTCGAACGTCGGTGAGCGCATTTTCTATCCCAATCTCTGGGAAGGCCTGATCGGCCGCAACTGGATGGGCAATCAGGGTCCGGTGCCCGAACTTGCCACCGAATGGAAGCGCATCGACGATAAGACCATCGAGCTGAAGCTGCGTCAGGGCGTGAAATTCCACAACGGCGATGAGATGACCGCCGAAGATGTGGCCTTCTCCTTCTCGGACGAGCGCGTTTTCGCAGGCACCGGCCCGGTCGGCGGCGAGACCATCTATGCCGAAAACTTCAAACCCAAGACCGACAAAGAGCTTCCGGCTTCGGTGCCCGGCACCGGCCGCCGCCTCTGGCCCGCACTGCGCGGGGTGGAGGTCATCGACCGCTATACCGTGCGCTTCCACAACGCGACGCCGGATGTGACCCTTGAGGGTCGTTTCTACGCCGCAGGCTCGCAGATCACCTCCAAACGCGCCTGGGATGAGGCTCCGACCTATGCCGAATGGGCGCGCAAACCGGTGACCACCGGGGCCTATAAGGTCGAAGACTATAAGCCCGATGTCTCGCTGACGCTGGTGGCGCATGATGAGCACTGGGCGGGCCGCCCGCCGCTCGAGCGCATCCGCTTTGTCGAAGTGCCCGAAGTGGCCAGCCGCGTGAACGGGCTTCTCTCGGGGGAATATGACTTCGCCTGCGACCTGCCGCCCGATCAGATCGCCACCATCGCCAATGCGCCGGGTCTTGAGGTGCAGTCCTCGACGATCTGGAACCACCGCGTCTCGGTCTTTAACGTGCAAAATGAGATCATGGCGAACCCGCTGGTGCGCCGCGCCATGACCCATGCCATTGATCGCAAAGCCATTGTTGACGCGCTTTGGGCCGGTCAGACGGAAGTGCCGAAGGGTCTGCAGTTTGACAGCTATGCGGCCTCCAACATGCTGATCGAAGACTGGGCCGTGCCGGAATATAACCCCGACCTCGCCCGCGATCTGCTGAAGCAGGCCGGCTACAAGGGCGATGCGATCCCCTATTTCCTGCTTAACAACTACTACACCAACCAGACCGCCACCGGCCAGGTCCTGACCGAGATGTGGCAGCAGGCGGGTCTGAACATCCAGATCCAGATGAAGGAAAACTGGTCGCAGATCTTTGCCGGCGAAGGTGAGCGCGGCGTGCGCGACTGGTCGGCCTCGAACCTGGTGAACGACCCGGTGACGCCGATGGTCAACCAGTTTGGCCCCAACGGCCAGGCGCAGCAGAACCATGAGTGGAAAAACGACGAGCTGAACAAGCTCTCAGTGCTGCTCGAGACCTCAACCGATCACGAGCTGCGCCGCAAATCCTTCCGCCGCATGCTGGAAATCGCTGAGCGTGAGGACCCGGTCTATACCGTGTTGCACCAGAACGCCGTCTTCACCGGCATGAAGTCGGAACTGAACTGGAAAGCGGCTCCGGCCTTCGCGATGGATTTCCGCCGCGGCAACTGGAACGCCTGAGCCCATGGGGCTTCGCGGGCGGCGCAGGGGCGCTGCCCGCAATTTTACGATGTAACGGAAAGGACGAGGGATGAGTTTCGTCTCCATCCGGGATCTGAAAGTCTCGTTCGACGGGGTGCGGGTGCTGCATGGCATCAACCTCGAGATCGCCCGCGGTGAGGCCCTTGGCCTAGTGGGCGAAAGCGGCTGCGGAAAATCCGTCACCTGGCTTGCGGCTCTGGGGCTGCTGCCGGGTAAAGCGCATGTGGAAGGCTCGGTCCGCTTTGAGGGCCAGGAGCTGATCGGCGCGCCGCGCCGCCGGCTTGAAGAGGTGCGCGGGGCGCGCATCGCGATGATTTTCCAGGACCCGTCGTCTTCGCTGAACCCGGTGCAGAAGGTGGGCCGTCAGATCGGCGAAAGCCTGAAGCTGCATCGGGGCCTGAGCGGATCGGCGGCGCGGGCAGAGGCGATCCGGCTGATGGATCTGGTGGGCATTCCATCCGCCGCGAGCCGCGTTGATCTTTATCCGCATGAGTTTTCCGGCGGTCAGTGCCAGCGCATCATGATCGCCATGGCGCTCGCCTCAGAGCCGGATCTGCTGATCGCAGATGAGCCGACCACTGCGCTTGATGCCACCATCCAGGCGCAGATCCTCGATCTTCTGGGGCGGCTGCGGCGTGAAATGAACATGGGGCTGGTCTTTATCAGCCACGATCTTGGCGCTGTGTCCGCCGTCTGCGACCGCGCGGCGGTGATGTATGCGGGCCGCATCGTGGAGAGCAACGACATCGCCTCGCTTTTTGAGGCGCCGCGCCATCCCTATACGGCGGGGCTTTTCCGCGCGATCCCGGAGCTGACCGGGCCGCGCAGTGATCTGCTGCCGATCCCCGGCACCGTGCCCGACCCGCGCGCGCTGCCGAAGGGCTGTGCCTTTGGCCCGCGCTGTGGCTCAGCCTCGGGGCTCTGCGGCTCTGAGCGGCCCGATCTTCTGCCGCAGCGGGCGGGCGGGCATCTGGCCTGTTTCCACCCCGTGGGCCAGGCGCAGACCCTGACCCCGCGTCTGGCGGAGATGGCGCAATGACGGTGCTTCTTCAGGCAAAGCGCCTTGTGCAGCAATATGAAACCGGGGGCGGGCTTTTCCGCACGGCCGCGAAAGTGCGGGCGGTGGACGGCATTGATCTGCAGATCCGGGCGGGCGAAATCCTTGGGATCGTTGGGGAATCCGGCTCCGGCAAATCAACGCTCGGCCGGATGCTGCTGGGGCTGGAGAGCCCCCATGAGGGCGAGGTGCTCTGGAAGGGCGCGGCATTGCCGAAGCTGCGCAGCCCGGAATGGCGCGCCCTGCGCCGCGAGATGCAGCTGATCTTCCAGGACCCGCTGGCGGCCCTTGACCGGCGCATGACCATCAAAGACCAGATCGCCGAACCTTTGCAGATCCACGGTCTTGCCAGCGGAGCCGCCCTTGAGGCGCGGGTGGCGGAACTGATGCGAAAGGTCGGGCTGCGCCCCGATCAGGGCGCGCGCTATCCCCATGAACTCTCCGGCGGGCAGCGCCAGCGGGTGGTGATCGCCCGCGCGCTTGCGATGAGCCCGAAGTTTCTGGTCTGCGATGAGCCGGTCTCGGCCCTTGATGTCTCGATCCAGGCGCAGGTGGTGAACCTGCTGCGCGATCTGCAGGCCTCTGAGGGGCTGACCATGGTCTTCATCAGCCATGATCTGAAAGTTGTGCGCAATCTCTGCGACCGGGTGGCGGTGATGTATCTGGGCCGCGTCGTTGAAGAAGGCCCCGCCGATGAGGTCTTCGCCGATCCGCGCCATCCCTATACCCAGGCACTGGTCTCCAGCGTGCCGCGGGCAGGGGTTGGCCTTTCCGACCGCATCCTGCTGCAGGGCGAGCCGCCGAACCCCGCCGCGCGCCCCAAAGGCTGCGCTTTTCACCCGCGCTGCGCCATGGCGGAGAGCCTGTGTTCCGGCGCGGTGCCCGAGCTTGCCCGCCACCGGGGCCGCATGACCGCCTGTCTGCGCCAGCAGGCCATCGCCCGGGCCGCGGCCTGAGAGGGACGAGATGACCATTTTTATTCTTCAACGTCTGATCCGCGCCATCCTCACCCTGGTGCTGGTGATGACCTTCGCCTTTCTGGTGCTGCGCCTGTCCGGTGATCCGGCGATCATCCTGCTCGGGCCCGATGCGCCGCAGGATGCCATTGAGGCCTTCCGCGCCCGCTGGGGTCTGAATGATCCTTTGTGGAAACAATACCTTGCCTATATCGCGCAGTTGTTTACCTTTGATTTTGGTGTCTCGATGCGCGACCAGGTTCCGGCGCTGGATCTGGTGCTCTCGCGCATCCCCGCCACGCTGAGCATCACGCTGCCGGCGATGCTGCTGAAGCTTGCGATCGGCATTCCGGCGGGGGTGCTTGCGGCGCTTTACCGCCAGTCGCTGATCGACCGCGGCGTGATCCTGATCTCGATCCTCGGCTTCACCATTCCGTCTTTCGTCATGGCGCTCCTGCTGGTGCTGATCTTTGCGGTGACGCTCGGCTGGCTGCCCTCAGGCGGGCAGGACACGATCTGGCATGCGATCCTGCCGATTGCGACGCTTTCAGTGGGGGGCATCGGAGTGATGGCGCGGTTTTCGCGCTCGGCCATGATTGAGGTCCTGGGCCAGCCCTATATCCGCACCGCCATGGCCAAGGGCCTCAGCTGGCGCGATGTGGTCTGGAAGCATGCTCTGCCCAATGCCTCGGTCCCGATTGTGACCCTTGTGGGCTTTATGATCGGCTCGCTGATCGCGGGGGCTGCGGTGGTGGAAAGCATCTTCTCCTGGCCGGGGGTGGGGCGTCTGATCGTCACCTCTGTGGCCAACCGGGATCTTGCGGTGGTGCAGGCGCTGCTGCTGGTGATCGCGGGTTCCATGATCCTCGCCAATCTTGCGGTCGATCTGGCCTATGGCCTGCTCGACCCCCGCCTGCGCAAAGCGCGCGCGGCGCATTGAGGTGCCTTCATGACTGATACTTCCCTCTCTCCTCAGGTCGCCGTGCGTAAGCCGGGCTGGCTGACGCGGCTGAACCGGCGGATGCCTTTGCTGATCGTCTTTGCCATGGCCTGGCTGGGCGCGATGGTCTTCACGGCGATCTTTGCGGATCTTCTGCGCCCCTATGAGATCACGAAAATGAATCTCTCGGCGCGGATGGCCCCGCCGCTGACGCCGGGGCATCTGCTCGGGACCGACGATCTGGGCCGCGATGTGCTCTCGCGTCTGCTGCAATCGGTGCGCGTATCGCTGGTGATTGCCTTTGGCGCCACGATCCTCTCGGCGGTCTTTGGCACCACGCTGGGCTTTCTTGCGGCGCGTTATCGCGGCGTCGTGGAAAACGCGGTCATGGCGCTGGCAGATTTTCAGGCAGCTCTGCCGTTTCTGATTATGTCTCTGGCGGTGCTGGCTTTCTTTGGCACCTCGATGACGCTGCTGGTCTGTCTGATGGGTTTTTACGGCTGGGAGCGCTATGCCCGCCTGGCCCGTGGCCTTGCGATTTCCGCCTCGGCGCAGGGCTATGCCGGCGCGGTGGTGCAGCTGGGCGCGGGGCCCATGCGGGTCTTTCTGCGCCACATCCTGCCCAATGTCGCCTCCACCCTGATCGTCTCGATGACGCTGACTTTCCCCGAGATCATCCTGATGGAATCCGGCCTCAGCTTCCTTGGCCTCGGCGTGCAGCCGCCGGAAACCTCGCTCGGCAATATGGTCGGCTTTGGCCGCGAATATCTGACCCGTGCGCCCTGGATCATGCTGGCCCCGTCAACGGTCATCGTTCTGACCACGCTTTCGATCTCGCTGCTGGGTGACTGGCTGCGCGACCGTCTCGACCCTGTTCTTCGCTGAAACGGAGTGACTATGTCACGTATCATGGCCCATCGCGGGGCCCGCAATCTCTGGGCAGAAAATTCGCTGTCCGGTTTCCGCAACACCCTGAAACACAGCTTTGAGGCCGTAGAGTTTGACGTCCATCTGACGGATGCAGGCGAACTGGTGGTGATCCATGACGCCACGCTCGAGCGCACCACCAATGGCACCGGCATGGTGCGGGATCTGACGCCTGAGGCGCGGCTTGGCCTTCGTCTGCGCGGGCCGGACGGGGCGCTGATCGACGAATGCCCCCCGACGCTGGAGGAAGTGCTGGCGCTGCTCGCCATCGACCCCGCGATTGAGCCCTGGGTTGAGCTGAAATCTGACGCTCAGAACCGTCCCTATCCCGGGCTGGTCGAAAAGGCGGCTGAGGCGATCCGGGCCGCAGGTCTGGCAGATCGCGCGGCGCTCCACAGTTTTGATCCGGGCGTCGTGCGGGAAATCCGCGCGATTGCGCCGGAGATGAAATCGCTGATTTCCGCAAATGAGCAAAGCGTTGCGCAATTCGGTGGCCTTACGGGGCTTTTCGATCAGATCGGCGATGAGGTCGATATCGTCGGCATCCACCACAGCCTTTTCGAGGCCGAATTTGAGATGATCCAAAGCCGCCGCGCGCTGTCGCGCTGCTCGGTCTGGACGATCAATGAGCCTGATCTGATGCGCCGCTGGATCGCGCGGGATGTGGGCTTCCTCGTCTCGGACAATCCGGTGCTGCTGCGTGAACTGATGACTGAAGAGGCCAAAGCATGACTGCGGTGAAGGCTGTTCTTTTCGACTGTGACGGTGTGCTTCTGGATACTGAGCCGCCGGGCTGTGCAGCGCTGGCGCAGGCGCTGACGGAGGCCGGCTGGCCGATGAAAACGGAGGAGGCGCGGCGGATCTTTTCGGGCAAAGCGGCCTCTGACACGCTGCTGTGGCTCGAAGCCGCGGGTCTGCCCGCCGCTGCGGTTTTCGCGCGCAGCGATGCGATCCTCTTTGACGGCTTCACCCGCCACATCCCCCTGATCGACGGCATTGAGGCAGTTCTGGCGGATTTTGATCTGCAGATGGCGGTCTGCTCGAATGCCTCCAAGAAGCGGTTGGATCTGTCGCTCTGCCGCACGCCGCTGGCCGCGCGGTTTGGCCGCCATATCTGGTCGGCCGATCACGTGACCAACCCCAAGCCCGCCCCGGATCTGGCGCTTCATGCCTGCCGCGAGTTTGGCATCGCCCCCGCGCAGGCGCTTTTTATCGACGACAATTACCACGGCATCCATTGCGCCAAAGCGGCGGGCTGTGTGGCGGTGGGCTTCATTGCCCCCTCAGACAGCCGCCCCGACCACGGGAAAACCCTGCGTGATGCGGGTGCCGATTATGTCGTCCACGGCATGGGCGAGTTTCACGCCCTGCTCGCTTCCCTGACCTTTGCTTCCGTTGAATGAAAGAGACTTCCATGAGCACGCTTCCCCTTCTTGGTGCCGCAATGACCGTCGCAGAGCTTGAGGGCCTGCAGGATTTCATCCTCTCGCGTGACCGCGATCTGGAACTGCAGGATTTCTGCGAACTCGGGGCTCTGGATGCGGACTGGAAACCGGCAGCAGAGCGCGCAAAGGCGCTGCTGCAGGGCTATAAGGGCCGTCTGGGCATTCACGGCCCCTTCTGGGGCTTCACCATCGCCAGCGGCGATGTTGAAATTCAAAAAGTGGTCACCCGCCGGATGCGGCAGGGCCTTGAGATCTGTGATTTTCTGGGCGCCACGCAGATGGTGATCCATTCGCCCTATCTGACCTGGGATTACAACAACCTCGACAACCATCCGGGCCGCAAAGCCTATCAGAATTTCCTCGATTACACCCATGCGACCCTCGATCCGGTCATCGCTTATGCTGAGAAGATCGGCGTGACCATGGTGGTCGAAAACATCATGGACAAAGACCCCGATATCCGCCGCATCCTGGTTGAGGATTTCAACACCAAAGCCCTGGCCGTTTCGATCGACACCGGGCACGCGCATTACGCCCATGGCTCGACCGGGGCGCCGCCGGTTGATTACTTCGTGCGCCGTGCGGGCAACAGCCTGCAGCATATCCACCTGCAGGACGCGGATGGCTATGCCGACCGCCACTGGAACATCGGTGAGGGCAATATCTCCTGGGCGGCAGTCTTCCGCGCCCTGGGGGAGCTGACCTCGAACCCGCGGCTGATCCTTGAGCTGCGCAACAAATCGGGCATCCTGCCCTCGGTTGACTGGCTGAAAGCCCGCGGTCTGGCTGAGTAACCTGTCGCGCTGAGCGAATGCGCCCCCCGCAGTCCGCTGCGGGGGGCCTTTTTGTCAGGCGCGGATTTCCGCGATGATCTGCCCGGCGGTCAGGCTCTCGCCCGCTGCGGCTTTTTGTGAAATCCGGCCTGAGGTTTCTGCGACCAGTCGGGTTTCGGCTTTCATGGCCTCAATGACCGCGATGGGCTGGCCTTCGCTGACCTCCTCTCCCTCTGCCACCAGCCAGCTTTGCAGCAGGCAGGGCATCGGCACGCGCTGGCCTGCGGGCGAGGCCTCTGCCGTGGTGACCCGCGCGGCCCCCCCCGAGAGAAGATGCGCGGGCAGGCCAAAGCTGTGGCGCTTGCCGTCGATCTCAATAAAGCCGCGCACCAGCCCCTCTTCTGCCGGTGCGGCGCGGGGGGCGGGCGGCAGGGCGGGGAATTCGCTTTCAATCCAGTTGGTATAAACCGAAAAACGTCCGTCCTTGGCCGTGAACGCCGGATCGCTGATCACGGCGCGGTGGAAGGGCAGCACGCTGGCCAGCCCCTCAATCTCAAATTCCGCCAGCGCACGGGCGGCGCGGGCCAGGGCTTCTTCGCGGTTGCGGCCATGAATGATCAGCTTGGCCATCAGGCTGTCATAGATCGGCGGCACGCTGGAGCCGCTTTCGACCCCGCTGTCGAGACGCACCCCCGGGCCCGAGGGCGGCGCAAAGCGAGTGATCCGCCCCGGTGAGGGCAGAAAGCCGCGCCCCGGATCTTCGGCATTGATGCGGAACTCAAAGGCATGGCCGATCGGTGCGGGCGTTTTTGTGACCGAAAGCGGCAGGCCGTCGGCGATGCGCAGTTGCTCAAGGACGATGTCGATGCCGGTGGTGACTTCGGTGATCGGATGTTCCACCTGCAGGCGGGTGTTCACCTCAAGGAAAGAGATCACCCCGCTTTCCGAGAGCAGAAATTCCACCGTTCCCGCGCCCTGATAGCCCGCTTTGGCGCAGATGGCGCGGGCCGCCTCATGGATGCGGTCGCGCTGCGCGTCGCTCAGGAAGGGGGCGGGGGCTTCTTCCACGAGTTTCTGGTTGCGCCTTTGTAGCGAGCAGTCGCGGGTGCCAAGCACCACCACGCTGCCGTGACTGTCGGCCAGAACCTGGGCCTCCACATGGCGCGGGCGGTTCAGGAACTGCTCGCCGTAGCATTCGCCGCGCCCGAAAGCCTCCACCGCCTCGCGGGTGGCAGAGGCCCAGGCCTCGGCCACGTCCTCCAGCCGGTGCACCACCTTCATCCCGCGCCCGCCGCCGCCGAAGGCAGCTTTGATGGCGATGGGAAGCCCGGCCTGACGGGCGAAATTCACCGCTGCCTCAGCGCTCTCCAGGGGTCCGTCAGAGCCTTTGACCAGCGGTGCGCCGACGCTTTCCGCAATGCGGCGCGCTTCGATCTTATCGCCCAGAGCGCGGATGACATCCGGCCCGGGGCCGACCCAGGTGAGGCCGGCGGCAAGAACAGCTTCGGCAAATTCGGCCCGCTCGGACAGAAATCCATAGCCCGGGTGCACCGCATCAGCGCCGCTTCTGGCCGCGACCTCAAGGATCTTTTCGATGTTGAGATAGGTCTCAGAGGCGCGGCCCGCGCCCAGCGACCAGGCTTCATCGGCGGCGCGCAGGTAAAGCGCATCGACATCGGCCTCGGCGTAAAGCGCCACGGTGGCCACGCCGTAATCGCGTGCGGCGCGGATGATGCGCAGGGCGATCTCACCGCGGTTGGCGATCAGAAGTTTTTTCATGGTTCAGCCTTTCTGCAAAGGGCTGGGGATCGGATGGAAGCGGATGAAGGCCCCGGGCGGGACCTGGGCCGCAAGATCGAGATGATGCGAAGCGATGACCGCAATGACCGGATAGCCCCCGGTCAGCGGGTGATCGGCCAGAAACAGCACCGGCTGGCCGGAATGCGGCACCTGGATCGCGCCGGGCACCGTGCCTTCTGACGGCAGCTCTGCCTTATCGCGCCGTATCAGCGGCAGTTCTGCGAAGAGGCGCTTGCCGCTGCGGTTGCTTTCCGCCGTCACCTGCCAGTTCTGAGAGGTGAGACGGGCCAGCCCCTCATCGGTGAACCAGTCCTCGCGGGGGCCGGGGATGATGTCGAGTGAGATCACCTCTCCCGCTGCAGGCAGGCCGCGCGGGGGCTGCGCGCCGGTGCTGGCGGCGCGGGCATGGGCGGGCTGCAGGCTGTCTCCGGCCCCGAGGGGCGGTGGTCCGAGTTTTGCAAGGCTGTCCCAGGAGGCGGAGCCGAGCGTCGGGCGCACAGCAAAGCCGCCCCGCAGTGCGAGATAGCTGTAAACCCCGCGCGGCGGCGTGCCGATGCTCAGGCTTTCGCCCGGATCGAGGGCCAGGGGCTGTGAAGGATCGGCAGAGATCACTGTACCGTCGCTGCGGCGGATCCTGAGCGGGCAGGGCGCGCCGCCAAGCGCGAGGGTCAGAGGTTCTGTGACCGTCAGCTGCACCCCGCCGAAGGTGATCTCAAGCGCGGGGCAGTCGGGCGCATTGCCGAGCGCGAGATTGGCCTGCGCGAGCCCGCGGCGGTCCATTGCCCCTGCGGCTGAGATGCCCTGTCCGGCAAGGCCGGGCCTGCCGAAATCCTGCAGGCTCACCGCGCGGTCGCAGCGGGTCAGGTGCAGACTTCCGGGCAGTCTGCTTTCCTCGTCGGAGGGCTCGCCCGCAGAGGCGGGGAAGGTCTCGATGGCGCGGAACTGCACCCGATCGCCCGGGGCCAGCAGGGCGGGCTGTTCCCGGCTCAGGTCCCACATTTTCAGCGGCGTGCGCCCCAGAAGCTGCCAGCCGCCGGGGCTGTCAGAGGGATAGACCCCGCCGAAGTCCCCGGCCAGGGCGACGGATCCGGCGGGGATCTTCACCCGCGGGCTTTGACGGCGCGGCACGCGCAGGCCGGGATCGCTGCATTTGAGATAGGCAAAGCCCGGCGCAAAGCCGCTGAAGGCCACGGTAAACTCCGCCGCCTGGTGCCGCGCAATCAACCCGGCCACCGTCAGGCCAAGGTGATCGGCCACGGTGCCAAGATCCTCGCCGTCATAGAGCACCGGGATCTCAATCTGCCGCCCGCTGCGGGCCGCGCGGGGTGTCAGATCAAGGGTTTGCAAATGCGCCGAGAGTGCCGCTGCGCTGGTGCGCAGGGGATCGAAGCGCAAAAGCACCGTCTGCGCGGCGGGGATCAGATCGACAATCCCCTCGGGCGGCTCTGCCTGGAGATGATCCAGAAGGGCGAGCGCAGTCTCAAGGCTTCCGGTCTCGGCCAGAAGCGCGCGGTCCCCGGCGGCGAGAAGCCTCAGGCCCGACATCAGCCGGTGACCGCCCGAAGCGCGATGCCGCCGGCCACCAGATCCTCGCGCAGCTGCCGCGCGATGGCGACGGCGGCGGGATTGTCGCCATGCACGCAGATCGACTGCGCCTCAAGACGGATGTCCTGACCGTCGATGGCCTCAATCACACCTTCGCGTGCCAGCCGCAGCATGCGCGCGGCGATCAGCGCCGGATCGTGAATGGTGGCACCGGGGGTTCCGCGCTGCACCAGACGCCCGTCGGGCAGGTAGCCGCGATCGGCGAAAGCCTCGCAGATCACCTGAAGCCCGGCATCGCGGGCCCGGGCCACCACCGGCGCTCCGGCAAGCGCCATCAGCGGCAGGGCGGGATCGACGGCCAGTACCCCCGCGATGACCGCCGAGGCCTGGGCCGCATCATGGGCGATGGTGTTGTAAAGCGCGCCATGGGGTTTGACATAGCTGACCCGGGTGCCCGCAGCCTTCGCCAGCCCCTGAAGCGCGCCGATCTGAAAGATGGTCTCGGCGAAAAGATCATCATAGCCCACGGCCATATTGCGCCGCCCGAAACCCGCGAGGTCGCGGTAACCGATATGCGCCCCCACCGCCACGCCACGCACTGCCGCCTCGCGCAGGGTGCGCAGGATGCCCGCCGGGTCGCCCGCATGAAAGCCGCAGGCAATATTGGCGGAGGTGACAATCGCCAGCATGGCGGCATCATCGCCCATCGGCCAGGGGCCGAAGCTTTCGCCAAGATCAGAGTTCAGATCAATCTGTGCCATGGACATAGACCTCACGACAAAGGGGGAAAAAGCGCTTCATCCAGTGCCTGCAGCGCCTCATGGGCGGCAAGCACGGTGGCGCGTTGGGCGGCGTGACCGGCGCGGAGGGCATCTCCCATGACGGTCTCATCGGGGTATTCGGTAATCAGCGTCAGCGGGATGCTGTGGCGCAGATCCTCACCGATCAGCACCGGAAAGCCGTTCAGGATCTCAAACCCGGTCTCACCGGCATGGATGTTGAACAGCGCAATCTGACGTTCGTTATAGGCCCGAAGGCCGGGCACGTCATTGAGCGCCAGGGTCACCCGCTCCATCAGCGCGCGGGCGGCAGCCCCCCAGCCGGGCAGATGGCGCAGGATCAGGAAAAAGCCTTTCGGCACCGTCCACATCTCAAAGCCGCGCGGGATATAACCCGACAGCGGCCGCGTCCATTCATGGGCCGGATAGCCGTGGCAGTTGACATGCAAAAGCGAGGGGCAGGCGGCTTCGGCGGAGATGCGGATGCCCTTTTCGAAGAAGGGCTCCTCGTGGCGATACTCAAGATCATCGCCAAGCGCGGTATAACGCGCAGCGTGATGCATGTGGCGCGGGTTATCGGCGATGAGGCGCTGGTGAAGCGCATAGCCATCGGGGTTTTCCAGCGGCGAGATGACGAACTCCGCGCCGCGCTTTGCCAGCACCTGCGCCGCGCGCAGACAGCCGATCGGGGCGGAGGTTTCATTGGCATGCTGGCCCGCCGAGATAATCAGGCTGCGGCCCCGGCCTTTGTGATGGTGCGCCGTGACGCTGCGGCCTGAGACCGCGCGGGCGGTCAGCTCATCGCCGGGGATGGCGCTGAGTTCGCGGGCAATCTGCACCTGTGAAAGCGCACGGCCCGCGGTTTCAAGATCCTGCAGGTGATCCGAGACCGAGACCGCCTCAAGCGGACGCAGCGCAACCCGGACCGAGGGCATTTCGCCCTGACGGATCTCGGGCACGATCTGACCGGGACGCAGATCGCGTGCCCCTGCCGGTTTGCCCAGACGGCGCTGGAAACATTCGAGCAGCGAGAAATAGAAATCCTCATGCAGCGCCTCAGCCAGCGAGAGGACCTCATCGCCATAGCCCAGGTCTTCGTCCCCTGCCGGATGGGTGACAGCGATGTTCAGCTCTTCAAAACAGGGCTCCTGGCCCCAGTCATGGCCCTCAATCGCGGTCATGGCGCTGTGAAAAAGCGCCTCATAATCGGTCTCAAGTGCCGCGCCGCGCCCCTCCTGCACCATCCAGCCGCAGGGCGAGAGAACCATGCCGCCGGAATAGTCCTTATGTTGGCGGTTGGGGGCGAGGACGCTGGCCCCAAGGCTGCGTCCGTCCTGATAGGTGAGGCGCAGCTGGTAGGCCGGGATCTCCTCTGACGCAGGAGCGGCGGTGAAGGTGAAGGCGGTCTCAGGATAAAGCGCGCTCAGCGGATAGCTTTCCAGCAGAAAGCGGCGGGGCGCTGCGGCGGGATGAACCGGGTAGGTAATCTCAGCCGCGATCAGGCCTTCAGTCGCGATCTCTTCGCGAAAGGCGCAGACGAGCGGTTTATAGGCAGACCGGCAGCGCGCGGTGATGCCTGCGGCCGCAAAGCGGGCCTCTGCCGCGCGGCGGGTGGCGGCGTCATCGAAACTCCAGGTCTCAATCGCAGAGGCTGCGGGCTTCAGCGCGGCGAGGGTCGGTTGCAGCGTGGTTTCAAAAAGGATCACCGGTTCGTCCTCCCCGTCGGATCAAGTGTATCGCGCAGCCAGTCGCCCATGAGGTTGAGGCCGAGCACAGTGAGAAGGGTCGCCATCCCCGGCACGACCGAGATCCACCAGGCGGTCTGCAGATAGGTGCGCCCCTCCGCCAGCATGCCGCCCCAGGAGGGGATGGACGGATCAACACCCAGACCAAGGAAGGTGAGCGAGCTTTCCAGCAGGATGTTATTGGCCACGTTCAGCGTCATCAAAACGATCACCGGCCCGAGCAGGTTCGGCAGGATGTGGCGCAGAATGATGCCGAAATCCGAGACACCAATCGCTTTGGCGGAAAGAATAAACTCGCGCTCCCGCAGCGACAGCACCGATGCGCGCACGAGGCGGGCATATTGCACCCATTGGCTCACGATCAGCAGGATGATGGTATTGGTCAGCGAGCCGCCGACGATGGCCACAAAGGTGATTGCCAGCAGGATGAAGGGCAGTGCGAGCTGCACATCGGCAAAGCGCATCACCAGCATGTCCCAGAAGCCGCGGTAATAGCCCGCAACAAGCCCCATCACCACGCCAAAGACCACTGATCCCGCGACCGAGATGAAGCCCACCTTCAGCGAGATCCAGCCGCCGCCCGCCACCCGGGCCAGAATATCGCGGCCAAGCGCATCGGTGCCCAAGGGGTGATCGGGACGTGTGAAAGGCTCCACCAGACGGGCGGAGAGCGAGATTTTCGTCGGATCCACAAAGAGCCACTGCGACAGCAGCACCGATCCCACGATCAGCACCAGCAGAACGCTGCCCAGGATAAATTCCAGCGATTTAAACCGCGAAAGCGAAGAGGTTGCGGCCGACATCTCTCATTCCTTCCGGATACGGGGGTCGACCAGCCCATAGGCGATATCGACCAGCAGGTTCACACCCACAATCATCAGCGACAGGATCATGATAACGGCCTGCAGCACCGGGTAATCCCGCGCCGAGACCGCATCAAAGGCCAGCGTTCCCATGCCGGGCCAGTTGAAGACCCGCTCAATCACCACGATGCCACCCAGAAGACCGCCGAACTGCAGCCCGAAATAGGTGATCAGCGGAATGGCGCAGTTGCGAAGCGCGTGTTTGTAAAGAACTTTGCTCTCTGAGAGACCCTTGGCGCGGGCGACCATCACATATTGCGCCGACAGCGTCTCCAGCATGGTGGTGCGCACCAGACGCACATTGGTGGCCGTCAGGATCACCCCCATGGTCAGCGCGGGCATGATGAAGCTTTCAAAGCCGCTCATGCCCGAAGGCGGCAGCCATTTCAGCGTCACGGCAAAAAGCAGAACCAGCATGGTCGCCAGCCAGAAGTTCGGAAACGACAGCCCCACCAGCGAGCAGATGCGGATCATCTGATCGGCCCATTTGCCTTTTGACACCGCCGCTTTGATCCCAAGCGGGATCGAGATGACGATCGAGACAAACATCGAGGCAAAGGCCAGCATCAGCGTGGCAGGCAGCGCCTTTTCGACCAGCAGATTGACCGGGGTGCCGCCCACGAAGCTGCGCCCGAAGTCCCAGGTCAGAAGACCCTTCAGACTGTCGAGATACTGCAGATAGAAGGGCTGGTTCAGACCCAGACCCTCGCGGATTTTGATCAGATCGGCTTCGGTGATATTGGTGGCATTCTGCGAGATCATCAGCGCAGGGTCTCCGGTCATCCGGATGGCCACCGCCACGATGAGGCTGACGGCCACGACCACAAAGGCCGCCTGCAGAAAGCGTTTTAAGATGAAGCCGAGCATCGGACACCCTTATTGGCAAAGGCCGCCCCCCGGCGCTGTGCCGGAGGGCTGCATGATTTCAGATCACTCAACTTCCACTTCGTTCAGGCGCAGGCGGCTGTCCGGAACGGGGGTGAAGTTTTTGACGCGCTTGTTGATGCCGAAGATGGCGTTCTGGTTGTAAAGCGGCATCTCCAGCGCGCGCTCGGCGGCGTAATTGGCGATCTGTTTCAGGATCACTTCGCGCTCTGCGCGGTCGGTCAGCGGGCGCTGGCTTTCCAGAAGTTTGTCAAGCTCCGCGTCGGAGTCGTAGGGGTTCCACTTCTCGCCCGAGTGATACATCGAGTAAGCGGTGTTGTCGTAGTCAAAAGTCCAGCCACCCCAGGACTGCTGGAACATGGCACCGGTTTTGCCCTGGGGCACGATGTCATTGAGCAGGGTGTTGGTTTCATGCGGGCGGATGGTGGCATTGACGCCGACCATCGACAGATAAGCCGCCACGGCCTGGGTCACTTCGCCAAAAGTGGCGTCATTGCCGCGAATGTCGATCTCAATGGTCGCGCCCGGTTTCACACCGGCTTCTTCCAGAAGCTTTTTCGCGCCTTCGGGGTCAAAAGGCAGCGGCTTCAGCGTCTCATCATAGCCAAAGGACAGCGCGCCCTGGAACTGGCCGATCACTTCGGCTTCGCCGCCGAGGATCTCTTTGACGATGGTTTCACGATCGACGGCCATGATCAGCGCTTTGCGCACGCGCGGATCGGCGGTGATGCCGTCGCGGGTGTTATAGCGCAGCGCATAGACGGTCGGACCCGCGGTCGAGACCAGTTCAAGGTTTTCGTCAGCCTTGATGGTCGGGATCATCGAGACCGGGATGGTCGGCGGGATCACCAGATCGACGCGGCCGGCCTGAAGTTCGGCCACAGCGGTCGCAGGCTCGGTGATGAAGCGGAACTCCAGCTCCGAGATCTTCGCCTTATCGCCGTGATAGTCAGCGAAAGCTTCCATCTTCAGCGCCACTTTCGGCTCATAGCCGACGACTTTGAAGGGGCCGGTGCCAACGGGGTTCAGGTTGAAATGCTCATCACCTTTCTCGGTGATATATTTCGGCGGCACGATCATGGCGCCATAGCCTGCAAGCTTGGTCAGCAGCACCGGATCGGGGCGCGAAAGCTTCAGATCGACGGTGAATTCGTCAACGATCTCAACCGCTTCAATCGCGGTGTAGTTTGAGCGTTGCGGGCCTTTGCCCCCTTCTTCACCGAGCAGACGCTCAAAGGTGAATTTCACGGCTTCGGCGTTGAAGGGCTCGCCGTTGTGGAAGCTGACACCCTGGCGCAGCTTGAAGCGCAGCCGCTTGCCCTCATCCAGCTCTTCCCAGGACTCCGCCAGACCGGGGACCAGTTTCATATCCGGGCCGCGATAGGTCAGGCCCTCAAAGATATTGGTCGCAGCCGAGGCCCAGTTCACCAGGAAGGTGTCAATCGGGTCCCAGGAGCCGGGATCCTGCGGCGAAGAAACGGTCAGCTTGCCGGCGGCAAGGGCCGGAGCGGTCAGGGCCGAGCTGGCCAGCAGCAGCGCTGCGGCTGCGACCTTCAGCTTCAGGGTCAGTGCCATGGTGAAAACTCCCATTTGTTGGTTATTCTGTGGCGGCAACGAAATGGCCGGGAGCCACTTCCTGCAAAGGCAGCACTTTCGGCTCCTGGCCGACGGGGCGGACGGGCGAGGGGATTTCGCCTTCCAGCATCACGCGTGGGCCGCGAAGGCGCGGATCAGCCACCGGCACCGCCGACAAAAGCCGCTTTGTATAGGGGTGACGGGTGTCCTCAAAGACCTGGGCGCGTGAGCCCAACTCCATGATCTGGCCCAGATAAAGCACCGCGACCCGGTGGCTCATCTTCTCCACCACCGCCATGTCGTGGCTGATGAAGAGATAAGACAGCCCCTCATCCTTCTGCAGATCCATAAAGAGGTTAATCACCTGGGCCTGAACCGAGACATCGAGGGCCGACAGCGCCTCATCGGCGATAATCAGGCGCGGTTTTGACGACAGCGCCCGCGCAATGCAGACCCGCTGGCGCTGCCCGCCGGAGAACTCATGCGGATAGCGCGAGGCCATGGCGGGCTGCAGGCCCACGCGCTCCAGCAATTCGCCCACACGGGCGTTGATGGCGCGGTCATTGTCCAGAAGGCCATGGGTGCGGATCGGCTCGGCAATCGAATAGCCCACGGTTTTGCGCGGATCGAGCGAGGCAAAGGGGTCCTGGAAGATATATTGCACGTCGCGGCGCAGATTGTGCCGCTCGGACATGCTCATCTCTGAGAGGCTGCGGCCGCCAAAGCGGATCTCGCCCGAGACGGCTTTTTGCAACTGCTGGATCGTGCGGCCGATGGTGGATTTGCCGGAGCCGGATTCCCCCACCAGCGCGAGGGTTTCGCCGGGGTAAATGTCAAAGCTCACGTGATTGACGGCTGAGAGGCGATGGGTCGCCTTGCCCCAGAAGTTCTTTTTGATGTCAAAGCGCACCAGCAGATCGCGGACTTCCAGCACCGGCTTTTGGTCATAGCGCGCGGTGTCCTGGGCGCGGTTCTCGCCCACCAGTTTCGGCGCACCGTCTTCCAGAATGGTCAGCTGCTCGCGCAGCGGGAAGGGCTGTCCGGTCATCGACCCGAGTTTCGGGACCGCCGAGAGGAGCGCACGGGTATAGGGGTGTTTGGGGCTGGCAAAGACCTCTTCGACCGGGCCTTCTTCGACCTTGCGGCCCTTCCACATGACCACCACGTCATCGGCCATTTCTGCCACCACGCCCATGTCATGGGTGATGAAAATCATCGCCATGCCAAGCTCGGCCTGCAGTTCCTTCATGATCGTGAGGATCTGGGCCTGCACCGTCACGTCAAGCGCGGTCGTCGGCTCATCAGCGATCAGCAGTTTCGGCCGGCAGGCGAGCGCCATGGCGATCATCACCCGCTGGCGCATCCCGCCCGACAGCTGATGCGGATGGCGCGTAATCAGCCCCTTCGCATCGGGCAGCCGCACCAGGGTCAAAAGCCGCTCGGCTTCCGCCAGGGCCTCAGACTTCGACATGCCCTCATGCAGCATCAGAACTTCGGCCAGCTGATCGCCCACGGTAAAGACCGGGTTCAGCGAGGTCATCGGCTCCTGGAAGATCATCGCGATCTCATTGCCACGAATGCGCCGCATGTCCTTCTGGTCGCGCGACAGCAGATCAATCCCGCCGCCGTCGCGCATGAACATGATCCGCCCGCCCGCGTAGCGCGCCCCGGCAATATCGGCCAGACGCATGATCGACATCGAGGTGACGGATTTGCCCGAGCCGCTTTCACCCACCACCGCCGTGGTGCGGCCTTCGCGGACGCTGAAGCTCAGATCCGAGATCACCTGAGAGGCGCCGAAGTTGACCGAGAGATTTTCAACGCGCAGCAGCTCGGGGGAAGGGGCGATCGTCATACCGGACCTCAGTAAGTAGCAGCCGCGCGAGCAGCCTGGTTGTAAGCGCCCGAAAGCATACGCAAAAGTGCCGCCGTCTCGGAGAGTTCCCCCTCTGACAGCCGGGCCTGACGGGTCAGCCCGATCAGCAGCTTTTCGCGGATCTGGCCGTAGCGGGTGCAGGCCGCAGAGCCGCGCTCTGAAATCGAGACGACCTTTTCCTTGCCGTCACGGCGGCTGTGAATAAGCCCGGCCGTCTCAAGCTTTTTCAGCGCGTAAGAGACGATATGCGTGTCCTCAATATCGAGAACCAAAGCGATATCGGCCATGCGCTTTTCGCGCTCGCGGTGCGCAACCGAATGCAGAATCGCCACTTCGGTTGCGGAAAGCCCGGGCAGGCCTGCGGCCGCCATGCAGCGCACCATCCAGCGCTCAAAGGCGGAAGAAAAGACCATCAGCCCGTATTCCACCTCTGAGAGTGCCGGAGAGCCACCGCCCGCAAGATGCGAAGACGAGACGACAGGCCCCACGGCAGCGGCTGTTTCCGTGTCACTCAGGGGCGCGGCGTCATTGCTCATCAGGGCAGTCTCCGGGGCAGATCGGTGCGGATTTGGAAAAGTAGTCAAAATGTGGACAGAATGTCGATAAATAATCTGTATATTGTTCCCTTGGAGGCGCAAATTATTTTGGCCGCCCTGCCGCTCAGATCACGGCAATGGCGGCGGAAATGCCTTGTTTTGCTGAGGTTCCGAGCGCTTACCTTGTCAGTTGGCTGTGCTGCGGCAGCCGTCAGAATTGCCTGAAAAATGGGCAGATTGCGCCGGGTCGGCACTCGGCCCTGCACATCGCCTTATGAGCGCGCCTTCCCCGGGAGATCTGTGCCGTGATCGGCCTGAATATCCAGGGGGCAGAGTTCAGCACCGGCTCTGGCCTTTACGATCAGAGGTTGTATTCTCCAGCCATGCCGCGAAAGGACCCTGCATGACTCTGCTGCCCGCCACGTTTTACACAAACGATGTGATCTGCCTTGCCCTGATTGCTCTGGCCCTGGTGCTGGTGGTGCGTGCCGTCTGGGGAAAGCCGGATGACGGTTATTCGGGCTATCTGCTGGTGATGCTGACGCTCTTTGCCCTGATTGCCGGGTCTGGAAATGTCGTCTTTAACCTGGTGGTGCATGATTTTTCTCATGCCTGGCGGATGGCGCTGCTGACGCCGGGGCCGTTTTTTCTGCCGGTGCTGATCTATGCGGTCTTTGCGATTTCGGCGCGGTTCGCCCGCCTGCGCAGATAATCCGGCAGGCGGCGGCGCGGACGCATCTTTACCCACCTTCCTGCTGATGCGGCAAAGGCCGGGCCTTCAGCCCGGCGCGGAAGCTTTCGGCCAGTCCCGGATTGCTTCTGGGTCCGGGCGCGGGTCCATGCCGCGCCGCCAGCCGCCGGGGCTTTCGGTGCCCTCAGAACCGGCGAAGGCCTCGCGGTTCAGCGCCTCGAAGATCTGCAGATCGGCGGGCAGTTCATCGGCATAGCGGATCGCATCCACCGGGCAGATGCTCTCGCACATCCCGCATTCGATGCATTCATCGGGGTGGATGTAGAACATCCGCTCCCCCTCATAGATGCAGTCGACCGGGCAGGAGGTGGTGCAGATCCCGTCCTTGATGTCGATGCAGGCCGCGCCGATCACCAGCATCTCAGTGCCCCTTCCAGACCGGCGCGCGCTTTTCGTTGAAGGCGGCCACGCCTTCGTGCTGGTCTTCTGAGTTCAGCGCCTCGATCAGTTCGGGCAGCCGCGCGCCCGCCGCCTCCCGGGCCGACATCTGCGCCGTTCTGCGCATCATCGCCTTGATCGCACGCAGCGAGAGCGGCGCGCAGGCGGTGATATCCGCGATCCAGCGGTCGACCTCGGCATCAAGTTCTGGGGCGGGGACCACCGCATTGATAAGGCCATAGCGCGCCATCTCCGCCGCGGGGACCATGCGCCCCGTCAGCATCATTCCGGCGGCGATATTGCGCGGGATCAGCCGCTGCAGCAGCACCATCCCGCCATCAAGCGGCAGCCGCCCGACCCGCGCCTCGGTCAGGCCAAAGCGCGCGTGCTCGGCTGCGATGACGATATCGGCCCCGAGAACCATCTCCATCCCGCCGCCGAGCGCAAAGCCGTTGACCCGAGCAATCACCGGCACCTTCAGCGTGTCACGAAAGGTGATGCCGCCAAAGCCCATGGGATTGCCATCGGCCCAGTATTGCACACCGCTTTTCGCCTTATCGCCGGATTTCATATCCGCGCCCGCCGAAAAGGCCTTCTCGCCCGCCCCGCTCAGCACCACGCAGCGCACCGAAGGATCGCGCTCAATCTGCTGCCAGATCGCTTCCAGCCGGTCAGAGGTGGCGAGGTCTACCGCATTCATCCGCTCAGGCCGGTTGATGGTGACGCGTGCAACGCCGCCGGTGATGTTGAGATCAACACTCATGCCGGCTGACTTTCCCGCATCTGCGCCAGTTCGGCCAGAACCTCTGCCGTATGCTGGCCAAGCTTTGGCGGCAGGTGGCGCAGGGTCGGCGTCACTTCCGAGAGATGCACCGGCGTCGCCATCTGGGTGACGCGGCCGTAATAGGGCAGGTCCATCTCCAGAAGCATGCCATTGATGCGGGTCTGCGGATCCTCCAGCGCTTCGCCAAGCGAGCGGACGGGGGCGCAGAGCAGATCCTCGGCTTCCAGACGCTCTAGCCAGTAGCCGCGGGTATTGGTGGCGATGCGGTCGCGGAAGGTCTTTTGCAGGAAGGGTTTATTGGCCCGCTGGCTCGGCAGATCCGGATATTGTGGCGATAGATCCTCAAGCTCCAGCGCCTTGCAGATGTCACGCAGCGGATTTTGCTTGAAGGCGCCCACGATCACCAGACCGCCATCGGTGGCGTCGAAATAGCCGGTCAGCGGCATCGCAGCCCAGTTCAGCACCTCACGATGCGCGGCCCATTGTGCGGCCTCCTGCATCTGCATGGCGAGCATGGAGTCGTAGAGCGACACGCCCACTTTTTGCCCGCGCCCGGTTTTCTCGCGCATCAGAAGGGCGGCCATAATGCCCTGCACCAGATGCATCCCGGCGGAGTAGTCGCAAAGCGTCGTCGGATAGATCGAGCGAGGGATCGAGGGGTCAGAGGTTTTCTCCATCACCCCGGTCATGGCCTGGGCCAGCACGTCCTGGCCGCCCTTATGGGCGTAGGGCCCCACCGGACCAAAGCCGGTGCCCGAGGCGCAGATGATGCGCGGGTTGAGTTTCGAGAGCGCCTCATAGCCAAAGCCGAGTCGCTCCATCACACCGGCGCGGAAGTTATCGACCACCACATCCGCCGTACGGCAGAGATCGAGCAGCGCCTGCTTGCCCTCAGGCGTTTTGCTGTCGAGTTCCACCGAGCGTTTGTTGCGGTTGAGCGAGGCATAGACCACGTTGTTCATCGACTTCTCATCGGGAAGCCCGAAAAAATTGCGCGAAAGATCACCCGCGCCCGGACGCTCGATCTTGATCACATCGGCGCCGAAATCGCCTAAGACCTGAGTGGCGCAGGGGCCAAGCATCACCTGGGTGAAGTCGATCACCCGCACGCCGGAGAGGGGAAGGATCGGGGTGCTCATTGGGCCGCCTCCATGGTCTCAACCAGTGCGTTCGATGACGGCACATCGCCGGGATCGGCCCCCTGTGCCCGCATCTGCTTCTGAATGGCGCGTGCATCGACATCACGCAAAGCGACATCGCCCTGAAGAGCCAGCGCTATGGCGACGCCCGAAGCTTCGCCCTGAGCCATACAGGACGGGATTTCGCGGGAAAGCTTCTGCGCTTCGCTTTCAACCGAATAGTGACGGCCCGCGACGATCAGATTGTCGACGCCTTTGGGCAGCAGCGCGCGGTAGGGGGTGTAGTAATCGCGGCCCCGGCAGACGCTGTCGGCAAACCAGCGGCGCTTGTTCAGATCGTCTTTGGTGACGACATATTCACCCTGCAGAAGGCGGGTCTGGCGGATGCCCATCTGCTCGGCGGCGCCCAGCATTTTCGCATTCTCAAAGCCCGGCAGGTTCTCGCGGGCGAAGGCCAGAAGCTTCATCATCCGCTCGCGCCCCTCATATTCAGAGGCGACCATATGCTCGGGCGAGAGACCGTCATAGCCTGGCATATGCGGGCAGTTGCACCAGACAATCCCCGGCAGCGGCGTCTTCAGCCACCACATGCCCCAGGCACCGCCAATCACCCGGCGGGCCGCACGGTCGAGGGCTTTGTATTCCTCAGGATGGCTATACTCGAAAGCCTCAGCTTTCGCAGTGTCGACATCGCAGAGCCGGAAGACGGTGGTGACGATAAACTGCCCCTGCAGATAGCTCGCCCCGGCGGAGGCCCCGACATCGAGATCCCCGGTGGCATCGATGACCATTTTCGCGCGGATCGCCTGACGGCCAAGCTTGGTCTGTGCCACCACGCCGGTCATCTTACCGCCCTCCATCAGAGCTTCTGAGAACCAGGAATGGGTGCGCAGCTCAACCCCTGCTTCGCGGACCAGATCGAGCGAGACGCGCTTCCAGCAGTCGGGATCAAAAGCCACGGCATGAATGATCGGCTGCGGCATGCCGGTCGAATGAAAGTCGATCGCGCCCCAGCGGGACCATTTCTTCCAGGCCTCCCAATCGGTGCGGCAGTCCTCGGGCGGCGGATAGATCGCGCCGTCCTGGGCCTTCATCCGCTCAGTGAACTCCGACACGATGCCGGTGGTGACGATCTCAGTGCCGGCGTTGACCATATCGTCGAGCACCAGAACCATCCCGCCCGAGGCCATGCCGCCGAGATGGTGATAGCGCTCAAGCAGCACGACCTTACAGCCGTTGCGCGCGGCTGAGACGGCGGCAGAGGTGCCTGCCGGGCCAGCGCCCACCACGACCACATCACAGTCTGCCACAACCGGCACCTGACCGGCTGCAAGAGACACAAATTCTCTGTGATGCTCCGACATGCGAAGGCCCTCCATGGAAAGAAGAAGAATGAGGCGAGAGGGGTGCGCCGTTACCAGCGCACGATGAGCCGCTCTGCCTGGGACACGAGGCCAAACATCATCACCGACAGTCCTGAGGACAAAAAGACGGTGGCATAAAGCGTGGCCGAGCGGAAATTGAAGGTGCTGTCGAGGATCAGCGCGCCAAGGCCCTTATCCGCACCCACCCATTCACCGACGATGGCCCCGATCACACAGGTGGTGGCCGCGATCTTCAGCGCCGAGAACAGGAAGGGCAGCGAGGAGGGCAGGCGGATCTTCCAGAAAACTTCTGACTTTGAGGCCGAGAGAATACGCGCCAGTTCCAGCGCCTGGGGGCTGACCGACTGCAGGCCCCGGACCATGTTTACCAGCGTCGGGAAGAAGCAGATCAGCGCCGCGATCATCACTTTGGCGGTCAACTCTGCGCCAAAGATCAGCACCAGGATGGGCGCCATGGCCAGCACCGGAATGGTGTTGACAAAAACCGCGATGGGAAAGAAAGCCGCGCTCTGCGGTGCGCGAATGCACGAAAGCCACGGCCAGCAGGATCGCGATAGTGTTCCCGGCGATAAAGCCGAGCACGCTTTCATAGAAGGTGGGCCAGAAGTTCGACGCCAGCAGCGGCCATTGATTGACGAAAACCATCGCCACGTCAGAGGGCGCGGGGGCGATGAAGGGCGGCACTTTGAAAAGCCGCACGCCAAGCTCCCAGGCCAGCAGAAGGCCAAGTCCCGTGCCGATCGGCAGGGCGGCCTTCATAAAGCGCTCACGGCGCAGGGCTGCGAGTTGCGGATCGGTGGTCGTTGCCGGGGTGCGGTCAATAGCGGCCATCAGCATTGCTCCAGAATGTCGCGCAGCCGCGAGGCATAGCGGATGAACTCAGGGCTTTCGCGGTCACGGATCAGCCGCGGATAGGGCAGATCAATGTCGACCACCTCTTTCAGACGACCGGGGCGGGCTTTCAGCATCAGCACTTTCTGGCCAAGAAAGACCGCTTCCGGAATGGAATGGGTGACGAACAAAACCGTCACCCCGGTCTCCTGCCAGATATTGAGAAGCTGCAGGTTCAGGTGATCGCGGGTGATCTCATCCAAAGCGCCGAAGGGCTCATCCATCAGAAGAATGCGCGGCTGGCAGACCAGCGCGCGGGCAATGGCGACCCGCTGGCGCATACCGCCCGAGAGCTCATGCGGCAGCGCGTCTTCGCGGCCCTTCAGCCCCACCAGCTCCAGCAGTTCGCGCGGGCTGCGCCCCCCTGAGGGCGGACGGATGCCACGGGATCTGCCGATCTCCAAAGGCAGTTCGACGTTTTTCAGCGCCGAGCGCCAGGGCAGCAGGGTTGCATCCTGAAAGACGAAGGCAAATTCCCGCGCCAGACGGGCTTCCTCGACCGTTTTGCCTAAGACTTCAACGCTGCCCGAAGCCGCCGGGACCAGATCCGAGACGAGGCGCAGAAGGGTGGATTTGCCGCAACCCGAAGGGCCGAGGACGGAGTAAAAAGCCCCCGCCTCAATCTCCAGCGACAGATCTTCGATGGCCGTGAACTGCCCGAAGCGCACCGAGGCCCGCTTCAGCACGGCCGCCTTCGGGGTCACCCCGGCTGCGGAAAGGTCCAGCCCCATGGTCATGCTCCGAATTTGGCGCGCACGTCGGCGGTGGCTTCAAGGATCTCCAGCGTCATGATGTCATCAACCGAAGGCACCGGCCCCTGGAACTGGCCGAGCGCGGCATATTGCTCGATCTGCTTTTGCCAGTTCTCGCGGGTCATCTGACCCCAGCCATTGGCCTTTGTCTGCTCGTTGAAGCAGTATTCATCCATCAGCATATCGACGGTCGCCAGCTCATCCGCCAGCACCATATTGGGATAGCGCTTCACCAGCATTTCGACCGCTTCTTTGCGGTTCTCAAAGGCCCAGGCCCAGCCGCGTGCCGAGGCGCGCATCATGGCGACAACCTTGTCCTTATGGTTCGCCAGCATATCGTCGGTGGTGTAATAGGGGTTGGCGTAAAGCTGCACGCCTGCGTCCCAAAGGGTCAGCTCCACCCGGTCGTCCCCAAGCGCCACCAGCACCGGCGTATTGGTGCGCCAGCCGGTGACCACATCGACCTGACCGGTCAGCAGCGGCGCCACATCCGAGCCCATGACCGAGATTTCCAGCTGGTCTTCTTTGAGGCCATTGGCGGCCAGTAGCGCCTGCAGCAGCACCCTTGCCGTGCCATTGGTGGCAACTTTTTTGCCGATCATATCTTCCGGTTTGGCGACCGGTTTCGACTTCATCGAGAAATAGGTGAAGGGGTGGCGCTGATAGCCTGCGGCGATGCATTTGATCGGCATCCCCGCAGAACGCGCCAGCATCAGCGAAGGCGAGGACGAGTAAGATCCCAGATTGGCTGACCCGGAGGCAACTGAGGCGATCCCGTCGACGTTCGGGCCGCCCGGAACGATCTCAAGCTTCAGACCTTCCTCTGCGTAAAAGCCTTTCTCGTCAGCGGCGATTTCGCCTAAAATTCCGTTAGATGCGAGCCATCCCAGCTGCATCCGGCAGGTGTAAAGATCCTGCGCGCCGGCGGGCAGGAAGGTCAGCAGACTGCCCCCCGTAAAGGCCCCGGCAGCGGCAAGAGAAGTGCCCAGAAAGCGACGGCGGGTGGCGGAAAAATCGGAACGGTTACGCGAAGCGGGATCGGTCATTTCAAGATCTCCTGTCGGGGGTGCTCCGGCTCTTCCGGCCTGGATTAACGAAAACTGTGGCAGTATGTCGCGCCCGGGCATAGAAGCAATCTTGTCCATCAGTGATGCCTTTTTTGCACCACGATTCGGGGGGATGCCCGCATGCATTCGATCTTTCTGCGCTATCTTGACGAGACGGCGAGACAGGGCTCGATCAGAAAAGCAGCAGCCGTGCTGAACGTTTTCTCAACGGCGGTTAATCGCAAGATTATCAGTGTGGAGGAGCAGCTTGGGGTGAAACTCCTCTCCCGAACTGCCGAAGGGGTGGAGCTGACCGCTGCGGGACGAATCGTCCTCGAACATTGCCGCCGCACCCTGATGGAATACCGTCAGGTCCAGTTGCGCCTCGGCGATATCCGCGATCTGCGTGCGGCCCATATCGGGATCGCCACCATCGATTCCGTCTCGATGGAGTTTCTGCCCCGCGTGCTAGATCTCTTTCAGGAAGAGCATCCGGAGACGAGTTTCACCATCAACCACTGCCAGCCCGAAGAGGTCATGTCGGCTGTCGCGGCGGGCGAGGCGGATATCGGCGTCTCTTTCGTCCTCGATCTGCACCCGGATGTGCGGGCGGTGGCGCGGCGCGGGGCTGCCATCGGGATCATCCTGCGCGCCGATCACCCGCTGGTCGAGCGCAGTTCGCTGTCGGTGCACGATATTGCCGATTACACCCTGGTGAGGACCACCGATGCGCGGGGGCGGCATTCCATCATCGATCAGGTGGTGACGGATTCCATGGTGCAGAGCCAGGCCACGCTTTTCACCAATTCGCTGCCGCTGGCGCGCAAGATGATCCTCGCGGGGCGCGGGATCGGGCTTTACACAAGGCTGGGGTTTCTGAGCGAGTTGGAAAGCGGCATTCTGCGCTTTGTGCCTCTCGATGCGCAGCAGTTGAATGACCTGCGCATCGGGGTGCTGGTCAGCGCGCGCCGCCCGCTGGAGCCGGCTTCGGCGGTGATGTGCGATATGATCGCCGACCGTCTGAAGCGGCTTAATCTCGGATAAGATCCGGGCGGGTGTCCCCGCCCGGTCAAAGGCTCAGATTGCCTGGGTCACGAAGCGGGTGTCGAGATAGGCTTCCACCGCTTCCGAGCCGCCCTCAGTCCCATAGCCGCTGTCTCCGATGCCACCGAAGGGCACTTCCGGCAGCGCGAGGCCAAGGTGGTTGACCGTCAGCATGCCCGCGCGGATCTCATTGCGCAGCCGCATCGCGGTTTCCGACGAGGTGGTAAAGGCATAGGAGGCAAGGCCATAGGGCAGGCGGTTCGCCTCTGTCAGGGCCTCATCCACGCCTTTGATGCGGTTGATCACGGCGACCGGGCCGAAGGGCTCTTCGTTCATGATCGCGGCATCGGTGGGCACATCGGCCAGCAGAGTCGGGGCATAGAACCAGCCCTTATTGCCCAGACGACGGCCGCCGGTCAGCAGTTTCGCGCCTTTGGAAATCGCGTCTTCGACCATCTTTTCGATGGCCGGAATGCGGCGGTCATTGGCCAGCGGGCCCATGTCGATGCCGTCTTCCATACCATTGCCGATCTTCAGTTTCTCGGCGACGGCTTTGAAGCCTTCGATGAACTGATCGGCCACGCCGTCCTGCACGAGGAAGCGGGTCGGAGAGACGCAGACCTGCCCGGCATTGCGGAATTTATGCATCGACATCAATGAGATCGCCTGATCCATATTGGCGTCGTCAAAGATCATCACCGGGGCATGGCCGCCCAGTTCCATGGTGGCACGCTTCATATGCAGCCCGGCCAGCCCGGCCAGTTGCTTGCCGATCGGGGTCGAGCCGGTGAAGCTGATCTTCTTAATCACCGGATGCGGGATCAGATATTCCGAGATCTCGGCAGGCACGCCGAAGACCAGGTTGACGACACCGGCAGGCACGCCTGCATCGACAAAGCAGGCGATCATGGCGGCAGGCGAGGCGGGGGTTTCTTCCGGGGCCTTCACGATGATCGAGCAGCCGGTGCAAAGCGCGGCCGAGAGTTTGCGCACCACCTGGTTGATGGGGAAATTCCAGGGCGTAAAGGCTGCGACCGGGCCGACCGGGTCTTTGATGGTGATCTGCAGCACATTGGTGGCGCGGGCCGGGATGACCTGGCCATAGGTGCGCCGTGCCTCTTCGGCGAACCACTCGATGGTGTCAGCAGCCCCCATGGTTTCCATGCGCGACTGGGCCAGCGGTTTGCCCTGCTCGAGCGTCATCAGAACGGCGATGCCCTCGGCACGCTCGCGCAGCAGGGCGGCGGCTTTGCGCATCACCTTGCTGCGGTCATAGGCGGAGGTGTTTTTCCAGGTCTGAAATCCGCGCTCTGCGGCTTCGAGCGCGGCGTCGAGATCGTCGCGGCTGGCATGGGCGACCTTGCCGATCACCTCTTCGGTGGCAGGGTTGCGAACGGCGATGGTGCGGCCGTCTGATGCGGCACGCCAGACGCCGTTAATCAGAAGCTGCGTGTCGGAATAGCTTGTCATGGAAAACCTCAGGGACCGCCGGGCGGTGCATGATCGGAAATGGGCACCGTCTGACTCAGATGGTCCTGACGGAACGCGCGCATGTGACAACATAACGCAGGCGATCGCAATACCCGTCCCTCAGTGCCTCTCCGTCGCAGCGCCTGGGGGAGAGACCGGAGGCAGGGATGCTCTGCTGAGAAAATGATCTTTGTCGCGGGTGGATCTGTCAACAGTTCGCAAAAAGCTTGACGCTTTTGCATCCAGATGGATACAGTTGGATGCATGATCGATTCAACACTCTCTTCGCCGGATGAAATCCCCCAGGGCCAGCTGGTCTATCGACGCCTTCTCGATGAGATCGCCGAGGGCCTGCTGCTGCCCGGCGCGCGATTGCGCGAGGTGGAACTGGCAGAGCGGCTGGGCCATTCCCGGACCCCGGTGCGCGAGGCGATACGGCTACTGGAGGCGGACGGACTGGTGGTGCATCTGCCGCGCCTTGGTGCCACCATCCGCAGCCTCGATTACACCGAGGTGATGGAGCTTTATGAGATGCGCGCCGTGCTGGAAGGCACCGCCGCCCGGCTTGCGGCCCGGATGGCGGGGGCGGCGGAACTGGCAGAACTCGCCCGGATCAACGCGCTCTTTCACGCGGCGGCAGATGACACCACGGCCCGCGCGCTGAACCATGCCTTTCACGCGCTGCTGCTTGAGGCCTCGCGCAACCGCTTTGTGCAGCGCGCGATGCGGGGTCTGCAAAAGACGCTGCTGCTTCTGGGGCCAAGCACCCTGCAGGACAGCGCTCGCAGTCAGATCGCCGCGCAGGAACACGACGCCGTCCTGGCCGCCCTTCAGGCCGCAGACGGCGCGGCGGCGGAGGCCGCGATGCGTCACCACATGGAAGGGGCCCATGCCGCGCGACTGCAGGTTCTGCACCGCCTGAGCAGGGGCCTTCACGACTGACCGCGCGATCAGGGACAGGCAGCGGATATCAGGGATAACGGAGCAAATGGGCAGAGAGCTGATACCCCGGGATCTGACCGGGAAGGGCCCCCATGCGGGCGGGCTTTGGGATGTGGTCGTGGTGGGGGGCGGCAATGCCGCGCTCTGCGCTGCGATCACGGCGGCAGAGGCGGGCGCGCGGGTCATCATTCTTGAGGGCGCGCCGAAGACCTACCGGGGCGGCAATTCGCGCCATACCCGCAACTTCCGCTGCATGCACCAGGGGCCGCTTTCGGTTCTGACCGGCAGCTACGGCGAAGAGGAATATTTCAACGATCTGCTTTTGGTGACCAAAGGCCAGACCGATGAGCATCTCGCCCGCCTTGCGATCCGCACCTCAGAGGAATGCCTGCCCTGGATGGAGGCCCATGGCGTGCGCTTTCAGCCCTCACTTTCGGGCACACTCTCACTCTCGCGGACGAATGCGTTCTTTCTCGGCGGCGGCAAATCCCTGGTGAACGCCTATTACAACACCTGCGAAGACCTCGGCGTCAGCGTGATCTATGAGGCGCAGGTCAGCCATATCGGCATGGAGGGTGATACCTTCACCCATGTTGACGTCTCGGTCAAAGGCGGCCCGGTTGAGCAGATCCGCGGCAAATCGGTGGTCCTGGCCTCAGGGGGATTTCAGTCCGATCTGGAGTGGCTGACCCGGGCCTGGGGGCCAGCGGCTGCGAATTTCCTGATCCGCGGCACGCCTTATAACCGCGGTGTGGTCTTGAAAGATATGATCGATCAGGGCGCGCTGACGGTGGGCGATCCGACCCAGTGTCACTGCGTGGCCATCGACGGGCGGGCGCCGAAATTCGACGGCGGCATCTGCACGCGGCTGGATTGTGTGCCTTTCTCGATCGTGGTGAACAAAAACTGCGAGCGGTTCTACGATGAGGGTGAGGACACCTGGCCCAAGCGCTATGCAATCTGGGGCCGCCTGGTGGCTGCCCAGCCCGATCAGGTGGGTTATTCGGTGATCGACAGCCGCTCTCTCGATCTGTTCATGCCCTCGGTCTTTCCGCCGGTGAAGGCCGATACCATCGAAGAGCTGGGCCAAAAGCTCGGCCTTGACGGTGAGAAGCTTGCCGCCCGCGTGGCTGAATTCAACGCCGCCACCCGGCCCGGCACCTTCCACCCGACCGAGCGCGACGGCCTTGCGACCGAAGGCTTAAGCCCGCCGAAAACCAACTGGGCCCGCCCGATCACCGAGGCGCCTTTCTATGGCTATTCGCTGCGCCCGGGCGTGACCTTCACCTATCTCGGGCTGCGGGTTTCTGACACCGCGCAGGTTCAGCACGCCCATGGTCCGCTGAAAAACGTCTGGTCTGCGGGCGAGATGATCGCAGGCTCTATTCTTGGCCAGGGCTATCTGGCCGGTTTTGGTATGACCATCGGCACCGTTTTTGGTCGCATCGCAGGCCGGGAGGCCGCCGCTCATGTCCTTTGAAACCCCTGACCTCATGGCGGAAGCCCGCCGCCAGATCGAGATCTGCAACGCCTGCCGTTATTGCGAGGGCTTCTGCGCGGTCTTTCCGGCGATGACCCGCGATAAGGCCTTCTCCGACGGCACGCTGAGCCACCTGGCGAACCTCTGCCACAACTGCCGGGGCTGCTCATACTCCTGCCAATATGTGCCGCCGCATGAGTTTGATCTCAACGTCCCCGCCGCGCTGGCCAATGTCCGCCAGGACAGCTGGGAGCGTCATGTAAAGCCCGCCGCTTTCGCGAAAGCCTTTCACGCGCATGGCGTGGCGATCATGGGACTTATGGTGCTTCTCATCGCAGGTTTTTTCATGGCGGCGAAATCGGGCGGCGAGGGCGGTTTTTACGCGGTCTTTTCGCATAACACTCTGGTGGCGCTGTTCCTGCCGGCGTTTCTCCTGCCGCTTTTTCTGGTCGCACTTGGTCTGCGCAGCTATTGGCGCGAAACCGGGGGCAGCTGCATTCGTCTGAGTGATCTGAAGGAGGCTTTTGCTTCGGTCGCGAAGATGAAGAACCTGGCTGGCGGCCATGGCGAGGGCTGCAATTTTGAGAAAGAGGACCGCTACAGCCAGGGCCGCCGCTTTGCGCATCAGGCGGTGATGTATGGCTTTCTTTTGTGCTTTGCCGCGACCTCTGTGGCGACGCTCATGCATTATCTGCTGGCGATGCCCGCGCCCTACGGGCTTTTCAGCGCGCCGAAACTGCTGGGGATTCCGGGCGGTCTGCTGATGGTTCTGGGCGGGGTTGAGATGATCCGGCTGAAGCTGAAGGCCGACCCCTCGCTCGGGGCTGCCCGCGTGTGGGGCGGCGAGATGGCCTTTGTGGTGCTGCTGGTCCTGGTTTCGGCCACGGGGCTTGCGCTTTACGCGGCCACCGGAACCGGGCTGGTGACGGCGCTGCTGGCTTTGCATCTGGGGACGGTGATGACGCTCTTTCTGCTGCTGCCCTACTCAAAGATGGTGCATGGCTTCTTCCGCCTGTCGGCGCTTATCATCGAAGAGCAGAAAAAACGCGGCGCCTGACAGGCCCGCAGATGTCCAGAAAGCCCCCCGGCCGCGTGGTCCGGGGGGCTTTTTTTGCGGGGGCCGGGCAGATCTTTAACAGGGAAAGAACCCCTTCAGGGCCGCGCAGATATGAAAAGCCGCCCGGTTTCCCGGGCGGCTGTTGCATTCTGGTGCCGCTCAGGCGGTCAGTTCAGCAAGCGTTTCGGCCCAGGGGGCCGAAAGCCGCGTGGGATCAAGCGCAAGGATCGCGCGGATCCCGTTTTCTGCCGCGGGCCAGGCGCTGAGGTTGCCGAGGATTTTACCGGTGATCGCCTCATCTGAGAAGGGCTGGTCCGCGCCGCCGGGGGCGCTCAGGCATTCGCCCTCGAGAATTTCACCACTCTTCAGCGTGATCCGCACCAGCGCCGGGCGGTCGTTGGGCCAGGGCAGTTCCTGCGGATAAGCGCTGATCTTAACCCGCTCGCGCAGCGCCACCATATCGGGATCGGAAAGCGAGGCCCGGTCAAAGGCCGAAGCCCCCGCATGCCCCTTCAGAAGCGTGCTGACCGCGATATGCTGGATCGAGAATTTCGCCGCAAGGCTGGTCTCGGGCTGCGGACGGTCGAGTTTGCGGCCTTTCCAATGGGTCGCCACCTCAATCCCCGCCACCTCAGACGCCGCAATGCCACGCCCGGAAGTGGCCTTCAGAACGGCCTCAACGGTGGAATGCGCATATTGGCAGCAGGCATGCATTTTGTGATAGCCACCGGCGATTTTCCAGTCTTCCCCAAGCCCTTCGGTCAGCGCCTCCGCGCGGGTTTCACCGCCGAAGATATCGGCGAAAACCTCCGTCAGCGACCAGGGAGAGCCGGTCAGACCCACCGGTGCCCAGTCCACTGCCCGGATACCGTTCTGCGCACAAAGCCCGGGCCAGATATTGCGGATCAGCGCCCCGGAGACCGCGTGATTGAAGGGCCCCGGCAGACAGAGCGTAGCGGCGGTGGTGATGGCCTTGAAGGCCGTCTCCGCATCGACACCACGCAGTTTCGCCACCGCCGCAGCCGCCCCCACCGTGGCCAGCCCTCCATGGGGATGCAGCACGAGGCCGGGGAAGCTGAAGGCATGGGCAACCCGCGCCACCGTCTCATAGCCCGCGACGAGGGCGAGAAGCATCTCGCGCAAAGTCGCGCCGCTGGCCTCTCCTTCGGCCAGCAGGGCCGGGATGCAGTACAGCGCGGCATGACAGACAACGGCGCGGTAGCCGCCATCGAGTTCAGCCCAGTCCGCCGCCGATCCGTTGGCCAGAGCCGCCGAATAGCGGTCCATCCGCAGCACCGGGCGGCTGCCGTCAAGGACCGAAGCCTCAGCCACGCCCGCCACACGGGCCAGACCCTCGCGCAGCGCGGCAAGCTCCGGCTCAGCCCCCGCCACCACCATGGAGGCGAGATCGTCGCAGAACACCCGCGCCGCACGAATGCGGATATCCTCGGGCAGATCCTCCCATGTCAGCGCGGCGGTCCGCGCTGTCAGGGTTTTCAGAGCAGAGGCCACGGCCTCATGGATCTCAGGGGTAACGGGCGTGCTCATCTGTGAACTCCTTGTCCGATCAGCCGATCATCGAGGGCAGCCAGGTCACGATGGCCGGGAACATGATCAGCAGGCCAAGCGACAGAACTTCCATTGCGATGAAGGGGGTGACGCCTGCGAACACCTGCTCAAGGCGCAGCGGCACCGGCGAGGAGGAGCGCACCACAAAGACGTTCAGCCCCACGGGCGGCGTGATGAGAGAGATCTCGCACATCTTGATGACCACAACACCCAGCCAGATCGGGTCATAGCCCACGTTCATCATCACCGGGAACATCACCGGCAGCGTCATCACCATGATGGCGATCGGCTCAATGAAGCAGCCCAGGATCAGAAACAGGATCCCGAAGGCCAGCAGATAGGCGAAGGGTGCCAGATCCTGCAGGATCAGCCAGTCCGAGACCGTCGCGACCAGGCCGGTATAGGTCAGGAAGCGCGCAAAGAGCATCCCGCCAAAGACCACAAGGAAGATCGTGGCCGAGGACATGATGGCCTCAAGGAAGGTCTCGCGCAGGGTCTTGAGGCTCGCGCGGCGCTTGTAAAAGACCAGAAGGAAGGCCCCGAAAGCCCCAACCGCACCGGCATAGGTCGGGATGAACCAGCCGCCGTAGATGCCGCCGATCACCACGCCAAAGAGCAGCAGAATCCCCCAGGTGTTCTTCAGCGAGCCGATTTTCTCTTTCATCGTCACGTTATGCTCGGGCATCGGCGCATGTTCAGGCTTCAGTTTAGCCCAGACATAGATGCAGAGCAGGAAGAGGACGGCGGTCATGATGCCCGGCACAATGCCCGCGATCAGCATTTTGCCGACCGACTGCTCAGTGGTGATGGCATAGATCACCATGAGAACCGAGGGCGGGATCATGGCTGAGAGCACACCGGCAGAGGCAATCGCGCCTGAGGAGAGACGCTTGTCATAGCCCGCGGTGGTCATCTCGGGCATGGCCATCTTGGTGAAAACGGCTGCGTTCACCATGGTCGAGCCCGAAGCCGCACCAAAAGCTGCCGAAGCAATGGTCGTGGTCATGGCCAGACCGCCGGGCATCTTTGAGAACCAGTTATAGGCGGCGGCATAAAGATCGGTGGTCAGCCGCGCCTGGGTGGCCAGAGAGCCCATCAGGATAAAGAGCGGGATCACCGCAAGGGTAAAGCTGTTGACGGTGGCAAAGGGCACCGAGCCCGCCTGGGCCAGGGCCGCAAATTCGCCCATGGTCAGATAGATGCCAAGGACGCCGCAAAGGCCCATGGCGACGCCGATATGGACACCGGCAATCATCAGAAAAAACAGCAGACCAATCGTAATAATGGCTGCGGTGGCTGGATCGAACATCTGGGCAGGCCCCCAATGGAAGTTTCTGGCAGGTCCCGGACACCGCCACAGCCCTTAAGGCGCGCGGCGGAGCCCGGCAGTTTAACGGGGGTCAGCCGAATTCCAGCTCATGCGGGTTTCCGAAGTTGGTCAGGTCGTACCAAAGATCGATCAGCAGCTGCAGGATCATCAGGGCAGAGCCGAAGACCAGGATCCAGCGAGCGGGCCAGATCGGGAAGGCCACAAGACCCGAGGTCGACTCGCCGATTTCCCAAGCATAGACCGCCTCAACCCCGCCCTGCCAGGCTAGCAGAATGAAAAATGCGATGCCCGCGAGGGAGGTGATGATATCCATCACCGAGCGCATCTTTTTGCCGACCTGCATATAGACCAGTTCGACGCGGATATGGCTGCGCCGGATCTGCGCCCAGGTGATGCCGCCGAAGACGACGAGAACCATGGTGCTTTCGGTAAACTCCAGTGCACCGGAGACCGGACTTCCAAGTTGGGTGCCGACGACATCCGCAACACTCAGCAGCATGGAAAGCAACAGCCCGATGCTGCCGAGCGCGACAGAAAATACCGCCAGTTTTTCGATGAGAGTTTTCATCCCGGTCTCCGTTTGTCAGGTTAAGGCCGAAGCGCGCTTATTGCGCGGTGCGCTCGCGCCAGGCCTTTGCGACTTCCGCCGCCTGGTCGCCCTGACCGCGCCCTTTCAGATCCTCAACCCAGACGTCGAGCAGATCGGGGGTCTTCGCTTTCCAGGCGGCCAGAGCCTCGGGGCTCAGCTCCAGGATTTCGCCGCCACCGGCTTTCACGCGCTCAACCGCGCCTGCAACGTGGGTGTTGCTCCACTCAACATAGGCAACCTGGGCTGCGGCGGCCTCTTCGGTGATGACCTGCTGAATGTCAGCGGGCAGACGCTTCCAGGTGCGGTCCGAGATCACGACCATGTGGCCTGCAATCGACATCGCCGGACCGCAGGAGAATTTGCCTGCTTCATAAAGGCGGTAGGCGTCGATATTGCCCATGTTCACGAAGGAGTAATCGATGGTGCCACGGTCAACGGCTTCATAAAGATCACCCGGCGGCACGGTGACGGGGGTTGCACCCACGGCCGTCATCATATGCGGGATCAGCGCGCCGAAGCTGCGGATTTTCTTACCCGCCAGTTTTTCCGGGTCCTGGCAGTCTGCCGTTTTGCCGGTCATGTAATAGCTGTCGACCGGCTGGTGGAAGAGACGGTGGATGCCCAGACGCGCCATCTCATCTTTGAAGGGCTGCAGTTCTGCGAAAGAATAATCCGCGATTTCAATGGCCTGTGCAGGGCTATTGAAAACGAAGGGGGTCTGCAGCGCCTTGGAGTAAAGCAGCTGATCGCCGTAATAGCCCGGCACAACGCCGGCCAGATCGATCGCACCGCGACCCACGAGGCCCAGCAGTTCCGAATCTTTCCCCAGACCGCCCGAGTAGACGATGTTGATTTTCACCCGGCCGTTGGTGCGCTCTTCCACACGGGCCGCGAAATCCTGCTCAACTTTCACGAAGGGCGAGTTCGACAGATAATGCCCGAAATTCAGGCGAAATTCCTGCGCAGTTGCCCCCGAGGCGGCAAAAATTGCGCTCATAGCGGTCATGCCCAGCAGGGCGATGGTCTTTTTCATGGTGTGACTCTCTGTTGGGGCGCAGGGAGAGTACGTCGCGCCAATCGTTACAGTCATAGAAAACTGTTTACAGTTTGCTTTGTTGTTGTGAACTGTCAATACTGCCCCTGACGTCGAAAGGCGCAAAATATTCTCCGAAACCGCAATTGCTGAAGAAAGTGTCATTTCGTGATGCCGACTCCTGCCGCGCCCGCGGGCGCTCTCGATCTGCTGGCCGGGCGGATGTCCTGCCGCTCTTTCACCTCCGGGCGCATCAGCCGTGAAGACCTCAATGCCATGCTGCGCGATGCGCTTGAAGCCCCCTCCTCCTGTAACCAGCAGGCCTGGCATTTCGTGGTCCTCGATCAGCCCGAAGATCTGGCGCGGGCCGCGGATCTGGCCGGGGGCAATCCGCATTTCCGCGACTGTGCGGCCCTCGTCTATCTGTGCTTTCAGAAGGGCTGGACGCATGACAATTTCTCGGTGGTCCAGGGGGTTGCGGCGGCCGCCTATCATCTGATGCTCTCGGCCCATCTGCGGGGATGGGCCTCGGTTTGGAATGCCGGCACCGGCGATCCGGCGAAGGTGCGCGAGATGCTGGGCCTGCCGCTGATTTTTGAAAACCAGGGGGCGATTGCCATCGGTCGGGCCGCCCCCGACAGCCCCGCCCGCAAGCCGCCGCGCCGCGCTTTGCAGGATGTGGTGTCTTACGGCCGTTTTGCGCGGGCCGAAGAGAGCATCTATCCCGCAAAACCTGCAGCCGCCTATCCGTTTCATGCGATCTCGCGGGCATCAAACCCCTTCGCGCAGTGGGACCCGAAAGACTGGACCTGGGCGCAGCTGGCCGATTACCGCGCGTACAGCGTCTGGGCGAAATCGCCTCTCGCGGGGGTCTATACCTCCCGGCGCGAAGGCGCCGCGACGCAGGCCTGGCTGCAGATGCTGGCGCCGCTGCCGCGGTCAGCCAGTGTCGTTGAAATTCTGGCCTGGGGCGGCACCAGCACCACGGCGCTGGCGCGGCATCTGCCCGAGGATGCTGCCCTGCAGGTGGCTGAGTTGCACCGCCACAACCTGACCTTCATCAAAGATCGCCTGCGCCATGAGGGGATCAGCCGCGAGGTGGGAGAGCTTCTGGCACCGGAGGGGCTTTTGCCCTGCGAGGATCGCAGTCTCGATGCGGTTCTGATCCCGCAAAGCCTTGAGCATATGGCAGATCCTGCCCTCATGCTGGCGGAAGCAGCGCGGGTGCTGAAGCCCGAGGGGCAGCTTCTGCTATCAGTCCGCAACCGCAGTTCCCGGGCCGGGGCAGAATGGGCTGAGGTGGAAAGCAAAGGCCAGGTGCCGCTGCAGGGGCCCTGGACGCCGCTGCGCCCGCGTAAACTCCTGGCGCTTCTGGAGCCGCATTTCGTGATCGAAGAGATCGCGGGCCTTGGCCTCGCCCGTGAGGGGGGCGCAGATCTTTGCCGCGCCACGCCCCAACTCTGGCGCCGCCGCGCAATCGCGCTCAGAGCGCGGCCGCGCGGCTGAAGGGTCAGGCCTGTCCGGGCTGACCGGGCAGGCTGCCTTCGGGCAGCGAGCGGATGTAATCGTTCACGCCCCCCACGGTGGTGATCCACAGATCATCGCGGTGCTTCATGATGTGATCAAGCGCGCGGCGCAGCGCGCGCAGCCGGTAGGGCTGGCCCAGAATGAAGTTATGCGTCACGAGCGAAAAGACCAGCGGGCGCTTTTGTGACTGCAGCAGAAGCTCATCAAACTGATCGATAATCATGCGCTCAAACGAGGCCGCAGCCTCCTGGCGAAAGACCATCGAGGGGCTGTCGTTCAGCTCTACTGAATAGGGCACCGAAAGGATATGGCCCTTGCGGGTGCGCATCCAGACCGGCTGGTCATCGAGCGGCCAGTCGAGCATGAATTCATAGCCCGCCTCCTGCAGCAGATCGAGGGTCACCTCGCTTTGCGCAAAGTAAGGCCCCATCCAGCCTTTCGGCTGTTTTCCGGTCAGCTCGATGATCTCAGCCGTGGCCTCCTCGATCAGGCGGCGCTCTTCCTCTTCCGACAGCACATCCTGGCGCTCTCCGTTGGAGCGGCCATGGGCCACGATCTCATCGCCGCGCGACAGGATTTTCTCGCGGATCTGCGGATAGGCCCGCAGCACCCGTGAGTTGATGTTATGCGACGAGGGCAGACCGTATTCCTCCAGCAGATCAAAGAGATACCACTGGCCCACCCGGTTGCCGTAATCGCGCCAGGCGTAGTTGCGATGGGTCTGCGGGGCTGTCAGCGTGGCACTGTCGCTGCCCAGACCATCGCGGTAGCTGAAAATCTCAATGTTATTGGCAATGCAGAAGGCCAGCTTTTTGCCGCCCGGCCAGTCGTAAGTTTTCCGCTCGGGCAGCGGTGACCAGTCGTAGCGGCCATGTTCGCGCAGTTCCATTTTAAGGCTCCCTGAAGCTTCTCAGTGGCGGTCAAAAATCCGCTGCAACTCGTCAGGATCACGGCTCTGGCGCAGGGCCAGCATCAGAAGGATGCGGGCCTTCACCGGGCTCAGATCGCCCGAGGCGATCCAACGCTCGCGCGTCAGCCAGCCGCGCCGCGCGACCCGGCCCGCGCCGACCCGGCTGGCCTGAACCACGGGCACGCCTCCGCGGGCGGCCTCCGCCAGCGCTTCGCGCTCCAGCGGCGGGGGCATGCCCGGGGCAAAGCCTGCTGAGACGAGCCCTTCGGCCCCGGCAGCAAGGCAGGCACGCACCATCACGCCATCATTTCCCGCATAGGCATGGAAAATGTCGACGCGGGGAAGGGCGGTCACGCCGCTCAGATCAAAGGCGGGACCGGCGTTACGCGGCAGGGCGGGCGCATAGAACACCAGGCGGTCGGGATCGCAGACCCCGATCGGCCCATGAGCGGGCGAGTGAAAGGCATCGAGCCGGAAGGTCGAGCCTTTGGTGACATCGCGGGCGCTGTGGATCTCATCATTGAGAACCACCAAAACCCCGCGCCCCCGCGCCTCAGGCGAGGCGGCGGTGCGCAATGCGTTGATCGCATTGGCAGGCGCATCCGACGACAGCGTGTTGAGCGGCCTTTGCGCACCGACGACCACAACGGGGCGATCTGTAGGCAGGGTCAGCGACAGGAAATAGGCCGTTTCCTCCAGCGTCGCGGTGCCGTGCAGGATCACGAAGCCTGCAATCTCAGGGCTTTCAGTGATGGCCGCGGTGATGGTTGCATGAAGCCGCAGCCAGTCTTCCGGCCCCATGGCGCTGGAGCCGACCGAGCGGAAAGCCAGCGGCTTTAACGCAGCAAACTCCCGCAGTTGCGGGAGTTCTTCAAGCACCTCATGGACCGAGAGTTTCCGCCCGGTCTCAGGGTAATCCATGTAGTCTCGGGGATCGGTCGCAAGCGAGGAGATGGTCCCCCCCGCTCCGATCAGCCCGATCAGGGGCAGGGTGGTCATCTCAGCCGCGGCCTTTCAGTTTGCGGTGCTGATAGCGGCCATGGCCCACGGCGTCATCGACCAGTGCACCGCCGCTGACGACGGCGCGGCCGCGCACCAGCGTATGCTCAATCGCGCCCTTAAAGGTCTTGCCCTCATAGATCGAATAGCCTGCCGAAGAGACAACCTTGTCGCGGGTCAGCTGCCATTCGCGCTCCAGATCGACCAGCACGATATCGGCATCAAGCCCCACGGCCAGCGCGCCCTTGGAGGTCAGCCCCATCAGATGCGCCGGATTTTCCGAGAGCACCTCAACCAGCCGCTCCAGCGGGATGCCGCGGGCGTGGTAGCCTTCGGTCAGCATGACCGGCAGCAGGGTCTCCATGCCGGGGCAGCCGGGGGATGCGGCCCAGATGCCATTGTCTTTGCTGGAGATATCGCGGTGAACGTGGTCGGTCGCGATGGTGTCGATCTCCCCATTGGCCACGCCCTGCCACAGGCGGTCACAGTCTTTGCGCGACCGCAGCGGCGGGTTGATCTTGCCCACCGCGCCGATCGGATCGGTCACGTCATGGGTCAGATAATGCGGGCAGGTTTCAAAGAAGATCTCATCGCCCGCCCTGCGCCGCGCCAGACCCGCCTCAAGCGCAGCGGCTGAGGAGGTATGGACCACATAAAGCGGCGATCCGGCCACATTGGCGAGATAAGACGAGCGCTGCACGGCTTCGCCTTCGACAAAATCCGGGCGCGAGGCATCCCAGGAGGCAAGGCCGCCCTTACCCTCAGGGTCGGCCTTCATCGCACGGTCGCGCAGCACCCAGGCGACTTCGATGTTTTCGGGGTGCGGGGCCACCATGCCGCCGTGTTGTCCGGCGAGTTCGGCCAGGCGAAAGAAGAAGCCGTCATCGATATCGGGCAGGCCGAGGCGTTTGCCCTCACCGCCGCGGTTGTTCATGAAGATCTTCAGGGTCGGCGCGCCATATTCGGTGATATAGGCGGGGACTTCTGAAAGCTGCTCTTCGGTCGAGATGATGAAGTGATAGCCAAAGTCGATGCGCGCGCCGGCTTCGGTCACCTGACGCACGCCCTCAAAGATCTCGGAGTGTTTTTCCGAGGCCATGAGATAGGGCACCATGGTGGTCACCCCGCCAATGGCAGCAGAGGCGGTTTCCACATCGGCATCGCGCGGCTCGCGCGGGCGCGAGATGTCTTTGCCGTGGCCCAGATGCAGGTGGGCATCAATCACGCCCGGCAGCGCCACAAGGCCCGAGGCATCGAGGGTTTTTTCGGCATCGGCCGCTGCGCCAGGTGCCAGGATGGCAGCGATTTTGCCGTCTTTCACGGCGATGTCGCAGGCGGTGCGGCCGGTGCCGGGAAGCACGGCCTCAGCGCCGCGGATGATGAGGTCAAATGCGGACATGGTTTTACTCCTGCGCGGAAATCTGGCGCAAAGCCGCACTCACGGCGCAGCAATCGGGGGCCTGGGGAAGCGCGGCCAGCGCGCTCAGAAGGGGGTGTGCATCCGCATCGGGGGCAAGGCGGGCAATGTTCGCGGTGAACTTGCCATCCAGATCGCTCTGCGCGGGTGGGCGTGAGCCATTGCCGTAGACATCCGCGATATGGCGCTCAACCACGCGGCCATCTTTCAGCGTCAGCCGGAGTTTCGCGTCAAAGCGCTGCGGGAAGGCGCTGCCCTCAAGGGGAGACCAGGTTGAACGTGCAGCAAGATCGGCCACGCCCTCTGAGAGCGGGCCTTCAAAACTGCCAAGATCCACCCGACCATCGACAAGCTGCATCGCCACGGTAACGGGCAGAGACCAGCGGGCTTTATGGCCCGAAGCCGTCACTTTCTCCGCCCAGGGTTCCGCCACGATCCCGGCGGTGCCCTGCGGCGCGAAGCAGTGGAAGCTCTCAACGTCTTCTGCGCGGATGCCATCGCGCATCATCAGCGAGGCCGCTTCGACGAAGGGGTGCAGATAATGGCAGCAGGGGTAGAATTTATAGGCGGCATCCTGCAGGTGCCAGACCTCACCCAGATCGGCGATCATCGCCTCAAAGCGGGCGGGGGCCTCCGCGTCCCCGGCGAACTGGCGGAAAAGACCAAAGCGCCCCTCAAGCGCGGTCGCAGGCCCCGTCATTCCGGCCTGTGCGAGATCTGCGGCGACAAGACCCGCATGGGCAGCCCAGCCGGGGTGCATGGATTTGACGGTCGAGCCATTGGTCAGAAACTCAAAGACGCCTGAGGCCTGGCTCAGCGCGATGCCGATCGCGGCTTCCGTCTGCTGCGCATCCAGCCCCTTCAGATCCGCCGCGATCCCTGCCGCGCAAAGCGCGCCACCGATGGAGGTCAGCTGAAAGCCGCGGTTCTGGAAACCGCCCGCAGCCGCCAGACCCATGCGGATAAACACCTCATACCAAAGCGTATAGGCGCGCAGAACTTCCGCCCCTGAGCGGCCGTTGGCCTCGCCTGCGGCAAGCGCCGCCGCCGCCAGAACGCAGGAGCCATGCACGATCGAGCCGGTGTGCGTGTCGTCATATTCAAGGCTGTGGATCAGCCCGCCGTTGATCAGCGCCGCTGTCTCAGGCGGCAGACCATGGGACAGGCCGAAGACTGAAGCCGGTCCCCGCCCCGTCTGTGCAGCCGCATAGCGCCGCCAATGGGCGCCGGCTTCTGAGCCGGCGGCCCCATGCCCCACGCCCACCGCATCGGTGAAATGGCGAAGGGCCGTGTCACTTACCGCCCCGGGCAGATCACCCAGAGCGCGAAGACGGGCAATGACCAGGGCGGTAAGGGCCATGTCTTAAGCCTCCAGATCGCGGGCAGCGGCGAGGGCTGCGAGACGGCCAAGGGCGGTCGCAGTCAGAAGACCATTGCCCGAGGCATAGCCAAGCGCACCTTTCGCGCCCGAGACCCCGGCTGCGGCACCGCCGCCTGCGTAGAGACCCGGGATCGCGGTGCCGTCTTTGCGCAGCACGCGGGCGTTATCATCCACGGCCAGGCCACCCTGGGTGTGGAAAAGCGCCGGAAGCGTGCGGCAGGAGTAGAAGGGGGCTTGCAGCGGCGCCATGCCGAAGTTTTTACGGCCAAAGGCATCGCCTTCACCCGCGCTCGCGGCGGCGTTGTAAGCGGCAACGGCGGCTTCTGCGGCGGCACCATCAATGCCCTGCGCGGCGGCCACTTCGGCGACGGTATCGCCTTTTTTCAGGCCCTTATGCTCCCAAAGCTCGGCGAATTCCTCTTCCTGCATCGCGATCTCGAAGATGCGCTGATCGAAGATCGCCCAGGAATGTTCGCCCTGCTCAAGCACATGGCGGGCATAACCCGAGTAGCCCAGCGATTCATCGCCAAAGCGGTTGCCGTTTTTATCCAGCAGCACGCCGCCTTTTTCGATGGTGGTCCAGCTGAGGATCGAGCCATGCGGATCGGCCACGGCTGCATAGCCCTGATAGGCGTTCATATTCAGGAACTGCGCGTCGAGTTCCTCGCCCCAGATCATCGCCTCACCGTCCGAGCCGAGTGCGCCGAAATACTGCGCCCCAGCGATCTCGGGGATATAACGCGCGACCAGCTCGCGGTTGTTGCCAAAGCCGTTCGAGGCGAGGATCACTGCCCGCGCACGCATCTCGACCAGCTCTCCATCGCCGGTGTCGATCATCGCGCCGCAGACGCGGCCGTTTTCGACGATCAGGCTGCGGGCCGAGTTGCCCACGGCCAGCGGAATGTCGCGCTTTTCGACCGCTGCCAGCAGATCATCGACAAAGTCCTGACCGCGGCGCGATTTCGGCGCATGCAGACGGTTGGTGGAATGGCCGATGTGCTTATAGGCGGTGACCAGCTCCATCCGGCAGCCGACCTCGTCGATCAGCCATTCCACGGTTTCCGCCGAAACTTGGGTCATGCGGCGCACCAGGCCCTCAGCCTCGGTTTCACCGGCAATGCCCATCAGATCGCGGAAATAGGTCTCGGGATCATCCTCAATCCCGGCCTCTTTCTGGAAGCGCGAGCCCGCTGCCGGAACCGAGCCGGTCGAGAGGGCCGAGTTGCCGCCGGGGCGGTCGTTTTTCTCAAGGATCGCCACCGACAGGCCTTTGTCATGGGCCTGAATGGCGGCGCAAAGCCCGCAGGCGCCTGCGCCGATGATCAGAACGTCAAGTTCGTCGCTCATTATATAGTCCAGTTCTTCCGGCAGAGATCAGGCGATTTTTGCCAGCGCGGCGATGACGTCATCCGTCGGCGCCACATCGGCATATTTGTAAGCCATGTCAAAGAGGTTGACCGCATGCGAGGTATAGGAGCGGTCGTAGCAGGCGTCCTGCGGCACGGTGCAGCGGAAGTTATAGGCAAAGCCGTCCACCACCGAGCCGCGCACACAGCCCGAGGTCGAGCAGCCGACCACCACAAGGCTGTCAACGCCGAGATCAATCAGATAGCTGGCAAGGGGCGTGCCGAAGAAGGCCGAAGGGTGCTTTTTCGGCAGCAGGATATCGCCGTCTTTCGGGGCGATCTGCGGCGGGAACTCATAGCCCTTTGCGGCCACACCCAGAAGGGCGGGCACCTTGTCGCCAAGGCGGCCGGTGTCAAAGGATTGCTTCGGGGCAACATAGGGATAAAGCACCGGCCAGCCTTTGGCGCGGAACACCGCCAGCAGCTTTTCGATATTGGCCATGGCATCCCAGGCCACCTGACCGCAGGAGGTTTTGAACTCCTCAATCGCGTCAAAGAAGGGGGCCGGTTTGGTGCCGGTGGTGCGATACTGCACGTCGATAATCACCAGGGCGGGGCGTTTGCCCAAGCCCGTCGGGCGGCCGAAACCGGCTGCGTCATAGGCGCGAAGATCTTCTTCGCTGATGATACCATCCCAGGGGCGCGTCATGATTGTCTCTCTCCCGCTCAGAATTTGTACTTGGCCTCAAGGGCATCCCAGTAATCTTTGTTGACCGCGCGCTGGCGCTCATCAAATCCGGCCAGCAGATCGGCGACGCTGTCGAGGCTGCCTTCATCGCGCAGCGCGGTCAGAACTTTATGCGAGGCGCGCAGCGCCGCCTGCAGCGTGGCATTGGCGTAAAGCACGATGGAAAAGCCGTTTTCTGCCAGCACCTTACGGCCCGGATCCGGGGTCTTGCCGCCAAAGACGATATTGGCCACCTGCGGCACCGACAGCTCTTTGCCGATGCGGGCGAGTTCCTCGAAGGAGGCCGGGGCTTCCACGAAAGTGATATCGGCGCCCGCCTCAATGAAGGCATTTGCGCGGTCGAGGGCGGCGTCCAGGCCTTCAATCGCGCGCACATCGGTGCGGGCGATGATCTGGAAATCCTGGTCCTGACGTGCGTCGACCGCGGCTTTGATCTTCGACAGCATCTCATTCAGCGGAATGACTTCCTTGCCGTTGAAATGGCCGCATTTCTTCGGGAAAACCTGATCTTCCAGCTGAATGGCCGAAGCGCCTGCGCGCTCAAAAAGACGCACGGTGCGCACGGTGTTGACCGCATTGCCAAAGCCCGTGTCGCCATCGACGATCAGCGGCAGGCTGACCACATCGGCGATCGAGGCCACGGTTTCGGCCACTTCGGTCGCCGTGGTCAGACCCACATCCGGAACGCCAAGGCGCATATTGGCCACGCCCGCGCCGGTCACATAGCAGGCCTCAAAGCCCAGATCCTCAATCACCCGGGCGAACATGGCATTTGCCGCGCCCGGAACCGTCATGGCATTGCGTTGGGCGACAAGTGATTTCAGCTTTTGTGTCGGGCGCATATCTTTAATCCAAAGGTCAGATCGACCCCTTGGGCGGGGTCGTTGAAGGAAAGATGCGCTGCAAGCAGAAATCTGTCAACAGTTTGCATTAGTCAGATGAACAGTTTTCACATTTGTCTGACCGGTTCTTTGCCAACTGCCGTTTAATCAGCCGATATTGGCCATTCGATAGGCACGCGCTGAGCTGATATGCTCGCGCATCACCCGTTCCGCGCGGTCCGGGTCGCGGCTGCGGATGGCCTCTACGATGTCAAAATGCTGGCGAAGTGCTTCTTCCGCCCGTCCCGGGCGCATCGAGGATTTCAGCCGGGCGATGCGCAACTGATAGTTCACTTCGCTCATCAGAATGCGCTCGATATTCGGGCTGCCCGAGGCGCGGGCGATGGAGATATGGAATTCTTCATCGGCGGAGTGCTGGCGATAGCCACGGGCCTGAGCTTCGCGGATCTCGCTTTCATCGCGGCGCAGCAGGCGCTCGGCTTCATCGGCCCATCCGGGCGGGGCATGGGTGGCGGCCAGGCGCGCGGCCATACCTTCAAGTGCTTCACGCAGGTGGAAAAGCTGCTCGATTGAATCGTCGTCAAATTGAATCACCCGCACACCAAGGCGGGGCGAGCGCTGCACGAGTTTGCCTTCAAGCTGTTGCAGCGCCTCGCGGATCGGGCCGCGACTCACACCAAGCTGCCGCGCAAGATCGGATTCCGAGAGTTTCTGCCCCGGTTCGAATTCTCCCGAAGTGATGGCTGCGACCACACTGTCCAGCGCTTCGTCTGCGAGAGACCGGATCTTAATCGGTTCCAACACGGCTTCCTTCCTGTCGATTGATTGCGCGGCAAAAATCCGACGCTGAGGGGGCTCAGCGCGGGCGCTTTTGTCATGCATGCCATGCGTCCTTAAGTGGGGAAAGCAAAATTTGCTGTCTGATCCTGCGGATTTAGCTGCTCCTGCGGCGGCGGTGCAAAACTGCAGCAAACTGCCTTTCAGGGCGAAATCCGCAGCAGGGCGGTTTTTGACCTTTTGGGAAATTTAGCTGCGATCCGGGCTTGATGCTTGCATTTCTCTGATCTTTCGGCGAAGGCTTCGGCAATTTTATGAAAGGTTCATACCTTTCAAATTTGTGCAGACCAGGAATGCCCCATGACCAGACTTGCCATCGATATCGGAGGCACCTTTACGGACGTCGTTCTTGAACATGAGGGGCGCATTCAGTCGCATAAGCTGCTGACCACGCCTGCGGCGCCGGAAGTGGCCGCGCTGGAGGGCAGCGCCTGGCTGGTGGGGGAGTGCGGGCTCAGCCTCTCGGATGTGCAGACGGTGATCCATGGCACGACGCTCGCGACCAATGCGCTGATTGAGCGTCGCGGCGCAAAGACCGCGCTGGTGACGACCGAAGGCTTCCGCGATGTGCTTGAGATGGCGTATGAAAAGCGCTTTGAGCAATATGACACTGACCTGCAGCTGCCTGAGCCCCTGGTCCCGCGCGAATTGCGCTTCACCCTGCGCGAGCGGATGACGGCTGAGGGGCTGGTGCTGGCCGCCCCGGATCGGGCGGCCACCCTGGCGCTGGCTGAACAGCTGAAAGCACTGAAGGTTGAGGCGGTCGCCATTGGCTTCCTTCATGCCACGGTTGATCCCCGGCATGAGCTGCAGGTGCGCGACTGGCTGGCGGAGGTGCTGGATCCGAAAGTGACGATCTGCCTCAGCTCAGAGGTCTCGCCCGAAATCCGCGAATATGAACGGTTCTCGACCACGGTGGCCAATGCCTATGTCCGCCCGCTGATGGCGCATTATCTGCGCCGCTTTGATACCCGGCTGCGGGCGCTCGGGTTTGACGGCCAGTTCATGCTGATGCTCTCGGGCGGCGGGCTGACCACGCTGGATCAGGCGGCGAAGACCCCGATCCGTCTGGTGGAATCCGGCCCCGCCGGGGGCGTGGCACTGGGGGCGCGGGTGGCGCGGGAACTCTCGGAAGATCGTCTGCTGGCTTTCGATATGGGGGGCACCACCGCCAAGATCTGCTTTCTGGAAGAGGCCGTGCCCGCCACGACCCGCCGCTTTGAGGTGGCCCGCGCCTGGCGCGACATCAAAGGCTCCGGGCTGCCGGTGCGGGTGCCCACGACGGAACTGGTTGAGATCGGCGCAGGTGGCGGCTCTATCGCCAGGCGCGATGCTCTGGGGCGTCTGGCGGTGGGTCCGAAAAGCGCAAGCTCCGTCCCTGGTCCGGCCTGTTATAACCTGGGCGGCACAATGCCCACGATCACGGATTCCAACGTGGTCCTTGGCAAGCTGCGCCCCGAAGGCTTCGCCGGTGGCAAGCTGACGCTGAAACCTGAACTCGCGCTTGAAGCCGTGATGCGCGAAGTGGCCACACCCCTTGGCATGAGTTCAGCAGACTGGGCCGCGGCCGGGGTGCTCGAGATCGGCGAAGAGGCCATGGCCAATGCCGCGCGGGTTCATGCAATCGAGCAGGGCAAAGATGTCACGCGCTATGCGCTGATGGCCTCCGGGGGGGCGGGGCCGCTTCATGCCGTGCGGATCGCCGAAAAGCTCGGGATTTCGCGGGTGATCATCCCGACCTCAGCGGGCGTGGGCTCAGCCGTTGGCTTCCTGAGCGCGCCGGTCGCCTATGAGGTGGCCCGCTCTCTCATCATGGCGATGGCGCGTCTGGATCTGGGGCATATCGCGAAGCTCCAGGCGGGCATGCTGGAAGAGGCCACAGCCGTTGTGCGCCCCGCGCTGACCCCCGGTGAGGCGATCACTGCCACCTGGGCGGCAGAGCTGCGCTATGCCGGTCAGGGCCATGCGCTGCGGGTCGCGCTTGAGGCGCCGCTTGCGACCGCCGCTGATCTGAGCGCACTCGAGGCGCGCTTTGTGGCGCAATACCTTGAAACCTATGGCACCACGCTCGACGGAAATCCGGTGGAAATGGTGGCGCTGAGCCTGATCTGCTCGGGCCCCTCGGTGCAGACAGAGGCTGCGGATGCGGTGGCAGAGCCCCATGCAGCCCCGGTTGAGAGCCTGACCGCGGTCTTTGATCCGGTCAGCGGCACCCGGGTCGAGGCGGCGGTTTTGCAGCGCCGCAACCTGCAGCCTGGTGCGGTCCACGCCGGACCCGCCCTTGTCACCGAAGCGCAGACCACCACCTGGGTTCCGGGCGGCTGGCATCTGAGCCTGCATGCCCTTGGCCATGTCATTCTTGATCGCGGGGTCCGCCAATGAGCCAGAAATCGCAACCCACCGCTTTTGAACTGGCCGCAAAGCCGCTCGCGGATTCCGAGATCATCGCGATGAACGTGATGTGGAACCGGCTGATCTCGGTTTCAGAAGAGCAGGCCAATGCGCTGCTGCGCGTGGCTTTTGGCGCGATCGTGCGCGAATCCGGCGATCTTTCGGCGGGCGTCTTTGATGCCGAAGGTCGCATGATGACCCAGGCCGTCACCGGCACCCCGGGGCATGTGAACACCATGGCGCGCTCGGTCAATGCCATGCTGGAAAAGGTGCCGGCTGAGACCCTCGTTGAGGGCGATGTGCTGGTGACCAACGACCCCTGGCTCGGCGCGGGCCATGTCTTTGACTTCGTGGTCGTGACGCCGGTGTTCCTGAACGGAAAGATCGTCGCTTACCTCGCCTCGACCTGCCACATCGTCGATATCGGCGGGCTCGGCTGGTCGGCAGAGGGGCGCTCGGTCCAGGAAGAGGGGGTCCTTTTCCCGGTGATGAAGCTGCGCAAAGCCGGCGTGGTGAACGAGGATTTCATCAATATCGTCGTCGCCAACTCGCGGGTCGCCCGTGAGGCACGGGGCGATATCATTTCGCTGATGTCGTGCAATGACGAAGGCATGCGGCGTCTGCTTGATCTGATGGCGGAATACCGCATCGAGAGCCTGCAGCCGCTGGCGGAATTCATCTTCGCCCGCTCTGCCGCCGCCACGCGTGAGGCGATCGACCTTCTGCCCGAGGGTGTCTATCACGCAGAGGTGGCACTTGACGGCTATGACAGCCCGATCCGGCTGAAGGCCGCGATGCAGATCGGCGGCGGCGTGATCGAGGTGGATCTCGACGGCTCTTCGCCGCTGGCGCCGCGCGGGATCAACTGCCCGTTAAGCTACAGTCAGGCCTATGCTTCTTTCGGCATCAAGGTCGCCGTGGCGCCCCATGTGCCCAACAACCATGCCTCGCTGGAGGCAATCCGCATCACCGCCCCGCCCGGCCTGATCGTCTCGGCAGAGCGTCCGGCGCCCGTGACGGCGCGTCACGTTGTGGGCCAGGCGCTGCCCGATCTGATGCTGGGCTGCCTTGCGCAGGCCATGCCGGGGAAAATCCTCGCGGAAAGCGCAGGCGCGCTCTGGGTGCTGGCGATTTCGGGCCAGGAGGCGGGGGCGGAGGCTCCGGCCTTTGCCTCGCTTAATGTGGCGCTTGGCGGGATGGGGGCGCGGCCGTCCTCCGATGGTCTTTCGACAACGGCCTTCCCCTCGGGCGTGGGGGCGGTTTCGGTTGAGGTGGCCGAATCCGTCGCGCCGCTCCTTTATGAGCATAAGGAATTTGCCCCCGACAGCGGCGGTGCCGGGCACTGGCGCGGCGGGCTTGGCCAGGATATCCGCCTGCGGGCGCTGAAGGACCAGCCGCTCACCGTCTCTGCCGCCGCCTTTGAGCGGCTGCGCCTTGGCGCGGCAGGGCGCGACGGCGGTCATGCGGGGCAGCCGGGCGCCGCCCGGATCACGGATGGCCAGGTGATTGACAGCAAAGGGCTTTATATCGTCCCTCCGGGCGAGGCTCTTGTGCTGCGCACGCCGGGCGGCGGTGGCTTTGGCGCACCGCAGACGCGCGATCCGGCCCTTGTGGACCGCGATCTCGCGCGGGGAATGATATCAGAGAGCGCGGCCCGCGATCTCTATGGCCACAAAGACCGCTGAGACGGCCATCAGCACGACAGGAGAGGACCCACATGTTCAGGACCATGCTTGCCCGCAGCCTTGCGGCCGCCTCATTTCTCGCGCTTACCGCCGGCGTCTCGCTGGCTGAGACCAAAATCGACTTCTCCAGCCCCTGGCCGGAGAACAACTTCTCGGCCATCTCGGCGCGCAAATTCGCCGATGCGGTCAATGAAGCCACGGCGGGTGATGTGGCGATCACCGTGCACCAGGCCTCTGAGATTGGCGTGACCGGCTCGGGCTCGATGTCGGCGGTGGAAGACGGCGTGGTGCAGATGGCAAGCTATCTGCTGTTCCTGCAGGCGGGCGAAGAGCCGCTGCTGGCGATCGACACGCTGCCCTTCCTGATCCGTGGCCAGGACGAGGTCAAAGCCTTCCTCGAAGTCGCCGCGCCCGCCTATGAAAAGATCGCTGAGCGTCACAACCAGAAGATCCTTTACTACGTGCCCTGGCCCTCGCCCGGTGTTTACTCGCGCAAAGAAATCACCTCGGTTGAGGATATGAAGGGCGCGCGCATCCGTGCCTTCAACCCGGCGAGCTTCCAGTTCCTCTCGTTGATGGGCGCAGCACCCCTGGAAATGCCCTGGGGCGACGTCGCCTCGGCGCTGGCCGCCGGCACCATTGACGGGGTCGCCACCTCGACCTCCTCAGGTGTTGACGGCAAGCTTTGGGATCTGACCACCCACTTCAGCCCGATGAAATGGTCGACCTCGACCGATGTGGTGGCCATTAACCTCGACACCTGGAATGAGATCTCGCCGGAAAACCAGGCGAAGATTGAGGCGCTGGCCGCCGAGATGCAGGCCGAATTCTGGGCGCTGAGCGCGGCAGAAGATGACACCAAAGGCGCGATCCTGGCGGAGAATGGTCTGAAGATCACTGAGGCCAATGAGGGTCTTCTGAAGCTCATGGCCGAGAGCGGCCGCACCATGTGGGACGAGTTTGTCGCCCGCGTGCCCGAAGCCGGTCCGATCATCGAGGCCTATACCGCCAAAGTCGGTAAATGACAGTTCAGGGGATGGCGTCCGCGCCATCCCCGTTTTCCATCGGAGCGATCATGCTGCGCGGCTATCTTGCCTTTTCTGACCGAACCTCCCGGGCCGCCGAAACACTGGCCGTTCTGCTGCTTTATGGTTTCTGCGCGCTGATGCTGGCCGAAGTTTTTGCGCGTGGCTTTCTCAGCACCAGCCTTGCGATGAGCTGGGAATTTTCCGCCTTCGCCATGGCCGGGGTGTTTTTGCTGGGCGCGGGGCCCGCGATGCGGCATGGCGCCCATGTGCGGGTGACCCTGGTCCTTGGCGCTCTGCCGCCCAAAGGCCAGCGGGTGCTGGAGGTGGCCGCGGTTCTGGGCGCGATCGCCTGCGCGGTGCTGCTGTGCTGGATCTTCACCTCGCTTTTCCTGAATTCCTGGGCCAAAGACCTGCGCCAGTCGAGCTATACCGCCACGCCGCTGATCTGGCCCCATGGTCTGGCCATGCTGGGATCAGTGCAATTCGTGCTCGATATGGTGGCGCGGCTGATCCGAACCCTTCTCAATGAGACCTCCGAGCAGCCGCTGCCGAAGGTGCAGGAGCTGCAAGATGCTTGAAATCGGCCTGCTGACGCTCTTTCTTTTTGCAGCCTTCCTGATGAGTTCCATCTGGGTCGGCCTGTCTCTCTTTGGGGTCGGCTATCTGCTGCTGGCGGTGTTCAAGCCGAACCTGCCGCTGGTCAGCTATACCGGCAAACTTCTGTGGAATGCGGTCAGCGCCCAGGAACTGCTGGCGCTGCCGCTCTTCATTCTGATGAGTGATGTTCTGGTCTCAGCGCATCTGGGCCGCTCGCTCTTTTCCGGCCTTGCGCCCTGGGTCAGCCGTCTGCCCGGCGGGCTGATGCATGTGAATGTGGCCGGCTCGACGCTTTTTGCGGCTGTGTCGGGGTCTTCTGCGGCGACCACCGCCATCGTGGGCCGCGTGACGCTGCCTGAGCTTGAGGCCCGCGGTTATCCGCGCCGTCTGGCCGTCGGCTCGCTGGCCGGGGCCGGGACGCTCGGCTTTCTGATCCCGCCGTCGATCATCATGATCATCTACGGCGTGGCTGCGCAGCAGAGCATTCTGGAACTCTTCATGGCGGGGGTCATTCCGGGGCTCCTGCTGGCCACGATTTTCTTTTGCTACATCGCCGTGGCCCATGTCGTCAGCGGCGGCGTGACGGATGATAAGGTTTACACCTGGGGCGACCGGATGCGGGGCCTGGTGGAACTTGGTCCCGTGGTGGCGCTGGTTGGCGGCATTATGAGTGCGCTTTACCTTGGCCTTGCGAGCCCGACCGAGCTTGCGGCGGTCGGCGTGGCAGGTGCGATGATCCTTTCGGCCGTCCGCGGGCATCTGAGTTTTACTGCGCTGGCGGCTGCGGGCCGCTCAGCGGTGGCAACTTCGGCAATGATGGGGCTGATCATGGCGGGGGCGGCGCTTCTGAACGCCTCGCTCGGGTTTCTGGGGCTGCCGAAAGCGATTGCGGGGCAGATCGTGCTGCTGGAGCTCTCGCCCCTGATGCTGATTGCCTTTCTGCTGCTCTTTTATGTGCTGATCGGCATGTTCCTTGACGGCACCTCGATCATCGTGATGACCCTGCCGATCACCCTGCCTCTGGTCATTGCGGCGGGCTTCGATCCGATCTGGTTCGGCATTTTCATCGTGATCGCGGTTGAGATTGCGCAGATCACGCCGCCGGTGGGCTTCAACCTCTTTGTGATCCAGTCGCAGACCGGCCATACCATCGGCTATCTGTTCCTGGCGGTTCTGCCCTTCTTCCTGATTATGCTGGCCTATGCCATGCTGCTCGCGATCTTTCCTGAGATCGTGCTGTGGCTGCCTTCCAGGATGTAAGACGGATGACCGTATCGCCGCCGCGCTATGCGCAACTGACCGAGGATCTGCGCCAGCGCATCACGGAGGGCAGTTTTGCCCTTGGGGAAAAGCTGCCGTCTGAGATTGAACTGGCCGCGCAGTTTGGCGTCAGCCGGGCCACGCTGCGCCGGGCGCTGTCAGAGCTGGAAGCCGAAGGCCTGCTGGCGCGCCGCCGCCGGGTGGGCACGGTGGTTGTTTCGGATCGTCCCGGTCAGAGCTTTCGCATGGCCATGCGCAGCTTCCCCGAGATCATGAGCCTGACCCGGATGTCGCGGCTGCAGATCCTGGGCAGTCGGCATGTGCCAAACGGCAGTTCCCCCCGGCTTCAGGGCCGCGAGAGTGCGACGGGCTACTGGCTTGAAATCAGCGCCCTGCGCTATCTGGCCGGAGACGCCCGCCCGGTCAGCTGGCTGGTGATGTATGTGGATGGCCGCTACGCGGGTATCCAGCCTCATCTCGATGAGGCCGGGGGCGCGGTCTATGAACTGCTGGAGCGCACCTTTGATCTGAAAATCTCGCGCCTGCGGCAGTCCGTGGGGGCGGGGCTCTGCCCGGAAGTTGCGACAAAGCTGCTTGGGTTAAGCTCTAAAGATCCGGTGATCGAACTTGATGCAGAGCTGTTCTGCGGCGAGGACCTGGTGGAGATCACCTGCGCGGTCTATGATCCGGGACGTTTTCGGATCAGCTCTGACGTGGTGCTGGGCAGCGCCTGACGCATCTGACGCCTGCCCGCAAGCGCCGGGCAGGGGCTTTGAGCACCCGGGATCTTTCGGCGATTGTGACCCTGCCGCCCTGCAGATTGGCGCTTCGCAGGGGCGACTGAATGTGCAACACTGCAACCTGAGGTATAGTTTCGTATCAGTTCCGGCCTAGGTCATGTTGACAAAAGGGATTCACACCGAGCCTGGATCGTGATTCAAGCTGGTATCTGC
>NZ_SBLC01000100.1 GCF_004054105.1 Falsigemmobacter intermedius
TTGGCCCAATCACGGCCAGCGCAATCGTGGCGCATATCGCTGATACCAGCGCCTTCCGGACATCACGGGACCTATCGGCCTGGTTAGGACTGACGCCGAAACCACACTCGAGTGGCGGCAAGCACCGGGTGGGTTCCATCTCGAAGATGGGCAATCGCTATCTGAGGCGCCTTCTCTATCTCGGCGCGATGGGCGTGATCTCTGCCAGGCGCAAGGCCGGGGAACAAAATGACTGGCTGGGCCGGATCCTTGCGACAAAGCCTGCGAAAGTGGCAGCCGTCGCACTGGCGAACCGTATGGCCCGCACGATCTGGGCCATGCTCAGAACAGGCGAGGTCTGGCGACCCGTCTGATGAAGATCCCGGCCATCTCGGCCGGCTAAGGAATGGCGAGGGCAAAGTGAGATGATGGCAGATTGAGCGGTGACACAGGGATCAGGACACCCCGTTCGAACCGGAGCGCAGAAAGCGCGTGCCATTGATTGGGACCAGAGACCTGTTAGCGAACATTCATCAGGGCGCGTGGGAAGCCACAGATCAGACGCCGAATACATGGCCGCACCCGACCAGATGCCAGAAGTCACATCACCCTTGTCACGCGGGAGCCATCCATACACGGTTCGAGAGAGCCTGCAACGCGTTTTGGGTCGGTTTGCCTGGGGCGATGTAATGCCAGTCGATCTGACGCTCCTGGACGAAGCTCAGGATGGCATTGGAAGTGAACTCTGTTCCCTGCCTCAGGAAAATGATCCCCCGGATCATTTTCTGATCCTCGACAGTCGCTGACTATGGTTAAAGGCTTGCCGCGTGCCTCAAACAGGGCGCCCAGCTCCCGCGCAACTCTTGCGCCGGAAAGGGAAGTGTCGGCGATCAGCGCGAGGCATTCCCGCGTGCAATCATCAACCACGGTCAGTATGCGGAAGCGCCGCCCATCGGTCATCTGGTCTGAGACAAAATCCAGTGACCATCGCTGATTAGGCAGGAGCGGCAGTGCAACCGACGCCCGCGTGCCGATAGCCCGCTATCGCCCTCCACGCCGACGCACGTGCAACGTCGTCGGGGAAACGATCCCCCGGATCGTTTCCTGATCCTCCTCCATCTTCACGGTGAATCCGGAACAACCGCTTATGATTGACCTCATGCCCCTCGCGGCGAAGGAAGATATGCAGCCGCCGATAACCAAACCGACGGCGCTCCTTCGCTAGCGCATTGAGCCGATCACGCAACACGGGATCGTCCTGTCGGATTGTTTTATATCGCACCGACATGCGACAGCAGCCGATGACCCGGCACGTCCGCCGCTCGCTCATCTTGTGATTGGCCACAAGCTGGGCGACCGCTTGCCGCTTCGCGGAGGGCGCTACCACTTTTTTCCAAGCAGATCTTTCAGGGCTGCATTGTCGAGCATTGCATCCGCAAGCAAACGCTTCAGCCGGGCATTCTCGTCTTCGAGACCCTTCAGGCGCTTCGCCTCGCTGACGTCCATACCCCCGACATACCCCCGAATTTGGCTTTCCACTTGTAGACAGTGGCGTCGCTGACCCCGTGCGTTCGACAAAGATCAGCGACCGATATGCCCGCCTCATGCTCTTTGAGTATGCCGATGATCTGTTTTTCGGTGAACCTGTTGCCCTTCATCTCTGGTCCTTTCATGTGGGCCAGAGTCTAACTCAAATTGGATCAGCTCCGAGGGGCAACGTCAGCGTGGCTGCAGCATCATGCTGCTGTTGAGCAGAAAATCCACTTATCCCGGCTGTTCAGATTTCCGCAGCCATCTCGTGGCCAGGTGGAGCGGATGAACCGAACCATCAAAGAGGTCGAAGAGGGTCAGAAAACGATCCGAGGGATCGTTTTCCCGATGAGGGGGCAAACGCTTCCACTATCAAGACCACCAGCAGCTCAGGGCACACCTTGCCGACTACATGGCCGCCTACAACTATGCCCGCTGGCTGAAGACCCTGAACGGCCTTACGTCCTACGAATACATTTGCAAAATATGGACTTCAGAGCCCGAAAGATTCATCCTCGATCCGATCCACCAGATGCCGGGACTGAACACCTTATGTGGCTCTGGCCTGCTACATTACCCCGTCGCAGCTCCCGGCCAGGAGCCGCGATGGGGTAGGATACAGCGTTGAACACCTTGTGGCATGACCACGATCGCTAGCAGGCTGATCCTGCCTCTCTCACCGTCTCGAACAGTTGACGGTGGCCTGTTTTGCGGGGCCGCGAAATATAAGAAAGAGAGAGTGATATGGTACCAGCAGCAACCGTGATCGGCATAGATGTTTCCCGCGATTGGCTCGACGGCTTTTGTGTGCAGAGCGGGCGACGGCTCCGCTTGCCGAACACCGCAGCAGGCCATGCACAACTTATTGCGCAGTTCGAAGATCTGGCCCAGCCCGTGCGGGTCGGATTTGAGGGCCGGGAGGATCAGAAAACGATCCGGGGGATCGTTTTCCCGAACGGCGGGCGGTCAGGAATGGGTGCTGTGGTCCAGGCTTGTCGCCGCTGGCATGGAGGCGGTGCAACTCCCACCAGCACAGATCAAGGCCTTTGCCCTTTCACGGGGCACACGGGCAAAGACCGACCGGATCGATGCCGGGCTCATCGCACGGTTCATGCTGTTCAGGCCTGAAGTCGGGCGGAAGCTTTCGGAAGAGAACCTGCGTGTTCTCAGAGAGTTAACGACACGCAGGGCCCAGGTGGTCGAGATGCGTAAATGGCTTTCTGCACAGATAGCCGCACGTGAGGCAAACAGGACATTCGTGCAGATCCCGAGGATATGGATGCTAACCTTCTCGCAATGCTCGACGTTCAGGTCGGTGAACTTGAGCAGAGGATCAAAAGCGTCATTGGGCAGGAGGAAACCTCAGCGGCAAAGGCAAGGCTTCTGCTGTCGATCCCCGGGATTGGCCCGGTCTCTGCAGCGATGCTGATCGCGGAAATGCCGGAAATCGGCCGGATGACATCTGGCGAAGCTGCGGCGATGACAGACCTCGCGCCCATCCCGCACGACAGTGGCGCAATGCGGGGTAAACCGGCAATCGCCGGAGGTCAGCGCGCATTGAGACATGTCCTGTTCCAGGCCGCACTGGCTGCTGCGTGTCACAACCCTGTTCTGAAGCCAGTCGCGCAGACCCTTAAAATACGCGGCAAATCCCATAAGCTGGTCATCGTCGCAATAGCCCGAAGGCTGGTCACAATCGCAAATGCCATCCTTAAAACAGGCGTCCCATGGCGGCCTCACCTCAGCCGATAAACACAGTTGCTAGGTGAGCGTCACGAGCTGGCCGCTGTCGACCTGCCTTGACGGGCGGATCGCTCTCAGCGGAAG
>NZ_SBLC01000101.1 GCF_004054105.1 Falsigemmobacter intermedius
ATGGCATTTTCATTCGAAATCCTTACAGCAGGGGCTTCACGACACAACAACTTGGCAATGCCGTTCTGGCCGACTGGATGGGCCGAACCGGGGCCCTGATTGCGCCCGTGGTGGATCACATGGCCAGGCGGCTGAGGGCGGAAAGCTCCCGGCTTTATGTTGATGAGACGACCGCCCCGGTGCTTGATCCGGGGCGCGGCAAGACGAAAACAGGCTACCTCTGGGCCGTTTTGCGGGACGACCGGGGTTGGGGAGGCGCCGCGCCACCCGGCGTGGTGTTCCACTACCACCCTGGCCGTAAGGGCGAATATGCCGCGGAAATCCTCGCTGGCTTTAATGGCACGATCCAGGTCGATGCCTATGGGGCCTATACCCATCTCGCCACGCCAAAGCGCACAGGTGGTGCGCCCTTGCAGCTGGCGTTCTGTTGGGCACATGGCCGGCGCAAGCTGATCAAAGCCCAGCCGACGAAGGGTTCGCCCATCGTGGAGGCAGCGCTCTTACGCATCGCCGCGATTTACAGGATCGAGGATACCATTCGTGGAAGCGCCCCGGATCATCGGCGGGCTGTCAGACAGGATCTGTCCCGCCCGGTGGTCGATGAGTTCTTCGAATGGCTGAAGGCGCAGGCGGCCCGGGTATCAAAAAAATCCGACCTGGGTGAGGCCATGGCCTATATGCTGAAGCGCCAGGAAGGCTTCTGCCGGTTCCTTGATGATGGCCATATCGACATCGACTCCAACCTTGTCGAAAATGCCATCCGCAGCCCGGCCATGAACCGTCGTAATGCGCTCTTTGCCGGCCATGATGAAGGCGGCCGCAACTGGGCCCGCTTCGCCAGCCTTATCGGCACATGCAAGATGAATGGTGTCGAACCCTCTGCCTATCTGCGCGACCTCTTCACCAGCCTCGCAAATGGTCATCTGGACAAAAACATCGATGACCTCACGCCGTGGGCATATGCCCACGGGATAAAGCAAGTCGCGATGAGCTCATAAAGGACTCCTTTCAGAGCTACGATCAACGCTCATGGACAGGCTTCAGATCACACACGCGGCTCATGCGCACCCTTGTGCAACCCTGAACTCAATGGGCGCAGACGCCGGATACGGTATTGTTCGCAGGCGATCGGTAACGGATCGGATTGGCTGCGCCAGGCTCACGGCGTTCAACCGACTTGCCCACATAAAGCGCACGGATATCTTCCGGAGCAGGTGCGCCGATGAATGCCCATCGTTTGGCAAGGGACTCTTCTGCGAGTGCGCCTAAGGCCGGATCATTTGCCGGTACCCACCGGTCGGCCTTATAGACTTCGCGCACAATACCGTTGCGGACCGCAAAGATATAGTCACAGGCTTCGGCGCTTTTGGGCGACAGCTTCCAGGCAAAACGTGTCTGGTCGTAAAGGGCCGGCCCGACACCAACAAAGCGCACGAGGATTTCAATGACCGCGTGATGATAAACAACCTTCTCGGCCGTGTAGCGCTGCAGGATCTGGGTCGCAGAGGTGACCGAAAAATCCACCGCATGGCCTTTGACCAGATTTGTCAGGCCCGGATAGGCGTCGATCAATGCGGCCTCAACAGCCAAGGCAGTTGCATCATCCATACCATATTTGTGGACGATGCTCAGCACTTCCAGGCCCTCAGCGAGGATGGCCCGGATGCGCTCGGTTTTCAGTGAGCCTGAAGCCTCATCCGATGTAAGCGCGCCGAGCGCGTGCTGAAAGATCCGGTTGCCCGTGCCTTTGCCGACGTAAAATGTCTCGCCATTGCGAGGATCGACAAGACGGTAGACGTAGCTCCCGATTGCCTCGCAGACTTCCGGCGGGAATTGGGTAAGCTTTGGGGTGGTGCTGTTGCTCATTCGATTAATCCTTCCAGCCAGGTGGTCCATTCAGCCGCAGCCTGGTCCTGATCGGTAAATGTGTTTTCTTTCAAAAGGCCACGCCCCGAAACGCCCGGTTCCCGCAGGCTGAGCCTGAGGATCGCATCCGCATCAGGCGTTTCCTGCAGCCAGGTCAAAGCGAGGTTCAGCCCGCTTGCCGTCTTGTAGGACAAATAGACGTCCAGATAGAATTGCCCGGAAATCATGAGTCCGCCGGTTTTGACGCCGTTCTTCAGAACATTGCCAGACAGATCAAACCGTTCTGCACTTTCTTCGTAGACCTTCTGCAGGAAGATCCGGGCGGGGCCGTCTTTCGGCCCCCCGAAGGTTTTGGCCAGTTTCGGCGAAACCACCCGCAGCCGGTTTACGACCGCTTCGGTCAGACGCTCTCTGTCGGCATCATCAAGTTCGGGATGCTTTGAAATATTCGCGTGGATATTGCGCAGACTGTTGGCATCACTTTCGGCCGCGATACGCGACATGAGCTTTTCGATCTGCTGGTGTAGGATTTTCGGGTCAGGTTTACTGCTCATTTCAGCGTCACATCTTTGATCCACAAACGTCATTCAGGCAACGTGATCAGGCAGCTGCCCTGGTCAGTATATCTGCCCAAAGCTCCCGCACGATTTTTTCAATCAGATCGGCGCATTCCACGCTCTCAATTAGAGGATGTTCCATCACTGTACCGGGAAAGACAACAGCAAGAAGATTGCCTGCGATTGCACCTGTACTGTCGCTGTCTCCACCGTGTTTCAACGCGATGCTCAACCCATGATCAAGGTTTACCGCGCAAAGACCTGCATAGACGGCGATCGCCAAAGCCTCTTCCGCGACCCATCCCTGACCAAGCGTCGCAACGGTCGCGGCCAGGCCGTTCCGAGGCGCGCACAGTGATTTCTCAAGCGCATGCTTCACCTCGTCGGAACGCGTGGTGTTTATCGCTGCGCGCGCTGCGGCCTCAATATCAGCACCATTCCGGTCCCATCCCAAACAAGGATTTTCAACCTGTCACCACGCCTGGATCGGAAGATCACCGTGACACCGGAATGTGGATCGAGCTTCAGCTCGCTCTGCACCATCAGCGCCAGTGCCTGATGCCCACACCGGAAGTC
>NZ_SBLC01000102.1 GCF_004054105.1 Falsigemmobacter intermedius
ATCTCTATGCGCGCGGTCAGGGAGAAAAGGGCTGATGGCACCGAAATTCGGCACCTCTGGCCTGAGGGGGCTGGTCAGCGATCTGACGCCTGATCTGATCGCAGATTACACCCGTGCCTTTCTGGCGGCCTGCCCGGTGGGGCACGGGCTCTATATCGGCCGCGATCTGCGGGCCTCCTCGCCTGAGGTTGCTGCTGCGGTGGCTCAGGCGGCGCGGGCCGAGGGCGTGGCGGTGACCGATTGTGGCGCGGTGCCGACCCCTGCACTGGCGCTGGCCTCCATGGCGGCGGGATCGGCGGCGATTATGGTCACCGGCAGCCATATTCCTTCTGACCGCAACGGGCTGAAGTTCTATCTGCCCGGGGGAGAGATCACCAAGACCGATGAGGCAGCGATCCTGGTCGCTCTGGGTCGCGCCCCGGCGGGGCTTTCGGCACCGCTTTCTCAGGCGGATGCTGCGACGCCTTGGGTGCAGCGCTATATCCGGGCCTTTGGTCCGGAGGCGCTCTCGGGTCTGAGGATCGGGCTTTGGGAGCATTCTGCCGTCAGCCGCGATCTGATTGCCGGGGCTCTTGAGGGGCTTGGGGCAGAGGTGCTGCGGCTGGGCCGCAGCGAGGTCTTTATCCCCGTCGATACCGAGGCGGTTCCGGCTGAGATCCGCGCCCGCATTGCGGCCTGGTGCCGGGACCACGGCCTTGATGCCCTGGTCTCCACCGATGGTGATGGCGACCGCCCGCTCCTGGCCGATGAGCGGGGCGGACTCGTGCCCGGCGATCTTCTGGGCCAGATCACGGCGCGGGCGCTTGGGGCAGAGGTGGTGGTCACGCCGGTCAGCTCCAACAGCGGGGTGGAGCGCTCGGGCGCCTTTGGCCGGGTGATCCGCACGAAGATCGGCTCTCCCTTTGTGATCGCCGGGATGGAAGCGGCGGGGGGCCGCGTTGCGGGCTATGAGGCCAATGGCGGCTTTCTTGCGGGCTTTGAGGCGCAGATGGCGGCAGGTCCGCTTGCGCCGCTCCGGACCCGCGACAGCCTTTTGCCGCTGGTCGCGCCGCTTGCGCTGGCGCGGGCTTCGGGTCGCAGCCTCTCTGCCCTGATCGCAGCGGAGCCTGCGCGCTTCACTGCCGCTGACCGTCTGGAAGAGATCGCCCCTGAGACGAGCCGTGCCCTGATGGCGCGGCTGGAGGACGGGCGCTTCACCGCGCTGCTCTCTCCCTTGGGCGAAAGCCTTTCTGCGGAGGATCGCACCGACGGGCTGCGGCTCCATCTCGCTTCCGGCCGGGTGATCCATCTGCGCCCCTCGGGCAATGCACCGGAACTGCGGCTTTACACCGAGGCCGAAAGCCCGGAGCAGGCCGGGGACCTGCTGGCCCGCGGGCTGGAGGTCCTGAAGGCTCACCTGGCGTAATACTCCCGGTACCAGGCGACGAATTCGGCCACACCTTTGCGGACATCGGTCTGCGGGCGATAGCCGGTCAGGCTTTGCAGAAGCGATGCCTCCGCCCAGGTGGCGGGGACATCGCCCTTCTGCATCTCCATGTAATTGCGGATGGCGGTCCGGCCCGTGGCCTCTTCAATGGCATCGACGAAATCCGTGAGCTTCACCCGGTCGGAATTGCCGATGTTCACCACCCGGTAAGGGGCGCCCGGTGACAGGCTGTCGCCGGGCGCAATCTCAGCAGCGCTTTCGGGGCGGACCGGCACCGCATCGATCAACAGTCGGATCCCCTTCACCAGATCGGTGACATAGGTGAAGTCGCGATACATCTCGCCATGGTTATAGATGTCGAGGGGGCGCCCCCCGAGGATGGCTTCCGTGAATTTATAAAGCGCCATATCGGGCCGGCCCCAGGGACCATAGACGGTGAAGAAGCGAAACATCGTCACCGGCAGGTTCCACAGATGCGCATAGGAATGCGCCATGCTCTCTGAGGCCTTTTTGGTCGCCGCATAGATCGTGAGCTGCGTGTCGGCCTTATCGGTCTCACGAAAGGGCATCTCTTCATTGGCGCCATAAACGGAGGAGGTGGAAGCCATCAGAAGATGCTGCACCCCGTGCCGCCGCGCGATCTCGAGCACATTGAAGCTGCCGATGACATTGGCATCGAGATAGGCGCGGGGGTTCTCAAGGCTGTAGCGCACCCCGGCCTGAGCGGCGAGATGGACGATGACATCGGGGCGAAACTCATCCGCCACCCGGTCAATCAGTGCCTGATCCTCTAACATGCCTTCCGTGGCGCTGAACTGCGGGTGCTGCAGCAGCATGGCATGGCGGCGCTCTTTGAGGCGGACGTCATAATAATCCGTCATCCCGTCATAGCCGTGAACGGTAAAGCCGTCCTCCAGCAGCAGGCGGCTGAGGTGAAACCCAATGAACCCGGCAGAGCCGGTCAGAAATACGCGGGTCATTAAGGTCTCCTGTCGCTCAGCGCCAAAGGGAAGGCACCGGGATCCATACTGCCTCAGCCGCAGCAGGGCGCCAGCGGTTATTCTGCAACGACCCGGTTTGGCGCGGTGAAAAGACCTGAACCTCCCCTAAGTCCCCGGTTCAAAGCAAAAAGCGCCTTAGCGATTCCCGCAGATTCCCGCGTTGATTCCCGCGATTCCCCGCCCCGGGGCCAAAATCCTCCCGCAAACCCGCAGAGGGGCCCCGGGCCGCGCCTCAGAGAGACCGCCGAACCTCTTCCGGATCGCCTTAAAAATAAGGCATCTTCCGGCGAAGTCCCGCAAATTGTGACATTTTTATAATTTCGCTCTTGCGCCTGCCTTCGTGTCTGTCTAAACACCCCTTCACCGCAGCGGGGCAGACGGAAACGGCTGGTTGTTGTGGGAAGA
>NZ_SBLC01000103.1 GCF_004054105.1 Falsigemmobacter intermedius
ATGCAGAATGCAGTGGGAGAGGCCGCCGACCCAGTCAGTTCACACAGCGATCATCGGGTCTAAAGCTTAGCTCCTGGTCCGAATTCGTGCGACCACCTCTTCTGATAAGGTTAGTCGACGCAGGCCCGTGCCCTCCATCGGATAGACCCTTTTGCCGCGCTGTCACCGGGGAGGCCGGCAGATAAAAAAGAGCTGCTCTGAGAGCGGCTCTTTCAGTTTTATCAGTCTTCCAGCGCGTAGGCGTAGAATGCATCGCCCTTCAGACCATGCTGGCGGGCACCGCCGGCGCTGAAGAGGATGTATTGTTTGCCGTTCTCGGGGCTGACGTAAGACACCGGGGTGCCTTGCGAGCCGACGGGCAGGCGCGATTTCCAGACCTCTTCACCGGTCTGGGTGTCGATGGCACGCAGATAGTAGTCCTGGGTGCCGACGAAGAAGGTCAGACCCGAGGCGGTGGTCAGCGGGCCGCCGACGTTGGGCATGCCGACCGGGATCGGCAGACCCATGGTGATGCCCATCGGGCCGGTATCCTGCAGCGTGCCCATGGGGCGCGACCAGATGATCTCACGCTTGTTCAGATCCACGGCGATCATATTGCCGAAGGGCGGCTCATTGCAGGGGATGCCAAGTGCGCTTTCAAAGTTAGCTTTCGCCGCTTTGTAGGGCGTGCCGGTCTGCTCTGCCAGACCTGCGTGGAAGTCCTTGCCGTTGAAGGTCTGACCGTCTTCGGCTTTGGTCACCAGCTGCACCCACTGACCAATACGCATATCCACAGTCACAAGGATGCCGCGGTCTTCGTCGATCGCGCCCGAACCCCAGTTGAAGCCGCCGTAATAGCCCGGCCAGATCAGGGTACGGTTCTCCGAGGGCGGGGTGAATTCGCCGGTGTAGTCCATGCGCTTGAAGTCGATGCGGCATTGCAGCTGATCGAACATCGTCATGCCCCACATCTTCGCTTCCGTCAGCATTTCAGTGCCGACCGACGGCATGCCGACCGAATAGGGCTGGGTGGGAGCATACCATTCGTCTTTGGCATTACCCGCAGGCACCGGACGCTCTTCGACTTCCGCAATCGGCTCACCGGTCAGACGGTTGAGCATGAAGATCTGGCCGCGTTTGGTCAGCTGGATGAGCGCGGGAATGGTGCCGCCCTTGCCATCCGGGACATCGTAAAGCGCCGGCTGCGAAGCGACGTCATAGTCCCAGAGGTCGTGGTGCACGGTCTGGAACACCCACTTCTGCGCGCCGGTGGCCAGATCGAGGGCCACAACGGCGGAGGCCACAGCCTCAAGCTCAGGGGTGCGGTGACCGCCGTGGAAGTCCGGCGTTGCGTTGCCGGTGGGCAGGTAAAGCAGCCCGTTCACATCGTCAAAGGCCGGGGTCGACCAGACGTTGGGCGAGCGGTTGATGTAATTGCCATCATTGCTGACGCCGTGGCTGCCTGCATCCCAGTACCAGCGCTGTTTGCCGGTCTCGATGTCGAGGGCACGGACGACGCCCGAGGGCTCATTGACCGACTGGTTGTCGAGCACCATACCGCCGAAGATCACCATATCGCGGGCGATCGTCGGCATGGAGGTCTGGGTATAGACCGGGAAGGTGTTCTCTCCCATGCCCTGACGCAGATCGAGCACGCCACCCTCGCCGAAGCCCGCGCAGAGCTCGCCGGTTTTCGCGTTGACGACATGCATCTTCACGTCCGAGGCGGTCATCACGATGCGGGCGTCGCAGCTATCGATTTTGTAGTCAACCCCGGCCACCGGCTCAGGGGCCACTTCGCCCTCTGCCACGGCGGGTGCCACATAATCGGCCAGAAGCGGCAGAGCGGCCTGTACGGCCGGACGCTCATAATAGCCAACGCCACGGCAGCGCGCGAAGACCGACGCCTCGGCATTCGACTTATAGACCCAACGCTGTTCGCCGGTTGAGGTCGAGAAGGCATGGATCTCGTTGTTGGGCGTGCAGATATAGGCGGTGTCGCCGACGATGGTCGGGGTGTTCTGATCTTCCTGCACCTTCACGGCTTTAACGCCGGTGTTATAGGTGAAAGCCAGTTTCAGTTTATCGACATTCGCCGGGGTGATCTGGTCAAGCGGCGCATGGCGCGTGCCCGAGGGGGTGCGGCCATAATAGACCGAGTCATTGCCCGGCTCATGCGCGGGCTTGCCCGGCACGGCAGCAAAATCGTTCTGCACAACGCCCTGCGGACGGAAGGCCATAACGCCTGCACCCGCAAAAGCCGCAACCACGGCGGCAGCCACAGCGAACCAGCCACCGGCTTTGCCACGCTTGCCCAGGTAAGGCGCGATCAGCGCCACCGGCAGCAGCAGGAAGAGCGGACCACCGAGGCGCGGAACCATCGGCCAGAAGCGCAGCCCGGCCTCAGCCACGGCCCAGACGACGGTTGCGGCGAATACTGCCACATAAAGCCAGACCCCCGCCTTTTTACGCGCGGCGATCAGGCCACCCGACACAGCAAGCGCAAGGCCCGCCAGAGCATAATACCAGGAGCCGCCCACGGAAATCAGCTCGACGCCTTTCCACATGAGCGGGAGAGAGATGAGCACAAGAACCAGACCCAGAAGGGCCGCCAGCAGGCGGACGGCCTTCGGAGCCTGACCGATGTCCGGGTTATCGGGCGTATAATTCAACACATAATTTCGCAGGATAAGGCTGGCACTCACTCTCGGCGGCACGTCTTGCACATAACCCCAATTCCGTCAATATATCAATATTAGTTGAGAGGTTGATT
>NZ_SBLC01000104.1 GCF_004054105.1 Falsigemmobacter intermedius
CTAGACTATCAAGCGCAACTCGCCACGAGCATACCGCGCGCCGATCTGGCAGCCATCTTCATGGAGATGAACGCTGACGACCGCGCGGACCTCTACAAGAAGCTGACGGACGAGCAGCGCGAGGTGCTGATGCCAGCGCTCGCACAGGCAGAGCGCGAAGACATTAGGCAGCTGGCCGCCTATGAGGAAGGCACGGCCGGCGCAATCATGACGTCGGACTACGCGTCTTTGTCCCCACAGCTCAATGCGAAGCAAGCGATTGACGTGCTGCGTCACGAAGCGCCCAACAAGGAAACCATCTACCGGGCCTATGTGGTCGACGGCCAGCGTCACCTTATCGGCTCGGTCAGGCTTCAAGACCTCATCACCGCACATGGGAGCATCAAGGTCGCCGATCTGATCGAGCGCAATACCCATGCGATCCCCGTTGACGCCGATGTGGAGGCCGCCGCTCGCAAGATCGCTCGGTACGACGTGATTGCGCTGCCAGTGATCGACGCGCAGGAGCGGCTGGTCGGCATCATCACCCACGATGATGCGCTGGACGTGATGGAAGCGGAGGCGACCGAGGATTTCCAGCGGTTGGGAACCGTCACCAATTTGGATTCGAGCGTTGCGACCGCAACCGTGCCAATGCTCTACCGGGCGCGCATCGCCTGGCTGATGCTACTCGTCTTCGGCAACATCTTTTCAGGGGCAGGCATAGCCCATTTCGAAGACACTATCGCCGCACATCTGACGCTGATGTTTTTTCTCCCGATTTTGATCGCTTCGGGCGGCAATGCCGGCTCGCAATCCGCCACCTTGATGGTGCGCGCGCTGGCGACCGGCGATATTCGCATTTCCGACTGGGGCCGTGTTCTGGGCCGCGAGCTGGTGGTGGCGATACTTCTGGGTCTCAGCATGGCGGCGGCCATCGCCGTTATTGGCGTCTTTCGTGGCGGCCCCGACATTGCGATCGTGATTGCGCTGTCGATGGTGGTGATCGTCATCGTCGGCAGCATGATCGGCATGCTGCTGCCCTTCATCCTCAGTCGCTTCAATATGGATCCGGCCACTGCCAGCACGCCACTGGTGACCTCGATCGCCGACGCAACCGGCGTTCTGGTCTATTTTTCGATTGCAAAAGCAATACTTTCGCTTCCTTGAGCAAAATTTCTGGAATCACTGGTCGCGAGAAGGTGCTTTCCGCATGCGCACCATCTATGCTGCTGCCGCAAAGGCCTATGGCGTTGTCGACAAGATCGCGGCACGAGGGCTGGCGAGCGGTGCCCGTGTAATGGGCGTACGGCGCGATATTCCAAGAAAGGGTGAGCTGGCAGCGGCTCTACGCTATCCATTATACTAACAGCGGGAGGAGCCCACACCGCTTTGCTCCTCCCCGACATATCAGGAGATCCGGCGTGACGATCAAAACAATCATTGCAGCGATCGCCCTCGAAAATGATGAGCAGCAGCTAGCGCGCCGCGCCATTCGGCTTGCAACCGACCACGGGGCCAAGCTCGTGCTGGCTCATGCGATCGAGAGCCTTCCGGAATCCGATCCTAATCTTCCGCCTCCAGCCAAAAAGGAAGCAATCTCAAACGTGCTGGAATCAGAGGCTTTCGCATCACTCAAGCAGATGGCCGAGAGCGCGGCGGTTCAGGCAGAAATCGAGGTGGAGTGCGGCAAAGCCGACCAGTTTATCGAGCGCCTGATACGCGATCACGCTGCCGATCTGCTGGTCATCGGGCCAGGAAAGCCTCAAAACCGGCGCGAAAAAATATTCGGCTCGACCGCCGACCGGGTCGTGCGCGCCGGCTTATGTCCAATCGTGGTCGTCAAGCGCGTAACTGACGATCCATACCAGCGTGTGATCGCTGCCATTGACTTCTCGCCAATGTCGTTTGCAGCAGCGCAGGCTGCGACGCAAATAGCCCCGTCGGCGAAAATTGAGTTGATACACGCTTTCGAAATCCCGCTTACGTTCGAGCAGGCCATGCTGAAAGTGGGAACCTCTCAGGCCGAGCTTGACCGATATCGTCAAGCCAAAGCACAGTCTGCCTACGTAGAATTGCACTCCATCCGTGCAGATCTAGCTGTGGCAGGCAAAATCCGTGTCGTTCGGGGCGATCCCACTACCGCGCTGGTTCGGCTCGCAAGGAGCGGAAAAGCAGACCTTGTCGCGCTTGGTATTCAGGGAAAGAACGCGATATCCCAGTTGATTTTGGGCAGTGTCGCGCGCCGCGTGCTCGCGGCTTCCTCGTGTGATGTACTTCTGTCAGGTGGCGCCATCTCGAGGGATTGACGAAGCATGGCGCACGGACGAAGGCTTATGTGTCTCTGGCCTGCTACATTAGCCCCATCGCAGCTCCCGGCCAGGAGTCGCGATGGGGTAGGATACAGCGCTGAACACCTTGTGGCATGACCACGATCGCTAGCAGGCTGATCCTGCCTCTCTTCACCGTCTCGAACAGTTGACGGCGGCCCGTTTTGCGGGACCGCGAAGTATAAGGAAGAGAGAGTGATATGATACCAGCAGCAACCGTGATCGGCATAGATGTTTCCCGCGATTGGCTCGACGGCTTTTGTGTGCAGAGCGGGCGGCGGCTCCGCCTGCCCAACACCGCAGCAGGCCATGCACAACTTCTCGCGCAGCTCGAAGATCTGGCCCAGCCCGTGCGGGTCGGATTTGAGGGCCGGGAGGATCAGAAAACGATCC
>NZ_SBLC01000105.1 GCF_004054105.1 Falsigemmobacter intermedius
CTGCAGGCCGCCCGCTCTCTGCCCCGTCAGGTGGCGGGGCTTTTGGCGATGTTTACAACAGCCCCCCCTTCGCCCGGGGCCAGGAGGCAGCGACAGACACCCCGCCCCTGCCGGAGCAGGGCAACGTGACATCCGACACCTCTGACCAGAGCGCGCAGGACGATCAGCAGCTGATCGATGAGCCCCACCTTAATCGCGGGACGGAGCTGCCCGAGACTGCCTCCGCCACGCCCCTGCTCCGCGAGCCGCTGCTGTCAGGGGGCGCCCTCCCGATCCTGCTGTCAGGCGCTTTCCTCACAGGTCAGGACCCGTCTGACGGAGGCATGTCTCTGCAGATCCCTTCCGAAGGACCGGATGAAACTGCGCCTGATGTCCCTCAGAATCCGCCCCCCCAACCTGCGCGATCCCCTCACATTGCCGCACAGGTGGTGGCTTTGGAGCATTCCGCCGACCTGCCGGACCATAGTATCCGGCGTCTGCGCCCCATTGATTTCAGGGTTGCACAAGGGTGCGCATGGGCCGCGTGTGTGATCTGAAGCCTGTCCATGAGCGTTGATCGTAGCTCTGAAAGGAGTCCTTTATGAGCTCATCGCGACTTGCTTTGTCCCGTGGGCATATGCCCACGGCATGAGGTCATCGATGTTTTTGTCCAGATGACCATTTGCGAGGCTGGTGAAGAGGTCGCGCAGATAGGCAGAGGGTTCGACACCATTCATCTTGCATGTGCCGATAAGGCTGGCGAAGCGTGCCCAGTTGCGGCCGCCTTCATCATGGCCGGCGAAGAGCGCATTACGACGGTTCATGGCCGGGCTGCGGATGGCATTTTCGACAAGGTTGGAGTCGATGTCGATATGGCCATCATCAAGGAACCGGCGGAAGCCTTCCTGGCGCTTCAGCATATAGGCCATGGCCTCACCCAGGTCGGATTTTTTTGATACCCGGGCCGCCTGCGCGTTCAGCCATTCGAAGAACTCCCCGACCACCGGGCGGGACAGATCCTGTCTGACAGCCCGCCGATGATCCGGGGCGCTTCCACGAATGGCATCCTCGATCCTGTAAATCGCGGCGATGCGCAAGAGCGCTGCCTCCACGATGGGCGAACCCTTCGTCGGCTGGGCTTTGATCAGCTTGCGCCTGCCATGTGCCCAACAGAACGCCAGCTGCAAGGGCGCACCACCCGTGCGCTTTGGCGTAGCGAGATGGGTATAGGCCCCATAGGCATCGACCTGGATCGTGCCATTAAAGCCAGCGAGGATTTCCGCGGCATATTCGCCCTTACGGCCCGGGCGGTAGTGGAACACCACGCCGGGTGGCGCGGCGCCTCCCCAACCGCGGTCGTCCCGCAAAACGGCCCAGAGGTAGCCTGTTTTCGTCTTGCCGCGCCCCGGATCAAGCACCGGGGCGGTCGTCTCATCAACATAAAGCCGGGAGCTTTCCGCCATCAGCCGCCTGGCCATGTGATCAACCACGGGCGCAATCAGGGCCCCGGTTCGGCCCATCCAGTCGGCCAGAACCGATCGGTCGATCGGCACCCCGTGCCGCGCCATCACCACTGCCTGCCGGTTCAGCGGCATATGCTCTGAGTGTTTAGCGACAGCGATCTGAGCCAGAAGCGCCTCGGTCGGCCAGCTTCCCTCCAGAAGATGCGCGGGAGCTCTGGCCTGAACCACACCGGCACGCCCTTTGGAGCAGGCATAGCGCGGGCGCACCGTAACGATCACCTGATAACGGGCCGGGATGTAATCCAGGCGCTCACTACGATCCTCGCCGATCCGGACCATGTCCCCACACCCACAGGGGCAGACGATGCTGTCGGGCTCTACAATGCGTTCGACCCGGGGCAGGCTCTCAGGTAAAGCCCGGGCCTTGCGGGCCGCCCGTGGCCTGCGCTTCTCAGGATCGGGTTCGCTGGCCGCAATTCGTTCTTCGAGCGCCGCGATCTGCGCCTGCGTTTCGGCGATGGCGGTTTCCTGGTCTTCCAGCGCCAGTTCCAACTGGGCCGGATCCAGCTTTTCCGATTTAGGTCCGAACTTCGTGTGCCGGTAATTCTGAACCTGGCCTTCCAGCCGTTCGATCAGGGCCTTCAACTCGATGATGAAGGCCTCCTTTTCGGCCACCACCGCCTGCTCATGCTGACGAGCTGCCCGTTCGATCTTCGCCTCAAACCGCGCCGCTTCCAGGGCCGCCTGTTGGGCGGTGAAGGCCTTCACCACCTCGGCGGGAAGGTCCGGAAACAGACTGAGATCGAAGGGCTGCGACATGCAGTATGTCTACCGCATCCGGGCCGTAAATCCCAACAAAATAAGGGTAATATGCCAAAAAAATCACCCCGCGGAGGTCGGATGAGCAACGCGGCGCACAATCGTCCGGCGCCAGTCCAACCCCTCGAAAAGAGCTTCCGCCTGCGCCCGCGACAGCCGCATAATCCCGTCCCGAACCTTTGGCCAGGCGAAGTTACCTTCCTCCAGAACCTTATAGATCAGCACCATTCCGGTCCCATCCCAAACAAGGATTTTCAACCTGTCACCACGCCTGGATCGGAAGATCACCGTGACACCGGAATATGGATCGAGCTTCAGCTCGCTCTGCACCATCAGCGCCAGTGCCTGATGCCCACACCGGAAGTC
>NZ_SBLC01000106.1 GCF_004054105.1 Falsigemmobacter intermedius
AATCAACCTCTCAACTAATATTGATATATTGACGGAATTGGGGTTATGTGCAAGACGTGCCGCTGAGAGTGAGTGCCAGCCTTATCCTGCGAAATTATGTGTTGAATTATACGCCCGATAACCCGGACTTATCGGATAAATAGTATAGGCCCGATTATGATCAATATATGCATCTTCTGATTATATTGCTTGACTTGTTGCTTAATATATAGCGCCTCATCGCCCAGGGAACTTTCGTCCAGCAGCCCGGAACGGGCTGGCCCACAGCCTTCCAATCCTCCCGGCATGCGCGGGAACCGCCTTTGTTGCTTACCATGATGGGGTTTGGGGGATTTTGGGGGTAAAATCTTCAGAATGCTTATATGTCTTATGTTTATTCATCGCTGCTTCTCCCGAGCGTGATGCACAAATCCCATAATCCCCCAATAACCATCGCCACCGCAGGACCAGGCAGGGCACGGACGTTGCCTCTTGAACCGGTGCCCGCTTCCTGCCTATGCTGTGGTCATGATGATCCGGATGCATTGCATAGCTGAGTAATCCTCGCCGCCCTTTCCGGGGACTAGGCGGGATGTCTCTCCTCTTGCAACTGGCTCTGAACCCGATGGATCATCATGACTCTTACCACACACACTGCACGTGTTCTGCTGACCGACCTGCCGGCACAGCCCGACCTGACCGAGCGCGAGATCCGTGAGCGCCTGACCGCAACGCTGGTCCGGATCCGCGCAAGGCGACCAAAGGCTGGCCAAAATGCCGGCCGTCTGTTCGATATGGGTTCTGAGCAGATCGTCGATGATCTCAATGAACTGCTCTACGCTGACGCCGACGATGCGGCTCCCCTATCGATGGCTGACCAGGCCAAAATCCATGACCGGGCAAAACGCTATATCATTCGCCGGAATGCCAGCCTAAATTCCAGCCTCTCTCACCTCAAAGATCCTGAGCGCAAGGTGCTCCTCGCGGCCGCGGCTGCCGGTTTTCGAGCGACCGGCGTATTAAGCGGGGATCAGGTCGACGAGCGGATCGCGGCTTTACATGCGGACTTCCCCTGGCTCGCGCCGGCTTCCGTCGCAGTGATGCAGCATCTGCGCCTGAGATGCGCCCCGGCAGCCCGCCCGGCTCATCTCCCGCCGCTTCTGCTCGTCGGACCGCCCGGCGTGGCCAAATCCACATGGGCGCGGAGATTGGCAGACATTTTCTCTCTGGTGCCTGTACTGATCGATATCGGCGCGACCTCCGGAGCAACCTTTGCAATTTCCGGGGTTGAGCGTGGCTGGAGCAGTGCCGCCCCAGGGCGTGTGATTTCCACCATGCTACGCGAGCGCGTCGCGAACCCGGTCGTTATCCTCGATGAAATCGACAAGATTCCTGACAGTGTCGGCACAAACCGCGGCAGTTTCCCAAGTGCGTTTGAGGTTCTCAAATCCATGATCGAGCCTGCCAGCGCGGGGAATTGGATCTGTCCCTTTTATCAGCTGCCCTTTGATCTGACCGGTGTGAGCTGGATCATGACCACCAACTCCATCGATCATCTCCCCCCGGCATTTCTGGACCGTGTCAGAGTGATCGAAGTGGGGCGGCCCTCTGAAGGTCAGCTGATGAAGCTGGCCGCTCAGTTGGTGGCGCAGCAAATGGATGGCTCGGATCATGAGCAGGTCCTCGAACTGATCCGGGGCATGCTGCACCAGCGCCAGCGTTCCCACCGTATCACCTCGCTGCGCACCCTCCAAAAAATGATCGAGAGCCTGTGCGCCCGCCTGACGGCACCCGGGTTTATGCATTGAACCGGGTGCCTCAGGCCTGCGGGCCTTTCGAGTTTGTCCGTCGTCGGCTGCCGGGCACGGGATTGCCTTACAGGATCTCATACGCCCGGCCGAACGCGAGGTTATGCCGCCGGTTCGGTCTGTCGCTGAGCTTGGGGCGAGGACCGCGCAGAACGCCGCTATCGGTCATCTTGATCCCTTCAGTGTCAGCGCAGACGAAAAGTCCTTCGTGAGTTAAAAAACCCGGCCTCATAAAGAGCCCACCGTCAGGCAACATCTCAAAATCCGCGCGAGCGCCTGCATCGTTTTCCACCTGACTGCGGTCTGCTTCAAGCTGCAGCAAAGCGGGAGGTGAGCCCTTATCTCCATGCCCCTGTCCGTCTGTCTTTCTTTCGCCTGCCGGGAAACTGCGGGATGGGTCGCTGGGCCCATTGGCAGCTCCTTGTCTGCCCCTGCCTGTTCAGCGTGTCAGACTTGAGCCGCGTGGGCCGCTCCCCTCTGTTTTCAGGGAAGCGGGCTGGCAGGGGTGCAACCAGCGCTGGAACGATGTCCTGCCCTGCGGCAGGAGCAGGACGCCGCAGGCTCTTCAGATCAATACAGAAAACTATTGCGCCGCAGCCTTCCGAAGAAGACCACGGCGCAGAAAGCCTTGCTCAAGAGCAGGGCGAATAAGCGGCGCTGCGGATGCCGCCTGCAGGTGCCTTTTAATCTTCCGCCCCGGTGGTGCGCACAGCATAAGCCAAGGTATTGCCGGTCCCCTTTCGTGACACCAGCCTTAGACCCGATGATCGCTGTGTGAACTGACTGGGTCGGCGGCCTCTCCCACTGCATTCTGCA
>NZ_SBLC01000107.1 GCF_004054105.1 Falsigemmobacter intermedius
CCGGGCGCGAACATCTCCGACGTCGCGCGTCGCTGGGGCGTACATCGTGGGCTGCTCACTGTCTGGCGGCGGGAGGCTGGCGTCAGCGGCAGCGCGGGCGGTCGCCGGAGGGTGACCCCTCCGCAGGGGCCGCTTCAATTCGTGCCGATCACTCTTACCGCGTCGGAAGCTCCGCTGCCCGCCGCGGCGCGGCGCCCGGAAGAGCCGGGCAGCACGGCCTGCGGCCGGATCGAGCTCGAGATCGGAGGGGGCCGCATGGTCCTGACCGGGCCCGTCGACCCCGTTGTTGTGACTGCGCTCGTCGCGGCGTTGCGCGCACCATGATCCTGCCGACAGGTGGCATAAAAATCGTCGTCGCCACGACGCCGATCGACTTCCGGCGCGGCATCAACGGACTGGTAGCGATCGTCGCCAGCGCGCTCGCAGCCGACCCGTATTGCGGTGATGTCTTCATCTTCCGACCGCGCCGCGCCGACAGGTTGCGACTGATCTTTTGGGATGGCAGTGGCATGGTTCTGGCCACGAAGTGGCTTGAGGGTCGCCGGTTCGCCTGGCCTGGTCCCGGGGATGGTACGATGGTGCTGACGCGCGAGGAGTTCGGGTTGCTCCTGGCCGGCCTGGATTGGACGAAGGCTCGACGCCCAGCTGTCAAAAGGCCAGTATATATTGCCTGAACTATCTGTATTTGTTTGAGTTTTGTCGCCCGCATGGTATAGTTTGCCATGCAGGCTGACAGCACTTTGATCCCAACTGATGCGCCCGGTTTGACGCGGCTCGTGAAGGCCCTTCAGGCCGAGAATGCAGAGTTGCGCGTCTATGCCACCCTGCTGCGGATCATGATCTTCGGCGCCAAATCCGAGAAGCTTGCGACGCTTGATCCCACGCAGACTGCCCTCGATCTCGGGGACCTGGCGGATGTGCCTGCAGCTGCAAATGATGACGCCCCGACGACGCCAGAGGTGCGGGACGCGCCAAAGACCACCACGCCGCGCGCGGCGGCACGCAACATGGGGGCACTGCCGCGGCATCTGCCCCGCGTCGAGGTCGTCATCGAACCCGAAGACGCAGGCAATGCCTGCTGTGGCGCCCTGCGGGTGCGCATCGGCGAGGATGTCAGCGAAGCGCTGGATGTCGTGCCTGCGCGGCTGCGTGTCATCCGCACGATCCGTCCGAAGTATGCCTGCCGGCACTGCCAGGAGCGCGTCGTTCAAGCTGCGGCACCTGCCCGGGTGATGTCTGGTGGCATGGTCAGCACGGCGCTGGTGGCCCATGTTGTGGCCGCAAAATTTGCATGGCACCTGCCGCTGTACCGGCAGACGCAGATCTTCGCCGGCCATGGCGTCCAGCTTGACCGCGGCACGCTGGGCGGCTGGATCGCACGCGCCGCCTGGTGGCTCAAGCCCCTGCATGAGCGGCTGCTGCGCTTCATCCAGGCGCAGCCGCGGGTATTTTGTGACGAGACACCTTTGCCCCGGCTCGCCCCCGGCCGAGGCCGAACCAAGGTGAGCCAGCTCTGGGCCTATGCCGTCGACGACCGGAACTGGCGGGGCCCCGCACCGCCAGCCGTGGCCTATGTCTACACCGAGGGACGCGGCGCGCAGGATCTTCTGGCGCATCTGGGCGGCTTTGCCGGCGTTCTCCAGGTAGATGGGTTTGGCGCTTACAAGACCGTGGCCAAGCAGCGTCGCAAGAGCAACGCCGCCCCGCTCGAGCTTGCCTTCTGCCTTGCTCATGCCCGGCGCAAGTTCGCGGACGTGTTCAAGACGACCCAGTCGCGGGCGGCGCTCGAGGTCCTGGGCCGGATCGCCAAGGTCTATGAGGTGGAGAAGCGTATCCGTGGCCTGAGCGATGTCGAGCGGCTGGCGGTGCGCAAGGCCGAGAGTGCAGCCTTGATGGATGATCTGAAGCGGCAGCTGACAGAGATCCGCGACGCCGTCGCGTCGCAGTCCTCGATTGGCAAGGCCGCGGCCTATACCTTGAAGCATTGGCAAGGACTGACTGTCTTCCTGCAGGACGGTCGGATCGAGGTGGACAGCAACATCGTCGAGCGCGCCATCAAGCCGGTATGCCTGACGAGAAAGAACGCACTTTTCGCCGGCTCTGCCAGCGGCGGCGAGAGCTGGGCTGTCTTGGCCTCGCTGGTCAACACCTGCAAGATGAACGACATTGACCCAGAGACCTGGCTCTCCGATGTGCTCGAGCGCATCGTCTCGGGGCGCACCACGATCAACCGGCTCGATGAGCTTCTGCCCTGGACCTGGAAGGCGGCACGCCTGGCCAAGGCCAACGACACTCTGGAGGCGCAGGCTGCATGAACACATCCACCCCGACCAGTGCGCCGAAGCGGCTCATGCTCGACGAGAAGGACTTCTTCGACGTCCTGCGTGCGCAGCGCCCCAGTCCGCCCGCCACCGATCCGCAGACCTTGGATGGATACCTCACCGCGCTCATCATCGGGCCGCGCTTCATCGATCCTCGCCAATGGATCCCATCCTTTGTAGGCGAAGGTGCCCTCATGGCGCCTGAACACACGACCGAGGCCAAGGCG
>NZ_SBLC01000108.1 GCF_004054105.1 Falsigemmobacter intermedius
TTCTGCAACGGAAACGGGCGGGTCGCGACGCAGGCCCCGTTACGGCATCTCATAACCAGAACATAACCGTCGCTGCCAGAGTTATGGCGTTGAGGAATACTTTGGGGCATCTGTCGTATCGGGTAGCGACGCGCCTCCAATCCTTCAGGCGCCCGAACATCATCTCGATACGGCTGCGGCGGCGATAGCGACGCTGATCGTATTTGACAGGCTTTTCTCGTGATGTCCGGCCTGGTGTAAAACAAAGTGCTATTTTGCCAACTGATGAGCTAAATTGCTAAAATGATATCGATATTTTCCCAGGCTCATAAAATTCAATGACTTAGAGGGCGCTCTCAGCGCAGCTCTGCAATGTCATCTGAGCTCTTTCAGCGCGCCGGTATCCCCATTCTGTTAGCTTGTCCCGGCGCTGCCATTCATCGGCACTGCTGTGAGTTCGCTATCATGAGCATCACAGGCTGATCACCATCAGGACTTTCTCGTCTGCAGGATGCCAGGTTCGAGCTTTTTACCCTTACATCCGGGCTATCTCACAGCCGCGTTGGGCGTTAGCTGAGACCCAAACGGAGCATCGAAGAAAGCCGCTGTTATAGACAATTTTCAAAAATTTTCTATAACAGCGGCTCCATCCTCAGACCTTTCTTCCAAGGCACCGCGGCCACCGGATCTTCAACATCGGTAGCAACATCGGCGCCAGGACAGCACTCGCAGTCACGGGCAGTTTTTTCTTGCGCAGACCACCATGTCTTACCGATGCTGTGCTTGGGAGGACGGTCATGGGTATGTTTCTGATTATCGTCGGGCTGATTGTCGGTGGTCTCGCCACTTTCGCCTATGTTTACCTCATCGGTTTCGGCTGCGGGATGAACACCACTGGGTGCAAGTCGGAGCTGATTTATCTCTACTTCCGGCATCTCTTTTTCGAAGAAGGCCTCATCTATCTGACCGTCATGGCATTTGCCGTGATGCTGGTGATCGGCGGCTTTATGGTCCGCAGATCCTGAACCTAGGCTTGGGCACCCTGCCCCTCACCTTTTCTTTGACCGGCGCGTAGTTGCGGTTCTGGCCATCGGGACTACATCTGGAACATCCCATCTACAGGAAGTCAGATGTCTGTTCTGTTTGAACCCTTTACCCTGAAATCCGTAACCCTGCGCAACCGCATCGCGGTGCCGCCGATGTGCCAGTATTCCGCCACTGACGGTCAGGTCGCCGATTGGCATCTGCAAAACTACGCCTCGCAGGCGCGTGGCGGTGCGGGCCTCGTGATCGTCGAGGCCACTGCCGTGGCCCCCGAGGGCCGGATCACCCCGAACTGCCTCGGCATCTGGAGCGATGAGCTGGCCCAGGGCTTCGTGCCTATGGTTCAGGCCATCAAGGCGCATGGCTCTGTGCCGGGCATTCAGATCGCCCACGCGGGTCGGAAGGCCAACGCGAACCGCCCGTGGGAGGGCGACGACCATATCAGCGCCGATGATCCGCGCTATTGGGAAACCATCGCCCCTTCTGCCATTGCCTTTGGCAACAACCTGCCCCGCACCCCGCGCGCAATGGAGCTGGACGACATCGCCCGCGTGAAGGCCGACTTCGTCGCCGCGGCGCGCCGGGCGCTCGATGCCGGGTTTGAATGGCTGGAGCTGCACTTCGCCCACGGCTATCTGGCGCAGAGCTTCTTCTCGAAGGACGCCAACCAGCGCACCGACGCCTACGGCGGCAGCTTCGAGAACCGCAGCCGGTTCCTGCGCGAGACGCTGGCTGCCGTGCGCCGGGTCTGGCCCGAGAAATTCCCGCTGACCATGCGCTTCGGTGTGACCGAGTTCAACGGCAGCATCGATGAGGACATGGAAGAGGCCGTCACCCTGACCCGCCTGTTCAAGGACGACGGCCTTGATTTCATGAGCGTCAGCATCGGCTTCTCGACCCCGCAGGCGCAGATCCCTTGGGCGACCAAGGGCTTCATGGGACCGATTGCGAAACGCATTCGGGACGAGGCCGGCCTGCCGGTCGCCAGCGCCTGGGGCTTTGGATACCCCGATGTTGCCGAAGCCGCCGTGCGCAATGCCGAGCTGGATGTCGTGATGGTCGGCAAGGCTCATCTCGCCAATCCGCACTGGGCCTATGAGGCAGCCCGTGCGCTGCAGGTCGAGCGCCCGTCATGGGCCACCCTGCCCGCGCCTCACGCGCATTGGCTGGAGCGCTACTGAGAGCGGTCTCCTGCCGGCCCGCTCTCGGGACGGCAGGATCCGTAAAATTGTGCAGGCGGATCGCATCCAAGGGCCGATCGCCTGCATACAATCTCTGCTCACCCAGGTTGTGTTGCACCTGAAAGACCCTAACTCCGAAGTGAGCTAACTTTCGGAAGGGTCATATGCTTTATCCCCGCCTGGCCTTCTTCAGGGATGAGAGCACCAATTCATGGATGCAACGGCTGGCGACGTTCCATGGCGCCGGCACCTGTGAACTCATGGCCGAACGTGAGCGTCACGAGCTGGCCGCTGTCGACCTGCCTTGACGGGCGGATCGCTCTCAGCGGA
>NZ_SBLC01000109.1 GCF_004054105.1 Falsigemmobacter intermedius
AATTGCGGGAAAGGGCTATCGAGCGTTTCGTCACGGTAGAGCTGGAGCGCTGGAAGGAGTTCTTTGACACAGTCGAGAGCAAGCCTTTGACGCCTGAACAGCGCCTTTCCATCGTGGTCGACGAAGATGCCACCCTGGTCCTGGCAGGTGCCGGATCAGGCAAGACAAGCGTCATAACAGCAAAGGCTGCTTACCTTCTGCGTGCTGGCATCCGGCCGGCCGAAGAAATCCTGCTTCTCGCCTTTGCGAAAGATGCCGCGAAAGAGATGTCTGAGCGTATCGAGGCCCGCTGCGGCATGCCGATTGAGGCACGCACTTTCCACGCGCTGGCCTATGACATCATCGGCTCGGTTGAGGGGGCCAAACCGCCGCTCGCCGCCCATGCGACGGATGATACTGCGTTTCTCGATCTGATCCGGCAGATCCTGCGCGACCTCATGACAAAGGTCGCCGAAGTGGCAGGTGCCTTGATTTCATGGTTCACTGAATTCCTTGTCGAGCAGAAGGACGACTGGGATTACAAGACCAAGCACGACTATTACAAGCAGTTGGAAAAGCTTGACTTGCGCACCCTGCAGGGTGAGCAGGTCAAAAGCCGCGAAGAGCTGAGCATCGCCAACTGGCTTTACCAAAACGGCATCGCCTATGAGTATGAACCGGATTACGAGCGTAAGGTCGCAACCGGCGGGCGGCGCAACTACACGCCCGATTTTCGCCTGACCGACAGCGGCGTCTACCTTGAGCACTTCGGCGTGCGGCGTGAGCGTGCCCCCGACGGGACGGAACGCTTGGTCACGGCCCCCTTCGTCGACCGCGACGAATATCTCGAAGGGATGGAATGGAAGCGCCAGCTCCACAAAGGTCAGGGGACCATCCTGATCGAGACCTTCAGCTATGAGCAAAAGGAGGGGCGCCTGCTGGAGGCCCTTCAGGAGAAGCTGGCCCCCTACATCACAATCAACCCCCGCCCCGCCGCGGAGATCTTTGACCGGGTGGTGGAGCTTGGTCAGGCCGATGCCTTCACGCGCATGCTCGGGACATTCCTGCGGCAATTCAAGAGCGGTGGCTACTCGGTCGCGCAATGCCTCGAGAAGTCCCAAGTCCTGAAGCTGGGCAAGCGGGCCCAAGCCTTCCTGAAGCTTTTCGAGCCGGTCTATGCGGAATACCAGCGCCGCCTGGGCGACCGCATCGATTTTGAGGATATGATCCTGAGGGCCGCGCATTACGCCGAACAGGGCCGCTACCTGAGCCCGTTCAGGCATATTCTGGTTGATGAGTTCCAGGACATCTCCCAAAGCCGCGCGCGACTGATCAAAGCCCTGAAAGCCCAGCATAGGGATGCCCGCATCTTCGCCGTTGGCGATGACTGGCAATCGATCTACCGCTTCGCGGGTTCTGACATCCACATTATGCGGAACTTCGGGCGCGAATTCGGCGGGACGTTTGGCAAGCAAACCGACGTGCATCGCAGCGTGGATCTGGGACGCACCTTCCGTTCCGTCGACAAAATCGCCTTGGCCGCGCGTGGGTTCGTGCTCAAGAACCCGGCGCAGATCGTGAAAACCGTGGTGCCCGCAGGTGTGGCCCCGCGTCCCGCCATCCAAATCGCCTGGACCCGCAAGGGCGGTGATGAAGCTACACTGTCGGGCGTTCTGCAAAGGTTGGCGGGCCTGCCCGCCCCTGAAGGCCGCAAGACTTCTGTGCTGCTGTTGGGGCGTTACCGCTTTATCGATCCCGGCCTATACCAATTGCAAAAACGCTTCCCGCAGTTGGCCCTCAGCTTCAAGACCATCCATGCCTCAAAAGGGCTGGAGGCCGATCACGTGGTGCTTCTGAAGGCGGATGCAGGCCGTGTGGGATTCCCATCGGAAATTGCCGACGATCCCCTTCTCAGCCTGGTCTCGCCCGAAGCAGAGCCCTTTGAAAACGCCGAAGAGCGCCGCGTGATGTATGTCGCAATGACACGTGCCCGCTCGACCCTGACGATCATCGCTTCCGAAGCCCGCCCTTCGGCCTTTGTTCAAGAACTTCTTGCCGATCCCTTCTATGATTTGGATGCGCCTGCGAGCAAGGAAGGCGAAGTCGAGACCTGCGCAGAATGCTCGGGACGCATGTTGCCTGATCGCTCGAAAGAGGGCGGATTGTATTACCGATGCGAACACGTCGCGCATTGCGGCAATATTCTCCCCGCTTGCCCATCATGTGGTTCCGGGCTGCCGATCCGCGACAGCCGTCACAACCGCTGTTCAGCCTGTGCAGTTGAGCAGCCGGCCTGCCCATCCTGCAACGGCGGGTGGCTGGTAAAGCGAGATGGGAAATTTGGTGCCTTCTACAGCTGCACGAGGTTCCCTGCCTGCAGCGGCAAGGCGAAAGTCAAAGAGATCGAAGAGCCCATTGTGATTTTCCGCGCAGAACTGACCCGGGATTTCCATCGAGAAGTGACCCACCTTTGATTAT
>NZ_SBLC01000011.1 GCF_004054105.1 Falsigemmobacter intermedius
CGTTGATATTGCTCAAAGCAGCGCCGCCACCATCCTCAAAATCAGCCCCGAACTGTCGAACTTGGGGGACTTGCGATCAGCTGCACGTTAGACGGGAGCCTTTCGGAGGAGAATCCAGAGCGCATGCTCAACGCGGGTCAGACGTGAGAACCACAATACTGGCCAGACACATGACTGCACCGCTCACCTTTGCCAGACGCAGCAACAATCCCTGATCTCAGCCGAGCATCTACACTTGGTTCGGTACGAACTGCGCTTCCGTTCGATCCCGATGACCTCGCTGGCCTTTGGGATTGGTGTGGCACCGCGGGTGTTCTCCTCAGGTGCGGGTGCGCGTCACGCGATCGGCCGTGCGACGCTTTTTGGCACCGTATCGGGGGCGCTTCGGGGTTCTTCTCAGTCCCGATTTTCTTCGTGCTGATCGTCGGGCTGTCTGGCGGGCGGAAGAAACCGCAGCAGCGCTCCGGCGTTGAAAGCGCCTACTGAGGGTGCCCCCCCCGGGGACTTCGCGCTGGATCTCACTTAGAAAAAAGGCCGCCCCGAGGGGCGGTCTTTTGCTTCGGTGCGAATTGATGGGCGAAAAAGATTGAGTATTTGTAAAAAGCCAAAATTGCACGTCGTGGCATCTCAGGCGGGGCCGGATTTAGCCGGGCGCAGCCATTGGACGGAGCGCAGAACGACCACCCAAAAGACCGGAACGAGGAAGATGCCGATGACGGCGGATGCGGCCATACCGCCGAGCACTCCGATGCCGATCGAATGCTGTGCTGCTGCCCCCGCGCCGGAGGCAAGTGCCAGTGGCAGGACCCCCAGCATAAAGGCGAAAGTCGTCATCAGAATGGGGCGCAGCCGCAGGCGGGCGGCGTGGATCGCAGCTTCAATCAGGCTTTCGCCTTTATGGTGCAGATCCTGGGCAAATTCGACGATCAGAATGGCGTTTCGCGCTGCGAGACCGATGGTGGTCAGCAGGCCCACCTTGAAATAGACATCATTGGACTGACCGAAGATCAGCGCGGCGCCAAGCGCCCCGAGGATGCCGATCGGCACCGTCATCATCACCGCAAGGGGAACCGACCAGCTTTCGTAAAGTGCGGCGAGCGCCAGAAAGACCACGAGAGCGGACAGGGCGAAGAGAAGCGGTGCCTGATTGCCGGACATCCGCTCCTGATAGGAGAGACCCGTCCAGGCCGCGCCATAGCCGCCCGGCAGGTCGGCCACCAGGTCCTCCATCGCCGCCATGGCATCGCCTGAGGAGAGACCAGGCGCGGCCGCGCCGCTGAGTTCCATGGCGCGTGTGTCGCCGTAGCGTGAGATCGCTTTCGGCTCCTGGTCCCATTCCTGATTGGTAAAGGCACCGAAGGAGACCATTTCCCCCTGGCCGTTACGTGCATGCCAGAGGTGGATATTTTCAGGCTGAGACCGGGCCCAGGGCTCGCCCTGAACCACGACGGGGCGCAGCTCGCCGCTGAGGGCGAAGTCGTTGACCTCACGCCCGGAAAAGATCACCGAGAGCATGGAATTGACCGCCGAGAGCGAAAGGCCGAAGGCCGCCGCCTTCTGTTGGTCAATGTCGAGACGCAACGCACTTTGAAAGGCGGTTTCATTGCCGCGCAGGTTCACCACGCGCCCGTCGGCCTGAGCTTTCTGAACAAGCTCAGCCGCCGCGGTGGACAGCGCCTCCTGGCCCTGGCCGCCCTGATCAATCAGCTGCATGGTGAAGCCTGCAGAGCTGCCGAGCCCGTTGATTGCGGGGGGCTGCAGCACATAGACTTGGCCACCGCGGATGTTCATGAAGAAATGCGTATTGGCGCGGTTCACCACATCGGCTGCCGAAATATCGGCCCGCTGGTCATAATCGCGCAGTTTGACGAACATCATGGCGTTGTTCTGCCCGGCGCCGCCAAAGCTGAAGCCGAGGGCTGCGAAAACGGCTTCGACGGCGTCTTTCTCACCGTTGAGCAGATAGTCTTCAACCTGAGCGACCACGGCGCGGGTCTGGGCATCGGTTGCGCCATCGGGCAGCTGCACCATTGCGAGGATAACGCCCTGATCTTCCTGCGGAATGAATGAGCCGGGGAGCTTTTGAAACAGCATAAAGACCCCGGCCGAGATGGCCAGAAGCAGCACCAGAAAGCGAAACGGTCGCCGCACAAACCGCGCGACGGCCGCGCCATAGCCATTGGTCATCTTATCAAGGCCACGGTTGAACCAGCGCACCGGGGCAATGCCGCCGCCGTGTTTGCGCGGGCGCAGCAGGCCTGCGCACATCGCCGGCGTCAGGATCAGCGCCACGCCCAGCGACAGAACCATGGCGGTGATGATGGTTACCGAGAACTGCCGGTAAATGATGCCGGTTGATCCGGCCATGAAAGCCATTGGGACAAAGACCGCCGAAAGCACCAGCACGATCCCCACGAGGGCTGAGCTGATCTCATCCATGCTTTTCTCGGTGGCCGCGACCGGGTCGAGGCCTTCTTCCTCCATCACCCGTTCAACGTTTTCCACCACCACGATGGCGTCATCGACCAACAGACCAATGGCGAGCACCATGGCGAACATGGTCAGCGTGTTGATGGTATAGCCCGCCACCGTCAGCACGCCGAAGGTACCTAAAAGCACCACAGGGATGGCGATGACCGGAATGATCGTCGCGCGCCAGGACTGCAGAAAGACAAGGATCACCAGGAAAACCAGCAGGACCGCCTCGGCGAGGGTTTTGTAAACCTGGTTGATCGAGCGCTCAACGAAGGGGGAGGTGTCATAGGGATAGGCCACCTCAACCCCCGGAGGAAGCGAGGATTCGATCCGGCTGATCGTGGCGCGAACGGCCTCTGCGGTATCCACCGCATTGGCCCCGGAGGCAAGGTTCACCGCAAAGCCCGCCGCCGGACGACCATTGAAGCGTGCCGTCATGGCGTAGCTGTCCTGGCCGATCTCAATCCTTGCCACATCGCCTAAGAAAACCGTTGAGCCATCGGTGGCCACCCGTAAAAGAATGCGCTGAAACTCTTCGACGCTGCTCAACTGCGACTGCGATGACACCGGAAAGGTGATCCGCTGCCCCTCGGCGGAGGGCAGGGTGCCCATTGAGCCCACGGTGACATTGACGTTCTGCTCAGAAACCGCTGCCAGCACCTCAGCCGGAGTGACCTGATATTGCGTCAGCTTGAGCGGATCGAGCCAGATGCGCATGGCATAGCCCGCGCCGAACACATCCACCGTGCCCACGCCCTGGGTGCGGCGGATCGGATCGATGATGCGCTGCGAGACCAGATCCCCCAGTTCCACCGTGCTGTGCGTCCCGGTGGTCGAGGCCAGCACCCCCACCAGCAGAATGGAGGAGGTGGAGCGGGTGACGCTGAGGCCGGTCTGCTGCACGACAGAGGGCAGCTGTGCCGTAGCGAGCTGCAGTTTGTTCTGCACCTGAACCTGCGCCATATCCGGGTCGATCGTATCGTCAAATGTCAGCGTGACCGAGCCTGAACCGGATGTCGATGAGGAGGTCATATAGACCAGCCCCTCGATCCCGGTCATGGCGTCCTCGATCACGGAAGTCACTGAATTTGCGACAATTTCAGCCGATGCCCCGGTATAGGCTGCCCGCACTGAGACCGTGGTCGGCGCAATCTGCGGATATTGCTCAATCGGCAGACGGCTCAGGCCCAGGGCACCTGCCAACATGACGATCAGCGCCAGAACCCAGGCAAAGACGGGCCGATGAATGAAAAAGCGCGCCATGCCGCCTTACTCCTGCGCCGGAGCGGCGGGCGCCGTGCCGCCCGTCGGGGCCACAGTCTGTGGCACACCACCTGTTGTAAGCTCAACCTCAACCGCCACGACATCTGCGCCGGGAGCAAGCCCGGTCAATCCGTCAACGATCAGTTGCGCGCCGGGTTTCAGCCCTTCTGTGACGACCCAGTGATGTTCATAACTGCCAAGGTCTCTCAGCTGATGCTGCACCGCCTTGCCATCTTCGACCAGAAAGACGTTTAACAGCCCGCTGCGGTCGCGGCTGGCGGCAGATTGGGAAATGAGATAGCCCTCCCGCGTGCCGAAGGAGATTTCACCGCGCACGAACTGCCCCGGCAAAAGTTTCAGGTCGGGGTTCGCAAAGATGAACCGGTAATCAATCGCACCTGTGGTCTCAGACACGCGAAAGCCTGCGGCTTCCAGTTCACCCTCTACCTCATAGGTCTCACCGGTTTCCAGGGTCAGCCGCGCGCTGATTTTTTCATTCACCGTCAATTGCCCGGCGCGAATGTCAGCCACCACCCTCTGCATGGCGGCCGACGGCGACAGGATATCGACCTCAATCGGGTCCAGCCGTGTCAGCGTTGCCAGTTCCTGCGCCTGGCTTGCTGTCACCAGATCCCCGACCGAGACGTTGGAAACACTCGCTACCCCGTCGATCGGCGCCCGGATGATCGTCCACTCAAGCTCAGCCTTCGCAATAGCGAGTTGTGCCTCGGCGGCGCTGACACGCGCATCGGCCTGTTCTTTCGCCGAGCGGGTGTTCTCCAGATCCGCACGCGACACCCCTGAGCCGACCAGCTGCTCTGCCCGGCTCAGGCTGGCTGACGCCTGCTCTGCAGCCGCTTTGGCGGAGCGCACCTCTGCCTCTGCACTGGCCGCGCGGCTTTCATAAACGCCGGGATCGATGCGAAACATCTCATCCCCCGCCTTGAGCGGACGCCCCGCGCGGTAAGACACCCTGGTCACCAGGCCGGACACCCTCGGGCGGATCGCCGCTTCCTCAAAGGCCACCGCCCGTCCTGGCAGCGTCACCCGCTGCGGAATGGCGGAGGGTGCGAGCGTCACCACCCCCACCTGCTTCGGCGGCATCTGCGGTGGCACCTGAGCGAAAGTCGCCCCCATCAGGCCCGGAAAAAGCAGGAAAGCCGGAAACAGCAAGGATGCAGCGTAACGCATGAAATATCCTTTGTCAGAAAGTCGAGGAGCGGTAATGGCGAGGCAACCCGCAAAATGGCCGGGCAGAGCCTGAATTCTCAACTCTGAGAGAGGACAAAGGCTCCCGCCCTGAAGGTACGTTTCTCTGCCGTGGTGTGATGATCAGCGAGGCAGCATTGGCCTCCCGTGATCCACTACCCAACTCTCGACCACCCGAAGCTGAACTTGTCGGGCTTTCACCCGGGGCTCGGGCCGGATGCGGACCCCGGATACACACTCCTCCCGGAAGCGCCCATTGAAGGTGAGGAGGGATCAGGAAACAGTCCAGTGGACTGTTTCCCCCGACGCAGGATGAAGGCGTTATCGGTCGGTTTGCCGGGGGGGGAGAAGTCGGGCGTTACGCCTTTGGTACAGGCACAGAGATCCAGATTGCGGGAGATGAATCCGGACCCCAGGTCGGCCCGGATCTTTGCCGGATAGCCGCGCCCGGTGCAGACGCGTTCAAGCGTGTCAACCACGTTCCCGGCCCGGTAGCTGAACCTTGGATCGACGGCGGGCGAGAAGCGCGAGAAGATGTCGACGACGGTCAGAACCCTGACCCCGTCGCCAACATGACATGCACCCGGCGATAGCCGTAGCGCGTACGGGTCTGGCAGTTGTCACGGAGCTTCTGCTATATGCTGGCCTGCTTGGGCCGGGCCTTATAATGGCTGCTCGATGTCTCGACGTGAAAGACCTCGCAGGCTCTTCGGATCGAGACGTGCCACTCCAGACAGACGCGGTCTCTCCCCGGCAGGCCTCAGAGCTTTCGGCGCAAACGTGCCTCACAGCATTTCCTTGTCCGAAGACAGATCCGCGACGAGCTTGTGCAGCTTCGCGTTTTCATCTTCGAGCAACTTCATGCGCCGCATATCCGTTGGCAACATGCCCTCGCATTTAAAATAGGTCGCGGGGCTGATCCCGGCCTTGCGGCACAGATCCGCCACCGGCATGCGCGTCTGCGCCCTGCTTCAGGATGAACGCTTTCCGGGCGTCGGAAAGTTTCGAGGATTTCACAGGTTCTAGCTCCTCCCGGCCATGGGGAAGGGTAAACGAAAAACTTCAGCTTCTAACGATCCGGTTTTCAGGGCTCACATAGCTCGGGCGAGGCCCGCAGGCCATAAAGATCCCCCAGATGTTCCTGGATGTCGCGCACTGACAAACCGGCGGCATAAAGCCCGATGATCCTGTCGTCGGCGCCATCGATCCGGGTCTGGCCTTTCTTCACAAGTTCCGGTTCAAAGCTGCCCTCCCGGTCACCGGCACCGAAACTGCACCTCGCCGTCAGAGCCGCTCACGCGCTTCGTCGCCACCCCGTTGCGCGGGTTGCCCTGTTCCGCCTGCGGGTCAGAGATCTCGCCTCACAGCCCGGATTCACCGTCAGTTCCGCACCAGACATCCGTTTCAGCAGGCGGATTTTCAGCGCCTTCATAAGCCCTGCATCACCAGGCAGATTGCAGTCCTTCAGCAACTCGTCCAGCAGTTCGTTGGAAATCGTCATGGTCCCTGCTCCTCTCAGGAAGTATGGACCCAATCAGCCATACACAGGAGACCGTCCTCCATTGAATGTGTCGCAGGACAGGCATGACTCAGCTGCCGCCTGCACTCTTCGCTGGATGATCGATGATTATCAGCGCACAGGCGATGCGGGCCGCGCCGCGAAGGCGGGCGCGCTCCCGGGGTGATCTGAGCGCCCGGTGTGCTAAGTCCCTGTCCCGGACAGACTGAAATCCAGCGACCAGGGCCCGAGCCGGTCAGGCCCTGCCTCGCCTTCGCGGCGCAGAAGACGGCTCTCTGGCGGGGGCAGGCCCCACTGAGCCTGCTCCGACAGGTTGAGACGCAGCCGCAGGCGGCTGCCGTCGCCCATCGCCCAGGTGACGCAGACCGCTAAAGGTCCGGTTTTGATATAGCTGCCGGAATGGCCGCCAATGCCGCGCAGGCGCGGCACGATCTCCTGCTGCCTCAGGGCGATCAACTCCCGGACGAAAGCGCGCCATTCGGCACCCGGTTCTTCAGGTGTCTCACTGTGGTTCAGCTTTGCGGCCTGAAAGCTCGCCGGGTCGCAGGGGTCAAGGGTCGCGTCAGGATCCGGTCGGCGGGGGTCCTCCGGCTCGGGGGTTTTCAGCAGCTCTTCTTTGCGTCCTTCGAGGATATCCTGCCGCAGTTCCGGCGGCATATCTGAAAAGAAGGGGAAGGGGGTCCGGCTTTCCTTAAGCCCGTGCGGCTTAACGCCTGAGTTGTTCTCAGCCCTGATTATGCGGTGCTCACTTGCCCCCGGTTCACCCTCGGAAACTAATTTCATTTGGAAAACACAATGTTAGCAGGGGTTACCGGAAGCGCCCGATAAAAGAAGGTGAAATTCACATGAATTCGGGCAATGCTCGATCCTGCATCGCCCCGCCTTTCAAGAGCCCTGCAGGCAAGGGCTGTTAAATTCTCCACCCGGCTGAGCGTGCCTCGGTGAGATCACCTCCCGGTCAGATCCGGCCCGGGGGCTTATGTGGAAGCGGAGTAAACTGATGGATGCGGAAATCCTGGCCAGACTGCAATTTGCCTTCACTGTCTCCTTCCACATCATCTTTCCGTCCTTTTCGATTGGCCTTGCGAGCTATCTTGCGGTGCTCAATGCGCTGTGGCTCAGGACGCGTAAAGACGTCTATCTGGCCCTCTTCAATCACTGGAAAAAGATCTTTGCCGTAGCCTTTGGGATGGGCGTGGTTTCCGGGATTGTGATGTCCTATCAGTTCGGCACCAACTGGTCCGTGTTTTCCGACAGGGCCGGGCCGGTCATCGGCCCCCTGATGGCCTATGAGGTGCTGACAGCTTTCTTTCTGGAGGCGGGCTTTCTGGGCATTATGCTCTTTGGCCGCAAACGTGTGGGCGACGGGCTGCATATGTTCGCAACTGCGATGGTGGCCGTCGGCACCCTGATTTCGGCCACCTGGATCCTCTCGGTTAACAGCTGGATGCAGACGCCGGCCGGGTTCTCGATCTCTGAGAGCGGTCAGTTCCTGCCCGAAGACTGGTGGGCCATCATCTTCAACCCCTCCTTTCTTTACCGCCTGCCGCATATGGTCATGGCGGCCTATCTGACGACGGCTCTCGTGGTCGGAGCGGCTTCGGCCTGGCATCTGCTGCGCGACGGCGCGGCTGAGGCTAGCCGGAAAAGTTTTGCCATGGCCATGGGAATGCTGATCTGTGCCGCACCCGTGCAGATCTATCTTGGCGATGCCCATGGCCTGAACACGCTGGAATATCAGCCCGTCAAAGTCATGGCGATGGAAGGCCATTTCGACAGCCACCCCGAGGGCGCACCGCTGATCCTTTTTGGCTGGCCCGATCAGACCGCGAAGACCGTGCATTGGTCTGTCGAGATCCCCAAACTCTCCAGCCTCATTCTGACCCATTCGCTGAACGGCCCGCTGAAGGGGCTTGATACCGTGCCGGATGAAGATGAACCCCCGGTCTTCATCGTCTTCTGGTCTTTCCGCATTATGGTGGCCCTTGGCTTTGCCATGCTGGGCCTTGGGGTCTGGGCGCTTGTGGCGCGGCTGCGCGGGCGGCTTTATGATGCGCCTTTGCTGCACCGGGCGGCGGTGGCCATGGGGCCTGCAGGCTTCATTGCGGTCCTGGCGGGATGGATCACCACTGAGGTCGGCCGTCAGCCCTGGACGGTCTATGGCTATCTGCGCACTTCAGAGAGTCTCTCACCGCTGGCAGCCGAAGCGGTGGCGGCCTCACTTATCGCCTTCATCCTGGTCTATTTTTTCATTTTCGGAGCCGGGACTTTTTATCTTTTGCGCATGATGGGGATCGGCCCGGATGTCCGGATGGAGGTGCTGAACGATGGGCCGATCCGGGCGGCCGGCATCGCCCCGGGACCGGCGCAGGATCCCGGTGAACGAGAGGAGTGAGCCATGTTCGGACTGGAGCTTTCATTCATCTGGGCAGGCATCATTGCCTTTGCCGTGCTGGTCTATGTCATCCTCGACGGCTTTGATCTTGGGGTGGGCATCCTCTTTCCCACCGCCCAAAGCGAGCGGGAGCGCGATCTGATGATGAATTCCGTGGCCCCGATCTGGGACGGCAATGAGACCTGGCTGGTCCTTGGCGGCGGGGGGCTCTTTGCGGTCTTCCCTCTCGCCTATTCCATTGTGATGCCCGCGCTTTACGTGCCGATCATTCTGATGCTGCTGGCGCTGATCTTCCGGGGGGTGGCATTTGAGTATCGCTGGCGCACGCAGCGATCACAGCTTCTTTGCCGGCTCGCTGATCGCTGCGGCAGCTCAGGGCGTTGCCCTCGGCGCTCTGGTGCAGGGGATTGAGGTTGAGAACCGCGCCTATGCCGGGGGCTGGTGGGACTGGCTGACGCCCTTCTCCATCCTGACCGGGATCGCGGTCCCGGCGGGCTACGCCCTGCTGGGCGCGACCTGGCTGAACCTGAAGCTGAGCGGTGAGATGCAGGAAAGGATGCGCGGCATGGCCCGTTGGTTTGCCGCAGCGACGCTTGGTTTTCTGGCGGTGTTCAGCGCTCTCACCCCTTTGCAGGAGGCCGGATACGCCGCGCGCTGGTTCGCCTGGCCGACCGCGACCTATAGCTTCGCCGTTCCGGCTCTGGTCGCACTGGTGGCGTGGCGGCTTTGGCGCGGGCTCAGTCGCGGTGATGACCTCGCGCCCTTTCTTTGCGCGCTGGCGCTTTTTGTGCTGGCCTTCGTCGGGATCGGGATCAGTTTTTATCCGATGATGGTGCCGCCGGGCCTGACGATCGCTGAGGCCGCTGCGCCTGACGAAAGTCTGCGGTTTGCGCTGGTGGGAACCCTGGTGCTGGTGCCGCTGATCCTAGCCTATACCGGCTATGCTTATTGGGTGTTTCGCGGCAAGATGGACCCGGAAGAGGGCTATCACTGATGCGGCGACTGGCCTGGTTTGTCGGTCTCTGGCTGGCGGGCGTCGCATCGGTCACTGCCCTTGCAATGGTGATCCGTCTGCTGATTGTTGCATAGGGCAGCCCTTGACCGCGCCATTGGCCCTGCCGGACGACAGGCTGCTGTCGATATGAAGCCACAGGTATTCCTGCCTGTTTGATGCGAAGCTTTGATGGCGCTGCCCTTTCAAGGGTTTGGACGGATGTCAACGGCGGTGCAATGATGATGACCCAGCCGTTCGAGGAGGGGAAGGCCTGGTTCGGCACGCTGAGATGGTTGGCCGTTCCCATGGCCGTATGAACATATCCGGTCTCCCAGTATTCTTGGTAGAGATAGTTCATCAGATGGGCCGAACTTTGCAGCAGCGACGTGGACACCAGCTGGCCGCGCCCGGTTTTGCTGCGATGCAAAAGCGCCGTCATGATGGCTGCAACAAGCGCCATGCTGGCATGAAGATCGACAATCGCACTGCCGGCGCGCACGGGGGCGCCGCCCCGCTCGCCGGTGATACTCATCAGACCCGAATGCGCCTGAAGCTGCAGATCATTCGCGCCCAGATGGGCGAGGGGGCCGCGGTCACCGAAGGCCTGAAAGTTACAATAGACCAGACCCGGATTGTGGCCCGACATGGCCTCATAATCGAGCCCGAACCGCTCCATGGTGCCGGGTCGGAAATTGTTGATAACCACATCAGCTTCGGCGATGAGGCGCGCCGCAATCTCCCGGGCCTCCGGATTGGTGAGATCCAGCGTCAGGCTGCGCTTATTGCGGTTGAAGGATTGAAACGCGGGACTGTAGCCGAAGAGAGCGGGATCGGTCACGCCGAGGCTGCGGCAACCGTCACCAGAGGCCGGATCCTCGACCTTGATGACATCGGCGCCGAGGTCACCAAGCGTTTGCGCGGCATCGGGCCCCGCGAAAATGCGGGAGAAATCAACGACTTTGTATCCCTCAAGGACGCTCTGCATTCTTCTTCAGCCTTACGTTTCCATTGCAGTTCTCCGGTCGCCTGTCCGGCAGCCGGTTTGCGCGTCACCATAGCGAGGAAATGGCCCCGTTATTGTGCGGATTGGGCAAGAATGCATTGCTCGGGCGGTCATTGTCCCTGCAGGGCATTGCGCCGCTGTTTCGTCCGACCCGAACGAGCCTCCATTCGTGAGGTTTGCCCTAAGGGCGGGTTAAGCGAAGGGGCTCTTACAGCCGGGCGCGCAGCGGGTCAGACGGAGCAGCGGCACGCCCCGGCCGTTCCACAAAACACATCTTTATGTCGACGCAGCTTCGGTGGTGGTGTCCGCTCCCGGTCTGCCCCGGGGGAGAAGTCATTTCCCTACGCTGTCTGTGATAAAAGACTGCCGCAAATGCCGCCACGAGGGCGACGCAACGCATCCCCACCCCCGCTGCTGATTGAAGCCCCCGGCTTCAGCCACAGATCTCAGAGTAACCTCTGCAGGACAGCGGCGAAGCGGCGGGCTGCGTCCTGCCAGGACCAGGCGAGGACGGTGGCGCGTGCCGCCTCACTCATCTGCCGGCGCTCCTCCGGCGGGAGAGCCAGATACTGCGCGATCAGATCGGCGAAGGTCTCGGGCTCTGCCGGGCAGAGATAGCCGTTCACGCCGGTCCTGATCACATCGGGCGCCGCACCGGCCAGACCCGCCACAACGGGTGTCCCGCAGGAGAGAGCCTCAAGGATGGGCAGGCCGAAGCCCTCCTCAATCGAGGGCCAGAGCCAGAGATCACAGGACTGATAAATTGCGGGAATATCCGCCTGCTGCGGCTTGAGATAGCTTTCGCGCAGAAGGCCCTCAAATCCCGGAAGCGTGATCGGTTCGCTGTGAAAGGCGACAAATTCCGCAGCGATGCCGCGCCGCTCCAGGGCGCGGGCCAGGGGCGGGATGAGGGCAGAGTTCTTCCCGCCAAAAGACGAATAGACAAAGCCCAGCCGGATCGGGTCATGGGCGACAAAAGCTTTCATCGGAAAGGCATGGCTGTCCACCGAATTAAGGATCACTGCGGTGGAGGCGCGGCTGTGATGCCGCTCGACCTGATCGGCAATCCACTGCGAGACCGCAATTTTCGGGATCTCCTCCTCATAGGTCCGCCTGACGCGCTCTGCAGGAAGGAAGGGAAACATCTCATAGCCCTGCATCAGATGCACAGGTCTGCCACAGCGCGCGGGGGCCTTTACGGCCCATTCCACCGTCTCCCACCAGGTGGCGATCAGAAAATCGGCATCGGGAAATTTCGCGTAATCAATGGCGTGGCTGCCTGGCAGGTCGATCAGGCGGTCGGACATATCGAGGAAGAACCTCGCATCCTGCGAAGGCCGGACCTCTCTGCGCAGCAGCATTCTAATCCTGCGGCGGAGGCCGGCTGGTTTGTCGTAGACGGAGACGAAAGTCACTTCATGGCCAAGTGCGATCAGCTGGCGACCATATTCGGCAATGACCCTGATCCCGCCGTTCTGGCTGAGCATGGGAACCAGAAAGGTGATCTTCATCCTGACCTCCGTGAACCTCTGACCGTCTTAGCCGCGTCCCGCGAGGCTGCAGCCCACCTGCCGGTCAGGCGCGCCCCGCATGGAAGCCCCCGGGGAGCGGTCTGACCTTCGTAACCTGAGCATCGCAGATGAGACGTCGCAGTCCAGGGAAATCATTGGAGCAGAGGGGCGTGCCACGGGCCACCAGGGTCAATCCGGTGGCGCGGGGAGAGTTCCTGCAGTCGCTCGAATTTATGTAAAATGGCAAAGGGTCATCCTGCGCCTTTGGTGCCGGCACTCCAAATCTCTGCGGGGCAATCCGGGGGCCACCGGGAAGGGGCGTAATCTGTGGAGCCCTCTGTCATCAGCACAGCGCATCATGCATCGATCGGTGCTCTTGACCTTGCGGGAAAAGCGGTCCCTTCTGGCGCGGATTTTCGTGGAAGGGGGGCAGGATGAACCGGATTATCCGTTTTGAACATGAGGGCGAAACCCACTGGGGGCTTTGGGAGGATGCGGGGATCCGCAGGCTTCCCGAGGGGCCCTATGGCGCGCTGACGCCGTCGGGGCCGGTGATCGCGCGCGAGGCGGTGCGGCTGCTGGCACCTGTCGTGCCGCGCAAGCTGATCTGTGTGGGGCTGAACTATCGTCTTCACGCCGAGGAAGCCAATATGGCGATCCCGGAAGAGCCGATGATCTTCATGGTCTCGCCCGAAGCCGTGATCGGCCCGGATGAGGCGATCCGCCTCGACAATCCCAATGACCGCATCGATTATGAAGCGGAGATCGCCATCGTGATCGGCAAGCGCTGCCGCAATGTTCCGGCGGCTGAGGCGGCATCGGTCGTGCTGGGCTACAGCTGCGCCAATGATGTCTCAAACCGGGTCATGCAAAAGAAAGACGGCCAGTTCACCCGGGCGAAAAGCTTCGACACCTATAAACCCGTCGGCCCCTGGATTGTGCAGGGGATCAACCCCGATGATGTGGCGATCTCGCTGCGCTGCAATGGTGAGCTTCGTCAGGACAGCACCACGGCGGATATGATTTTCCCGACCGGAAAAGTGGTGGAGTTCATCTCCTCAGTCATGACGCTGGAGCCGGGGGATGTGATCATCACCGGCACCCCCGCCGGGGTCGGCCCGATACGCAGCGGCGATCTGGTTGAGATTACGATTGATGGCATCGGCACGCTCAGCAATCCGGTGATCTGAGCGGGTCCCTGCTCCAGGACCGCCCCTGCCCGGGGGCGGTCTTCGAAGTGCCTGAATTAACGAAATAATTGCAGAACTGTTCTGCGAATTTCATGGTCAATCCGGGCATTTACTCTCTGCGCGACATATTGTCCTCTCCGCTGAGAGGAAACCTCTTTTGCACTGCGAAAGAGGAAACGGCCGGGCGGCAAAGCTGAGGAGGCTTTACCCCGCGTCGCAACGAGAGGAAAGACAATGAAAGCCATTTTGCTGGCGGCCGCTGTGACGGCTGCGTTTTCCGGCGCAGCTTTTGCCGAGTTCCCTGAGCGTCCGATCACCTGGGTGGTTCCCTTTGGTGCGGGTGGTGTGACCGACATCACGTCGCGCCGTCTGGCAGAGCGTCTGCAGGCCGAACTGGGCCAGCCGGTGATTGTCGAAAACAAGCCCGGTGCCGGTGGCATCGTCGGCTCTCAGGAAGCGCGTATCGCTGCGCCGGACGGCTATACCCTTCTGCTGGCCACCTCCGGCCCCTTCGGCATTCAGGCGGCGCTGAGCCCGGAAAAACTGCCCTATGATCCGCTGAGTGACTTTGAGTTCATCCACGGTGTCACCGCCTCGCCGCAGCTGATCGTGGCCAATTACAACGCCCCCTTCAACACCATGGCGGAACTGGTCGCCTATGCCAAGGAGCATCCGGGCGAGCTGAACTTCGGCTCTCCGGGCGTTGGCACTGCCCAGCATCTGGGGGGCGAGCTGTTCAAACGCGCCGCCGGCATTGATCTGGAGCATATCCCCTATACTTCGGGCTCGACCCAGATGGTGGACCTGGCTGCCGGTGTGATCGATCTCTCCTTTGAGTATCAGACCGTCGTCGCGCCCTATGTCGAAGACAGAAAGATGAAAATTCTTGGCGTCACCCTGGGGGAGCGTCTGAAGGCCAGCCCCGATATCGAAAGCGTGACCGAGGCGGGCTATCCCGATGCGGTCAACGTCGGCTGGACCTTCCTGGCGGTTCCGAAGAACACCCCTGAGGCTGTTCGCGCCAAGCTCGAAGACGCCATGGCGAAGGTGATGAATGATCCCGGGATCGTCGCTCAGGTGGAATCCGACGGCCGCAGCGTGGTGAACCTCAAGGGGCATCAGCCGGGTCACGATTATATCTCAGCAGAAATCGCCAAGTTCAAAGCTGCGGCAGACGGCATCGCGCTGAAATAAGAACGCGCTCTGCGCGGACCGCCCCCGCCTTTCCAGGGGGGGGCGGTCTTTTCATCCCCCCGAGCCCGGAGCAGACCATGCGGCGTGACACGGCGGCAGGACTTACATTTCTTGCCTTCTCTCTCTTTTTTCTGATTTTCGGCATGGAGCTTCCGATGGGCACGGCACGACGGGTAGGCCCGGGCGTCCTGCCGGTGGGTGCGGCCGCTTTGCTGCTGGTGCTGTCGGTGGCCATTCTGGTGCAGGATTATCTGCGCCGCTCGGGCCGCCGGATCGGCGGCTTTAACTGGCGCGGGCTGGCTGCGATCACCGCATCGGTGCTGATCTTTGCGCTGGCGGTTCATCCGCTGGGCATGGTGGTGACGGTCATCCTTTCCGTCCTGGTGGCCGGTGCTGCGGAAAAACCTTTCCGCGCCCTTGAGTCGCTGCTGCTGGGGGCGGGGCTCTCCCTCGCTGCGGTGGGGGTTTTTATCTACGGGATCGGGATGCGCATCCCGGTCTGGCCGAATTTCTGAGGGGCCGGATATGGAATTTTTCGACAATGCGCTCCTGGGCCTGACCACGGCGCTGAGCCTGCAGAACCTGGGCTATGCCTTCGTCGGCTGCCTTCTGGGAACGCTGATCGGGGTTCTGCCGGGTCTGGGTCCGCTGGCGACGATCTCGATGCTGCTGCCGCTGACCTATGCGCTTGATCCCACGGCGGCGCTGATCATGCTGGCGGGTATTTATTACGGCGCGCAATACGGCGGCTCCACCACGGCCATTCTTGTGAACCTGCCCGGCGAAAGCTCGGCGGTGGTGACCGCGCTTGACGGCTATCAGATGGCGCGTCAGGGCCGGGCCGGTGTCGCCCTTGCCACGGCCGCGATTTCTTCTTTTATCGCAGGCACTTTTGCCACGATTTTCATCATGGCTCTGGCGCGCCCGCTGGCGCAGGTGGCCTTCAGCTTTGGTCCGGGCGAATATCTGGCGATGATGGTTCTGGGGCTGATCCTCGCGACCGTTTTGTCCAATGCGCGGCTGATCGAAAGCATCGCCATGGTTCTGGTGGGGATCCTGTTGTCGACCGTGGGTCTCGACAGCGTCACGGCGGATGAGCGGTTTACCTTCGGCGTCATGAAACTTTTTGACGGCCTCGATTTCGTGGTCATGGCCATGGCGGTTTTCGGCTTTGCCGAGATCGTGAAAAACCTCGGGGAAGGCGATGAGGGCCCGAAAGGCACGGCGAAAATCTCGCGCCTGATGCCCAACCGCGAAGAGCTGGCGGAGATGACCCCTCCGGCGACCCGCGGCACCATTCTCGGCTCCTTCCTCGGCATCCTGCCGGGCGGCGGTGCGGCGCTGGCCTCTTTTGCCTCTTATGCGATGGAAAAGCGCCTCTCCAAACGCCCCCAAAACTTCGGCAAAGGGGAGATTGCCGGGGTCGCAGGGCCGGAAGCGGCCAATAACGCGGCCTCACAGACCTCCTTTATCCCGCTGCTGACGCTGGGCATTCCCTCCAATGCCGTCATGGCGCTGATGGTGGGGGCGATGATGATCCACGACATCACCCCCGGCCCGAAGGTGATGGAGAGCAATCCCGCGCTGATCTGGGGCCTGATCGCCTCGATGTGGATTGGCAACGTGATCCTGGTGATCCTGAACCTGCCGCTGGTGGGCGTCTGGGTGAAACTCCTGAGCGTGCCCTACCGCCTGCTCTATCCGGCCATTGTGATCCTGTGCTGCATCGGGGCCTGGTCGCTGAAAAACGACAGCTATGAGGTGATGATGTGCGCAGTGATGCTGGTTGCGGGCTATCTGATCGTGCAGATCGGCCTGCCGCCTGCGCCGCTGCTGATGGGCTTTATTCTGGGGCCGATGATGGAAGAGAACCTGCGCCGCGTGCTGCAGCTGTCGCGCGGGGATGTGATGGCGGTCTTTTCCTCACCGATCTCAATCAGTTTCTACCTTCTGGCCGCCGGGGCGATTGTGGCGATGGCCCTGCCCTCTCTGCGCGACAGCCGCGACGTTCTGGAAGAGTGATAAAAAAGGCCCCGGGAAACCGGGGCCTTTCTCTCAGCTTTCCAGCGTGACCTTATGGGCGCGCTTATGGACAAAGTCACCCAGACGGGCCTGCACATCCTCACCGCTTTGCACCATGGCCATGATCAGCCCTTCGGTATAAAGCCCGTCCGTCGCTGACATATCGGCAATCTTGTGGATGCCGGTGACGATGGCATAATTCGACAAAGGCGCATTGCCCGCGATCTTGCGGGCAAGCTCCATCCCCAGTTCAGCGGCGGGTTTATCGCCCTTTGCCTCGTCGCAGATGTAGTGGCAAAGGCCCATGGCCTTGCCCTCATGGACATCCACCACCCGGCCGGTCAGCATCATCTCAACCATGCGCCCCGGCGTGATGATGCGGGCGGTGCGCACCGTGGCCCCCCCGCCGGTGAAAATCCCCCGGGTGCCTTCCGGCAGCGCGAAATAGGTGGAGGCATCGGCGACGCGCACATGGGCGGCTGAGGCCAGTTCCAGACCGCCGCCGACCACCGCGCCCTGCATCACCGCCACCACCGGCACGCCCGAATGCTGAATACGGTCAAAGGCGCGGTGCCAGCCCTGGCAGACCCGCATGAACTCGACGCCGGAACGCGCCTTGTCATGATGCTCGCGCAGATCGAGGCCAGCGCAGAAGTGGTCGCCTTCCGCCTTCATCAGCACGACACGGATATGCGGGGGGATTTTGCTGAACCAGGCCTCAATTTCATTGACCGAGGCCTCATCAATCGCATTGCGCTTTTCGGGCCGCGAGAGGGTCACCACGGCCACGGGGCCGTCTTCGGTCACGCTGAGATAGGGTTTGTGCATAGGCCAGGTCCTTTGTCAGTAAGTCTCGGGCGGAAGCGCGAGGAGGCTTGCCGCGCCGTAGAGAATGCGGTCGCGCTGCAGCGCCGCTTCGGGAAGAAGATGGGCGGCGTAGAACTGCGCCACGGCAATGCGGCTTTGCAGGAAAGCGCTGTCGCCCCCGGCGCTCAGCGCAGCCTCTGCCGCCAGAAGCCCGCGGCCAAGCTGCCAGCCCGCCACCAGATTGCCCGCCAGCATCAAAAGCGGGACCGAGCCTGCCCAGGCGACATTCGGGTCACTTCCGGCCTTTTCAAGGCTGAAGCCAAGGGCATCTTCAAAGGCTTTGCGCGCCGCGCCGAGGCTGACGGCGTAATCGCGCGCCGCGCGCCCCCCCGCAGCGAGGTCGGCTTCCGTGGCTGCGATCCTTGCGATCAGGGCACGCGCGGTGCGCCCGCTGTCCCGCAGGATCTTGCGGCCCAGAAAATCATTCGCCTGGATGGCGGTGGTGCCTTCATAGATCGGCAGAATGCGGGCGTCGCGCAGATGCTGTGCTGCACCGGTTTCTTCAATGAACCCCATGCCGCCATGGATCTGGATACCATCTGAGGCGACCTGCACGGCATTTTCCGTGCAAAACCCCTTCACCAGCGGCACCAGCAGCTCATAAAGCGCGGCGGTCTCCGCACCCTCGCCGTGATGGGCCAGATCATTGAGCGCTGCGGCATAATAGGCCAGCGCCCGGCCACCTTCCGTCAGCGCCCGCATTTTCATCAGAAGGCGGCGGATGTCGGGGTGATGGATGATCGCCGCACTCTCGCGGGCTGAGCCGTCAACAGGGCGGCTCTGGATCCGCTCTCTCGCATAGGAGGTAGCCTGCTGCAGGGCACGCTCTGAGATCGCCACACCCTGCATGCCCACGGCAAAGCGGGCCGCGTTCATCATCACGAACATATACTCAAGCCCGCGGTTTTCTTCGCCGATCAGAAAGCCGGTGGCGCCGCCCTGATCGCCGAACTGAAGCACGGCGGTCGGGCTCGCTTTGATGCCGAGCTTATGCTCGATCGAGGTGCAGTGAACGTCATTGCGCGTGCCGGGGTTCCCTTGCGCATCGGGCAGGAACTTCGGCACCAGAAAGAGCGAGATCCCCCGCACACCGGCCGGGGCATCCGGCGTCCGCGCCAGCACCAGATGGCAGATGTTTTCCGCCAGATCATGCTCACCATAGGTGATGAAAATCTTGGTCCCGAACAGGCGGTAGCTGCCATCTTCGGACCGTTCCGCGCGGGTGCGCAGAAGTGCAAGGTCAGATCCCGCCTGGGGCTCGGTGAGGTTCATGGTGCCGGTCCAGGTCCCGGCGATGAGTTTGGGCAGATAAAGCGCCTTCATCTCATCGGAGCCTGCGGTCAGCAGGGCTTCAATCGCGCCGTCCGTCAGCAGTGGGCAAAGCGCGAAGCTGAGGTTAGCGGCGTTCAGCATCTCCGCCGCCGCGGCCCCGATCACCTTCGGCAGCGCCTGGCCGCCGAATTCCTCCGGGTGCGACAGCCCCGGCCAGCCCCCATCCACATAGGCCTTCCAAGCCTCTTTGAAGCCCGCGCTGGTCGTGACCTCTCCGGCCTCCCAGGTGGAGGGTGCCCGGTCGGCGGGCGCGTTCAGCGGCGCGATCACTTCTTCGCAAAGCCGCCCCGTTTCGGTCAGAACCGCGCGGGCGGTCTCAGGGTCAGCGGCCTCAAGGCCCGGGCGCTGCGACAGCGCGGTGATCCCGGCAATATGCTCAAGGGTGAAGAGGACCTCTTCCAGAGGGGCTTTGTAGCTCATGCGCAGGCTCCATGGTTCCGGTGGAAAGGCTAGCGGTGATCCCCGCCGGATGATATGGCAGGAGGGGACAGGGATTTTGCAAATATGGCCAACATTGAGGAAAGATCCGACCCCGTCCTGCGGGTTGTGGCGGCAGACTCCGCATATCTCGCCACGCTCTCGGCGGATTTCATCGCCGAATGGCTCGCTGCGCTGCAGCGGCTTTTGTCGGCTGCGGAGTTGAACGCGGTCCTGCGCGAAGCCGCGATTTCAGGCCGTGAGGCCCGGGTCAGCCATGACCAGGTCGTGCGGCTTTACCGCGCCGTGGTGGCGCGCAGCGGCGATGAAATGATGGGGCTCTGGTCGCGGCCCGTGCGGCGGGGGGCATTGAAGTACCTCTGCACCGTGGTGCTGGAGGCGCAGACGCTGGGCGGCGCGCTGCACCGCTTTGCTCAGTTCTGGAACCTGCTTCTTGATGATGTGCAACTCTCGCAGCCGCGGCCCGGAGTTCTGCGGATGACGCCGCTCAGCGCGGGCCTGAACCGTTTTGCGCAGATGCTGCTTTTGAAGCTCAGCCACGGCATTTTATCCTGGCTTGCGGGACAGGAACTGCCTCTGCGCGACGTCCGCCTGCCCTTTGATCGCCCGGGCTTTGCGGCAGATTACGCGGTGATCTTTCCGGCCCCCGTGCACTTCGCAGCGGATTTTGCGGAACTGCAGTTCGCGCCCGGCGTCGCCGCCCTGCCCGTCACCCGTGTGCATCACGATCTGAGCGGCTTTCTGGCCCGCGCCCCGCGGGACTGGATTTTCACCCGCCATGTCGCCCATGCACTGCATCTGCGCCTGCGGGCGGTGCTGCATGAACGCCTGGCCGACGACCCCGGTCTGGGAGAGGCGGCGCGTCATCTGGGACTTTCGGCCCGCACCCTCTCGCGCCACCTGGCAGGAGAGGGGCAAAGTTTTCAGGCGATCAAAGATGATCTGCGCCGCGATATCGCGCTGCGCGATCTTGGCGGCAGTCTGAAGCCCATTGAGACCATCGCCTGGGAGCTGGGGTTCAGCTCCCTCGCGGTCTTTTCACGGGCCTTCCGCGCCTGGACCGGAGAGACTCCGGCGGCCTGTCGCCGCCGGATGCAGGGCCGCGCTCAGCCGGTGGTGAAATAGCCTGCAAGATCTTTGCGCAGGTCTTTTTTCGAGATTTTCCCCGTGGCCGTCATCGGAATGGCGGCAACAAAGGCCACATCTTCGGGCACCTGCCATTTTGCCATGCGGGCGGCAACGGCTTCGCGCACGGCGTCCGCCGTCACCTCAGCCCCCTCTTTTCTGACGACCACCAGCAGCGGGCGCTCATCCCATTTCGGATGGGGAACGGCAATGGCGGCCGCCATGGCCACGCCCGGACAGGCAAGCGCTGCATTTTCCAGATCAATCGAGGAAATCCACTCGCCCCCCGATTTAATCAGGTCTTTGGTGCGGTCGACGATGGTCAGATCGCCCTCAGGCGAGATCCGCGCCACATCGCCGGTGCGGAACCAGCCGTCGTTGTCAAAGGCTTGGGCCGAATGCTGCGGGGCGTTGAAATAGCCCGAGATCACGCCGGGCCCCCGCACCAGCAGTTCGCCCGTCGCCTCATCATCACGCGGCAGGCTGCGGCCCTCTTCATCGACGATCTTCAGGTCGATCCCGAAAATGCGCTTACCCTGGGGCGTGGCATTCTTCACCCGCTCTGTCCGGTCATGGCCGGCCCTCGGGCGGGTGGTGGTGCCGATAGGGCTCATCTCGGTCATGCCCCAGCCATGGATGGTGCGCAGCCCGAAGTCTTCGAGCATCTCAATCATCGCAGGCGCCACGGCTGAGCCGCCGATCAGCAGCATTTCAAGGGCTTTTGGCTTGCGGCCCTGCTTTTGCATCTCGGCAATCAATCCCTGCCAGATCGTCGGCACCCCCCAGGCGGCAGTGGTGGCGGTGCCCTCCATCAGCTGAAAGAGCGAGGCGCCGTCAAGCTTCGGCCCCGGAAAGATCAGATCGGTACCGGTCAGCGGGGCCGAATAGGGCAGCCCCCAGGCATTGACGTGAAAGAGCGGCACCACCGGCAGCACGCGCGCACCCTCTCCATAGCTTTGCGGCACCGCCAGAACAGAGCCGAAGGCATGCATCAGCGTCGAGCGGTGCGAGTAAAGCGCGCCTTTCGGATCGCCCGTCGTCCCGGAGGTATAGCAAAGCGCCGAGGCCGCATCTTCGGGAAGTTCCGGCCAGTCAAAGGTGTCAGAGCCACCCTCCAGCAGGCTTTCATAGGCCAGACAGTCCGGCCCTGCGCCTTCAGGCCGATGCGCCTCATCCGAGAGAAAGACCTGACGGATGCCTTTGGGCATTTTGTCGGAAAGCGCCCTGACCAGCGGCGCGAAGGTCAGATCGAAGAAGATCGCTTTGTCTTCGGCATGGTTCATGATCCAGGCGATCTGCTCGGGGAAGAGCCGCGGGTTGATCGTATGGCAGACCGCACCGATCCCGGCGATGGCGTAGTAAAGCTCAAAATGCCGGTAGCCGTTCCAGGCCAGCGTCGCCACCCGGTCGCCGGGGCCGATGCCGAGCGCGCGCAGCCCATGCGCCAGACGCGCAATCCGGACCCAGGCTTCGGCATAGCTGTAGTCATGCAGCCCGCCTTCGACCGTGGCTGAGATGATCCGCCGCTCGCCATAGACATCGGCCGCGTAATCCATCACCGCCGGAATTGAGAGCGGGCGATTCATCATCTGCCCCATAATCACCGACCCTGCCGTCATTGCTGCCTCCCTCGTCTGACACAGCGCCATCGGAGCCAGTCGGGCGGCATTTCGCAAGAATAACCTCACGGCACATCTGCGGCGCGGTCAGAAAAGAGAAAGATCCGGCGAAAGCAGTGCTTCGCCGGATCTTACCTCAGAGGCGGTGGGAAGGGGACCGCTGCCGCTGAGGATTGCGGTCTCAGATGGCCAGATAGCGGTTTCTGAGTTCGGCATCGGCCAGAAGTTCGGCGGCCGAGCCTTCAAAGGCAAGTTCTCCGGTATCAAGGATCACGGCGCGGTCGGCCATTTTCAGCGCGGCCACGGCGTTCTGCTCGACGATGATCGTGGTGATGCCGGATTTCTTGATGTCTTGGACGATGTGTTCGATCTCTTCGACGATCACCGGGGCCAGCCCCTCATAGGGCTCATCCAGCAGCAGAAGTTTCACCTCCCGCGCCAGGGCCCGGGCCACGGCCAGCATCTGCTGCTCGCCCCCGGAAAGGGTTACCCCCTCCTGCTGGCGACGCTCTGCCAGACGCGGAAAATGGCTGTAGATCTGCTCAAGCGACCAGCCTTTGTTCGGCGCGACCTGGCTCAGGATCAGGTTTTCCTCGACCGTCATGCCCGGAATGATCCGGCGGTCTTCGGGCACCAGCTGGATGCCCGCCTGGCTTGCCTGCCAGGATTTCATCGCATGAACCGGCTGACCTTCGAGCCAGATTTCGCCCCGCGTCATGCCCGGATTATCGGCGCGCGCAATGGTGCGCAGGGTGGAGGTTTTGCCCGCCCCGTTGCGGCCCAGAAGGGCAAGAACCTCGCCCTTATTTACCTTCATCGAGACGCCCTGAACGATGTAGCTTTCGCCGTAATAGGCATGCACGTCGCGCAGTTCAAAAAAGACGTCACTGCTCATTCGCTGTGCCCCCCGAGATAGGCTTTCTTCACATCCGGATTGACCCGGATGTCCTCGGGCAGCCCCTGGGCGATGATCCGCCCCTGGGCCAGCACCGAGATTTTATCGGCCAGCGAGAACACCACATGCATGTCATGCTCAATGATGACCTTGGTCATGCCGCGGCTTTTGATCTTCTTCAGAAGATCAATCGTGGTGTTGGTGTCATGGCGCGACATCCCCGCCGTCGGCTCATCGAGCAGCAGCAGGCGCGGGTGCTGGATCAGACACATGCAAAGTTCCAGCCGCCGCTTGTCCCCGCGTGAGAGCGCCCCTGCGTGATCGTGACGCCGCTCCCACATGCCGAAGTCCTGCAAAAGATGCTCTGCCTCAGCCCGGATTTCATCTTCGCGCGAGGTGGTGCGGAACATCGACAGCTTGAAAGCCCCGTCGCGGCGCGCAAAGGCGGGCGCCATGACGTTGTGCAGCACCGAGAGATCCGCGAAAATCTCGGGCGTCTGAAACACGCGGGAAATGCCGAGCTGGTTGATCTCATGGGGCGCCTTACCGGTCAGCACGGTGCCGTCAAAGATCACCGCACCTGAGGTCGGCGGGATGCGCCCGATGATGACATTCAGCAGCGTCGATTTGCCCGCGCCGTTCGGCCCGATGATGGCATGGGTTTTGCCCTCTTCGATCTGCAGATCGATGTCAGACAATGCCCGAAGACCGCCGAAGTTTTTGAACACATCCGCCGCGTGAAGGACGATATTGGGAGTGGTGCTCATTTCTTATCCCCCCCTTTGCGGCCAAAGCGCGCCATGAGTTTCTGCCACCCTTCCACCAGGCCACCCGGCAGGAAGACCACGATGAAGACAAAGAGCAGACCCAGCGTCAGGTGCCAGCCCTCGCCCACAAATTTTGAGGCCACGGTGACGATGACGTTCTGCAGACCATCGGGCAGGAAATCGAAGGTCTGATTGAGGATGTTTTTGTTGATGGCCGAGAAGATGTTTTCAAAATACTCGATCACCCAGGCCCCGATCACCGGCCCGATCAGCGTGCCGACACCGCCCAGAATGGTCATCAGAACGATATTCCCGGATTCCGTCCAGCGCATCCGCTCCGCCCCGGCGATGGGGTCGGTGACGGCCAGAAGCCCCCCGGCCAGCCCCGCGAACATGCCTGAGATTACAAAGGCGGCCAGCGTGTAGGGCTTGGTGTTAAAGCCCGTGTAGATCATCCGGGTCTGGTTCGATTTGATCCCGCGCAGAGCCAGGCCAAAGGGCGAGGCAAAGATCTTCTGCGCGATAAAGAACGCAAGGATCAGCAGCACGGCACAGAGATAGAAGCCGGTATAGCCGCTCATCGGAACGCCGAGCAGCGTCGGTGAGGGCAGCCCTTCGGCCCCGACATGGGCCGCACCAAAGGCGCTGTCGATAATGCGCGGGTCATTGCGGGTCAGAAGCAGGCCGGTTTCGCCATTGGTGATGGGGGTCAGCACCGAATAGGCGAGGCTGTAGCTCATCTGCGCAAAAGCCAGCGTCAGGATCGAGAAGTAGATCCCCGTCCGGCGCAGCGAGAAAAAGCCGATGACCAGGGCAAAGAGACCCGAAAGGATCACCGCAAAGATCATGGCCGGCAGGATGTCCATGGTCAGCAGTTTGAAAGACCAGACGGCCGTATAACTGCCCACCCCAAGGAAGGCGGCGTGACCGAAGGAGAGATATCCGGTCAGGCCAAAGAGGATGTTGAAGCCGATGGCAAAGATCGCATAGATCGCGAATTTCTGCATCAGGCCCGGGTAAGCCGCGCCCAGCGGCGTCAGCCAGATCGGCATCAGCAGCACCACGGCCGCGAAAGCCAACAGTTTCAGCCGGTCAGTTCTGGAGAGGTAAAACATCTCAGCTCTCCATCACACCGCGCCGGCCCATCAGACCACGGGGGCGCACAAGAAGAATGACAACGGCGACAAGATAGATGATGACCTGGTCAATGCCGGGGATCAGGGATTTCACTTCCGTCATCGAAGCGAAACTCTGCAGGATGCCGAGAAGGAAACCCGCCAGCACCGCACCGGGCAGAGAGCCCATGCCGCCCACAACCACCACGACGAAGCTTAAGACCAGAAAATCCATGCCGATCTGATAGTTTGGCGGCAGCAGCGGCGTATACATCGCGCCTGCAACACCCGCCACCACGGCGGCCAGACCAAAGACCACGGTGAAGCGCTTGTCGATGTCGATGCCCAGGAAGCCCACCGTCTCACGGTCAGCCATACCGGCGCGGACCACCATCCCGAAGGTCGTGAAGCGCAGGAAGGCAAAGACGCCCGCAATCACCGCCAGCGCGAAGAACAGATAGATCATCCGCCACCAGGGATAGGTGAGCGCACCCGGCTCCATCCCGATCCAGCGGCCGATATCCGCGGCCGAGCGCAGCGCGTTCGGGATCGGCTGCGGCCAGGGGTTGGGGCCAAAGCCTGCTTTCACGATCTCACCGATCACGATGGCCAGACCAAAGGTCACCAGGATCTGCTCGGCATGGGTGCGTTTGTAGAAATGCCGGATCAGCCCGCGCTCCATGCCGATGCCGATGGCCAGCATGACGGGAATGGTCATCAGGATCGACAGCGGCACCGAGTAATCGACGATCACCGTGCCCCAGCTGCCCAGCCAGTCCTGCACGATCGGGGTGCGGATCTCCAGCGGCTGGCCCCAGGGGGACAGTTTTGTCGGATCAGTGGTGACGGTTTCGATGGTTATGAGAGCGCGGAAGGCGACCGCACAAAAGCAGCCCAGCATAAACAGGGCGCCATGTGCAAAGTTCACCACGCCCAAAGTGCCGAAAACCAGCGTCAGACCAAGAGCGATCAGGGCATAGGCCCCGCCCTTGTCGAGCCCGTTCAGCAATTGCGCAAGAAAGGCGTTCATTCTCCCCCCCCGGACGGGTTTCAAGACCCGGTTCTTGTGGAATGGCATTCAGATCCGGGCCGGGGCTCCTCTCCCCGGCCCGGCTGTGGGGCTCAGATCAGCACTGGTTCGGCTCGTAGGGGCCAAGCTCACCGCCGAAGATCGACGGGTCATAGGTGACCTCGTCGCGGGTGGCCTTGCCGATCACATTCAGCACGTCGAATTTGCTGGTGGGATTGTCATTGCCCTGCACCACCAGAACGTCTTTGAAGCACTGGTGATCGCTGTCACGATAAAGGGTCGGGCCGATGCCAACTCCGTCAAACTCGTGACCTTCGAGCGCTTTGATGACTTCCGGCGGATAGAAGGTGCCGGCACGCTCCACCGCATCGGCGTAAAGGATGGCCTGAACATAGCCGGTGTGTGCGGCCTGTGAGGGCGGAACGCCGTAAGCCTCACCATAGGCTTTGGTGAAGGCCTGAGTGCCCGCATCTTCCAGCGCCCAGTGCCAGTTCGAGGTGCCGATGATGCCTTTCACCGCCTCGCCCGCGCCCACAGCCATCAGTTCCGAGAACATCGGAACGACGATCTGGAAGTCTTTGCCATTGGCCTGACGGTCGCGCAGACCGAACTGCACGGCCTGGGGAAGCGAGTTCACCATGTCGTGGCCATAGTGGTTCAGGATCAGCACGTCCGCGCCCGAGTTCAGAACCGGGGTCAGATACTGCGAGTAATCCCCAAGACCCAGCGGCGTACGCACGGTGGCCACGGTTTCCCAGCCAAGCGCTTCAGTCGCGGCTTTGATCGATTCCTCCTGGGTCCAGCCCCAGGTGTAATCGGCGGTCAGGTGGTAGGCGCGGCGGTCTTTGCCGTAGGCATTGGCCAGATGCGGCGCGATGGCCACGCCCGACTGATAGGCATTGAAGAAATGGCGGAAGCCATAGCGGCGCTTGTCTTTGCCGGTGGTGTCATTCGAATGGGTCAGGCCCGCCATATAGATGACGCCCTTCTCCTGGCAGAGCGACTGCACCGCAATCGCCTCACCCGAGGTCACCGAGCCGGTCACCATGACCGCGCCGTCACGCTCGATCATGCGGCGTGCGCCGTCGCGGGCGGCGTCGGTGTTGGTCTGGGTGTCGCCCGAGACAAACTCGACCTTTTTGCCCAGCACGCCATTGCCCTTCAGCGACAACGGCTTGAGGGTCTCCAGCATACCGCCGCCCTCGTTGATATGCTTGACCGCAAGTTCATAGGCTTTCAGCTGCTCAAGCCCCTCTTCGGCGTAAGATCCGGTCTGCGGCACGTTGAAGCCGAAGATGATCTTGCCGGTCTTCTCGGGGCTGTTGCAGAACTCATTGGCCCATGCGCCGCGCGTAAAGAACATCGGCGAGGCCATCGTCGCCGCCGCCCCCGCACCCATGGTGCGCAAAAGCCCGCGCCGGTTCATCAGAAGTCTCGTCACGTCTCTTCCTCCCTGGTTGAAACAGAGTCCTCACTCCGCCCCACAGGAGAGGCCAGCCGGGAAAGCTTCTCAATAAGAAACTGAGATTGAAGGATTTTTTTGTAAAGACTTTTGAAAATTGCATTCTATTCTGTAAAGAATTTACAAAACTTTACCACTCCTCTCAGTAAGGCAAAGCCCTGTGCGCGCACCCGTTGGTCCGAAAATCCGCCGTCGCCGCAAGGAGATGGGTCTGTCGCAGGCCGGTCTGGCGGCTGCGGCAGGTATCTCGGCGAGCTACCTTAATCTGATTGAGGCCGATCGGCGGGAAGTGGGGGGCGCGCTTCTCAACCGGATCGCGGCGGGTCTGGGGCTGCTGCCCGAAGACCTTTCGGGCGCGCGTGAGCAGAAACTGGTGCAGCGCCTTGAAGAGGTGATGGGGGATCCGCTGCTGGCCGGGCTCAGCCCGCCGGCCGGGGATCTGCGCGATCTGGTGGCACGCTATCCCGAACTCGCTCAGGCGCTGCTGCGGCTGCACCGCGCCCAGGCGGAGGCCGGGGCAGAGCTGGATTATCTTTCAGACCGCTTTTCCTCAGACCCGGTTCTCGCGGCGATGCTGCATGAGGCGCTGAACCGCATGACCGGGCTGCGGTCGGGGGCGGAAATTCTGGCCGAGGTCCCGGATCTGAGCGAGGCCGAGCGGGCACGCTTTTCCGGTTCCATCATGCAGGAGGCTCGGGGGCTCAGCCAGACCATGCGCGGCCTTGCGGGCTATTTCGAGCAGTCCCGCCTGCGCCGCTCAAGCCTGTCCCCCGTCCGCGAGGTGGAGGATGCCTTTATCGCGGCCAACAACTATTTCCCCGAACTTGAAGCGGCGGCAGAGCAGATCCGGGCTGATCTGGAGGGCCGGACCGATGAAGCGCATCTCGCAGAGGTCCTGGAGCGGCGTCACGGATTGCGCTGCCGCCGCACCGGCGATGCCGGAGCGCAGCGGGTGCGGCGCGAGGGGGGGACGCTTTGGCTTCGAAGCTCGGATCCCCAGGCGACGCGGCGATTTCAACTGGCCCGCCAGATCGTCTCTCTCGCCCAGGGTGAGGTGCTGGACCGGATCGGGGCCGGGCTCGGGACCGGCACGGAAGAGGCCGGTCGTCTCGCGCGTTCGGCGCTCGCCTCTTATGTGGCCGGGGCCATGGTCATGCCCTATGACGCCTATCTCGACGCGGCAGAGCGGCACCGCTACGACATCGATCTTCTGTCGCACAGCTTCGGGGCCAGCTTTGAGCAGGCGGCCCACCGCCTTGTCACCCTGCGCCGTCCGGGCGCTGAAGGGGTGCCCTTCGGCTTTTTGCGGGCTGATCCTTCGGGACGGCTGACCAAGCGCTTTCCGGTGCATGGACTGTCCTGGCCGGGGGGCGGTCACGGCTGCCCGATCTGGCCGGTTTATCTGGCCCCGGCGGCTCCCGATGTGGTGCGCCAGGTGGCGGAATTTCCCAATGGCCACCGGTATCTGCTGATCGCCAAGGCGGTGCCGAAGCGGATTGCAAGCTGGCGTGATCCGCCGCTCACCTTCTCAATCATGCTGGCCTGCGATCTGTTGCAGGCGGACCGAACGGTCTATGGCAGCGATCTGAAAATCTCAGATGCGACCCCGGCGGTGCCGGTCGGTCCCTCCTGCGCGCTTTGCCCGCGCGCCGCCTGCAGCCACCGTCAGGAAGCCGCCACACTCAGCGCAGCTTCCTGAGGCTCTGGCTCAGGCGCGAGCGGAAGGGTGATGCGGAAACAGGCCCCCGAGAGCGGCCCGTCCACCAGATCAATCTGCCCGCCGAGCTTTTGCAAAATCGTGCTGGAGATGCTCAGCCCCAGGCCAAGGCCAGGCAGAGAGCCGCCCGCCGTCCCCGGAGCCGCGGTCAGGCGCAGAAACTTCTCAAAGACGGCCTCGCGAAATTCGGGCGCGATGCCGCTGCCATTGTCGGAAATCTCAACCACCCAGGAGTCGCCCTTCGTCTCTGCCGTGACCAGAACCACCGGGTCCGGGGCGCGGTTATGCGAGATGGCATTGGCGATGATATTGATGAAAACCTGCGCCAGGCGGTCCGGATCACCCGGCACCATGACCTGCGGGCCTTTTGCGGCCCGGTGGATATGAATGTTGCGCGGCCGCGCCAGGGCTTCGCAGACATCACAGGCCCGCGCAAGCGCCGCGCCACCGTCGATGGGCCGGTTCAGCCAGTCGCGCTCACCATGCTCAAGCGCGCTCAGATCAAGGATCTCATCCAGAAGCCGGGTCAGGCGCAGGCTTTCCTGGTGGATCAACTCAACAAAACGTTCGCGCTGCCCCTCCGGCAGATCAGTTTCCCGCATCAGGATCTCAGAGATTGAGCGGATCGAGGTCATTGGCGTGCGCACCTCATGGCTGACCTGGCTGAGAAAGTCATCTTTCTGCCGGTGCAGGGTATGAAGCTTTGCGTTGGCCTCCTGAAGTTTGCGTGCCGTCAGATGCAGCTCTGCAGATTTGCGCTCCAGCTCATTTGAATGAGAGATGACCTGAAGGGTTTCACCGGCGATCTGGATCGCCTCTTCCAGCGAGAGCCCGTCGCCCTCGACGATTTTGGACAGCAGAATATGGGCTGAAGCCGCGCCGATCAGACCGGCCATTTCCCGCTCAAGCCGGCTGACGAAGGCCGGGGGGACGGCATCTGCGGCCCGCGCCCCTGCCCTGGCAATTCCGGCCTGGGAAAACATGGCCTGGGCGCGGCTCCACCCAAGGACCCTTTCGGCGAGAAAGAAGAGATCTTCTGCGGCGACCCTTGCGCGGACGACGGCAGTTCCGGTCGCGGGGGCGGCAAAACAATCCGCGAAGGCTTCGGCCTGATCCTGCTCGGTGGCACTTTGGCGGGTGACCAGCGAGACCAGCATCAAAAGGCCCGTATTGACCAGAAGGCTCCAGAAAATCGCATGCACCAGCGGGTCAACCCCGCTCATACCGAAAAGCGCCTCAGGCCGCAGAAGCCCGATCCCCCATGGCCCCTGCGCCACCCAATCCGCGATCCTCGGATGCGATCCCGCAAAGCTCGGCATAAACAGCGTCCAGGCCCAGAGCGCAAATCCCGCGGCCATCCCCCAAAGCGCCCCGGCCATGGTGGCGCGGCGCCAGTAAAGCGCCGCGAGCAGCGCAGGCAGGAACTGCACCACCCCCGCAAATGAGATCAGCCCGATGGTCGCAAGCGCCCCGCTTTCGCCGGTCAGCCAGAAATAGATGAAGCCCGAAAAGAGGATCAGTGCGATCGAGACCCGCCGGCTCATCAGCAAAAGCCGCGCAAAGCCCCGTGTTCCTGCCTCGCTGAGATCATCGGTCAGCCGCAGCGCCAGGGGCAGCACGATGTGGTTTGAGACCATGATCGACAGCGCAATCGACGCCACGATGATCATGGAAGTGGCCGACGAAAAGCCGCCGATAAAGGCCAGAAGGGCCAGCCCGTCCTGTCCCGCGGCCAGCGGAAGGGTCAGCACGAACATATCCGGGTTCGCCCCCGCAGGCAGGGTCGCCAGCCCCTGATAGGCAATCGGCAGCGTGAAGAGGCTGATGATCAGCATATAAAGCGGAAAGGCCCAGGCGGCGGTGCGCAGATGGTCCTCGTGGCTGTTTTCAACCACCGTGATCTGAAACTGACGCGGCAGGCAGATCACGGCAGCGGCGGACAAAAAGAGCACCGTGATCCAGCGGTTCCCGAAGGGCGCGGTCTCATGCACCTCATAGCCCGCCGCCGTGGCGCGGGCAAAGATGTCAGAGGGGCCCTCGCTTACGCCGCTTATCACCCAAAGACCCACCGCCACCAGGGCCAGAAGTTTGATGACAGCCTCAAAGGCGATGGCGGCGACCACGCCGGGATGCTGCTCGCGGGCGTCGACATTGCGGGTGCCGAAAAGGATGGTGAAGACCGCCATCCCCGCCGCGACGATCAGCGCAAGGGTGGCATCATCAAGCGCTGAGAGCCGCGTCGGCCCCGCCGTCTGCTGGGTAATCACCTGAAGCGAGGCGGTGATCGCTTTGAGTTGCAGCGCGATATAGGGCGTGATCGTGACCGTGGCCATCACCGTAACCAGAACTGCGATGCGGCTCGATTTGCCATAGCGCGACGACAGAAAATCCGCGATTGAGGTGATCCTCTGACCATGGCCGATGCGCAGAAGCTTGCGCAGCACGAACCACCAGCCCACGAAGACCAGCGTTGGCCCCATATAAATCGCCATAAATTCCAGACCATTGCGGGCCGCAGTTCCCACCGCGCCGTAAAAGGTCCAGCTGGTGCAATAGACCGAGATCGACAGCGTATAAACGAGGGGTGAACGCAGGAAGGCACCCCGCCCCTGACGCGCCCAGACGTCAGACCCCCAGGCCAGCAGAAACAAAAGCCCCACATAGCTGACGGAGGCCAGGACGACGAAATCGGCCGAAAGCATCATTCCCGATCACGCTCCGCCTCTCGCGGGGCATCCCGTCCGGGCCGCACGCGATGCGAAAAGACCGCCGCTCCGACGATTAAAAGCGCCCAGACGGTGAAGAGATAGATCACTTCCAGCGGGATCTCCCACAAAAGGACCCGCCGCGTAAAAAGGTTCATGAGCGGCGGCAGCAGCATCAGCAGCCCAAGGCCTGGCAGCACCAGCGCCAGATCGCGCCGGCGCGCCTCCTCCCGCTGCTCTGTGCGCCGCGACACGGGGTCAGTGCCCGCCCGCCGCCGCAGTGCCTTCAAGCAGGCGCTGCACCTCGCGGATCAGTTCATCATTGGCGAAGGGCTTGGAGATAAAGCCATCCGCCCCCAGATCCAGCGCCAGTTGCCGGTCCGCCTTTTGCCCCCGTGCGGTCAGGATCAGCACGGGAAGCCCTGCGTAATCGCTGTCGCCCCGAAGGGCGCGCAGCACATCCAGCCCGCTGCGCCCCGGCAGCATAATGTCAAGAATGACCAGCCCTGCGCGTTTGCGGCGCAAAGCGGGCAAAACGGCATCGCCGTCCGCCACCGTCTCACACCGCCATCCCGCCCGGCCCAGAAGAAAGCGCAGCGTCTCGGAAATGGCAGGTTCGTCTTCTGCAATCAAAACGTCGAACATTCGGGCTGCTCCCCCACAGTCAAATGCTCTTTCCGTTAACAAGTCTAAGGATCAATGCGCGTCTGGCAAGAAAATTAGCCCGGCATACTCGCGAAGTGCATCAACCCTCGCTAGAACAGAGGGCAATCGGAGGGATGAGAGATGCAAAAGCGCAAAGTGGGACTGTTCGGAGTGGGCACGATTGGTCGTGCGGTGCTGGCGGAGCTGCAGAAACACGAGACGGTCGAGGTGGTTTTCGTGGTGAATCGCGATCCCGCAAAGGTCGCGGATCTGGGGCTTGCGCCTGGCATCGCCACGGCAGATCCCGAAGAGGCGCTGTCGCGCGGGGCGGATCTGGTGATTGAGACATCGGTCGCCCAGGTCGTCGCCGACTACGCGCCGCGCGTTCTGGAAACGGCGGATTTCTGCGCCTTTTCCGGCACTGCGCTCTCGGATCCGGCGCTTGAGGCGCAGATCCGGGAAGTGACGGCGCGGTCGGGTCGGCGTTTCTATCTGCCCCATGGCGCGGTTCTGGGCCTTGATGGTCTGTCAGATGCCGGGCCGATCCTCAAAAGCGTGACCATCACCACCCGCAAAAGCGGCAAAAGTCTTGGCCTCGCGCCGGAGACCGAGGGGGTTGTGTTCGAAGGCCCGGCCCGTGAGGCCTGCCGGAAATTCCCGCGCAACGTCAATGTGCATGCCGCCGTGGCCATGGCAGGCGTGGGGATGGACCGCACCCTCAGCCGGATCCTCGCAGTGCCCGGTCAGGGCGTGAATGAGCACCGCATTGAGGTTGAGGGCAAGGGGCTTTCCTGGGTGATTGAAGCCTCATCCCCCTCGCTCGGCGGGGTTACCGGGGCCTATACGCCGCGCTCTGCCGCAGGCTCAATCGCGCGGATCCTTGGCGGCGGCGGCCTTCAGATCGTCTGACCCCGCTCAGTCACGCCAGGACTGATCGTACCAGCCCGAGAGGTCTCCGGGCCAGACCAGAGCCTGCCCGCTCTGGTCTTTCAACACGCCGCTGTCGTAGAGAAATCTGGCCATCCCTTCGAAACGATCGGCACGGATAAGGCCGATCCCACCGCTCTCATCGCGCAGCCAGCCGCCATCGATGATGGCCTGCATTGAGGCGTGAACAAGCTCGGGGCGCGCGAAATCGCCTGCTTTCAACAGCAGATCCGCGGCCTCTTCCGGGTGATCGGCCGCCCAGTCATAGCCCGCTTTCGTTGCCTCCATAAAGGCTTTCACAATCTCCGGCCGCTCGCGCAGAACGCCCGCGCGGGTCGCGATATAGCCGTTGTGCTGGTCGGGCACACCATAGTCCTGATAGCGAAAACTGCCCTGGCGGCGGCCCAGCAGCCTGCCGTTGACCCCTTCCCAGGTCGCAACTTCCAACGTGAAATCCACAGCCCCTGAGGCAAGCGCCTCATAGGCACCGGTCCCGAGCGTGACAGTCTCCCACTCAGGCTGGCCGCCGTCATGGCGGATCATCGTGCCGATCAGCGCCGCCTCCCAGGCGCTGCCGAACCCGGCATAGGTCCGGCCCGACAGATCTGCGGGCCGCTTAATCTCAGTATTATCAAGATTGTAGACCAGCCGCCCGGTTTCATGCTGCATGGTGGCCCAGAGAGCTGTGAGATCCGCGCCTCCCGCCTTCGCGCTCAGGAAGGCCAGGGCGGACAGATAACCGAAATCGGCGGCCCCGGCGGCAACCAGAGCGGCGGAACTGGTGTCGGAAAAGGGCAGCACTTCGACAGTCAGGCCCGCTTCCTCGTAAAGACCCCGATCGCGGGCCGCGATAATCCCGACGTGATTGGTGTTCAGCGTCCAGTCGAGAGCAACGGTGACCGGGGTCTGGGCCGCCAGGCCAAAGGGACAGGCGATGAAAGCGGCAGTCAAAAGGGGGCGGATCATGGCAGGCGCTCCTCCAGAAGCAGAGATTTCAGATGCTCCCGCAGCGGGGCCATGGCGGCTTCGCTGCGCGCGCTATGGGGCAGATCAACAGGCAGGGTGACGAGGCGGGATCGCATCATGACGCAGATCCGATCGGCAAGGGCCGCGGCCTCCTGCAGGTCATGGGTGACCAGCAGAACGCCGCGCGGATGGGCCGCCAGCCGATCGAGCAGCCAGGACTGCATGCGCAGGCGGGTAACGGCATCCAGGGCAGAAAAGGGTTCATCGAGAAGGACATAGCGGCTGTCCTGCACCATGGTGCGCAAAAAGGCCGCCCGCTGGCGCATGCCACCCGACAGCGCCTCCGGGAAGGCGCCTTCGGAGCCCTGAAGCCCGAAAGGCGCAAAAAGCGGCAGCACCCGCGCCCTGGCCTCAGCTGCCGAAAGACCGCCCACCCGCAGGCCAAGGGCCGCATTCTCAGCAATCGTCAGCCAGGGAAACAGCGCGTCGCTTTGCGGCTGATAGGCCAGCGCAGGCAACGGCGCGGCACAGTCTCTTCCGTCGAGACGCAAAACCCCCCGGGCGCGCAGACCTTTGGGCAAAATCCCCGCAAGCCACTTTAAGACAGAGGTTTTTCCGCAACCCGAAGGTCCGAGCAGCGCGGTGATCCCCTGGCCCGGGACCTGGAGCGAAAGATCCTGAACAAGGCTGCGCCCCTGGGCGGTGATGGTCAGATCCCGAATTTCAAGCATGACCGCGCCCCCCCCGACCAGGGCGGGTCAAAACCTCAATCCCCCTGAGCACCGCCAGCAGGGTCAGGGTCAGCAGAGCGGAGACCACCACACCGGCCAGAACCAGATCCGCACGAAAGCTGTTCTTGGCCGACAAAATCCAGATGCCGATGCCCTGGCGCGCCCCGGCATATTCGGCGAAAATCGTCGCCACAATAGCATAGGTGGCGGAGATGCGCAGACCGGCGAAGAAGGCCGGCCGTGCCGAGGGCCAGGTGGCGCGACGAAAGATCTCAAAACCGCCCGCCCCCATGCTTTGCAAAAGTTCCGTGAAGGCTGCCGGGGTCTGGCGATAGCCCGACAGCAGGCTCAGCAGCACCGGGAGAAAGGTCACCAGAATGACCAGCAGGATTTTCGGCAAAAGCCCGAAGCCAAACCAGAGGATCATCAGCGGCGCCAGTGCCACAAGCGGGATCGTCTGGCTGGCCACAAAGACCGGCAGAACCGCACGCTCTGCCCGGGGGCAGGCATGCAGGAGCATTGAGGTGAGGACGGCAAAGCTCACCGAGAGGGCAAACCCGGGCAGGGCCACAAGAACAGTGGCAAGGGCGTGTACGCCAATGGCGTCGCGGTGGATGTAAAGCGCATGCAGCACTGCCAGAGGTCCTGGCAGAACAAGCTCTGACACTCCGCTCAGGCGGCAATAGCCCTCCCAAACTGCGAACAGCAGCAAAAACAGCGCCAGCGGCGACAGCATCCGGGACATAGCAAACCCTTCCTCGCGTCAGCGCGCAGAGGGGCTGTTTGCCGAAGCGGTCAGATCGATGGTCACATGGCCCTGCGCCGGTCCGAAGCGCAAAAAGGCCTGGCGGAGCGTTTCAAACACCGGCCCCGCATCGCCGCGCAGACGGGTGCAGAAATTCTTTGACCGCAGGAAGGTGCCGCTGTCTCTCAGAAAGGCGATGCAGCCATAGATCTCATCCATATGCCCGCCGCTGCCCATGACATAGAGCGAGAACTGCACGTCAATCTCAACACCGCTGAGCGGGGCGGCGGTAACCGCCTCGAGCGCGAGCCTCTGGCGCTCTGCCAGCGACTGACTTTGCGCCACCGCAAGGATATCACAGCGACAGGAAGGATCATCCGGCTCCCCCGGACAGCCGCGCGACAGGGTGACATGCATGGCAACATGATCCGGCCCCTTTGCCACCCTGGCAAAAAGATCCCGGATCGCGTCAAACAGCGGGCCCGGGGCGCCGACCATCAGGGTGGAGATATCGTCGGTCTCAATCCGCAGATCATTGCGGTAGGGATCAAGAGCCGACAGACCGGACAGGATAACCCCGACGAAATCGGTGGTCATCGGATAAAGCGACACCTGCGCGCCAATGAACATAAGTCCCTCGCTCCGCCGGCATTACCCGGATCAGCTGTGAAGGGTTCGCGCGGATCTGCGCATCTCAGCCCCCTGTACGGAAGCACCCCTGGTTACAGGGGCAACATCACGCCCTGATCTGCGGCTGTCAAGTCCCTCTCTGAGAGGCCTCTGTCTGCACGGTGGGGGTGCAGGATCAGGGGCGGCGCTTCGTGCGCAGGGCATGGTTCTCAGCAGCGTCGGGTGACGGGATTGGCGCGAAACGCCGCAAAATTTTTTCCCGGCTGTCGCAATCTGCCCCCTGAGACGCCCCGGCAGTGCCAGCGCCGCGCCCGGAACGGACCCCGTCGCAGCGCTGCACATAAAATCGACTGCCCCCTCAAGAGACCCGCCATTTCAGAGGCTTGCAGGGCAAACCATAAGGTCGCTTTCCGCCCTTAATTCCTTGAAGGGGCGGGCTGTGATCCCTCCCGGGGCATGCGCGATCAAAATGACTTTACGGAATCAAAAATCTATCCGTATAGTTACGACTATAAGAACTGATAAGCGAATACGCATCCAACGGGGAACCATCATGATCGGAAGAAGAAAACTACTTTTGAGCACTGCTGGCGCCGGGCTTTTCCTTGCCAGCCCCGGACTGCTTCGCCATGCCTCTGCGGCGGGTGATGTTCTCAAAGTCGGCATTCCGGTGCCGATCTCGGGCGGGAATGCCGCCAACGGCAAATATGCCTCAATGGGTGCGATCATCGCCGCCGAAGAGGCCACCGCGAAATATGGCCGTGAGGTGAAAACCTTCGACCTCGACACCGAAGGCAAGCCCGCGACGGCCGTGCGCAAGGTCCAGGATGCGATCCAGCAGGAGGGCATTCAGCTTTTTGCAGGCGGGATCCTGTCGTCGGAATCGCTTGCCATGGGCAAAGAGGCCGACAAGGGCGGCGCGAACTTCATCACCACCGCCGGGGCCGATGAGATCACCGGAACCGAGTGTAATGCCGCGACCTTCCGCTGGTCGGTGCCGACCTTCGGCGCGATCAACCAGTCGATCCGGCCGATCATCGACGCGCTGCCCAATGCGAAGCGCTGGTATACCGTCACCCCGCAATATGTCTTTGGCGAAGGCCTGTTGCAGGCCACCAAAGATGTGCTGGAAGAAAAGGGCCTTGAGCTGGTGGGCAACTCCTATCACTCGCTCACTGAGAAGGAATTCTCGGGCTATCTGACCAATGCCATCGCGGCCAAACCTGATGTTCTGCTGATCCTGAACTTCGGGGCGCAATGCGCCGATACGCTGCGTCAGGCGGTCTCTTTCGGTCTGAAAGAGCGCATGACCATCGTCGTCGCCTGGGCCTCGGGGCTGGAGCAGTTTGAGGCGCTTGGTGCCGATCTTTGCGAAGGCATCTACTTTGGTGCGCAATACTGGCACACCATCGACAGCCCGACCAATGCTGAGCTGGTGAAGCTGACGCGCGCCAAATATAATGAGAACCCGAACTATTCGCTCGCGGGGTCTTATATCTGCACCAAGCTGATGATCGACGCCGCCATGAAGGCCGGCAGCACCGATCAGAAGGCCGTTCAGGCCGCGCTGAAAGGCATGACCTACGCGGGCCTCACCGGCGAAGAGATGGTGCGTCCTGAGGACAATCAGGTCATCAAAAACTACTACCTGCTGAAGGCAAAGGCGAAATCCGCCATGGCCGATAAGGACGATTTTGCCGAAGTGATTTCTTCGGGACAGTCCTTCCTTGAGGTGGCGAATACCGGCTGCAAGCTGAGCTGACGCCCCTGAAAGCCGCAGGGCTCCTCCCCTGCGGCTGTTCCTTACGGGAGACCCTCTGGTGACCTATCTCTTCCAGGTGCTGAATGGCATCGGGCTGGGCATGCTGTATTTTCTGCTGGCTGTCGGGCTGTCGATCATTTTCGGCCTTTTGCAATTCGTGAACTTTGCCCATGGGGCGTTTTATCTGCTGGGCGCTTATCTGACCTATGATCTGGTCGAGCGCGGCATGAGTTTCTGGCTTGCCATGCCGCTAGCCGCGCTGATCGTGGCCATCGTGGCAGGGGTGACGGAGGCCGTGCTTCTGAGGCGGATCTATAAGCTGCCCCATACTTTCCATATCCTGGTGACCGTGGGCATCGCGCTCTTTATCCAGGAACTGGTGATCATCCTCTGGGGACCGCTCGGCGGCAACGTCTCGGCGCCTGACGGGCTGAACGGCGTGGTAATCTGGGGCGATTTCATCTATCCGAAATACCGCCTCTTTACGATCGCCTTCACGGCGGTGCTGGCGCTTGCGCTCTACTGGGCGCTGGAGCGGACACGGCTGGGTGCCATCGTGCGGGCCGGCTCGGAAAGCACGGAAAACATGGCGCTTCTGGGCTATGACACTTTGCGCATCAATACGGTGGTCTTTGCCGCCGGTGCCGGTCTGGCCGGTCTGGCCGGCGGTCTGGTCTCGCCCATCCGGGGGGTGGAACCCTTCATGGGGGTAGAGGCGCTTTCCATCGCCTTTGTGGTCGTGGTGATCGGCGGCATGGGATCTTACGTGGGCGCGCTGGTCGCGGGCATTCTGGTCGGCGTTGTGCAGTCTCTTATGGCCACCATCTGGCCCGAGGGTGCGCGCCTGATGATCTATATCGGCATGGCCTCCATCATCGTGATGATGCCGCGCGGCCTGTTCGGGAGGGCGTGAGATGCTTTTGATCAACCGTCCCCTCGTGCAATTCGGCCTTGCCCTTCTGACGGTGCTGGCGCTGCCTCTGTTCCTGCGCTCCGGGATCCTCGCCTCTGAGGTGCTGATCTATGCGCTGATCGCGGCGGCCTGTAACCTGCTTCTGGGCTACACCGGGCTTCTATCCTTCGGTCAGGGCATTTTCTTCGGGCTTGGCAGCTATATGGCGGGGATTTTCCTGACCCGCTATGGCGTGCCGGTCTGGCTGGTGCTGATCATGGCAACGCTTCTGGGCGCTGCCGTGGCGACCCTGGTGGGGTGGCTGTCGATCCGGCGGCAGGGCGTTTACTTCGTCATGCTGACGCTGGCCTTCTCGCAGCTTTTCTACTTCCTGGCCTATACCTTTTCGGATCTGACCGGGGGCGATAACGGGCTGATGGATGTGCCGCGCCCGGATCTGGGTGCAGGCCCGATGAATGACGCCTGGAGTTTCTATATCTTCGTGGCGGTCTCTTTCCTGGTGCTCTTTGCCGTGATGCTGCAGGCCACGCAGTCGACCTTTGGCCGCACGCTGATTGCCGTGCGGGACAATGAAGAGCGTGCCGCCGCCATCGGCTTTCCGGTCAAGGCGTTTAAGACCGCAGCCTTTGCGATTTCCGGTGCAGTCACGGCTTATGGCGGGGCTTTGAAAGCCATGCTGATCGGTGTGGCGCCGCTGGCCAATATTGAGCATCACACCTCTGAGATGATCCTGATCATGACGATCATCGGCGGCTCAACCAGCCTCTTTGCCTCTGTCATTGGGGCTGCGGCCTATATGATCCTGGCCGATGTGCTGTCGCAGATCTGGCCGCGCTGGCTGCTGCTGCTGGGGCTGGCGCTCGTCTGCATCGCGCTCTTCCTGCAAAAGGGTCTCTGGGGGCTGATCGAAAAGCTCTGGGTGATGATTGTCCAGAAAGATCAAAACCCTGCGAAGAAGGAGGCGGAGCATTGAGCCCTGATATTGCGCTTTCCACCCGCGGCCTTGGCGTCACCTACGGCAAATTTGTGGCCCTGGCCGATATGGATCTCGATATCCGCCGCAACTCGGTGCATTCGATCATCGGCCCCAATGGCGCGGGCAAAACGACGATGTTTCACGCGCTGACCGGGCGGGTGATGCCCTCCCACGGGCAGATCCTTCTCAACGGCACCGATATCACCAATCTGCGCGATGATGAACGGGTCCGCCAGGGGATCGCGCGGTCCTTCCAGGTCACCAGCCTTTTCCCGACCCTCTCGGTCTCTGAAAACCTGCGGCTTGCGGCCCAGGGTAAAACGCCCTGGCAGGCACTTGCGCCCTGGCGCATGGCTGAGGCCAATCGCCCCGCCATGGCGACCGCAGCAGAGGTGATGGAGCGGATGAACCTGACGGCGGTGCACAATCGCCCGGCAGGGGAACTCTCACACGGCCAGCAGCGCCGCCTGGAAGTCGGCATGGCCATGGCGGCAAAGCCCTCGGTGATCCTGATGGATGAGCCGACTTCGGGCATGGGGGTTGAGGATATTGAGGAAATGAAGCGGCTGATCCGCGATCTTGGCCGCGATCACACCGTCCTTTTCATCGAGCATAACATGGGGATCGTGATGAATATCTCCGATACGATCACCGTGATGCGGCTCGGGCGCAAACTGACCGAGGGGCCGCCCGCGGCGGTGCGGGAGAACCCGGATGTGCAAAGCGCCTACCTTGGCTCCATGATCACGGGGGACATCGCATGAGCGCGCTTCTCGAGGTTGAGAACCTTCACGCCTATTACGGCAAAAGCCATATTCTGCAGGGCGTCTCGCTCAGTGTGAATGAGGGTGAGGTGGTGACGCTGCTGGGCCGTAACGGAGCGGGCAAATCCACGACCCTGCGCGCCCTGGCCGGGGCGCTGCCCCCCGGCCAGGGCGCCGTGCGCCTGCAGGGCCGCGATCTGGCAGGGCAGCCCGCCTTTCGCATCGCCAAACAGGGTGTGTCGCTGGTGCCGGAAAACCGCGGGATCTTCTCGCTGCTGACGGTCGAGGAGAACCTGCGCATTGCCGAACGCCGCGGTGCGGCCTGGGGGATGTCAGATATCTATGCCATCTTCCCGCGCCTGGAAGAGCGGAAGAAGAACGGCGGCGGCCAGCTGTCGGGCGGCGAGCAGCAGATGCTGTCGATCGCGCGCGCGCTGCTGACCGGGCCGAAGCTTCTGATGCTCGATGAGCCGGTTGAGGGGCTTGCTCCGGTGATCGTCGATGAGATCGTCTCGCAGATCCGCAAAATCGCGGCCACGGGGGTATCAATTCTTCTGGTTGAGCAGAACCTTGCGGTCTGCACGGCCCTTGCGCGGCGCCACAATATCATCGAGTTAGGCCGCATTGTTTATCACGCCACGGGCGAGGAATTTATCCGCGACAAAGATGCCCGTGACCGCTATCTGGGGGTCAAAGCCTGACCATGACGAATTTGAAAATCCGTGGCGAGCGCCTCTGGGACAGCCTTATGGAGACGGCCCGGATCGGCGGCACGCCCGATGGCGGCATCCGCCGCCTGACGCTGAGCGAGGAAGACGCCCGCGTCCGCGCCTGGTTCAAAGAGGCGGTGGAAGCGGCGGGCATGACGCTCAGCCACGATCTCTTTGGCAATATGTTTGCGATCCGCCCCGGCAAAAACAACGATCTGCCGCCGATTGCCATGGGCAGCCACCTCGACACCCAGCCCACGGGCGGGAAATTTGACGGGGTCTTAGGCGTTCTGGCGGGCCTTGAGGTCATTCGCACCCTGAACGACGCGGGGCTTGAGACTGAAGCCCCGCTGATGGTGGTGAACTGGACCAATGAAGAGGGCTCGCGCTTCTCGCCCGCGATGCTTGGCTCGGGGGGCTTTGCCGGGGTCTACAGCGCCGATCAGGTCAACGGGCGGCGTGACAGTGAGGGCATCTCTTTCGGCGACGCACTCGAGGCCATCGGCTGGCGCGGAGACCTGCCGCCCAAAGGGCAGCCCATCGGCGCGATGTTTGAACTCCACATCGAACAGGGCCCGATCCTTGAGGCCGAGGGCAAAGACATCGGCATCGTCACCGGCGTCCAGGGGCTGCGCTGGTATGAGGCGGTCTTTGAAGGCCGCGCCGCGCATACCGGCTCAACGCCGATGTCGATGCGGCAGAACGCTCTGCTGCCCGCCGCGGATCTCATCCGGGCGGTGGATGCCATCGGCCTCGCTCATGCGCCCGATGCGGTGGCGACGGTGGGCCATGTCACCGTCAGCCCCAATTCGAACAATGTCATCCCCGGCGAGGTGCGCCTGACCATCGACATGCGCCACCCGAGGGATGCGGTTCTGGCGGCGATGGATGCCGAGCTGCAAAGCGCCTTCGCGCGAATCCTCGCGGCCTCCGGGGTGAGCGGGGCTCTGACGCCGGTCTCTGATGTCGCGGCAGTGGCCTTTGACCCCGATTGCATTGACGCCGTTCGTCAGGCCACCGCCCGCATGGGTCTGAGCGCGCGGGAAATCGTCTCGGGCGCGGGCCATGATGCGGTGCATATTGCCCGGCTGGCCCCCACCACGATGATCTTCGTGCCCTCAGCCGGAGGGCTCAGCCATAACCCGGCGGAAAGCACCACTTTTGACGAATGTGCCGCCGGCGCCCAGGTGCTTCTTGAGGCGGTCTTAGGCTATGATCGCAGCCGCGCCGAAGCGCTGCGGGAAAAGGAAACTGACTGAGCCATGCGACTGCTGATTGCCCAGGTCAACCATGAGACCAATACCTTCTCGCCCCTGCCGACCCCGCTTGCTGCCTTCCGCCCGGTTTACGGGGCAGAGGCCCTGGCGGCGGCGCGGGGCAAACAGACCCCGGTGGGCGCCTTTCTCGACTGGGCGGAGCGGCGCGGCTATGAAGTCACCTGCCCGATCCTGGCGCATGCCTACCCCTCGGGTCCGGTGGCGGATGAGGCTTTTGAGCTGATTTGTGACACCATCCTGGCCGATCTGGATGACAGCATTGATCTGGTGCTGCTGGATCTGCATGGCGCCATGGTGACCCGCAGCTATGAGGATGGCGAGGGCGAGCTGATCGCGCGTCTGCGCCGGCGCCGCCCCGATGTGCCGATCGGCGTGGCGCTCGATCTGCATGCCCATGTGACGAAGGCGCTTGCCGCCGGTGTCCAGGCGATCTGCGGCTACCTCAGCTATCCGCATATCGACATGTATGAGACCGGCGAGCGGCTTTGCGAGGCCATGGAGCGGCGCGAGAGGCTGCAGGGCCTGACCCTGCATCACATCCCCCTGCCGCTGATCGCCCATACCCTGCCGATGAATTCCGAACGCCCCGGCGTCATGCGCGATATGCTCGATGCGGTCTCCGCTCTGGCCGAAGAAAACGGAATGGTGGACGTCAGCCTCTTTGGCGGCTTTCCGGCCAGTGACATCCGGGAAGCCGGCATGTCGCTGGTGGCTCTCGCGGAGCCGGGCCACGACCCTGCTCCGGCGCTGGAGAGCATCGCCGATGCGATCTGGGCGCGGCGGGCGGAATTTATCTATGATCAAAAGCCGCTGGAGGTTTCACTGGCAGAGGCGCAGGCCGCGCTCTCCGCCCCCGGCGCAGGGCCGGTGCTGCTTCTCGATCATGGCGACAACTGCATGTCGGGCGGCACCTGCGACAATATCGATGTGCTGAAAGCCGCTCTTGAGGCCGGCTTCACCGGGCTTGTCGCCGGGCCGATCCATGATCCGGCTGTGGTCGCACAGGCCTTTGCCGCCGGTGAGGGCGCAGAGATCACCGTCAGCCTCGGCAATAAGATTTCTGCGGAAAGCTTCGCCCCCCCTGCCCCGCCGCTGAGCCTGACGGCAAAGGTCACGCGGCTGGGCTCGGGGGATTACACCGTCACCGGGCCGATCTATACGGGCATGCTCTGCCGGATGGGGCGGGTGGCGCTGCTGAGCACGCCGGAGGCGCAGATCCTGGTGGCAGAGACCGCGCATGAGCCCTGGGATCGCGGGATCTTCACTTCGGTCGGCGTGATCCCGGAAGAAGCCTCGGTTTTGCTTTTAAAGTCACGCATGTATTGCCGTCCGGTCTTTGAACCTCTCTCTAAAGTTGTGGTAGAAGTTGCCGGAGGCGGAGTCACCGGATCAGACTTCCGTCTCTTTGATTTTAAAAACCTCAGGCGCCCGATTTATCCGCTCGACGCGGGCGCCAGCCGGAAGACCGATGATGACCCAAGAACTCCCTGACGAGAGCCTGGCTGCCGCAGCGGGTCGCAAACCTCCGATCCGGCGGATCAAGCTTTCCGATCAGGTCGCAGAAGAACTTCGCCGCTGGATTGCCAGGGAAAACCTTGGCCCAGGCGACCGGCTGCCGCATGAGAAAAACCTGATGGAGCATTTCGGCTGCTCAAAGGGCACCATCCGCGAAGCGCTGAAGGCGCTGGAGGTGGAGGGTCTTTTGATCATGCAGGCCGGGCCCAACGGCGGGCCGGAGGTGCAGGCCACGTCGCCCGAGGTCGTGATCCGGCAGATGCGGCAGTATTTTCACTTCCAGGACCTGGATTTCAAAGACGTTTATGATCTGCGCAAAACCCTTGAGGTGATGCTGATCGAAAATGTGGCCGGGCGCATCACCGCGGCTGATTTCGCGCGACTGGAAGAGAATATCGCCGCCTGCGTGCAGGCCGCGCACCGCGAAGACCTGAAAACCGCGCGCCAGGTGGAAGTCGGCTTTCACGACATTCTGTGCGAGATCTGCGACAATCCGATTCTCGCGCTGATGTGTCGCTTTCTCAATGCCATGCTGCGCGATCTGGTGACCAAACGCACCGGCAGCATGCGGGAGCATCATGAATTCGGGCAGCACAATATTGAGGCACACCGCGACCTGCTTGATGCGCTCCGGCGCAATGACCGGGCCGCGCTCGCCTCTGTTATGCGCCACCACATGGATTGCGCCGAGGGCTATATGCATAACCTCGACGCGGCTTTTCACATGGATCTGCTGTCGCGCAAGCACAGCGAATGAGCCCCTTTGCGGGAGGAGAAACTGATGGATCTGGATTATAAGAAGAACGACCTCTCGCAGGTCGTGGCGGCGGATAAGGCGCATGTCTGGCATCACCTGAGCCAGCATAAGCAATATGAGACCACCGACCCGCGCGTCTTCGTCGAAGGTAAGGGCCTGAAACTCTGGGACGCCACGGGGCGTGAGTTTCTCGACGCCGTCTCGGGCGGGGTCTGGACGGTCAATGTGGGCTACGGCCGCGAAAGCATTGCCAATGCGGTGCGCGATCAGCTGATCAAGCTGAATTATTATGCCGGGGCTGCGGGCAACGTTCCCGCCGCGCTCTTTGCGGAGAAGCTGATTGAGAAGATGCCGGGTATGAGCCGGGTCTATTACTCAAACTCCGGCTCGGAGGCCAATGAGAAGGTCTATAAGATGGTGCGCCAGATCGCGCACCGCAAGCACGGCGGCAAAAAGTGGAAGATCCTCTACCGTGAGCGGGATTACCACGGCACCACCATCGGCACCCTTGCCACCTCGGGCCAGCCGCAGCGTGCCGAGCAATATGGCCCCTACCCGGAGGGTTTTGTTCCGGTCCCGCATTGCCTTGAGTATCGCAAGCAGTGGGATGTTGAGGATTATGGCCGCCGCGCGGCGGACGCCATCGAAGAGGTGATCCTGCGCGAAGGCCCCGATACCGTGGGCGCCATCGTCCTTGAGCCGGTGACCGCAGGTGGCGGTGTGATCGTGCCGCCGAAGGGCTATTGGGAGCGGGTGCAGGAAATCTGCCGTCAGTATGACATCCTTCTGCATATCGACGAAGTGGTCTGCGGTCTGGGCCGGACGGGCATGTGGTTTGGCTATCAGCAATATGGCATCCAGCCCGATTTCGTGACCATGGCCAAGGGTGTGGCCTCGGGCTATGCGGCGATCTCCTGCACGGTGACGACCGAGCGGGTCTTTGATCTGTTCAAAGAAGATCCCTCCGACAGCATGAGCTATTTCCGCGATATCTCGACCTTCGGCGGCTGCACCTCGGGCCCGGTCGCGGCGCTGGAAAACATGCGCATCATCGAAGAAGAGGGCCTGCTGGAGAACACCACCGCCATGGGCGCGCGCTGCATGGCGAACCTGAAGGCGCTGCAGAAAAAGCATGCCGTCATTGGCGATGTGCGGGGCCTTGGCCTCTTCCTTGGGGCTGAGCTGGTGAAAGACCGCACCACCAAAGAGCCGGTTGACGAAAAACAGGCTCAGGCCGTGGTGGCCGAATGTCTCGCCCAGGGCGTGATCATTGGTGCGACCAACCGCTCGCTGCCGGGCTTTAACAACACGCTCTGCCTCTCGCCCGCGCTGACGGTGACGGCCGAGGAAATCGACCGCATCACCAATGCGATTGATGTGGCGCTGACCAAAGTTTTCGGCTGAAAGCTCATCGTCCCTCCGCGCCGGTCGCGGGGGGACGCCTCAGACCAGCCCTGGCCAGCGGCCAAGGAAATGCGCCACGCTGTCGAGAACGGCGGGCCCCTCATCCTGCGGGGTGGGCGTCTGATAGACGAAGCGACGGATCCCGATATAGATGATGCTGCCGTGCAGCCGCCAGATATCCTCAGGTCCCGCCACCTCAGGCGCAATCGCGGCGTTCAGCTCCTCCAGCATCGGCGACAGGATCACCTGCTGCAGATGGCCAAGGTAGCGCCGGTTCAGCTCTGCCCCCTCCAGGCCTGAAAACATGAAGATCCGCATCCACTCATAGGTGAAGATCGCCCGGGTATATTCGGTGTAGAACTGCTCCAGCCGCGCGAGCAGCGGGCGGCTGCGGTCACGGATCAGCGCGGGCCAATGCGGCTCAATCCGGCTCAGAAAGACCTGTTCATAGACCGCTTCCTGCAGCGCGGTCTTGGTTGGAAAATGCTTGAAAATCAGGGACTGCGTGACCCCCAGCCGCTGCGAAAGATCCCGCGTATTCCCTGAAAGCCCCACTTCCGCGAAATAGCTGACCGCCCCCGCAAGGATCTGCCGGCGGCGGTCTTCGGGGGCCATGCGGCGGCGGGGGGGCGTGGGTCGGGGCGTGGGGTGGGCAGTCATGATCCGGATCAGGCTCCCTTCGGTTCACCTTCGAATTGTCTTGACAGCGCGGGCGCCTGGCCAGCTAATTGCAAGTTAGAGAGCATCTGCTCACTAAAGACAAGCGGCAGGACGTGGGGAGGAGAGACCACGCCCCGCCGTTGAGGGAGGGGACGAATGAAACCGACGCTGGCGGGCTATGCCCGCGCATCGACGATTGCCGAGGCCACGGCGTGGCTGGCAGAGGCGGAGGGCGAGGCAAAGGTCATCGCCGGAGGCCAGAGCCTGATGGCGGCGATGAACATGGGCCTTGCGGGGGATACGCGGCTTATCGACATCAACGGCATTGCGGCGCTGCAGGGCATCCGGGTTGAGGGGGACCGCCTGGTGATCGGCGCGCTGACGCGCCATGCGGAACTTGGCCGGAATGCTCTGATTGCTGAACATGCCCCGCTTTTACAGCGCGCCGTGCCGCTGATCGCCCATAAGGCCATCCGCAGCCGCGGCACCATCGGCGGATCGCTGTCGCATGCAGATCCGGCGGCGGAACTTCCCGCCTGCGTACTGGCGCTGGACGGGCGGATCCGCATCGCCGGGCCGGAGGGCGAACGTGAGGTCGCGGCCGATGACTTCTTCCAGGACGTCTTTGTGACGGATCTTGGCAGCGATGAGATTGTGACCGCGATCTCTCTTCCCCTTGCCGGGGCGGATGAGACCTATGACATCCGCGAACTCTCCCGCCGCGCGGGGGATTTTGCCCTCGCCGGTCTGGCTTTCGTAAAACGCGGGGGCGCGCATCGGATCGCCTTTTTCGGCACCGGTCCGCGTCCTCTTCTGGCCCGCGGGGTCATGGCGGCGCTGGACGCAGGCGATACCGCCGGGGCGCTTGAGGCCCTGTCCGGCGACATTGAGCCGCAAAACGACGCCCATGCCTCTGCCGCTTATCGGGGCCATCTGGCCCGGGTTCTGCTCTCCCGCTGCCTGAAGGATCACGCATAATGTCCGATCATTTTCAAACGGAAGCGCCGATCCGCCTGACCGTGAACGGCGAAAAAGTCAAAGCGCGTGTGCGCGTCGGCCAGCATCTGACCGATTTTCTGCGCGAGGAACTGGGGCTGACCGGTTCTCACATCGGCTGCGAGCACGGGGTCTGCGGAGCCTGCACCCTGCGCGTCAACGGGGAGATCATCCGCGGCTGTCTGATGCTGGCGGCCCAGGCCGATGGTATGGAGGTCGAAACGATTGAGGGGCTGACCGAGCGCGGCGTGATCGCCGATCTCCAGGCCGAATTTGTAGCACGCAATGCGCTGCAATGCGGCTTCTGCACGCCGGGGATGCTGGCCACCGCCGCCGATCTTCTGCAGCGCGGCGGCGTGCCTGCCCGCGCTGAAATCCGCGATCATCTCTCGGGCAACTACTGCCGCTGCACCGGTTATGAGGCCATCATCGACGCCGTGGAAAATGTGGCCCGCGCCCGGGCGGAGGCCGTGAAATGAGCATTGATTTCGGCAATCCCGACCGTCCGAACAGCTATATCGGCCGCACCGTCCCGCGCCCCAATGCACCGCGCCTGGTGCAGGGCCGTGGCCGCTATGTGGATGATCTTTCGCTGCCGCGCATGCTGCATGTGGCCTTCGTGCGCTCGCCCTGGGGGCACGCGAAGATCACCGCCATCGACACGGCGGAAGCCCTTGCCTGTGAAGGCGTCCGCGCGATTTTCACCGGCGCGGATCTGGCGCCGCATTGCACCCCCTGGGTCGCGGTTCTGGCGCATCTGAAGGGGCTGAAATCCGCGCCCCAGCACGCCCTGGCCATCGGGCGCACCTGCTGGGTCGGTGAGCCGGTGGCAGCCGTCGTGGCCGACAGCCGCGCAGAGGCAGAAGCTGCCACAGCCCTGGTGAACATCGATTATGAAGAACTGCCGGTGGTGACGGAGATCCGCACCGCGCTTGATGCCGAAACCCCGGTCATTCACCCGGAGCTGGGCGATAACCTCGCCTTCCGGCGCGAGCATGTGCAGGGCGATGTGGAAGCGGCTTTCGCCAGCGCCCACAAGGTCATTTCGGCCAGTTTCAAGACCGGCCGTCACACCGGCGTCACGCTGGAGCCGCGCGGCTGCCTGGCAGACTGGAACGCCGCTGAGGGGCAGCTGACGGTCTGGCAGGGCACCCAGGCCCCGCATATGATCCAGACGGTGCTGGCCACGCATCTGGGTCTTCCGGAATCAAAGGTCCGGGTGATCTGCAACGACGTCGGCGGCTCTTTCGGGATCAAGGTCCACGTCTATCCAGACGAAGTGGCCACCGCGGCCATCGCGAAAGTCATGGGCCGTCCGGTGAAATTCATCGCCGACCGGCTGGAGAGTTTCGTCTCGGATATCCACGCCCGCGACCATGAGATTGATGGTCGCATCGCCGTAGATGAGACCGGAAAAATCCTCGCCTTTGATATCGACGACTGGACCGGAATCGGCCCCTATTCGGTCTATCCGCGCACCTCGGCGATTGAAGGCAACCAGGTCGTGAACCTTTGCGGCGGGCCCTATGATTTCGCCAATTACCGCGCGCGGACCTCGGTGGTGCTGCAGAACAAAGCGCCGACCTGCCAGTATCGCGCCGTGGGCCATCCGATCGCCACGGCGGTGACCGAAGGGCTGGTCGATCTGGCCGCAGAGGCGCTGAATATGGACCCCGCCGAGATCCGTCGGCGGAACTTCTTTGCCGATGACGCCTATCCGGTCACCTCGCCCGCCAATATGCGTTTTGAGGGGCTGTCGCATCAGGCGACGATGGATAAGCTACTGGAAATGATGGATTATGAGGCCCTGCGCCGCGATCAGGCAGAGGCCCGGGAAAAGGGCATCTGGCGCGGTATCGGCCTTGCGAGCTTCATTGAACTGACCAATCCCAGCCCCTTCATGTATGGCATCGGCGGTGCCCGCATCTCGGCCCAGGACGGGGCGACGGTGCGGATGGACCCCGACGGCTCGGTCGTGGTGCTCTCGGGTGTAACCGAACAGGGCCAGGGCACCGAGGCGATGCTCTCGCAGGTGGTGGCCGAGGGCGTGGGCGTGCGCCCCGATCAGGTCCGCGTCATCACCGGCGACACTCAGGTCACCCCCTATGGCGGCGGCACATGGGCCTCGCGCGGGGCAGGCATCGGCGGTGAAGCGGCGCTTCAGGCGGCGATTGCGCTAAAGGGGGCGATCCTGGAGGTGGCGGGGGCCATGCTGCAATGCGCGCCCGAAAGCCTCTCCGTCCACGAGGGGCAGATCGTCGACCGCGAGGGCGGTGCTGTGCGGATGCCGCTCAGCGAGCTGGGCCGCGTGGTTTATTTCCGGGGCGATACGCTGCCGAAAGGCCTGCCGCGTGAACTGGTGCAGACGCGCCATTTCATCACCATGGATTACCCCTTCGCCTTCACCAATGGCGCTCAGGCCTCTTATGTCGAGGTGGACCGCGACACGGGCTTTGTGAAGCTGCTGAAGCACTGGTGCGTCGAAGACTGCGGCCGCGTCATCAACCCGCAGCTGGTCGATGAACAGATCCGCGGCGGGATCGTCCAGGGTCTGGGCGGCGCGCTCTTTGAGGAATGTCTCTACGACGACTATGGCCAGCTTCTGAACGGCTCGATGGCGGATTACCTGGTGCCGATGGCGGTGGAAATGCCGGACATGCAGATCGCCCATGTGGAAACACCGACCGCGGAATCGCTGCTCGGCGCCAAAGGCGCGGGAGAGGCCGGGACGGCCGGTGCGCCGGCTGCGGTGATGAATGCCATCAATGATGCGATCCGCCCCAGCGGCGGGCGCATTTTGCAGATGCCTATGACGCCTGAGCGCATTTTGCGCGCCATGGGGGTTTTGAGCGACTGAGAAAGACCTGTGCATCCGGATCTGGGAGGATAAACGATGCCTGCTAAACTGACTTTCGCCGTGGCCCTGCTGCTCGGCACCGCAGCCTACGCCCAACAAAGCGTGACCGTGAATATCGGCTCCAGCCACCCTGAGGCCAATATCTGGGTCTATGCCATGAAAAATGGCTTCCAGCCCGAAGTGGATCGCATTCTTGCCGAGAAAGGCGAGTATAAGATCAACTGGGTCGAGGCCTATGGCGGCACGCTTTACAAATTCACCGACACCCGCGCGGCCGTGAAAGACGGCATCGTCGATGTCGGCATGGTCGGCACCGTCTGGGAGGGGGCCACCATGCCCCTGCAGAATGTGACCTATTTTGCCCCCTTCGCCACCGACGACCACATGATGCTCATCGATATTTTCGACAAGCTGAATGTGGAACTGCCCGAGCTTGCCGAGAGCTGGAAGGCTCAGGGCATGCGGCATCTGTCCTCGCTGATTACCGACAGCTATGACATCTACTCAAACTTCCCGATTACCGGCCTGGCGGATCTGAAGAACCGCAAAATCAATGCCCCGGGCACCTCAGCCAACTGGCTGAGCGGAACCGGAGCCACCCCGGTTGATGGCGCGCTGACCACCTATTACACCAATATCCAGACCGGAGTGACCGAAGGCGCGCTGTCTTTTGCCTCGGGTATCCTGCCGACCCGGGTTTATGAGGTGGCACCCCATCTGACGAAGGTCGGTGCGGGTTCGATGTATTTCGGCTCGATCGCGGCCAATGAAAGGTTCTTCCAGTCGCTGCCCGAGCCGGTGCAGCAGGCCTTCCTGGCCGCCGGTCCGGTGACCTCAAAAGCACATGGCGAATATGTCACCCAGCTGGCCGCGAAAGCCATGGTCGATATGCAGGCCGCCGGTCTGAAAGTGGCAGAGCTTCCGGCTGAGGAAAAAGCTGCCTGGGTGAACACCCTGCCCAATATCATTGAGCCCTGGATCGGCCAGACCGGCGACGCCGGTAAGGCCGTTCTGAAGGCTTATATGAGCGAGCTGCGCGCGCGCGGGGTCACGCCGCTGCGCGACTGGGATGCGGGGCTTTAAAAGCTGAAATGAAGATGCGGTTTACGCAAGATGGATGATACCCCCGAACCCGGCCCGGTTGAGGGCGGGCCGGCGGACCGGCTGGCAGAGGTTCTCTCTGCCACCGGTTCGGTCTGGACCTTCCTTTTGATGTTCCTGATTGTGGCCGATGTGATCGGACGCAGTTTTCTCAACAGCCCGATTGTGGGGGTCGCGGAAATTGCGGGCCGCTCGGTGGTGGCAATCGTCTTTTTGCAACTGGCAGGCGCAATTCTGAGCGACCGCCTGACCCGTGCCGATCTGCTGTTGCAGCTTATCGGTGCGCGCAGCCTGCTGCTTCGGCGCGCGATGAAGGTGTTCTTCATGCTCTGCGCCGCCCTCGTCTGCGGGCTGATCGCCTTTGGCGGCTGGGGCGAGAGTCTTGGCACCTTCACCAGCAATGAATTCTTCGGCGTTCAGGGCGTCTTTACCATTCCGATCTGGCCCTTCCGCTGGCTGATGACCCTCGGGGCCGTCTTTGGCATGCTGGCAGCGCTTCTGGGCGCCTTTCGCATCGCAACGGGAGCGCGGGCATGACCTCTCTGACCATCGGGCTTTTGCTCATCGCACTTCTGGTCGTGCTGATCCTTCTGGGGATGCATATTGCCATTGGCCTGATCCTCGTGGGCTTCCTCGGGATCTGGATCCTGCGCGGCAATATCGATCTGGCCTTCCGGCTTCTGGATCTGACCGCCTGGAACGGCATTGCGGATTACCTTTTTGCGACCATTCCGCTTTTTGTGATGATGGGGCTCCTCGTCAGCGCCTCGAATGTCGGGCGTGACACCTTTGCCGTGGCAGAGGTCCTGCTTCGCCGCCTTCTGGGCGGGCTGGGGGTCGCCACCGTGGCGGCCAATACCGTCTTTGCGGCTGTGACCGGGGTCTCCATCGCCTCGGCTGCGGTCTTTACCCGCGTGGCGGTGCCCGAGATGCGCCAGCACGGCTATCGCACCGCTTTTGCGGCCGGAACCGTGGCAGGATCGTCAATTCTCGGAATGATGATCCCGCCATCGCTTCTGATGATCGTTTACGGGGTGCTGGCAGAGGTTTCGATCGGCTCGCTCTTTATTGCCGGGGTGATCCCGGGGGCAATGCTGGCCCTTGGCTTTGTAGTGGTCATCATGACCATGGCCCGTTTTACCCCCGGGTTTGTCTATGAAAACCCCGAGGCTGCCCGGCAACGCCGGCAGGCGGGGCCTCAGGAGACCGGGATGTCGGGCCGGGAGATGCTGGCCAGGCTTCTGCCGATCGCGGCTCTGGTGTTTCTGGTGCTCGGCGGGCTTTATTCGGGCTATTTCACCCCGACTGAGGCCGGTGGTGTGGGGGCCTTCGGCGCGCTGATCATCGCCCTGATGCGCCGCAGCCTGACGCGGCAGAAAACCTGGGAGATCATTCGTCAGACGGGCGCAATCTCGGTCTCGATCCTCTTTCTGCTGATCGCGGCGAGCTTTTACAGCCGGATGCTCTCCGTGGCGGGGCTGCCCAATGGCATTGCCGGGCTGATCCGCGACGGCGGCTTCAGCGCGACGGGGTTTCTGGCGATGTATATCCTTCTGATCATCGCTCTGGGGATGATCCTCGACAGCACCTCGATCCTGCTGATCGTTGTACCGATCATGGCCCCGATTGCCGATGGCTTTGGCTTTAACCTGATCCATTTCGGCGTGCTCACGGTGCTGGCGGTTGAGATCGGTCTGCTGACGCCGCCCTTCGGTATCTCGGTCTTTACGGTGCACAACACATTGAATGATCCGTCGATCGGGGTGGAGAAGGTCTTTATGGGCACCATCCCCTTCATCAGCGTGATGATCCTTGTCCTTCTGGTGCTGGCTTTCTTTCCGGTCCTGAGCCTCGCGCTGATCTGAGACAACAAGGACAGGACCGCGCCCCGCTTCAGCGCGGGGGGCGGTCTTTTCAATCGGTCGGCGGTCGCCAGTCGGGCAGCGGATCGGGCATTTTTTCGGGGTCCCACAACAGCCCCGCACTTGTCTGCCCCCCCATCCCGGCCGGGGCATAGTCCTTCAGGATCTCCCAGGCCGTCCGGGTACACCAGTCGCGCAGCTCCGGACTGACCCCATCGACGCGGAAGAGCCTGCGCCTTTCACTCAGATTGCGCTGATAAAGGCAGCTCACCACCAGACAGGCCAGGCCATAGCCGCCGATGTCATTGGCATGAATGTCATCGACAAAAAGCTCTTCGATCCGGCGGATGCCCGGCATCTCACCCGCAGGCACCGCATCCCAGACACGCTCCATCCATTTGTGCCCCGGGATCACCCGGATCCGCCAGTCATCAGGCAGATCAGGGAAAAAGCTGCGCATTTTCCAGGCCGCATAGGCCGCCATGAACTCAAAGCTGCGGCCATATTCCGGCAAGGCGGCCCGGAAGTCGGGAAACTCCTGCCACTCTTTGTTACCCTGCGGGCGCCAGAGGGTCAGTGAGGGCCAGATCGACCACAGCAGGATATCCCGGCATCCCCTGCCCTCATCGCCGTTTTTCAGCGCATTGGCGGTAAAGCGGCACAGATAATCCAGCGACTGAACCATATAGTCGTTCTGCTGCTGCGGCTGAACTCTGGCCGGAGGCCCCCCCTCTGTGATCACCAGGGTCTTGAAATTTGCTATATCGCGGCGCGCATCGGTGCCCGGATCCGTCGGATTGTCCCACCGCCAGATGATCGGAGAGCCGGGGATCGTGGATTTGATATGGCGCCGGTCGGGGCTGCGCACGCCGATATCTTCGGTCAGCAGACGCATGGTGCCAGGCCAGGGACCGGGGTGGAGGTAACTGTCGGTCAGGCTGTGGCCGCTGTGAACGATACGGTCCTTCCGATCCGAAGGGGCCCGAAGCGGGCTCCAATAGCCCTCAGCGGCCAGGGCGGAACGGGGCAAAAACGTGCTCAGGGCCAGAGCGGCGCTGCTGCCCAAAAGAAACCTGCGGGAGATCTGCGTGGTCGCGGTCATGTCGCACCTCCGTGGTCACGCTGAGCACCAACGTCAAACATGCTGGTGCCGCCAAAGGGCGGAGCGGCGCGGAAAACATCCTGAAAATCTGAACTCATACTCACCTGCCGGAGGGCTGAAGCGCCATCGATAACGCATCCATCAGGAAAGACCACCGGACGCAGGTCAAGAAAAATCGCCTGGCCTGATCCCTTTGGAGGGCGGCCGCACCTCTGTCGGGCTGCGAAGTTCTGGACAGGCTGACCCCGCGCCGCTATCTCCTCATGCCTCAGATCCATTGCGGAGCCGCCGATGCCCAGAAGCCAGAACCGCACCGCCCGCGGGCAGAACCCCGCTGCGCGCGAGCAGATCCTGACCGCCGCACGCGAAGAATTTGCCGAAGCGGGCTATAATGGCGGACGGATCGACAGCATCGCGCGCCGCTCGGGGCTGAATAAGCAGCTGGTGTATTATTACTTCGGCTCGAAGGATGATCTCTACCGCGCGGCACTTGAGGCGATTTACAGCGAGATCCGCCTGAAAGAACGCGAACTGGATCTGCGCACCCTGCCCCCGGAGGAAGCGATCACCCGACTGATCGATTTTTCGCTGAACTATCTGGCGCAGCACAATGAATTCATCCGCATGCTGGCGGATGAAAACGCCATGGGCGCGCCGCATATGCAAAACGCCGAAACCATGCTGGCCACCAATTCGCCGCTGATCTCGATGATCGGGGCCACTTTGCGCGACGGCGAGGCTCAGGGAATCTTCCGCAAGGGTGTGGATCCGCTGGAGCTTTATATCTCGATCGCCGGGATGACTTTCTTTTACTTCGCCAATGGCAAAACCATGTCAGCTATCTTCGGGCGCAACCTTGCCGATCCGGCGGTGATTGAGTCGTATCGCAGCCATATCGTCACCATGGTGCTGAAAGGCCTTCGCGCCTGAAACGCCCGTTTCTCAGGCGGCACAGTCCCTGTTTCGCACCTGTATTTTGCATAAATTTCAATCACTTCCTCCCGTCTGATGTTTCGCTACGTTAAATTTCAACTAAATAGTTGAAATCACCGTTTCCTCTCGCTAGCGTGAGGGTATGACGAACATCAGGGTCGCCCCGAAGTTGCGACCGGAAAGGGACGCCACCGTGACCGCGACATCCGTTTTGCCCGCGCGCTTTGAGACCGTCGAAGATCTCGAAGACTTCATGACCCGCCCCGATGAGGCGCTGATTGCAGATCTGGCGCGGGTGGACGGCGATATCCTGATCCTCGGCGTGGCCGGCAAAATGGGCCCGACCCTTGCCCGGATGGCCAAACGTGCCGCCCCCGAAAAGCGCGTGATCGGTGTGGCACGCTTCAGCGAGCCGGATCTGGTCGCCCGCCTGCAGTCCTGGGGCATTGAGACGATCAAAGCCGATCTGATGGATGCCGAAGCGCTGGCCGCGCTGCCGAAGTGCAAAAACGTCATCTTCATGGCGGGGATGAAATTCGGCGCTTCGGGCAATCAGGCGCTGACCTGGGCGATGAACACCCATGTGCCCGCCATGGTGGCGGAAACCTTCAAAGACAGCCGGATCGTCGCCTTCTCGACCGGCAATGTCTATCCGCTGGTGGACGTGTTTCAGGGCGGTGCGCTGGAAAGCCAGCCGGCCGAGCCGCGCGGCGAATATGCAATGTCCTGCCTCGGCCGTGAGCGGATGTTTGAGCATTTCTCGCGCAAACATGGCACGCCGGGCCGGATTTTCCGCCTGAACTACGCGATCGATTGCCGCTACGGCGTGCTTTACGATCTGGCCTCGCGGATCAAGGCGGGGACGGTGATCGATCTTTCGCTCATGGGCCATGTCAATGTGATCTGGCAGGGCGATGCCAATGCCCAGGCGCTGCGCTGCCTTGCCCATACCACCGAAGTGACCTCGCCGATCAACTGCTCGGGCCCGGAAACCCTGTCGCTGCGCTGGCTGGTGACTGAGCTTGCCGCCCGCCTTGGGGTTGAGCCGAAACTCGTGGGGGCAGAGCCTTCGACGGCCTGGCTGACCAATACCGCTCAGGCCAATACCCTCTTTGGCTATCCTTCGGTGCCGCTGGGCGCGATGCTGGACTGGGTGGCCGACTGGGTGGCCCGCGGCGAAGTCGCCTATAACAAGCCCACGAAGTTTGAGGCCCGCACGGGCGCGTTCTGAGACAGCCCCCGGTCAGGCCCCCCCGGGGCTGACCTTCTATAAACGACTGAATTTAAAAGCCTTTACGGCTTTCTCGCCCGAGCGGAGTCCCTGAAGATGACCGGCAAAGCCAGCCCTGACGTTCAAAAAGCGGCCCTTGATCTGTTGCGTGCAGGCACGGTCATCCCGGCCCATCCGCTGGCACTGACTGCGGCGCGTGAACTGGATGAGCGCCGCCAGCGGGCGCTAACCCGCTATTACCTCGATGCAGGCTCGGGCGGTCTGGCGGTGGGGGTGCATACCACGCAGTTCGCCATTCGTGAGGTCGGCCTTTACGACCGCGTCCTCTCGCTGGCCGCTGAAACCGCTGCGGCCTGGACTGACCGGCAGCTGGCCATGGTGGCGGGACTTGCCGGCCCGACCGCTCAGGCGGTGGCGGAAGCGAAGGTTGCCGTTTCCCTTGGCTATAACGCCGGTCTGCTGTCGCTTGCGGCGCTGAAAGGTCAGTCGGAAGACCAGCTGATTGCGCATTGCGAAGCGGTGGCGGCGGAGATCCCCCTGATCGGCTTTTATCTGCAGTCGGCCGTGGGCGGCCTGCATCTGGATGCGAATTTCTGGGCACGCTTTGCGGCGATCCCGAATGTCGTGGCGATCAAAGTCGCCCCCTTCAACCGCTATAAAACCATCGATGTGGTGCGCGGCATTGTGGCGGCAGGGGCTGAGAACAAAGTCACGCTTTACACCGGCAATGACGATCACATCGTCCTGGACCTGGTGACACCCTTTACGGTGATGCGCGATGGGCAACCGGTGACCATGCGTTTCAAAGGAGGGCTTCTGGGCCATTGGTCGGTCTGGACCAAAGGCGCGGTTGAAATTTTCAACCGCTGCCGTGAAGAGGCGGGCAAAGGCGCGGTCAGCGACGCGCTTCTGGGCCTCGACGCCCGGGTGACCGACTGCAACTCGGCCTTCTTTGACGTGGCCAACAACTTCCACGGCTGCATCGCGGGCTGCCATGAGATCCTGCGCCGCCAGGGTCTGCTGGAGGGCATCTGGTGCCTTGATCCGGCAGAGGGCCTGTCGCCGGGTCAGGCGGAAGAGCTGACCCGCGTCTCGCGGCTTCACGCCGATCTGGCCGATGACGCCTTCGTGCGCGCCAATCTTGAGCGCTGGCTGGCGTAAGGGTGGGCCGGATGAAAGACAAACTTCTGAACTATCTGCCGGCGGCGCTGCTTTTTGCGGCGGTGATTGCCGCCTGGCAGGCCGCAGTGACCTTCGGGGGACTGCGCCCCTACCTTCTGCCCTCTCCGGCTTCGGTGCTGGATGCGATGTTTGATCCCACCATCCGCTGGTGGGGCCATATCTGGGCAACCGGCGTCGCCATCATCGGGGCCTTTCTGCTGGCCGCAGTCAGCGGGGTGTTCCTGGGCTGCCTCGTGGCCTGGTCGCCGGTGATCAACCGTGCGCTGATGCCTTTTCTGGTCTTTCTCAACACCCTGCCCAAAGTAGCCATTGCGCCGCTTTTCCTGATCTGGGTGGGCTATGGGATTTTTCCGAATATCCTTATGGGCGCGCTGATCGGGTTTTTCCCGGTCGTGATCAATACCGCCGTGGGCCTGAGCCAGATTGATCATGACATGATCGATCTGGGCTGGGTCTTTTCGGCCCCGAAGTGGAAGGTCTTTCTGAAGATCCGCATTCCAAATGCCTATCCCTATATCCTCTCGGCCCTGAAAGTGACGGCAACCTCTGCCGTTGTGGGCGCGATTGTGGGGGAATTCGTCGCCTCTCAGAACGGGCTTGGCTATGTGATTGTCACCTCGCAAAGCTCGATGAACACGGCGCTAGCCTTTGCGGCGCTCATCTATATCTCGCTGATCGGCCTCGTGCTTTTTGCCGCCGTCGGTCTTCTTTCGCGCATCCTCGCCCCCTGGGCCGAGGGGAACGAAGCCTGAGCCACCTCTAACCAACAGGGACTGAAGATAATGAAAAATGCTCTCCTGACTTCCGTGGCGATGATGGCGGCCCTGGCCGCAGCGCCTGCGTTTTCGGCCGAAAAGTTCACCTTCGCAATGAACTGGTTCCCGGTCGGCGATCACGCCGCCTATTGGGTTGCCAAAGAGAAGGGCTATTACGCCGAGAAGGGCCTTGATGTGACGCTTGAGAGCTCAAAAGGCTCGGGCGACTCGATTGCCAAGGTCGATACCGGCCGCGCCGATGCGGGCTTGGCGGATGCCGCCGTCATCATCGGCTCGCGCGCCCGCGGCACCACGGTGAAAGTGGTCGGCATCATCTTCGACAGCTCGCCGATGAACTTTTTCTCGAAAGCCGACAGCGCCATCACCACCCCGGCGGATCTGAAAGGCAAAACCATCGGTGCCCCGGCAGGTGACAGCCAGCGCCTGATGTGGCCGGCTTTCGCGCGCATCAACAATCTCGATGTGAACGACATCAACTGGGTCAACATTGAGCCGACGGCGAAATACGCAGCCCTGGCCGAAGGCCGCGCCGATGCGGTGACCGATTACACCACCGGCTTCCCGATGGCCGAAAAAGCCGTGGGCGAGGGCAAAGTCGTCTCGCTGAACTGGGCCGACTACGGCTTTGAGCTTTATGCGATGTCGATCATGGCCTCTGACGCTACCATGAAGGACCGCCCCGATGCGCTGAAGGGTTTCCTTGAGGCCTCTTACAAAGGATGGCAGGACGTGATGAACGACCCGGAAGCCGCCATGGCGATCTATAAAAAGGCCGTGCCGGAGATCGATGAAGTCGCGCTCAGCGCCAATATGCAGCTCGGCCTTGATCTGATGAAGACGCAGAATTTCAAAGACAACGGCATCGGCGCGATCGATATGACCAAGGCCTGCGCCTCGGTCGATCTGGTCAATACCTATATGGGCCTGCCCGCTGAAGTGAAATGCGAAGATGCCTTTGATGCGGGCTTCCTGACCCGTGTTGAGATGCCGCTCGACGTGAAGAAATAAGTTAAGAAGAACAGGCGGAACCGCGTGGACAATTTCTCTATCCAGCTCGACCGGGTCTCGATGACCTATGACACCGCCTCGGGTCCGGTCGAAGCGCTGCGCGACATCAACCTCAATGTCCGGCAGGGCGAGTTCATCTCGCTTGTCGGGCCTTCGGGCTGCGGAAAATCGACCCTTCTGCGGGTGGTGGCCGGTCTGCGCGAGCGCAGTCAGGGCACCATCCTTGTGGACGGCGTGAAAGTTGATCGTCCGATCCCGAATGTGGGCATGGTGTTTCAGGCCGCGGTTCTTCTGAAATGGCGCACCATCCTTGATAACGTGCTGCTGCCGGCGGAGCTTTCGGGCAAAAACCCGAAAGCCTACCGCAACCGCGCGATGGAACTTCTGGAACTGACGGGTCTGAAGGGCTTTGAAAACAAGCTCCCCAAAGAGCTGTCGGGCGGGATGCAGCAACGCGCCGCGATCTGCCGGGGTCTTTTGATGGACCCGGAAATTCTGCTGATGGATGAGCCCTTTGGCGCTCTGGATGCCATGACCCGGGACGAGATGAACCTCGAGCTTCTGCGGATCTGGGGCGAAAGCTCGCAGACCCGCAAGACGGTTCTCTTTGTGACCCATTCGATCCCCGAAGCCGTGCTTCTCTCGGACCGGGTGGTGATCATGTCGCCGCGTCCGGGCCGGATCGATACCGTGCTCGACATCGATCTGCCGCGCCCGCGCAGCCTGGAAACCCGGGTCAGCCCGGAATTCGGGCGGCTGTCGATGCAGATCTACGACAAACTGCTCGGGCGTGAGCCGGGCTCCGGCAATGGATTTGTCCCCGAATGAGCGATCAGGCACCGCATCTGAAGGTCGCAGAAATCCGCTGTTTCGAGCGGCCCTATCAGATGCGGATGCCCTTCCGCTTTGGTGTCACCACCATGTCCGGCGGATTGCAGCTTGTGGTGCAGGTCCGGATCGAACTGGCGGACGGGCGTTCAGCCACCGGCTGGTCGGCTGAAGCGCTGAGTGCCAAGTGGTTTGATAAAAACCCGGGCCTCACCGATGCCCAGAACCACCACCAGCTGCGCCGCTCGGTCGAACTGGCGTCAGAGGGCTATCTGGCCCTGCCGAAGGGCAGCGCCTTTTCCTTCTTTGCCCGCCATTACACCGCACAGATGAGGGCGGCTGAGGCTGAGGGGCTGAACCCGCTCATCGCCTCTTTCGGGCCGGCGATGCTGGACCGGGCGGTCTTTGATGCGCTTTGCCGCGCCGAGGGCCTTGGCTTTGCGGCAGCCATGAAGGCCAATCTGGCGGGCATGGTCATCCCCGATCTGACACCGGATCTGGAAGGCTTTGCCTTGGGAGAGTTTCTCGCCGCGCAGATCCCGCAAAGCAGCCTCGCGCTGCGCCACACCGTAGGGCTGGCCGATCCGCTGACGGCGGCGGACCAGCAAAGCCGCGTCAACGATGGCTTGCCCGAGACCCTGGAGGAGGTGGTGCGCCACTATGGCGGCCACTATTATAAACTGAAAATCAGCGGCGATGTCGGGGCCGATCTTGCGCGGCTGCGCAGTATTGCGGCGATCCTCGCCCCCTTGGGCGCGGGGCTGCGGGTCACCCTCGACGGCAATGAGCAGTTCCGGGATGCCGCCGCTCTCCGGGCCTTCTGGAGCGCCTTTGAGGCTGACCCGGAACTGACGGTTCTGCGCCGCGCTCTCCTTTGCCTTGAGCAGCCGATCCACCGCGATCAGGCCTTTGCGGTGCCGGTCAGCGGGATCGCCCGGGATCTGCCGATCATCATCGACGAATCCGACGGCAGCCTCGAGGCGGCGACACTGGCGCGCGATCTGGGCTATCGCGGTGTCTCAACCAAGGTCTGCAAGGGGTTTTACAAATCGATCCTGAATGCGGCGCGGATGACGCGCTGGCAACCGGGGGGACTTCTCTCTGCCGAGGATCTGACCTGTGAGCCGGGGACCGCCCTGCAACAGGATCTGGCGCTGGTCTCGTTCCTTGGCCTCGGCCATGTGGAGAAAAACGCCCACCACTTCATCGACGGCTTTGGCACCAGAGCTGAGGGAGAGGATTTCCTCGCCGCACATCCGGAGCTTTACCACCGCCAGGGGGACAAGGTCCGGCTGCGCATCGCGCAGGGCCGTGTCGCAACGCAAGGGCTGCTCAGCGCCCGGGGCTTCGGGGCTGCGGCTGTGCCTCAGACCGGGGGGCTTACCGCCATGCCCCCCGCTCTCTGGCCGCCGCGACAGGACGCCCCTGCGCTCTAGGGCCGCGTTGCGGGAAACCTGCGGCGTCTTTAACCGTTGACCTGACAGATCCCGCAACCGGGACCAGTGGAAAACGGAGGCGAGATGACCGATCACCCGAAAGACGGCCAGGCGGGGCCGCACCATGTTGTGGTGATTGGCGCAGGCTTCGGCGGCCTTCAGACCGTGCGCAGCCTGAAAGGTGCCGGTCTGCGCATCACCCTGATCGATCAGCGCAATCATCATCTGTTTCAGCCGCTGCTCTATCAGGTGGCCACGACGATTCTGTCGCCCTCTGAAATCGCCTGGCCGGTGCGCGACCTGATGGAGCCTCGCCCCGACGTCACCACGCTGCTGGCGACCGTGACGGGGATCCGGGACGGAAAGGTGATCCTCAGCGAAGGGGAGCCGGTGGCCTATGATACCCTGGTGATCGCCACGGGGTCGCGGCATTCCTATTTCGGGCGCGATGAATGGGCCGAATTTGCGCCGGGGCTGAAAAGCCTTGAGGATGCCACACTGATCCGCCGCCGCATCCTTCTCGCCTTTGAGCGGGCTGAGCGCGAGGCCGATCCCGCCCGCCGCGCAGCCCTTCTGACCTTCGCCATCGTCGGAGGCGGGCCGACCGGGGTGGAACTGGCCGGGATCATTGCCGAGCTTGCACAAAAGCTGCGCCCGCAGTTTCGCAATATCGACACCGCCGCCAGCCGCATCCTGCTGATTGAGGCCGGATCCCGCCTGCTTGCGGCCTTTGATCCCAAACTCTCGGATTATGCCGCGAAATCGCTGGAGCGGCGCGGGGTTGAGCTGCGCTTCGGCGCTCCGGTCACCGAGTGCCGGGAGGATGGGATTGACATCGGCGGCACATTTCTGCCCTGCCAGACCCGGATCTGGGCGGCGGGGGTGGCAGCCTCTCCGGCCTCGGACTGGCTGCAGATCAAGGGCGATCGCGCGGGCCGGGTTCCGGTCCTGGGCGATCTGACCGCGCCGGGTCACCCGGAGGTCTTCGTGATCGGCGATACCGCCACGGTTCCCGCCTGGGAGGGGAAACCCGTGCCCGGCGTCGCCCCCGCTGCCAAACAGCAGGGCGCTTATGTGGCCCGTGTGATCCGCGCACGTCAGTCGGGTCGGGCGGCCCCGCCGGATTTCAAATATCGCCACCTTGGTGATCTGGCCACGATCGGCAAGCGCTCTGCCGTGATCCAATATGGCCGGCTGCGGATGCGCGGCTTTTTGGCCTGGTGGGTCTGGGGTATTGCGCATATCTACTTCCTGATCGGCGCGCGCAGCCGGGCTACGGTCGCCTGGAACTGGCTCTGGAACCACGTGCGCGGGCGCAGCGCGGTCCGTCTGATCACCCATTCCCCGAAAGGCACAGACGGCGGGCAGATCCAGGACTGAGGCCCCTGCCCCACCCGTCTTACCCACTCACCCCCGGCGGGAAAGCGCCGTCCGGGGCCTGCTCAGGCACTTTTGCGGAACCCCGCCGCCCTGAGGCTGTTACCCGAACGGACTGTGCCCGCCCGGTGGAGGGGCGTGTGCAGCCTGAACGGGTATGAGTGGCTTTCGCGCCGACCGGACCTGAGGGAGGTCGCGCGCTCGGGAGGATGGGAAATGGTGACAATTCCAGGCGGCATCACGCGGCGAAGCCTGCTGGCCATGGTGGGGGCCAGTGCGGGAGCCTCTGCAATGTATGCGGCAATGACCGGCATGGGCCACGCGCGTCCGTCAAATTACGCAGGGCCGGTGAAGCTTGAGGGCGATCCGAAGGGAACTTCCGTGCTGATCCTTGGCGCAGGTCTGGCCGGGATGACCGCCGCGCTGGAACTGCGCAGCGCGGGCTATAAAGTCCGGGTTCTTGAATATCGGGAGAAAGCCGGCGGGCGCTGCTGGACCCTGCGAGGCGGCGATGTCTATACCGAGCTTGGCGGCCATAAGCAGGAAGTCAAATTCGCCGAAGGCAATTACCTTAATGCGGGGCCATGGCGTATCCCCTCGGACCATTATGCGGTTTTAGACTATTGTCGCCGTTTCGGGGTTGAGCTTGAGCCCTTTATCCAGGTCAATTACAACGCCTATGTCCATAACTCTGAGGCCTTTGGCGGCAAGCCACAAAGGTTCAAAGAGATCCAGTCGGATTATCGCGGCCAGATTTCGGAATTGCTGGCCAAGGCGATCAACCAGGACAAGCTCGACGATCTGGTCACGGATGAAGACGCTCAGCTGCTGGTGGAGTCTCTCAAACGTTACGGCGTGCTGAACGACGACCTAGAATATGTGAAATCTGATGCCGTCTCGCTTTATCGCGGCTGGCAGACGGATCCCGGTGGCGGCGAAGGGGCCGAGCCCGTGGCCTCAGATATCATCTCTCTGAGCGATATTCTGCGCGGTAGACTTTGGAATGATCTGATCACCGGCGAATCCATTGACCATCAGTCGGCCATTTTCCAACCCGTTGGCGGGATGGATATGATCGCCAAAGCCTTTGAGAATGAAGTCAAAGACCTGATCACCTATAACGCCAAGGTCATTCGCATAGAGGGTGGTGAAACAGGTGTCAGCGCGACTTTCGTCCCCCGCGAGGGGGATGGCGAAGAGCAGACGGTGACGGCGGATTACTGTATCTGCACCATCCCCTTTTCCATTCTCAGCCAGATTGAGCATAATTTCAGCGCCGATATGACCGAGGCAATCGAAAGCGTGCCCTATGCCTCGTCAATTAAGATTGCTCTGGAATTCAAGCGGCGCTTCTGGGAGCAGGATGAGCATATCTATGGCGGGATCACTTATACCGATCTGCCGATCACGCTGATCTCTTATCCCTCGACAAAATTTCTCAGCGACGGGCCGGGTGTTTTGCTCGCGACCTATTCCTGGGGCGCGGCCTCTTATCAGTTCAACGCCATTGAGCATGAGGAGCGCATTGAGCTTGCCCTGAAATATGGCGAGCAGATCCACCCGCAATACCGTGAGGAATTTTCCAGCGGGGTTTCCGTCGCCTGGCACCGTGTGCCCTGGGTCCTGGGCTGCTACGGCGAATGGCGCGATATGGCCACCCATTACCCCCAGGCCCTGAAGATGGATCAGCGCGTCCTGATGGCCGGGGAGCATATGTCCTATCTGCCTGCCTGGCAGGAAGGCGCGATCCTCTCGGCTCTCAATGCAATTGAGCGGCTCCATAAGGTCGTCACGAAGGCCTGAGCGCGCGCAGGAAAGGAACGGAAAATGAAAACTATTCTGACTGCCGCCACGCTCATCGCCACTCTGGCTGTTTCGGGCGCAGCCGTGGCACAGGACTTCGTGCAAAGCGGCACAACACCCACCCTGCCGCAACGCGAGGGTCAGGCGATCTACAATGCCGTCTGCTCCGGCTGCCACATGGCCGATGGCCGGGGAGCTGAAGGGGCGGGCGCTTACCCGCCTCTTGCAAACAGCGATTTCGTGGAATCCCCGGATGCCGTGATCGCCTGGGTGCTGAACGGCTATCGGGCGATGCCTCCTTTGGGCAGCATCATGGATGATGAGCAGGTGGCTGAGGTGGTGAACTATGTCCGCCACAACCTGGGCAACAGCTATGAAGGCAGCTCCACAGCCGCCGATGTACAGGCCATGCGCGAGTAACATCGCAATCCCGCCAGCCGCGCCCCCGCCCCGGCGCAGGCCGATACTTTTTCTGATGACAGGACCTCGCTATGAAACGCATCTCTCTCTCCGCAGCCCTCCTGTGCCTTTTGCCGCTGAGCGCCCCCGCTCAGGAGGTGATCCGGCACAAGACCCCCGGCTCTGATTTTCCCATCGCGCGGGCGGTTGAGGTTCCCGGCGGGGCCACGACGGTCTATGTCAGCGGCGCGGTCCCGCAGCCGGCCGATCCTGCGGCAGATGCCGCCACCGCAGAGGCCTGGGGGGATACGAAAACCCAGACGATCTCGGTCCTGAAAGGCATTGAGGCGACCCTGAAAGATCTGAACCTCACCATGGGGGATGTGGTGAAGATGCAGGTCTTCCTGGTCGCGCCCGAAGGGGCTGCGGCCGACTTTTCGGGCTTTATGGAGGGATATACCCAGTTCTTCGGCACGGCCGACCAGCCGAACCTGCCCGCGCGTTCAGCGATGATCGTTGATGCGCTCGTTCACCCGCGCTGGCTGGTTGAGATTGAGGTCACGGCCGTCCGCCCCTGATCTCTCTGCCCTGAACGGAAAAGAGCCGCTGCCTTCCCGACAGCGGCTCTTTTCTTTTCCTCAGGCCCGGTTTCATCCGTGGCTCATACCCCAGCGGGCGATGGTGCGCCGCTCGATCACGCGGAAGACAAAGTTGTCGATCACAAGGCCCACGATAATCACCGACAAAAGACCGGCAAAAACCGACGGGATCTCAAGGATGTTTTTGTTTTCAAATACATACCAGCCGAGGCCGCCACCGCCTGCGGTCGCACCAAAGACCAGTTCGGCCGCGATCAGCGTGCGCCAGGCGAAGGCCCAGCCGATCTTCAGTCCGGCGAGGATCGAGGGGAAGGCCGCCGGGATCATCACCTTAAAGACCAGCGGCAGCCCGCGCAGACCATAGTTGCGCCCGACCATCCGAAGGGTCGGCGACACCGCCGTAAAGCCCGAATGCGTATTCAGCGCCACCGGCCAGAGCACCGAATGGATCAGCACGAAAATGATCGAGCCCATGCCAAGACCGAACCACAAAAGCGCCAGCGGCAGCAGGGCAATGGCCGGCAGCGGGTTGAACATCGCCGTCATGGTTTCCAGAATGTCGTTGCCGATCTTCGTGCTGATCGCCGCCACGGACATCAGCGCCGCCAGAATGATGCCGCCGAAATAGCCCACCAGCAGCAGCTTCAGCGAACCCCAGGTGGCCGTCAGGAGCTTTCCGTTGCTGATCCCCTCGGCCATAGCCTGAAGCGTGGCGGTGAAGGTCGGGAACAAAAGCTCATTGTCGGCCCAGCGGGCATAGCCTTCCCAGAAGAGCGCGATCGCGATCAGGATCAGAGCTTTGCGCAAAGCACCGATGGACCAGAGCCGTTCAAACACCGTCAGGCGGCGGCGTTCGATCACCAGATCCGCCGGGGCCTGAGAGGTGTTCTCTTCGCGAATGATGAAGGGCGTTGCGGTGACGGGCTCAGCCATGGGCCTCTGCTCCCTTCTGCTCATTTTCAAACAGCATGTCGTGAATGATCTCTGACATTTTGCGCCCCGTTGCCGGGTCCACACGGTCCTCGCCGTCCGAGATCATCTCGGCGCGCACGCGGCCCGGGTGCGGCGACAGCAGCAGAATGCGGTTGCCGATGCGGATCGCCTCTGAGATCGAGTGGGTCACGAAAAGAACGGTGAATTTCGTATCTTCCCAAAGCTGCAGCAGTTCATCCTGCATCTGCACCCGGGTCAGCGCGTCAAGCGCCGCAAAGGGTTCATCCATAAGCAGAATATCAGGCTCCATCGCCATGCCGCGCGCGATGGCCACGCGCTGCTTCATGCCGCCCGACAGTTGGTGAGGATGGCTGTCGGCAAATTTCGTCAGCCGCACCTTGTCGATATAGTGAAGCGCGCGTTCACGCGCCTCACGTTTGTTCAGACGGCCACTGGCGGTCAGCGAGAACATCACATTCTCCAGCACCGTCTTCCAGGGCAGCAGCTGGTCGAATTCCTGAAACACCATCATCCGGTCGGGGCCGGGCTGCGAGATGCGCCGCCCGTTCAGGCTCATCTGACCCTCCGTCGGGTTCAGATAGCCGCCCACCGCCTTCAGAAGCGTGGATTTTCCACAGCCCGAGGGCCCGAGAAGGATGAAACGATCCGACTTATTGACGTCAAAGCTGACACGATAAGTGGCGGTGATGAGCGACTCCGGGGTCTTATATTGCAGCGTGACGCCGTCGACGTTCAGCAGTTTCGTCTCCATCGGGCCTGACCTTTCAGTTGCCGTTCAGTTCGTGGAGTTCCGGGAAGAACAGGTCTTTCCAGTCTTCCGGGACAGTCTTGATCGCGCCGACGTCTTTAAAGAGGCCGAGCAGTTTGACCACATTGGTCGGCGTGACGGTATAGCCCATCCGCGGATCAGCGATCAGTTTTGCGGTCTCTTCAACCGAGTCTTTGGTATTGTTCAGCGCTGCGAGATAGATCTTCGCGGCCTCTTCCGGGTTTTCGTTGATGAAGTTCACCGAGTCTTTCAGCGCCTCATGGACGGCGGTGAAGGTTTTCGGGTTGGCATCGCGGAATTTCGTGGTGGCCATAAGCACGGTGCCGGTGGCAGGCTCGCCGCCCTGCACATCCTCAGCACTCAGGATGACTTTCGCACCGTCAATGCGGGCGGTCTCCCAAACCTCAAAGGGCGGTGCCGTGAAATGCGAATCCACACCAGAGCCGCTCGATTGCAGCGCCGCATAGGCATCGGGATGCGCCATGGTGACGGTCATCTGGTCAAAGCGGTTGATCTGATCGGGGCCGAATTTCTGCAGGGCCGCAATCTTCAGCGCCAGGGCCTGGGGTGATGTGCCGACAGCCGGAACCGCAATTTTGGTGTCGAGCGGCAGATCTTCGAGCTTTTCCACGCCCGGCAGGCGGGTCACGAGGTTCAGCACGTTATAGGCCTGCGCGCCCAGCGATTTCACCTGGCCTTTGGTCTTGTCCCAAAGAACCGCAAAGCCCGAGGTGCCGGTGGAGGCCACATGCAGGCTGCCCGAGAGCAGCCCGTCGATCATGGCCGAAGACCCCGCGAGGCTGATCCAGTTCACCTTGGTGTCCGGCAGACCCTGGGCCGCAAGCTGCTTTTCGATAAACTGCTGATCTTTCATGATCATCAGCGGCAGATGCGAGAGCGAAAACTGGTTTGCCAGCGTCACTTCCGACACTTCTGCCGAGGCAGGTGCCGCAAAGGCCAGACTGGTGCCGAGGGCGATCCCGGCAAGGAAGGTGCGAAAACGGGTCTCAGTCATAGTGATCTCCCTGAAAAGTGGTCCGCTTAAAGCGCGCCTGCGCTGCGGAAAGCGGAGATTTCGTCCGGGCTGAAGCCCGCCTCGGTCAGAATGTCGTCGTTGTCAGCCCCCGCCGCCACAGGGGCGCGGGTGATCTGCCCCGGCCCCTTCGCGGTGCGGAAGCCGGGGCCTGCAAAGGTCATCGGACCATGCTCAGAGGGCACGGTCTGCAGGAAGCCGCGCGCCTGAACCTGCGGATGCTGCAGCGTTTCATCGATGCTCAGGATGACCGAGCAGGGCACATCCGCGGCGGTCAGCTTTGCGGCCCAGGCCTCAGGCGTGCCCTCGCGCATCGCGCCTTCGATGATCGCGCGAAGGTCCCCGGCGTGATCGCTGCGCGACTGCCAGTCGGCAAAGCGCGGGTCCGAAAGCGTATCCGCACGGCCGATGGTCTCCATCAGGCGCACGTATTGCTTCTCCAGCAGGATCGCCAGCATCAGATATCCGCCGCCGCAGGCAAAGCGGTCCGCCGTGACTTTACGGGTAACCGACAGATTGCCATATTGCTGCGCCACGATCCCGGCCATGGTGACCTCTGAGACCTGCTGGGTCAGCACGTTCAGGGTCGATTCCACCATGGAGACATCGAGGAATTCCCCCTCTCCGGTGACCGAGCGGCGGTAAAGTGCGGCCGATACGGCAAAAGCGCCGCTCAGCCCGCCGATCAGGTCGCAGATCGGAATGCCCGTCCGCATCGGCCCGTCTTCGGGGTTGCCGGTCATGGTCATCAGGCCGGTCATCGCCTGAATTTTTCCGTCAAAGGCCGCCGTGCCGCGCTCCGGCCCGTCCTGACCAAAGCCGCTGACCGCGCAATAGATCAGGCGTGGATTGATCTTTTTAAGCGCGTCATAGCCAAAACCCAGACGCTCCATCACGCCGGGGCGGAAGTTTTCCCAGACCACATCGGCATCCGCCACCAGGCGCTCAATGATCTGCCGCGCCTCGGGTTTGCGCAGATCGAGCGTCAGTGAGCGCTTGTTGACATTCACCGAAGCAAAGGCCGGCGCCATATTGCGGGCCACCCACTCAGGCGTGGACTGAAAGCGGCGCTGGTCCTCACCCTCAGGGGGCTCGACTTTGATGACATCCGCGTCCTGGAGCGCGAATTGGTGAGAGCCAAAGGGACCTGCAAAAAACCGCGTGAAATCAAGGATGCGGACGCCCTGGAACAATCCTGACATCTCAGCCTTCTTTCTTCAGCGTGTCTTCGCGGATCTGGCGCGCCAGGATGCGGGCCGCCTCGGCCTCTTCCATCAGGGCTTTGATCTGTTCGGGCGTCTGCTGGTGGATGTTTGAGTAATCAAGCTTCCAGGAGTGATCGGCGCGGAACTCTTCGGGAGAGGCCAGCGTCGTGCGCGGACCGGGCGCGTGTTCCAGCAGATCGAGCGCCAGATTGAGCGTGCGAAGCTGGCTTTCGGGATCATTCGGGCGACCGGCGGCATTGCCCAGCGGCATATCCGAGAAGAGAAACCGCGGCGCGCCTGCAAACTCGACGATGTCTTTTGCAGCCCCCATCACCACGGTGACGATGCCGTTCTCCTCAAGATGCCGCGCCACCAGCGTGCAGGTCTGGTGGCAGACCGGGCAGTTCGGCACCAGGATCGCCGCATCGACGCCGTCTTCGCGCAGCCGCTTCAGCAGCTCAGGGGCATCGACCTCCATGGTATGGCGCTGGCTGCGGTTGGTGGGGGCACCGTGGAACCGCCGCGCAATCGCCCCGATCCGGCCCGAGGCCAGAACTTTGCGCAAAGCTTTCAGCGGGAACCAGGCCCCCTGATCGGCCATATCGGCATTCTTGCGGTCAATCCCAACATGCGAGATCCGCAGATCAGGGTCGCTGTCCGTAGGGCCCGAGAAGACCTCGTAGAACTTCGCCGCCGAATTATAGGGCGCGCCAGGACCCTGGGGGCCTTTGTCGGCCTGATAGGGCGCGGCCGTGGTGATCAGCGCCACGGTCATCTCCGCCAGTGGCTTTGACGGACGGGTGAAGGGGGCGTCAGGGTTATGCGCCCATTCGTAGGGCTTGTCGTAGCCGAGACCCAGATACCACTCCCGCGTCCGACGCATATAGCCCAGAGGCTGGGTCAGCGGTCCGGCAAGGCGGGCTTCATCAACTTGGAACATCGGTCTCTCCGGGGCCTGAAACTGGCAGGGTCACCGCGCTGCGGCTCCCCTTGCAAAAGCACCATGCGGGCGCGTGCCGCAAGGACCTGAAACCGCAGGGCGGTAGCAGGAATGTTCAAAGTTAAGGGTAAAAAAGAAATAATAAACTACAAATAATGCTGCTCTGGCAGCTTTTTAACATAAGCCGATCCAGGGCGGCTGGCCTCTTACTTTTTGTGCCGTTCCGACACTCACCGAAGGATAAGAACAAAATTCGCCTTCACGCCCTGCAGAGGGCAGATATTCCGCAGGTCGCCTTCGCTTCGGTCTGTTGCCCCGGAACGCCCCCGCTCCTGACGGCGGCGCAGAGGGAAGAGAGAATTATTCTCCTCCTGGAGCGAAAATTTCCCGGATGAAGCCCCCCGCATTGGCACCAGCCGGAGAATCCTTTGCTGTCTTCAGAGCAGCGCCCCTCATTTCGCCACGGCATCCAGCGTGGCACGAAGCGGTGTCACCCGATTGATATCTCAGGAAAACAAGGCCGAGGGCATCGTGCAGGGTCGCTCTGCCCCATGCCCTGCCCCGTATCGGTTCAGATCGGTCCGGGCAGAAGATTGTTCCCCGCGCCGCGGAGTGCCACCGCGCGGGGGCCGCATTGCAGCCGTGGCGCCAGGCTTGCACAGCCCGCCACGAGAGCGCTAAGTCTTAGAAATAGGGCAGAGACCTTGAGCGCTTTGCCCGAGCGCGGGAGCTTCGCGCTGCGTTAGAAGGAAAGCGTCATGCCGCACGATCATCTGCACGATCACGACCACAGCCACGACCACTCTCACGACCACGCCCATGAGGGTGATGCGCCGAAGTGGAAATACGACGGCGTCCGCGTGATCAAAGGCGACCAGCTCGACAGCAACACCGCCCAGACCCCGGGCATGTTCCGTCAGGCCGCGATCAACCACGCCCGCGTCGGTGCGCAGAAGATCTGGGCCGGCACCGTTGCCATCGCGCCCGATGCCAAGACCGGCGTGCACCACCACGGGCCGCTTGAAAGCGTGATCTATGTCGTCTCCGGCCATGCACGTCTGCGGTGGGGCGACCGCCTTGAGTTCGTGGCCGAAGCAGGTCCGGGCGATTTCATCTACGTCCCGCCCTATGTGCCGCACCAGGAGATCAACGCAGATCCCAGCCAGGTGCTGCAATGCGTGCTGGTGCGTTCAGACAATGAAGCCGTTGTGGTGAATATCACCGATGTGGACCCGGTTGAGCCGCCGGAGAATGTCTATTGGGTGGACCCGATCCACGCGGCTCCGAAAGCCTGACGCACAGGACAGGCCGCAAGGCATCCGATCAGCCCGCACGGCTCTGCGCCCTGCGGGCTTTTTCTTTGCCGCTGCACGAATCCGGCGTCACTGTCCCGGCTCCTCGCGGAAAAAAGGCGACAAACGGCGGAAAGCTGTTAGGCTTTCCTGGCTGCGCTGAGTCTGCTCTGCCCCTCTCATTCGGGGGTCGGGCAGAGCAGACCCCTGGCTGCGGCTTCGCCGGTCAGTCCCTGCCCGGGGCGCGATCGGGCAACATCTCTGGGAGGAGAACATTGAGAATGCCAGCATCCGTCTCACGCTTTCACTACGCGACCGTTTCTGCGCTTGCTCTCGCCGGACTGACCGCGCTGCCGGCCATGGCGGCCGCCCCTGAGCTTGAAATCACCGAAGTCGTCAGCGGGCTCGATCAGTCCTGGGATGTCGCTTTCCTGCCCGACGGCACGATGTTTATCACCGAGAAATGCGACGGCCTCTCGGTCCGTCTGCCCTCGGGAGACATTAAAAAACTGATCGGTATGGAGGGGGCCGAAGGCTTTGCAAGCCCTCAGGAGGATCTCTTCTGCAACGGTCAGGCCGGGATGAATGGTGTGGCTGTCGATCCGGATTTCGCCGGCAACCGCACGATCTATGTCTACTCAGCCTCGAAAAAGGCCGATCCGACCACCAACCGGCTGATGTCTTATAAGGTCGCAGAGGATTTCTCCAATGTCTCCGACCGCACCGATCTGATCGAAGATATCCCCTATAAGCTGAAAGACTCGGATCACCCCTTCGGTGGCTCGGGCGCGCATAACGGCGGGCGGATCCGCTTTAACCCGGTCGATGGCTACCTTTATGTGACCACCGGCGACACCCATAACAGCGAAGTTCCCCAAAGCGGCACGCTGCTGGGCGGCAAGGTGCTGCGGATCAGCAAAGACGGCAAAGCTGCGGCAGAGAACAAGCCGCCGGAAGGATTTGATCCGCGCATCTACACCTATGGCCACCGCAACGTGCAGGGCATCGCCTTCCGCCCCGGCACCGGTCAGCCGGTGATCGCAGAGCATGGCCCCTGGCATTCCGACGAGATCACCGCCCTTGTGGTCGGTGGCAACGGCGGCTGGGATCCGCGCCCCAATCAATCCGGTCGCGGCGACTGCCCGGACAACTATTGCGGCTATTCGCCCAATCAGCATGACGGTATGGACCCGGTTGAGCGGGCGAAATTCATGCCGATGACCGATGTGGCACTCTATCCGGATGCGATGAAACCCGCCTGGAACAACAAGGGCCTCTCGCAGGGCTCCGGCTCGGCAGAGTTCCTCGTCGGCGAGAAGTGGGGCGACTGGAACGGCCGCTTCGCGGTGGGTCTGATGGGCATTGCCTTCGGGGGCACGCCGCTGGGCAACCGCATCGATGTGGTTGAGCTGTCAGAAGATGGCCAGAGCGCGGGCGAAGTCGTCACCATGGAACTGCCGGGCATTGAGGGCCGTTTCCGCGGCCTGACCCTTGGCCCGGACAATGCCCTCTACGCAGTTCTCGAAGAAGGCCAGATCTTCCGTATCGCACCGAAGTAAGAGAACCTCTCTCTCTGCCGGCTGCCCGTCGAAAGGCGGGCAGCCTTTTCTTTTGACCGCAGAGAGCCGCTCTGCTGCCCGAAGGGGAACACCCTGGCCCCTTTGCGGGTTATCCATTACAACTTGCGATCACAGGAGCTTGCGATGACCAGACCAGATCCCCGGCAGGGCCGCCCCGTGGCTGCGTCAGCCGATCCCCTCGCCGATGAGCCGGTCTTTGACCGTGCCCAGGAAGATCTGCCGCTGCTCGATGAGGAGCGGCTGAACCTTGATGATGACGGCAATGTTCTGCCGGGAAATGATCCGATTGATGAGGACCCGAATGACAACGGGGACGAAGAGCAGAACGACCCCGAAGATCTGCGCCGCCGCCGTCTGCTCGGCCAGCCTCTGCAGGAGTGAGGAAAGGCGGAGCGCCCGTCTGGGCCGAAGTCCTTACCGGCGATGCAGTCTCAGGCGCGCCCCTGCGTCTGACAGCCCTGAACGGCAGGGCTCTCCACGCGCTGCCTCAGACCTTTGGCCCGTAAATCTTCAGATCGAGCCGTCGGCGCTGCGCCTCTGACAGGCTGAGCTCTTCCGCAAGGCGCCGCTCTGCAAGCAGATCCCCGCTGCGCCGCGCCTGCCAGAGCGCGAGCCAGCGCCGGAGATCCAGCCGCCGCAACCTTTGCGTGAGCGCCGCTCCCCGCTGCAGCGATCCGAAGCGCCAGAAAGTAATCAGCCCGCCCGCAAACACTCCCGCCAATGCCGCCCCCGCAAGGCCCCACTTCAGCCGCGCCGAGAAGCGGCCCTTGGCCGTCTGGCCGGTGTAGTAGCTCGCATAACCGATGGTAATTGACGGAATTTCAACGGTTTTCATCTCATGTGCGATGGTGTCGAACCAGGGGATGGAGATGGGCTCGAGGACCCCCGGCTCGCCATGCTCGGGTCGGAACTGCCACTCCCAGACCACTTCCGAGACCGGCCCCTCCGGGGTGCGGCGCATCTCACGATGGACCGGCGCGGCGAAGGTGATGAGCCATGGCTCTGAGATCAGCGGCCGCGGGGGCAGATGCTCGGGCAGAGAGCCAAGCGCACGCAGGGTCACACGCCGCGTCACCGCCTCCCCATCGGGCAGACGCGCCGGATCGGCGGAAAGCACGTCCTCAATCTCGACCGCGCGAGCGGCAAATTTCCAGCCGTTCATCATCGGATCGGGATGCGGCGCGACCGAGACCGAGAGCGGCTCTGCCTTCACGCTGGCCTCTGCGCGCTGACCGGCGCGGGTGATAATGGTCAGCTGATGTTCGGCGGGGCCGAAGTGCAAAAGCCCGTCATGACGCGGCCAGATCGCCAGATGGCGCTGCAGGATACGCCAGCTTTTGCCATCGATACGTTCTTCAAACCATTCATCTGCGTGGGTCTGGATCCAGTCAAAGGTCTCACTGGGCGGCAGGATCAGCTTTTCATTGGCGATATGGCGATCATAGCGGCCCCGCAGAATAACCGGAATCATCTGCCCGACGACAGGGCGGTCCAGCGGCTCCGCCAGCTGAAATGTCAGCGAAAATTCCCCCTCCGCCCGCACGGTGAGCGGCCAGAGCAGCAGGATGATGATCAAAAGCCCCCTTACCATGGATCGCCCTCCTCCGGCGGGGTCAGGCCCAGCGACAGGCGGCGCAGATGCTCTTCCGCCAGGCGCAGGCGCAGAAATTCGCCCGGATCATCGGCCAGGGCGGCCAGCCAGGCCTCATCGGCGACGCGCCCGCCCTCGTCCAAAGGCCGCTCCAGTCGGCGCACCCCCTCAACCACGGCGCCGCCATGGGTCTTATAAGCCTCGGCCCTGATGCGGCCCTGGTTATTGGCCTCGCCCACCACCGGCGGATAAAGTGTCGAGACATAGGCCATATTTTCACGCGCCTGACTGTCAGAGGGGTTCACAAAGAGAACCGCGCGAAAATAGGCGACCGACAGCGGATAGGCCCCGACCGAGGCCAGGCTGAGGCCGCGGTTATAGGTGGAATTGCGGCCCGCACGGCGAAAGGCATCGTCGGCCTTCGGATAGTCTCCGGCCAGATAATACCCCACGCCCGCAACGGAGGGATCCCCGGTGATCCGCGCCGCAACGCCTGGCAGGCCCAGCAGAATGGCAAGCCGTGCAAAAGGCGCCGCGCCGCCAAGGGCAAAGGCTGCGATCAGGCAGATCAGGGCGGCGGATGTCAGATATTTCATCCCTCACGCCTCCGGAACAGGGGAAGAAGTGCGATCATTGCCAGCGCCAGAAGCCAGGGCCCGAAATCCTGCAGGGCCGCCGCCGACTGGGGATCGCGCGCCAGACGCAGACGCGCCGCTGAGGCAATGGCCTGAACAAGCTCAGGCGTGGCCGCCTCGGGGAACATCTCGCCGCCCCCCGCCCTCGCAAGGCTGCGCAGTGCCTCAGGCTGCGGTGCGGGCGCACCTTCGGCGCTGGCGGGCAGCGCAAGGCCCCAGACCCGCGCCCCGTCTGAGGCGAGACGGCGGGCCTCTTCTGAGGCGCGCTCTCCGATGCCCGCGCCATCGGTGATGACCACCAGATCCGCTCCGCCGATGCCCGGCCCCTCTCCCGTCTCAGGACCGGCAAAAAGGTCGCGCGCCATGGAAAGCGCGATATCGGGGCGCGAGCCTGCAACCGGCATGGTCTGCTGCGACAAAACCGCAATCGTGCCCTCAAGACTTTCCGCATCCGAAGTGGGCGATGAGATCAGATAGGCATCTGCCGCCCAGCCCATCACGCCGACCGGCCGCCCCTCGGCGCTTTGCAACAGCCGCATCGCCGCCGTCTGCAGCCCCGCCAGCGCGACCGGAGAGGCAACGACCGAGGGCGACAGATCCAGCAGAAGCAACAAAGGATCGAGCCTGCGATATTCCGCCTGGCCCGCACGCGGCACCGCAGGGCCGGAGAGGGCCACGATCAGGAGCGCCCCCGCGAGCGGCAGCCAGAGCCGCAGCCGACCCGCCTCACCAGGCCGCAGCCAGCCATCCCGCTGCAAAAGGACCAGCATCTGCGGCGAGATCACCCGCGCCCAGCCGCCATGGGGCGACTGCCGCCAGAGCCGCCAGGCCAGAGCCGCCAGCGGCAGCAGCGCCGCCAGCCACCAGGGCCGCAGGAAGATCAGCTCCGTCATGTCGGCCGCCTCCATATCAGCACCCCCAGAAGCAGCAGCGCCAGCCCCGCAGGCCAGGGCCAGAGCCCCTGATAGACCGCAACCGGCGGGCGCAACGCAGGGTTCGGCTCCAGCGCGTCCAGCGTCTCCGCCATGGCCTGAAGATCCTCAAGGGTGCGCACGCGGAAGGTCTCGCCCCCGGCGATCTCGGCAATCTCACGCAGGGTCGCAATATCGACGGCATCGCGGGAGGTGGGCCGCGTCTCAAGATCCTCGGGCCCGAGGGCCACGCTGTGAATGCGGATGCCATGCCCCGCTGACAGCCGCGCCACTTCGCGTGCATCAATCCGCGCGGCGGTGTCGCGCCCGTCCGAGAAGAGCACGATCACCCGCGACTGCGCATCTGAGGCAAGGCTGCGCTTCAATGCCAGGCCCAGCCCGTCTGAAATCGCGGTCGAACGGCCGGTCAGCCCGATCACCGCTTCATCGAGAGCGCGCACCACGGCGTTGAGATCATGGCTCAGCGGGCTCGAGACATAGGCGCGATCGGCAAAAACGATCAGCCCCACCCGGTCGCCCTGGCGGGCGCGGATAAACTCTCCCGCCACCCGGCGCACCGCCGTCAGCCGCGAGACGGTTTCGCCATCGAGCGAAAAATCCTCGGTCGCCATGGAGCCGGACATATCGAGCACCAGCAGAATGTCGCGCCCCGTCGCGCTGCGATCCGGGCGCAGTTCCACCCTTTGCGGCTGGGCCAGAGCCAGAACCAGCAGGGCCCAGATCAGAAGGGCCAGCCCGCCGCGCCCGCGCAGCGGGTTCAGCCGTGCAGGCGCGCGGCCTTCGCGGCTCAGCCCTTCGGGCAGTTCTAGGCTGCTGCTGCCACTGCTGCGCGGCGGTAAAAGCTGCACCAGCAGCGGCAGAAACAGCAGAAGTCCGGCGACCGGAAGGGCAAAACTGATCAAAGCCACCGCCCTCTTCCTCGCGCCAGCCGGTCGGCCAGGGCCTCAGGCGTGGCCCCCGGATCCCGGGCATAAAGCGCCCTCTGTTCCTCAGGGGTCAGACCGGTGCCCTGCTGGGCCGCAAGCTCTGCCAGGGCCAGCATTCCCTCACCGGGGGGAAGCGCGCGGGCGGCTTTGGCACGCGCCCGCGCTGAGGGCGGCACTGTCCTGCGCGTCAGCGCGGGGGCAATCAGCCAGAACACCAGCCCAAAACCCAGCAGACCGAGGCCAAACGCGAGCAGAAGATCGGCCGGACCTGCGGTGGTGAAAGCCTCCGGCAGGCGCGGCGGATGCAGGCGGGCCACGACCTCAGCGCTCATGCCGCGGCCCCCGCAGTCAGATTGTCCGCGGCGATCCTTGCGACCTTCAACCCGGGCAGATGCAGATCGGAGGCCCGGCGGCTTCGGCTCTCAGGCAGCGACTGAAGAGACAGAAGTTCCGCCTCAGTACGGCCAGGGCGGCGGGTCGGCAAAGCCTCGGCCGGGGCGGCCCGCTCCAGCGGATCTTCGATCAGTAAAAGCGCGGCCGGACCCCGCTGTGACAGGGCAGCCAGCACGGCCGTCAATCGCGGTCCCGGCTGATCGAGACCACTGGCCAGCGCCACCATCGCCCCGGAGGGCGCATGGCGCAGCGCAGAGGCAAGCTGCTGATCGAGATCAGGCGTGACGGCGCCCGCCGCAGTTGCCGCCAGTGCTGAGGCATGGACCCGGGCGAGATGGGCCGCGATCCGCGACATGCCGCTGTGGCGGGCCCGCGGGCGGGTCACCTCAAGCCCCTGATCCGAGAGCGTCACCAGACCCACCGCGCCTCCGCCGCTCATGGCCTGCCAGCCGAGCCGCATCAGGATCTCTGCCGCCGCCACGGACCGGAAGCGGGCCTGACTTCCCCACAGCATGGGGCGGCGAAAATCGGCAATCAGCAGCAGATTGCCCTCGCGGTCCTCATGAAAGCCGCGCACCTGCGGAGCGCCCGCCCGCGCCGAGGCAGCGGCGTCCAGAAAGCGCGGATCATCCCCTTCGGCAAAGGGGCGCAGCTCGCGGATGACATGGCCCTGCCCCGCCGCACGGGTGGCGGTCACACCGGGGCGCCGGGCAAGCGCCAGGGCCGGAATTTCCTGCGGCAGCGGCGGCGCGAACTCCAGCGCCAGCAGTGCAGCGACGGTGACCTGATCGCCACTCAGCCCGAGGGGGCCGGGGCGCGGGCCTTTACCAGGGACGGACATGATCAAGCAGCCGCGCAATCAGATCCCGCCCGCTCACCCCCTCTGAGGTGGCGCGCCAGCCGGGAATAATCCGGTGCCCGAGGGCATCCGGGGCGAGGGCAGTGACATCTTCGGGCAGCGCATGATCGCGCCCCATCAGCGCCGCCCGCGCCCGCGCCCCGGCGGCAAGCGCCAGAGAGCCGCGCGGCGAGACCGCATGGCCCACCAATCCCTCCAGCGGACCGCCTTCGGTCTCGCGGGTGCCGACCACCAGACGCACGATATAGTCTCGCAGCGCCGGAGCGAGGTGGATCTGCGCCACATGAGCACGGGCCGCACGGATCGCCCCGGCGTCCAGCCGGGTTCCGCGGCTCTGGCTCTGAGGCGTTTGCGACAGGCCCTCAGCCTCGACCAGATCCAGGATGGCGCGTTCGGCCTCAAGCCCCGGCAAAGCCAGATCGACATGGAGCAGAAAGCGGTCAAGCTGCGCTTCGGGCAGCGGAAAAGTGCCCTCATGCTCAATCGGGTTCTGGGTGGCGACGACCAGGAAGGGGTCGGGCAGCGGGCGGGTTTCACCCCCACTGGTCACCTGACGTTCGGCCATGGCCTCCAGCAGCGCGGACTGCACTTTTGGGGGGGCGCGGTTGATCTCATCGACCAGCACCAGGTTGTGAAAAAGCGGCCCCTCCCGAAAGCTGAAGGCGCCGCTGTCGGGATGATAGACCTGGGTGCCGGTGATGTCTGACGGCATCAGATCCGGTGTGCACTGCACACGCGCAAAGCTGCCCGAGAGCCCCGCCGAGAGCAGCTTCACTGCCCGGGTTTTCGCCAGACCAGGCGGCCCCTCAATGAGCACATGGCCCGAAGTGAGCAGCGCAATCAGCAGACGGTCGGTGAGATATTCGTGCCCCACAAGGCCCGCGCGCAGATCCGCGGCCAGTGCGATCAGCGGAGCCATTTCTGTGCTCTCCTGACCCGCAGGCGGGGCAGCAACCAGGGTTGCTTCCTTCATCGTCAGTCCTCCCAATCAGACCTCCGGGGGAAGAGTGGCGCGTTTGACAGGCTCCGCCAAATGTTTTCAGCCCCGCCTCTCTCATGCTTTAGGCTGAGGCTCTGGGCACCGGCGGCGCCCCGCTCCTCCACCCTTTTGCTGAATTGCGCGGTCTGCGGCTGCGGCCGACACTCGCTGCGATCGGTCCGATTCAGGAGGAGGGCAGACTGTGACTTATGAGAATGTGAAGATTCACCCGGCGGTGGATGGTGGCGTCAAAAAAGGTCGTGCGGATTTCGCAGGCGGCACGCTGCACTGCAACTGCGCCAGCGAACGCGTTGAGGTGAAAGTGGCGGCCCAGACCGCGCATAACCACGTCTGTGGCTGCACCAAATGCTGGAAGCCCGAAGGCGCCATCTTCAGCCAGGTGGCTGTCGTGGGGCGCGATGCGCTCAGCGTCACGGCCAATGGCCATAAGCTGAAGATCGTCAATGAAGCGGCTCCCATCCAGCGTTATGCCTGCTCGGGCTGCGGCGCACATATGTATGGCCGCATCGAAAACACCGGCCATCCGTTCTACGGCCTTGATTTTGTCCATACCGAACTCTCCGATCAGGACGGCTGGAGCGAGCCGCAGTTTGCTGCTTTCGTCTCCTCGGTCATCGAATCCGGTGTTGAGCCGTCGCGGATGGGCGATATCCGCGCCCGTCTGAAAGAACTGGGCCTTGAGCCCTATGACGCGCTTTCGCCGCCGCTGATGGATGCGATTGCGACCCATGTCGCGAAACAATCAGGCGCTTTGAAAGCCTGATCTGCTTTCTCCCGACAGGGCCGGGACCGGCGTTCACGCCGCCCGGCCCTGCTGTGTCTGAACCGATCCGGGGATCTGTCCCCGCCCTTTGAGCAAGTCGAACCGCAGGAGAATATCCATGATGCGCACCCGTGCCGCCGTCGCCCTCGCCGCTGGCAAACCCCTTGAGATCATGGAGGTGAACCTCGAAGGCCCGAAGAAGGGCGAGGTCCTCATTGAAATTAAAGCCACCGGCCTTTGCCACACCGATGAATTCACCCGTTCGGGTGCCGACCCGGAGGGCATCTTCCCCTGCATTCTGGGCCATGAAGGCGCAGGCGTTGTCATTGAGGTCGGTGAAGGCGTCACCACGCTGAAGCCGGGCGATCACGTCATCCCGCTCTACACCCCGGAATGCCGCGAGTGCCCCTCGTGCCTGTCGCAGAAGACCAACCTCTGCACCTCGATCCGCTCGACCCAGGGCCAGGGCCTGATGCCCGATGGCACCACCCGCTTCTCGATGCTCGATGGCACCCCGATCTATCACTACATGGGCTGCTCGACCTTCGCCAATCACACCGTCATGCCGGAAATCGCGCTGGCGAAAGTGGATCCGGCCGCGCCCTTCGATAAGATCTGCTACATCGGCTGCGGCGTCACCACCGGCATCGGTGCCGTGCTCAACACCGCTAAGGTTGAGATCGGCGCGAAAGCGGTTGTCTTCGGTCTGGGCGGTATTGGTCTGAACGTGATCCAGGGCCTGAAAATGGCCGGGGCCGATATGATCATCGGCGTGGATCTGAACGACGACAAAGAAGAATGGGGCCGCAAATTCGGCATGACCCATTTCGTGAACCCGACCAAGATCGAAGGCTCGGTGGTTCAGCACATCGTTGAGATGACCAAGACCCCCTTCGACCAGATCGGCGGCGCGGATTACTCGTTCGATTGCACCGGCAACGTCAAAGTCATGCGCGACGCGCTGGAATGCACCCACCGCGGCTGGGGTGTTTCGGTGGTTATCGGCGTGGCACCCGCCGGTGCCGAAATCCAGACCCGTCCGTTCCAGCTGGTCACCGGCCGCGTCTGGAAAGGTACGGCCTTTGGCGGCGCACGCGGCCGGACCGATGTGCCGAAAATCGTCGACTGGTACATGCAGGGCAAGATTGAGATCGACTCGATGATTACCCACAAGCTGAAGCTTGAGGATATCAACAAAGGCTTCGATCTGATGCACGAAGGCAAGTCTATCCGCGCCGTCGTCGAATTCTGAGACCCCTGAAAAGCCTGATCCTGCATCCGCTGCGGGATCAGGCGGTCGCGCGGGGGGCGGCTTTTACATCCCCCCCTTGCGCTTCAGCCAAAGGACCCTGCCATGAAAACCCTGTCAGAAAACGCCTCCTTCGGAGGGGTTCAGGGCGTCTATTCACACAGCTCTGACGCCTGCCAGTGCGAGATGACCTTCGCCGTCTACCTGCCGCCCCAGGCCAAACACGGCAAAGTGCCGGTGCTGTGGTTTCTCTCGGGCCTGACCTGCACCCATGAAAACGCCATGACCAAAGCCGGTGCCCAGCAATGGGCAGCCGAAGAAGGCATCGCGCTGATCTTTCCCGACACCTCGCCGCGCGGTGAAGGCGTGGCGAATGATCCGGCCTATGATCTGGGACAGGGCGCGGGTTTCTACGTCAATGCGACCGAGGCCCCCTGGGCGCCACATTTCCGGATGTGGGATTACATCGCCCGTGAACTGCCCGAGCTGGTCTTTGCCGAATTCCCGCTTGATCGCGACGCTCAGGGAATTACCGGGCATTCCATGGGCGGCCATGGCGCGCTGACCCTGGCCCTGACCCATCCTGAGATCTACCGCTCGGTCTCGGCGATCTCGCCCATCGCCAATCCGACCGCCAGCGACTGGGGCCGCAAACAACTGACCGCCTATCTCGGCACGGATGAGAGCAAATGGGCCGCCCATGACGCCTCTCTCCTGCTGGCAGAGAAGGGCTATCCCGGCACCATTATGATCGATCAGGGGGCCAAAGATCAGTTCCTTGATCTGCTGAAACCCGAGGCCCTGGCCACGGCTGCGCTGCTCAAACGCCAGCCGCTGCGCCTTCGGCTGATAGAGACTTACGATCACAGCTATTTTTATGTCGCAAGCGTGATGCAGGACCATGTAAAGTTCCACGCGACAAACCTGCGCGCCTGAGGCACAAAGGGCCCAGGACTATGAGGAGGAAAAGATGATCCGACTGACCGGTGCGCTGACTGCGCTGACCCTGATGAGCCTTGCGCCCGCAGCCTTCGCAGAAGGCGATGTGGAAAAAGGCGCGAAAGTGTTTCGTAAATGCGCCGCCTGCCATACCGCAGAGGCTGATGGCCCGAAGCGGGCCGGACCGAATCTGCATGGTGTGGTCGGCCGTACCGTCGGCTCTTTTGAGGGTTTCGGCTATTCCGATGCTCTGAAAACCGCAGGCGAAGCGGGGGATGTCTGGGATGCTGAGCGCCTGAGCGGCTTCCTGGCCGATCCGAAATCGATGTACAAAGGCCATAAGATGTCCTTTGCCGGCCTGAAGAAAGAAGATGAGCGCACCGATCTCATCGCTTTCCTGAGCGCCCAGGCTACCGCCGCTGAGTGACAGATCCGGCCTCTGCGCCGATCGGGCCGCCCCTTCAGGGGCGGCCTTTTTCATTCGGCGGCCGGGGCCTGCGCCCCCTCTCATACTTTGGTCGCACCGATGCAGCCAGGCGTTGACAGAATCCCGCAGCCCCCGCTTGATAAGAGAATATTAAGAACCCGCGTCCAGGTTTGAGGAGGCCGGCGGAGTTCACTGTCACCCCACGGGAGGAGAAGCTGAGATGAAAAGAACACTGCCCGGTCTGCTGGCCGCGCTTCTTGTATCGACTGCGGCACCCGCATTCGCCAATGACTCCGTCAAAGCCCTGCAGGCGGACGCCAAGCAATGGGGCCAGCAGCTTGGCAACTATGCCGGGCAGCGCTACTCAGAGCTGAACGCCATCAACAAAGACAACGTCGGCAAGATGCAGGTCGCATGGACCTTCTCGACCGGCGTTCTGCGCGGCCATGAAGGCTCGCCGCTGGTCGTGGGCGACATCATGTATGTCCACACCCCCTTCCCGAACATGGTCTACGCCCTGAACCTGGCCGATGAAGGCAAGATCATGTGGCGTTACGTTCCTGAGCAGAACGCCGATGTGATCGGGGTGATGTGCTGTGACACCGTTTACCGCGGTCTCGCCTTTGCCGATGACACCATCTATCTGCATCAGGCCGATACCAAACTGGTCGCGCTGGACGCGAAAACCGGTGCGGAGAAATGGTCGGTCGTGAACGGCGATCCGGCCAAGGGTGAAACCAACACCGCCACCGTCACCGTGGTGAACGACAAGGTCATCGTCGGCATCTCGGGCGGTGAGTACGGCGTCCGCGGCCACCTGACCGCCTATAGCACCAAAGACGGCAGCCTGGTCTGGCGCGCCTATTCGACCGGCCCGGATGACGAGATGCTGGTTGACCCGGAAAAAACCATGGTTCTGGGCAAGCCGATCGGCAAAGACAGCTCGCTCAACTCCTGGGAAGGCGACCAGTGGCAGATCGGTGGCGGCACCACCTGGGGCTGGACCACCTATGATCCGGAAACCAACCTGATCTACTACGGCACCGGCAACCCCTCGACCTGGAACCCGAGCCAGCGCCCGGGCGACAACAAATGGTCGATGACCATCATGGCCCGCGATGCCGACACCGGTATGGCTGCCTGGTTCTACCAGAAGACCCCGCATGATGAGTGGGACTTCGACGGTGTGAACGAAAACATCCTCGCTGACATCGAAATCGATGGCCAGATGCGTAAAGTCCTGGTCAACTTCGACCGTAACGGCTTCGCCTATACCCTCGACCGCGTCACCGGTGAGCTGCTGGTTGCTGAGAAGTTCGACCCGCAGGTCAACTGGGCAACCCATGTTGAGATGGACAAAAACTCCGATCAATATGGTCGTCCGCAGGTTGTGGCGGAATATTCGACCGCACAGAACGGCGAAGACACCAATACCACCGGCATCTGCCCGGCAGCTCTTGGCTCCAAAGACCAGCAGCCGGCGGCCTTCTCGCCGAAAACCAATCTCTTCTATGTGCCGACCAACCACGTCTGCATGGACTATGAGCCCTTCCGCGTCAGCTATGCGGCCGGTCAGCCCTATGTCGGTGCAACGCTCTCTATGTTCCCGGCCCCCAACAGCCACGGCGGCATGGGCAACTTCATCGCCTGGGATGCAGCCAAGGGTGAGATCAAATGGTCGCTGCCTGAGCAGTTCTCGGTCTGGTCGGGCGCCCTGGCCACCGCAGGCGATATCGTCTTCTACGGCACGCTTGAAGGCTATCTGAAAGCCGTCGACTCTGAGACCGGGAAAGAGCTTTACCGGTTCAAAACCCCCTCGGGCATCATCGGCAACGTCTTCACCTATGAGCATGGCGGCAAGCAATATGTGGGCGTGCTCTCGGGCATCGGCGGCTGGGCCGGTATCGGTCTGGCGGCAGGTCTGACCAACCCGAACGACGGCCTCGGCGCCGTGGGCGGCTATGCAGCCCTGTCGGATTACACCGCGCTTGGTGGTCAGCTGACCGTCTTCAAACTGCCGGACTGATCCGCACTCAGACTGAACTGAGAATTCTTAGCCGCCCCCCTTTCGCAGGGGGGCGGCTTTTCGCTGCGCGCAGCGAAAGGGGGGCAGGCCTCCTACTAAAGTCCAGTGTCCCGCTGCATGCTCCTCCGCTAGCCTCAGACCCGGGAATATTGGGAGGACTGATTCATGAACTTTATCACGCCGCTTCTGGGGCTCTTGATCGCTGTTGCCGCTGCGGCTCCGGTGCGGGCGGAGGTGGATGTTGCTGCTGCGAGCACCGATGGTGTGCGCCACTTCAACGCCGATGAAATCCCGACCTTTGCGATCAATGACGAAGGCGCTGTGGACTGGCCGACCTTTTCAGGCTTCCGGCGCTATCACGCGGAATGCCACGTCTGCCACGGGCCGGACGGCGAAGGGTCGACCTATGCTCCGGCGCTGAAGAACTCTGCGATCAAAATGGATTACTATGATTTCGTCGGCGTGGTCGCCAGCGGCAAGCAGGAGATCAACTCGTCCTCCAATCAGGTGATGCCCGCCTTTGCGACCAATCCCAATGTGATGTGCTATCTCGACGACATCTACACCTATCTGCGCGCCCGCGGCGTTGAGGCGATCCCGCGCGGCCGTCCGGCCAAACGGGTTGACAAGTCCGCGGAATATACCGCTGCTGAAAAGGCCTGCATGGAGGGGTCGTAATGCATCGCCTGACCGCTGCGGCCTGTCTGTCGCTGGGACTGCTCTGCAGTCCCGCTTCGGCGCAGGTCGCGGATCTGGTTGATAAAAACAGCTTCCGCGTCTGCGCGGACCCTGCAAATCTGCCGCTCTCCTCTCAGGAGGGCGCAGGATTTGAAAACCGCATCGCGGCGCTTTTGTCCGAAAAGCTGGAGCGCCCGCTGGCCTATACCTGGTTTCCCCAGGTCATCGGCTTTGTCCGCCAGACCCTGACGGCGGGGAAATGCGATGTGGTGATCGGCGCCCCTCAGGGTGACGAACTGGTGCTGAACACCAATCACTACTATACCTCAACCCATGTGCTGGTGACCCGCAGCGACAGCGATCTCTCCGATGTCACGACCCTGGCCGATCCGCGCCTGCAGGGACGCAGGGGCGGTGTGGTGGCAGGCTCTCCGGTGACGACCCATGCGGCGCGGCGCGGCATGATGAAATTCGCCAAACCCTATGATCTGATGACCGATCGCCGGGTGGAAAATCCCGCCGGGGACATGCTGCGCGATCTGCGCGAGGGCGTCACGGATTTTGCGCTGATGTGGGGCCCGATCGCCGGACCCATGGCCAAAGAGTTCCCGGAGCTGAAGGTCACGCCCCTGGTGGAAGAAACCGGTACACCGCGGCTTTTCTTTCGCATCACCATGGGCGTGCGTGCGGGGGAGATCGAGTGGAAACATCAGCTTAACAGCCTGATCCGCCGCAACCAGGCTGAGATCGACGCCATTTTACGCGATGCCGGGGTGCCGCTGGTCGATGATTACGGCAAGATGCTCAAGGCGCCGGGTTAAGCGTGATAAACCTGCCGAAAGCCCGCGGCCCTTCCGCCACCGGGCTTTCGGAGATCATCTGAAGGGTGTTCGGGTCAAAGATCTGCACCAGATCGGAAAACCAGGCCGCAACCACCACACGGCCTTCACTGTCTGTTGACAGACCCTCGGGATAATCTGCGGTCTCAATCTCTCCGATCACCTTAAGACCGGCGGCGTCAAAGACGGTCAGGCTGGCGTCATATTGATTGCTGACAAACCCCCGCCCCCCCGAGAAAGTGGTGGCATAGGGGCGGGCCCCTGTGGGGATGCGGGCGATCTCTGTCCCGCTTTGCAGGTCGATCACTGAAAGATCATCTGACAGCACATTGCTGACATAGGCCCGCCCCTCGTGCAGCGTCACGCCGAAGGGATGATGGCCGACGCTGACGCTTCGCGGGGAACAGCTTCGGCAGCCCGGCGGATAGATGAGGGCAAGATCGGCATCCCGCGCCGCGACGACAAACCAGCCCACCGCATCGCTGTCGATGCCGGTGGGATTGGCAGCGGCGCTCATCTGACCGAGAGGCTTCAGATCGGGAACGGAGAGGCGATGCACCGCCCCCGCCCCGATCGCATCCGTTACCAGAAGATCACCGCTCTGCCCGTCAAAGGCGAGGGCGAAGGGCGCGCCGGAAAAGACATGGCGCGCCACCTCTCTGCCCGCAGGATCCAGCAGATGCAGCGTCCGGCTGCCGACGGCGATCACCGCCACATGAGCGGCGCTGACCGCAATGGCGGCGGGCTGACCAGGCAGATCCACTTCGCGCAGAAGGCTGCCATCGGCGGTCTGAAGAAAGGTCAGCCTGCCCGCCGCCTGGCTGGTAATCACCGCAAGATCGGCCTGCGCGCTGCCCGCAAGGGCCCCCCAGAACAGCGCAGCGCGCAGCAGCATCAGTTGACCTTGCCGAAGCGCGCGGCCAGCGCGTCGAGGCCGGCCTGATGATGAGCACGCACGGCTTCGGTCGAAGCCTCATCGTTCAGATCAGCGGGCGGGTCATTTTGCGGGAAGGCCCGGTAAAAGGCACCGCGCCAGTCGACGCGCGTCTTGCCGCCTTCGTCTTTCAGAGTGATATGCGAGGCGTAGTTCGAGGCCTTCACCGCCTCGGTATTGTCGGTGACGAAACGCACGGAAATGGCATGTTTCGCGGGGTCGAGCTTCATCAGCTCCTCAGTCACCTCGCCGCCGGTTTTCATCACCCGGGTGCGGGTGGCGCCTTTTTCATTCGCGGCTTCCGTGAAGCTCACGGTCGAGGGGTCCCAGGACGGGTCACTGAAATTTCCGACCACGGCCCAGACATCCGCGACCGGAGCCTCCAGCACGATGCTTTGTTCGGTTTTCAATCGCGCCGGTCCATGAGCCAGAACCGGCGTCGAGAGGCTCAGGGCCAGAACAAATCCCGCTGCCATTTTTGCAAACATTTCGCTTCCTTTCCTTCTCTGCACCGCCCCTGGCGGCGCATTGCCCGGACAGATTGAGCAGGGAATTCAGGCTGACACAGTCAGACGAAAGTATGAGTGCCTTTGATTTCAATCACTTATAAATTTCTTAATATGTAATAATGCTTCCCTGCCGCCTTCTCCCGGGCGCTAATGGCACCAGGGAGAAATGTCATGCTTCGATTTCCGAAATCACCCGGGCCGCTGTTGGCGGCCTCCTTTGTGCTTATGGCCGCGCCCTCGGTGTCTCAGGCGCAAAGTGACAGCGTTCTTTACCGCGCCGCCGTGCTGCGAATCGATGCGCCCGGCCCCATGCCGATCTCGCGCCTCAGCCTTCCGGCAGAAGATGCGGGCTTTGCAGGGGCGACTTTGGGCACGGCCGACAATGCCACGACCGGCGCCTTCATGAAGCAAAGCTTTGAGACCGAGACGAAGGCGCTCGCCCCCGAAGCTCTCGCGCCCGAGATGGAACGGCTGCTGGGGGAGGGGGTGCAGTGGTTTGTCATCCTTGGTGACAGCGCGGCCGTCGCACAGGCCGCAGACCTGGCCGGGGACCGGGCGGTGATCTTTAACGCCCTCTCCACGGATGATGCTTTGCGCGCCGAAGGGTGCCGCGCCAATCTGCTGCATATCGCGCCCTCAGATGCCATGCTCAGCGATGCTCTCGCGCAATACCTGGTCTGGAAACGCTGGAGCGACTGGTTCCTGATTGAGGGCAGCCACCCGCAGGACCGCGCGCTCGGCGCGGCTTACCGCCGGGCGGCCGAGAAATTCGGTGCCCGACTGACCGCAGAGAAGGTCTTTGAAGACACCGGCGGCGCGCGGCGCACGGACAGTGGCCATGTTCAGGTCCAGGCGCAGATGCCGGTCTTTACCCAAGGGGCGGCGAACCATCACGTGGTGGTCGCGGCCGACCATTCCGGTGTTTTCGCGGACTGGCTCCCCTATCACACTTGGGACGCGCGCCCGGTGGCAGGGTCTGCGGGGCTTCGGCCCGTGACCTGGCATCCCGCGCATGAGGCCTGGGGCGCGATGCAATGGCAGTCGCGCTTTGAAAAGCTGTCCGGGCGCCAGGCCACCGAGGCCGATTTCCAGGTCTGGACTGCGCTGCGGGTGATCGGCGAAGCCGCGACCCGCACCAAGGGGGGCGATTTCGCAGCCCTGCGCGATCACATTTTATCGCCGGAGTTCAGTCTTGCCGCCTTCAAAGGCCAGAAGCTGACCTTCCGCGACTGGGACGGGCAGTTGCGCCAGCCGATCCTGCTGGCCTCTGATCGGGTGATCAGTTCGGTCTCGCCGCAGGAGGAATTTCTGCATCAGACCAGCCAGCTCGACACCCTGGGTATCGACCGGCAGGAAAGCAGCTGCAAAAAATAATCATAAGGGGAGGGATATATGAAGCTTCTGTCCGCACTGGCCGCCTGCACCATTTTAAGCACGGCCCCCGCATTCGCCGATAAGATCTTCGTTTCAAACGAAAAAGGCAATTCGATCACGGTGCTCGACGCCGCCTCGCTGGAGGTGATCCACACGATCACCGGAATGCAGCGCCCGCGCGGGATCACCGCCTCGCCCGATGGCAAAGTGATCTATGTCTGCGCCTCAGACGACAACCTGGTGCGGGTCTATGATGCGGCGACCTATGAAGAGCTGCCCTCACTGCCCTCGGGTCCGGACCCGGAGCTTTTCGTGCTGCACCCCGAAGGCAAAAAGCTGTTCATCGCCAATGAGGACGACAATATCGTCACCGTGGTCGACACCGAGACCCGTCAGGTTCTGGCCGAAGTGCCGGTCGGGGTTGAGCCTGAAGGCATGGGCGTCAGCCCGGACGGCAAGATCGTGGTCAATACGTCGGAAACGACCAATATGGCCCACCTGATCGACACCGAAACCTTTGAGATCGTCGCCAACGTCCTGGTCGACAGCCGCCCGCGCTTTGCCGAATATACTCCGGACGGGAAAATCCTTTTTGTGACGGCGGAAATCGGCGGCACGGTCTCGGTGATCGACACCACCAGCAATGAGATTACCAAAAAGATTACCTTCGAAGTGGCGGGTATTCTGCCCGAGGCGCTTCAGCCGGTGGGGCTGCGCGTCACTGCGGATGGCAAAAAAGCCTATGTCGCGCTTGGGCCGGCCAACCGTGTGGCGGTGATCGACGTCGCCTCGCTGGAGGTGACGGATTATCTGCTGGTTGGCCAGCGCGTCTGGCAGCTGGGTTTCTCGCCGGACGGCAAATTCCTTTACACCACCAACGGCAATTCCAACGACATCTCGGTGATCAACACTGAGACCGATGAAGTCACCGTCTCGGTCCCGGTGGGCGAACAGCCCTGGGGCGTGGTCGCGGTGAAATCGTAATTCAGGGGGGAAAGAAAGATGAAAGCAGTTCTGATCGCAGCCGCGCTGGTTCTTGGCGCAGGGGCCGCCACCGCACAGCAGTTTGACTATGGCTTCGCCGGGCTGATGGGCAAAGCGAACCGGGTGACGCTGCCGCCGCTCACGCTGGCCTCCGGCAAACCGGTCTCAGAAGGCCCGATCGATCTGAAATCCGGGGCCTATTACAAGATGAAGATCGTCGCTGACGGCTCGGCCGAGCTGGCGCTGTCGGGTGGCGATTTCTTCCGCGCGATCTGGATCAATGAGATCGTGATCAACAAAATCGAAGTCCGGCCGATGGGTGTCCATTCGCTGGAATTTGACGCCGGTGGTGAGGCTGAGATCAGCTTCATTGCCATCTCGCCCGGCAGCTATACGCTGTCGATCCCTGGTTCTTCGGGCGACAGCCAGAAGGCCGTCTTCAACATTCGCTGACAGGTGAAATAATGCGTAAAATTCTTCTTGCCACCGCTCTGACGGCTTTCGCCTTTCCGGCCTTTGCCGATGACAAGGCCACTGCTGAGCAGATCGCAAAAATCGACGAAGTTCTCGCGGCGATGAAATGCGAAGTCGACAGCGACAACATTGAAGTCGAAGATGATGGCAGCTTTGATCTGGATGATGTGATCTGCGCCGACGGCCAGTATGACGTCAAACTGAATGCCGACTTCACCGAGAAGGAGCGCCGGAAGGAATGATCCCCGCGCCTGCGGCCTCGCCCGCATTGGAAGTTTCGGGCCTGAGCCACCGCTTCGGGCGGGTTCAGGCGCTGCGCGGGATTTCCTTCTCGATCCCCCAGGGCGCGTTCTGCGCGCTTCTGGGGGTGAACGGTGCGGGCAAGACCACGCTCGTTTCGCTGATCACACGGCTTTACAACTCGTCTTCGGGCGAAATCCGGGTTGCGGGGCATGATCTGCGCCGCAGCCCCCGTCAGGCGCTGGCAAAGCTGGGCGTGGTTTTTCAAAGCCGCGCCCTTGATGCGGATCTGACGCTGGAGCAGAACCTGAGCTATCACGCTGCCCTGCATGGCATGTCGCCCGCAAAAGCGCGCCTGCGCATCGGCGAGGTGCTGGAGCTGGTGGATCTCGCCCCCAAGGCCCGGTCCCGGGTGGCCACGCTTTCGGGCGGTCAGCAGCGCCGCGCCGAAATTGCGCGTGCGCTCTTGCACCGCCCGCAGCTTCTGCTGCTGGATGAGGCCACGGCCGGGCTGGATCTGCGCGCGCGCGCGGATCTTCTGGCCCTTGTGCGCCGGCTGATCGCCGAAGAGGGCGTCAGCACGCTTTGGGCCACCCATATTTTTGAGGAACTTCTGCCCCGGGACCGCGCCCTTTTGCTGCATCGGGGTGCGGTTCTCGCCGATGGCACCTGCGCTGACATCGCGGCAGACCGCCCGCTTGAGCAGGCTTTCCTCACCCTGACCGGAGCGGCGGCTGCATGAGCTGGTGGTATGTGTTTCGCGGCATCGCGCTGCGCGAATTTTTGCGCTTCATCCGCCAGAAAGAGCGCTTCTTCGCAGCCCTGGTGCGGCCGCTGGTCTGGCTTTTCATTTTTGCCGCGGGATTTCGGTCGGTTCTGGGGCTGTCGATCACGCCCCCCTATCGCACCTATGTGCTTTACGAAGTCTATGTCACGCCCGGGCTTTGCGGGCTGATCCTGCTGTTTGCGGGCATGCAAAGCTCGCTTTCGATGGTCTATGACCGCGAGACCGGCGCGATGCGCTCGCTTTTGGTTAGCCCGGCGCCACGCTGGTATCTGCTCGGCTCCAAGCTGCTGGCCTCGGTGCTGGTGGCGCTTTTGCAGGTCTATGCCTTTTTGCTCATCGCGCGGCTTTGGGGGGTGAAACCCGCGCCCTGGGGCTGGGTCACCGTGGCCCCTGCGCTGGTCATGGCCGGGCTGATGCTGGGTTCTCTGGGGCTCTTGATCTCCTCAGCCATCAAGCAGCTTGAGAATTTCGCGGGCGTGATGAACTTCGTGATTTTTCCAATGTTCTTCGCCTCTTCCGCGCTCTATCCGCTCTGGCGGCTGCGCGAGTCGAGCCCGCTCCTGCATGACATCGCCGCCTTCAACCCCTTCACCCATGCGGTGGAGCTGATCCGATTTGCGCTCTACGCCAAACTCAACTTCGAGGCCCTGCTGATCACGGCGGGCTGTACGGTGGTGTTTTTTGGCCTCACCATGTTCATGTATAACCCCGCCAGAGGGCTCTGGCGGGCGGCCCGGGGGGGGAAGTCATGACCCGATTGCTGAAACTGATTGTCGCCTTTTCGCTCATTGCTCTGCCCGTTCAGGCGGCGGGTCCGGCCGATCCGGACTGGCCCTGCATTCAGCGCCGCCAGCCCGCGCTCTCGGTCGCGCAGATCTGGCCCGGCCCGCCCGCAGGCAAAGAAGCACAGGCTCTGGCTGAGACGCCTGAAATCCGGACCTTTGGTGCTGAACTTGCCGCCCGGCGCATGCCCCTGGCTGAGGCTGAAGCGAAGATCGCAGATTTCGCCGCCCGCCACAGCGCCGATGAGATGCAGGCCCTATTCCTCGCCACCTTTGAGCGGATCCAGAGCAGCCGCGCCCGTGTCATGGAAGGAATCACCCGCTATGCCCACAAGCAGGCCCGTCTCGATCAGGCGATCAATGAGCAGCGGCGCAGTTTTGATCAGCTGATGGCGGCCGATGAGAAAGACTTTGACCGCATCGATAAGGTCGAGGCCGAAATCGACTGGTCAACCCGCATCTTCCTCGATCGCCAGCAGTCGCTGACCTATGTCTGCGAGACCCCGGTGATTCTGGAACAGCGCGCTTTTGCCCTGGCCAGACTGATGGCCGCGGCCCTGAAGGGTCTGTAATCGCAGAAAAATCCCTTTCGGACACCACGGTATACAGAAAGTTCTCGCTTCCTGGTTTGCTTTGCGTAAACTGACCCTGCGAGGGAACAACCGGGTGGAGGCCGGCCTTCGCGCAGGGAGGGGACTATGATGAACCACCAGACTGATTTCAGTCAGGCGGCAGCGCCCGTCAGGGCTGCGGGCCGGTCAGTGATCCGGGATGTTCTGATTGTCGACGATCATCCTCTGATGTGTGAGGCCCTGTCGCTGACACTGGGCCATCTGTTTTCGCTCAGACGTGTGCGCCAGGCCGCCAGCCTTGCGGCGGCGGAAGCTTCAATCCGCAATGAAGGCGCACCCGATGCCGTGGTGCTTGACCTTAATCTGCCCGATGTGGACGGGATGGAAGGGGTCCTGCAGCTGCGCGCCCGCCTGGGTTCGGTGCCGCTGACGGTGATTTCGGCTGAGATCGACAGGGCACGGGTCTCGGCGGCCATGGCTGCGGGCGCCTGCGGCTTTATTTCCAAAACCCTGCCGCGGGCAGAACTGGGCGACGCTTTCGAGCGGATGTGGCGCGGCGAGCAGGTTCTGCCCGAAGGCATCAGCCCCGATCAGCTGGAAAAGGAGCCGCCCCTGGCGCGCACCTTTGCCACGCTCACACCGCAGCAGATGCGGATTTTGCGGCTTCTGTGTGAGGGGCGTCCCAATAAGGTCATCTCCTGGGAGCTTTCCATCGCGGAAGCGACCGTGAAGACGCATATCGCGGCGATCATGAATAAAATCAACGTCAGCAACCGAACCCAGGCCGCTTTGCTGGCCAGCAAAGCCGGTCTTTTTGCACGCTGAGATGACTGTGAAGACCACGGAGTATTTTCCGCCGCTGACGCTGGCTCTCGGCGGCGGACCGGCGGAGGTGGTCACCTCTGCCCTGCCCGCGCTTCGGCGCTGCCGACCGTCCCTTGTGCTGATCTTCTGCCCGCGCGGCGCGGATGTGCGCGAGATCTGCGCGGGGATTTCAGCACCGCTCGGGCCGGAGTGTCTGGTGCTCGCCTGCTCTTCGGCCGGGGGGTTTGCCTATGGCGGATATGACGATGAGAAAACCATCCTGATTGCCTTTCCGGCTCAGAACTTCCGGGCCGGAGCGGTCTGGCTGGAAAATCTGACCCAGACACCGGTGATGGAATGGATGCGCGCCCTGCGCCCGCTGGAGCGGCTCGACGGCGCGCAGGAATTTCCCAATCATTTCGGCGTTTTGCTGATCGACGGGGCCTCCGGCCATGAGGAGCTGGTCACCGCAACCTGTGAAGCGGTGATCCCCTCTCTCATGGTGGTGGGCGGCTCTGCCGCAGACGGGCTGCGCTTCGGGCGCACCCATCTGGCCATGCAGGGTGAGGAGCGGGAGGTGGCCGCGATCTTCTGCCGGATCGCCACCGATTTTGCGATCGAAGAGATCATTCTCGACCATTTCACACCTGAGGGCGAAAGAATTGTCGTCACCGAAGGTGATCCGGAGAATCGCATCATCCGCGAGTTAAACGCCGAACCTGCCGCGCTGGAATATGCCCGCCTCGTCGGAGTTGCCCCCGAGGATCTGAGCCCGGCGGTCTTTGCCGCCCATCCGCTGATCGAAACCCAGGGTGGGCGACACTTTGTCCGTGCGATCCGCGGCCGCGAGGGCGAGGAAGGGCTGTCGCTGATGTCGGCCATCGAAACCGGCGCGATCCTCGGCATCGGGCGGGCGGAAAGCCTGGCCGAGCGGCTGGCAGCAAGGCTCAATGCCATGCCGCCTGCCGAGATGGTTCTGGGCTTTGACTGCGTTCTCAGACGGCTCGCCGTTGAACAGGCCGGAGAGGAAGGCCGGGTTGCGGAGCTTTACGCCCGGCACCGCGTTGCGGGCTTTTCCACCTACGGCGAGCAGCACGGAGGCTTTCACGTCAATCAGACCTTTGTCGGGCTGGCGTTCCGCGCCCCCGAGAGCCATGCTCCCCTGCAGGGAGAAGGGGACGGCGATGCACGGGCGCACCACTGATCTGGAGCTTCGCATCCGCAAGCTTGAGAAAATCAACACCACGCTGATGGAGCGCCTAGTGCGCATCGGCGAGACACGCGGACCTGGCTGGGTGCAGACCCGCACCGCCGCCGTGCTTGAGCGCGAACTGATCGGGCGCAACCGCGATCTTGAGGACGCTTTGCAGCGCCTGGCGCGCATCAATGCCGAGCTGGAACAGGCCAACAGCATCGCCGATGAGGCCAACCGCGCCAAAAGCCGCTTTCTGCGTGCCGCAAGCCACGATCTGTTGCAGCCCCTCAGCGCCGCCAAACTCTTTCTGTCGCATCTTGAGGAAACCTCCGCTGATGGCGGGCAAAGCGATCTGATCCGCACGGTGACCGCCACGCTCGATTCCGCGGGAGAGCTGATCGAAGCGCTCTCCAATATCGCCCGCCTAGACAGCCGTAAGTTTGAGACCAACCGTGTGCCGCTGGCCATCGACCGGCTCTTTCGGCGTCTCGAGATCGACACGCGCCCCCTCGCAGAGGCGCGGCAGGTCGATCTGCGCTTTGTTGCCTCTTCGGTGACGGTGGAAAGCGATCCAGTTTACCTGCGCCAGATCGCGCAGAACCTGATCACCAATGCGCTGAAATATACCACCGGCGACCGCGTGCTGATCGGGCTGCGCCGTCAGGGCGGGGTGGTCTGGCTCGAAGTGCTTGACCGCGGCCCCGGCATTCATCCCCGCGATCAGGAACGGGTCTTTATTGAGTTTGAACGGCTCTCCTGCACCAGCCAGCCCGGCACCGGGCTTGGGCTTTCGATTGTGCGCCGCGCCTGTGATCAGCTTGGCCACAGGCTGGAGCTGCATTCAAAGCCCGGATCCGGATCGCGCTTCCGCGTGGCGCTGCCGCTTTATCGCGGCAGCACGCCGCAGGAAAATGAGCCCGGCAAAGACGCCCCGCTCAAACAGCCCGATTACAGCGGTCAGCGGGTCCTGATTGTCGAAAACGATCCCAATATGCGCCGCGCCGTGGCCATGCTGCTGGGCGGCTGGGGCTTTGAGACCATCACCGTAGCAGGGGTGGCAGAGGCGATTACCGCCGCCGAGGCCAAACGTCCCGACCTGGTGGTCACCGATTACCGCCTTGATAATGGCGAGACGGGGATCGATGTGCTGCGCGATCTGGCTCCGCTCTGGCGGCGGCGTCCGCCTGCGGTGATCATCAGCGCCGAAGACACCGCCTCCATCCGCCAGGAGGCCGGGACTCTGGCGCGCAGGGTGCTGCGCAAACCCTTCACCGACAAAGCACTGCGCGACGCGATTGAGGCCATTTTCGCCGATCGGCCAAAGGCGGAGCGGTGATCCGGACGGTGCTGCCCTGCCGCCCCTCCCTCAGGCTGCGGCTCTGGCTGGGGGCCCTGGGCCTGAGTGTCCTGACGCTGAGCGGCGCGGGGCTTGCGGTCTTTGGTCTGACCGCCACCGAACGGCGCGCCCAGGAGGCTCTGGCCGCACAGACCCGCCTTGAGGCCTGGAGCAGCCTCTCGACCCGGATCAGCGAATGGATGTTATCGCGGATGCTGCAGGGCGGAGCCAGCACGGCCGGTGCGGGGGCCATTGAGACGGCACTCGCGCGGCTCGAGGCGCTGACCGCCGCCGATGTCGCCGCCGCCCCCGATGAGGCCGAGGCCAGCCGGCGCGCCGCAGATATCCGCCATGTCGCGCGGATGAAAAGCTTCTTCAGCCAGATGCGGGCGCTAGCCCCCGAAACCCCCGCCGGTCAGGCGGGCATCGCCTTTCACCTGACCCATGCGCCTGCGGTCATCACCAGCCGGATTGAGCATGAAACCCGCCGCCGCGATCTGGCGCTGAAGGGCCTTGAGGCGTTGCGCCGCCCCTTGCGCTTTGGCATGGCGGCCTTTGCCGTGGCAGCGCCGCTTTTGCTGCTGCTGCTCTGGCGCGGCACGCTGCGTCCGCTGTTTGACGGGCTGCGGCGTGTGGCGCGGGAGGCCCCGAACCTCAGCGGTGCGGAGGGCTTTGCAGCCCTGGACCGCCATGACGAACTGGGGCTGATGTTTGCCCGGATGCGCCAGGCCTCACGCCGCATCGCGCGGCGGCGGGCGCGGCTGGAGCGCGATCTGGCCGATCTCGAAAGCCTGGTTGAGGCCCGCACCACGGAACTCACCGCCGCCAACAGCCGTCTGAGCGCGATTGATGCGGCGCGCCGTCGGTTTTTCGCCGATGTCAGCCACGAATTGCGCACCCCCCTGACCGTCATCATGGGAGAGGCGGAACTGGGAGCCATGACCGCTGACCCTGATCTGCGTCAGAGTTTCCACACCATCACCTCACGCGCCGAGCGGCTCTTTCGCCGGATTGAGGATCTGCTGCGCATCGCGCGCTCTGAAAGCGGTGAGCTGGAACTGAGCCTGCGCGATGTCCCCCTCCCGGAGGCACTTGAGGCTGCGCGGGGCGATGTTGCGCCGCTGCTGTCGCGGGCTTCGGTCACCGTCAGCGCTGAGGTCCCCGCGGGGCTGCGGGTGCGCGCCGATCCGGACTGGCTGCGGCAGATCTTTGCGGGGATCTTTGAAAACAGCGTGAAATTCGCCGGGAAAGATGCTCAGATCCGCATTACGGCGCAGATCTCAGAGGGCCGGGTCCGGGTTCAGATCTGCGACAGCGGCAAGGGGCCTCAGCCCCCGGCAGAGGCCCCGCTTTTTGATCGCCATATCCGCAGCGCCTCGCCGGGCGTCAGCGGCTTTGGCATCGGCCTTGCGCTGGCCCGTTGGGCGGCGCGGGAATTTGGCGGCGACCTGCGCCGCCTGGCCCTGCCGGAAGGCTTCGGGCTGGAACTGGAACTGACAGCGGCGACAGAAGGCAAAGATGGCCCATATTCTGCTGATTGAAGATGATCCCGATATTGCTTCGCTGCTCCGGCGGGGTCTGGCGGCGGCGGGCCACAGCTCTGTGCATACCGACTGCCATGCGGGGGCGCGCGAGGCTCTCGGGCGACAGCCGTTTGATGCCGCCATCGTCGATATGATGCTGGGCGAAGAGAGCGGCGCCGAAATCCTCGCCGATCTGCGCGCGGCGGGGCATAAAATGCCTGCCCTGATGCTTTCGGCCCTGTCACGGGTCGAAGAGCGGGCCGAGGGCCTTGATGCGGGCGCGCAGGATTATATCGTCAAACCCTTTCAGTTCACTGAGCTTCTGGCGCGGCTCGAGGTGCAGCTGCGCCGCCATATCCCCCAAAGCGCGCCCCTGGTGCTGGCGGGCCTCTCCTGGAACCCCGAAACCCGCCTCGTGCGCGGCGCAGGCCGCGATGTGGCCCTCACCGAGCGGGAGGGGGAGCTTCTGGCCTGGCTGATCCGCCACAGCGGCGAAATCAGCACCCGCGGCGCGATTTTCGACGCGCTCTGGGCCCCGCACGGGGGATCAACGGATAACGTCGTCGATGTCTACATCGGCTATCTGCGCCGAAAGCTTGGAAATTTCACCGCCTATGGCCTGGTGCTGCGGACCCTGCGAGGCCGCGGCTTTGTTCTTGAGCCCGCAGGGCTCACCGCTGAGGAGACTGCGCCTTGATCACCCTTCGCCCCCTGCTCGCAGCCCTGGTGCTGGGCTTTGCCCCGCTGCCTTTGCAGGCTGAAACCTTTGGCGACCGGGTCATGGCCCCCGGTGTGCTGGCGGAGCTTACGGAGGGTGCGAGCCTGACGTTCCGCCACAGCCGCGCCCTGCCCGAGGCCGCCGCGGATGCGCCGCCGCCCAAAGGCGGCTACCGCCGTATGCGGGCGGAGCCTGGCCAGGAGATCCGGCTGAGCGCCATGTCCGAAGGCCGGCTGACCCTTGCCCATGACGGCCGGCCAATGGCGGAATTTCCGGCCGCCTCGCCGCATCCGATCCTTTTGATGTTTCTGGAAAACGTCATGCGCGTCACAGCCCAGGAGACCGGGGGCAACCCGCATTACATCCGCAACCGCATGCGCCAGACCCTTGGCGCGGCAGACCTCAGCGAAGACCGGCTTCTCATCGCGCCCTTCGAGGGGGATCCCAACCGCCACCGCTATGGCGAATTCGCCGATCTGGTGATCGACATCCGCTGGCAGCAGGGCGATCCAGGACAGCTCACACTGCTCTCTGCCACCTTGCCGGATGCCCCCGAGCGTTACAGCGAAATTCTGACCTCTGAACCGGAGACCAGATGATGAAATACCTCAGCCTTCCGATCCTTTTCGCCCTCTGCCTTCCGGCCGCTGCCCAGGTGGTCAGCGACTACCCCACGGCGGCACGGGCGGAATATGTCTTTGCCTGTATGGCCACCAACGGACAGAACGCCGATGCGCTGACGCGCTGCTCCTGCTCGGTGGATGCCATCGCCGAGATCCTGAGCTGGGAGGATTACGTCGCCGCAGAGACGGTGTTGCGGATGCGGCAGGGCGGCGGCGAACGGGCCGCGCTCTTTCGGGGCAATCCCACCAATACGGCCATCCTCGCAGAACTGCGCCGCGCCCAGGCTGAGGCGGAGATGATCTGCTTCTGATCTGACCGGCCTCAGCCGCGCCCCGCCCGCCGGGCCCGGATCATCTCGGGCACGGCCAGCCCCAGCAGGCACAGCGAACAGATCCCCATCAGCGCTGCCGTGCTGAAGCCATAGATCAGCGCCCCGCCGATCCCGCCTGCCGCAAAGCAAAAAAGCGTCAGCCCGTGGAGTTTCAGAGGTTGCAGGGCGGCACGCCGCTCCTGCGGCGGGCCAAGGCAGGCCGCGATTTCGATGCCCAGATCGGTGGCCATTCCTGAGACATGGGTGGTTCTCACCCGGGCATTTGAAATCAGCGTGCTGACAGCGTTCTGAAAGCCCATGACGAAGGACAAAGCCACGATCAGCCCCGGCTCTGACAGGCTGCTCCCGCGCACAACCAGCCAGGTGGCCAGCCCCGTCAGACAGAGGCCTTCTGCAAAAACCGCCTGGGCGTAAACCGCGCGCTGTCCCCGCCGCTCTGCCCCCCGGATCCAGAGGGCGGCCGCCCCTGCGCCGCTGACAAAGGCAAGGACCAGCCCCGCAAAAGACAGCGCCGCAGCGATCCGCCCGAAGGCCAGATGATCCGCAAAGGCCGAGAGATTTCCGGTCATATTGGCGGTGAAAGAGCCTGCGGCCAGAAAGCCCACCGCATTCAGCGCTCCCGCGACGGAAGAAAGCACCGCCGCAAGGAAAAGATTGATCCCGGTTGTCCGCGCCTCACCGACACGCAGCAGCATCTGCCTGGCCCTCCGCCTGCGATGCGCTCAAGGATAGGTCACCGCCGCGCCGATGTCACCGGGCGCGGCGGTGGCACCGTCAGCGCGACAGGACCGAAAGATCGCGCCCCGAGGGGTTCTGGAAGACCGAGAGGCCAAACTCGGGCAACACGCCATAAAGATGATCGAAGATATCCGACTGAATCGCCTCATAATCGGCCCAGACGGTCGTATTGGTGAAGGCATAAACCTCAATCGGCAGCCCCTCCGGCCCCGGCTCAAGCTGACGCACGATCATCGTCAGATCGAGGCGCAGCCGGGGATGGGCCCTGAGGTAGCTCTCCACATAGGCGCGGAAGGTGCCGATATTGGTCAGCCTGCGCCGGTTCACCCCGGCCTCAGCCGGCGCAAGCTGCGCGTTCCATTCGGCCAGCTCACGCGATTTGCGCTCAATGTAGTCCTTAAGCGGCTTCATCTGCGCCAGATGGTGGAGCTCTTCGTCGGTCAGATAGCGGATCGTGCTTTGATCGATATGAACCGAGCGCTTGATCCGCCGCCCGCCGGTTTCGCGCATGGCGCGGTAATTTTTGAAGGGCTGCGTCACCAGGCTCCGGATCGGCACCGTGGTGATGGTTTTGTCAAAGTTCTGCACCTTCACGGTGTGAAGCGCGATCTCCAGCACATCGCCATTGGCGTCCTGCGCCGGCACCTCAATCCAGTCGCCGACTTTCAGCATATCCGTGGAGGAGATCTGAACCGCCGCCACCAGCGACAAAAGCGTATCCTGGAAGACAAGGATCAGAACCGCCGTCAGCGCCCCCAGACCCGAGAGAAGGATCAGCGGCGAGCGGTCGATCACCGCCGCGATCATCAAAAGCGCCGCGATGATATAGATAATGATCGTCGCAACCTGGACATAGCCCTTGATCGAGCGCCCGGTCTCCCCCTCGCGGCGCCGCCAGATCGTATGAAAAAGATCAAGCGCGGCGGCGATGGCCATGGCCATGCATAAAATGATCACCGCATTGGCGACATTGCGCACCACGGTCGCCAGGGCGGCTGGCAGCCCCGGCACCATAACGATGCCCGCATAAATCACGATGGCCGGAGCCGCATTGGCCAGTCGCGCGATCACGCCGGAGCGCACAACTTCAGGTCCCTGCAGGAAGTGAACCCGCTCAATCACGCGGTGGAGCAGTTTGACCAGCGCCACCGGAACCACGAAGTTCACTGCCAGCGCCGCAGCGGTCAGAAGGGTCAGCCAGAAGGCCGTGCCGATCCATGGATAATCTGTGGCGATAAGCCGGATAGTCTCCATCTGCCTCGTCTCTGTTTGTCGTGCCTCTGCCCGGGCAGCCCGGGGCAGCAGGCCATAACACAGCGCGACATGAAACGGAAATTTCGCACGCCGCCTAACGGCTCCTGTGCCGGGCCTCTGCGCGGCGCGGGGCCACAAAACCCGGAACTCTTTCGTTGACCGGCGGTTTTTTGCAGAGATATCCGCTCTCTCTGCCCTGCGGCAGCAGGAAAGGCTTGACCAGAAGACCACAGGTTGTGATGAGCATCGCGAGCTGTGGTGACGAAAGGAAACCTACCGTGAAATTCCGCTTTCCGATCGTCATTATTGACGAAGATTTCCGCTCCGAGAATACCTCGGGCTTTGGCATCCGGGCGCTGGCCGACGCGATTGAAAGCGAAGGCTTTGAAGTCCTGGGTGTGACCAGCTACGGCGACCTGTCGCAATTCGCCCAGCAGCAGAGCCGCGCTTCGGCCTTCGTGTTGTCTTTTGACGACGAAGAGTTCGAGGGCAGTGATGAGCATGACAGCGTCATCGGCAAACTCCGCGCCTTTATCGAGGAAGTCCGCTGGAAGAACTCGGACGTGCCGATCTTCCTGCATGGTGAGACCCGCACCTCGCGCCACCTGCCCAATGACATCCTCAAAGAGCTGCACGGCTTCATTCACATGTTTGAAGACACGCCGGAATTTGTGGCGCGTCACATCATCCGCGAAGCCAAAAATTACCTCGAAAGCATCCAGCCGCCCTTCTTCAAGGCGCTGCTCGATTACGCCGAGGACGGCTCTTATTCCTGGCACTGCCCGGGGCATTCGGGGGGCGTCGCCTTCCTGAAATCGCCGATCGGTCAGATGTATCACCAGTTCTACGGCGAAAACATGCTGCGGGCCGATGTCTGCAACGCGGTGGAGGAACTGGGCCAGCTTCTCGATCACAACGGGGCCATCGGCGCCTCTGAGCGCAATGCCGCGCGGATCTTCAATGCCGATCACTGCTTCTTCGTGACCAATGGCACCTCGACCTCAAACAAGATGGTCTGGCACCATACGGTGGCGCCGGGCGATGTGGTTGTGGTTGACCGCAACTGCCACAAATCGATCCTGCATTCGATCATCATGACCGGTGCGATCCCGGTCTTCCTGCGCCCGACGCGCAACCACTACGGCATCATCGGCCCGATCGGCCGCGCCGAGTTTGAACCGGAGGCGATCAAAGCCAAGATCCGCGCCAACCCGCTGCTGGCCGGTGTGGACCCGGAAACCGTGACCCCGCGGGTGATGACGCTGACGCAGTCGACCTATGACGGCGTTCTCTACAACACCGAAGAGATCAAGCGCCTGCTCGACGGCTATGTCGATAACCTGCATTTCGACGAAGCCTGGCTGCCCCATGCCGCCTTCCACCCCTTCTATGGCACCTATCATGCCATGGGCCGCAAGCGCGGGCGCACGAAACATTCGGTGACCTATGCCACGCAGAGCATTCACAAACTGCTCGCCGGCATCAGCCAGGCCAGCCATGTCCTGGTGCAGGACAGCGAAACGGTGAAGCTCGACCGGCATCTCTTCAACGAAGCCTATCTGATGCATACCTCCACGAGCCCGCAGTATTCGATCATCGCCTCCTGCGATGTCGCGGCGGCCATGATGGAGCCGCCGGGCGGCACCGCGCTGGTGGAAGAATCCATCCTTGAGGCGCTGGATTTCCGCCGCGCCATGCGCAAAGTGGATGCCGAATTTGGCGAGAATGACTGGTGGTTCCAGGTCTGGGGCCCGGATGAGCTGGTCGAAGAAGGCATCGGTCGCGCCCGCGACTGGGAACTGCGCCGCACCGATTCTGAGGGCGTGCAGCGCGACGGCGAAGACGCCTGGCACGGCTTTGGCGATATGGCGCCGGGCTTCAACATGCTCGACCCGATCAAAGCCACGCTGATCACCCCCGGCCTCGACATCGACGGACGTTTTGATGCCACCGGCATTCCGGCCTCGATCGTGTCGAAATATCTGGCCGAGCATGGCGTTGTGGTGGAGAAGACCGGGCTTTACAGCTTCTTCATTCTCTTCACCATCGGCATCACCAAGGGCCGCTGGAACACGCTGCTGGCAGCACTCCAGCAGTTCAAGGACGACTATGACCGCAACCAGCCGCTCTGGCGCGTGATGCCCGAGTTTTCGGCGCGTCACAGCCGCTATGAGCAGATGGGCCTGCGCGATCTGAGCCAGCATGTGCATGAGCTTTATGCCAAATATGACATCGCGCGTCTGTCGACCGAGATCTATCTGACCGACCACACCCCGGCCATGACCCCCTCGGAAGCCTTTGCGCAGATCGCAAAACGCAAGACCGAGCGGGTGCCGGTGGATGAGCTGGAAGGCCGTATTACCACCAGCCTCGTGACGCCCTATCCGCCGGGCATTCCGCTGCTGATCCCGGGCGAGGTCTTCAACAAAGGCATCGTCGATTTCCTGCGCTTTAACCGCGATTTCGCGCGTGAATGCCCCGGGTTTGAGACCGATATCCACGGCCTCGTCTCCGAAGTGGGGCCGGACGGTCTGGTGCGCCATTACGCCGACTGCGTGGCGCTCTGAGAGGCGCCGCCTTCATCAATGATACGAAAGCCCGGCCGGCTGGCCGGGCTTTCGTGTAAAAAACCTTCGCGCTTCAGATTTTCTTTGCCATTCTCCCCTCAGGGGGCGGCATGGCATTCACCTTAAGGCAGTTACAGTTCTTCATCGCCGCGGCCGAAACCCGTTCGGTGACCGGAGCCGCGCGGCAGCTGTCGATCAGCCAAAGCTCGGTCACTGAGGCGATCCGCGCGCTGGAAGAAGATCTCGGTATTCAGCTGTTTGAGCGTCAGGCGCGGGGGATGGAGATCACCCACAAGGGGCAGGCCTTTCTGCGGCACGCGCGGCGGATCCTGACGGATGTCTCCTCTGCCCGCTCGAGCTTTCGCGATGAAACCGAAAGCCTGCCGGGGCGTCTGTCGCTGGGGGTGACCTCGCTGGTGGCGGGCTATGTGCTCTCCGATATCCTCTCACGCTATCGCCGCGCTTTCCCGCGCATTGAGCTCTCCGTCATTGAGGAAAACGCCGATTACCTTGAGCATCTGCTGATCGGGGGCGAGCTTGATGTCGCGGTGCTGATGACCTCTTCGATCCAGGACCGTATGGCGATGCATGTGGAGACGCTGCTGGTGTCGCCCTATCGGCTCTGGCTACCGATGGGACATGCGCTGGCCGATCTGGAAAGCATAGAGCTTGAAGCGGTGTCCGGGATGCCCCTCATGTCAACGGCGGTGCAAAACTCGGCCATAGCGGCGCATTTCAGCATGAAACACTCCTGTCAGACGGCAACAGTCTGCCGCAAAAAGAAAAGGCCCGTCTGCCGCAGAGCAGACGGGCCGGAGAAACGGTGTTTACTTCGAGACGACCAGGCGGCCCGAGGCCACGAGATCTTCGATCTCTTTGGTGCCCGCAGCCATGAAGTCGCGGAACTCCTGCTGCGAGGGGTTGCGCATGGCGAAGCTGTATTCTTCCAGTTTGGCGCGGATCTTATCGCTCATAATCACCTCCTGGAGGTCGTTATAAAGCGCCTGCTGCACCGGCTCGGGGGTGGCAGAGGTCACGAAGAAGCCCCAGAACGGGCCGAAAACGAAGTCGGTGCCCAGCTCGTTGAAGGTTGCGACCTCCGGAGCCGAGGGATGACGCTCCGTCGCGGCGATCGCGATGGCTTTCATGCTGCCGTCGCGGGCATATTGCATGCCCGGCGTCACGCCGTCGAAAATTGCATCGACGCGGCCCGCCACGATTTCCGTCATCGCCTGCGAGGTGCCCTGGAAGGGGATATGCAGGATTTCGGAATTCAGCTGACCGGCAAAGACTTCAGCCGCGATATGCGGGCTTGAGCCGATGCCCGAAGAGGCAAAGGTCATATCGCCCGGATTGTCACGGATATAGGCAATGACCTCTTCCAGCGTGTCCGCCGGGAAATCTTTGCGCACCAGCAGAAGGCTGTTGGTGCGGCCGATCTTATAGACCGGCGCCAGGTCATCGGGTTTCAGACCCGATTGCGGCAGCATGATCTGACCGGTGATCAGCCCGTAAGAGCCCAGCAGGATCGTCTGGCCATCCGGATCGCTTTTCGCAACTTTGACCGCTCCGTTGAGCGAGCCGCCGCCGGTGACGTTTTCGACCACCACCGGCTGACCCCATTTTTCATGGAGTTCCTGCGCAACCACGCGACCGACGATATCGGTCAGGCCGCCGGCGCTGTAGGGGATCACCAGGGTGACGGGACCCTTGGGATAGGTTTCTGCCAGCGCCGGAGCGATGCTGAGACCAAGCGCGACCAGCGCGCCGAAAGCGTGTTTGAACATGGTTCCTCCTTACCAGTTCCGACCGGGGGCCTGCGCTCGGGCGGCGCCTCCGGTCGTTCAGAGCAGGCCGCCTCAGGCGGCCGCGATCAGCTGCTCCACCGCGTCATCGGCGGAGCCAAAGTCATAGGCAGCCGCCAGCAGACGGCGGTTCAGGCGCGACACGCCCAGCTCTTCGGTCACGCCGATGCCGCCGTGGAACTGAATGACCTGCTGGGCGATCTGATGGGCCTGGCGCACCGCCAGCAGATAGGCCAGCGCGACCTGGCGCTGCGGCGCGGCTTCGGCGTTTTCCAGAAGGTTCTGGTTGAACAGCGTGAAGCAGAGTGCGCGGGCGTTCAGATAATCGGCATAGACCGCCGCAAAACGCTGACGCAGCACCTGGAACGAGGCGAGTTTCGCGCCGAACTGCTCGCGCTCGCCCAGATACTCGGCGGTGCGTTTCAGGGCCACCCCGGCCAGCGACACGATCTCCAGCGCGGTCAGACCGGCTCCCAGATCCTCTGCCGCCGCAATAAGACGCGCGGCGGCGTCACCTTCGGCCAGACGGCGGCCCTGAGCGAGCGCCTCGCCCGAAAGGCTCAGCTGCAGCGAGCAGCGCCCGTCAAGGCTGCGGCTGACCGAATGGCTGACGCCCGCAGCCGAAAGATCGACCAGCACCAGTTCCGCCGGAGCCTCAAGCGCCAGAAGCACATGGGTGGGCGCGTCATGGCCAAAGGGCGTGACCACGGTTTCACCGCCGCGCAGCGCCGCGCTGAAGACAGGGCGGCTATAGGCGATACGCCAGCTGTTGTCGGCGATGCCGGCTGTGGCGGCCTCCCGCAGATCTGCGGGCGCGGCGCTCAGAAGCCAGGGAACCACCGCACAGCCCGCGACCAGCGGCGCGGCGGGGGCATGGCGCGCGGCCCCTTCGACGATGGCCGCCACTGTGGCCAGATCCGCACCAAGGCCACCGGCCTCCTCGGGCAGCAGGCACAGCGGCCAGCCCATCTCTGTCATCCCCGCCCAGGTCTGAGTGCTGGTCTCAGGCGCAAGGGGTTCAGGGATCAGGCTGGCGACAAAACGATCAGCTTCCGCAAAGATCTGCGGGTCGGTCATAGGCGCAAAATCGAGCGTGGACATGCTCTGAAATTCCTTCGAAACAGGGGCTTTGATCCGGGGAGGCTGCGTCAGGCGGCCTGCCCGCCGGGGCTCAGCGGCCCAAAAGCTCGCGGGCGATCATATCGCGCTGCACTTCGCTGCTGCCGCCATAGATCGTATTGGCGCGGTGCAGCAGATAGTTGCGGATGGCGAGGACCTTCGCGTCATAACCCGCGGTTTCGCCATCGGGATAAAACTGCGCGATGACCTCCGGACCCACGATGGCGAGGATCATCTCATCGATTTCCTGCACCAGTTCCGAGGCGATGAGCTTCATGACCGAAGGCGCAATCCCCAGCGGACGCCCCTCCATGGTATCGGCCACGGCCTGACGGCCCTGCTCGCGCAACCCGATCATCCGCGCTTCGATCACGGCCATGCGTGCCAGCGCGGCTTCGCGGCGACGCCGCTGCGAGGGGGCGGAGAGCTCGCTCTCCACCAGCGCTTTCAGCGCGGCGAAGGCTTTGAAAAGGCCCGCCGTATTGGCCGAGGAGAGCCGCTCGTGCCCAAGCAGATACTTCGCCACCGTCCAGCCATCGCCCTCATCCCCGAGGCGGTTTTCAACCGGGACTTCCACATCATCAAGGAAGACTTCATTGACGTGGTGGAAGCCGTCGAGGGTGCGGATCGGGCGCACGGTGATGCCTTTCGACTTCACCGGGATCAACAGCAGCGTAATGCCCTTTTGCTTACGATCCTCGCGTGAGGTCCGCACAAGGGTATACATCAGATCGGCTTCATGGGCATGCGAGGTCCAGATCTTCTGGCCGTTGACGATGTATTTATCGCCCTCGCGCCGCGCCGCGCATTTCAGCGAGGCCAGATCCGACCCGGCCCCCGGCTCGGAAAAGCCCTGGCACCACCAGTCCGTGCCGTTCAGAATGCCCGGAAGGAAGCGCTGCTTCTGCTCTTCGGTGCCGTATTTGATCAGGGTCGGACCAAGATGGCGCAGGCCGTGGTGATAAAGCGGCGGGCAATCGCATTCCGCCATCATCTCATCAAAGATGAACCGCTGCCGGGCGTCCCAGCCCATGCCGCCAAATTCCTTCGGCCAGCCCGGAGCGCCCCAGCCTTTGGCATAAAGGATCTGCTGCCATTCTGCCCAGGGCCCGCGCGAGAGCTTTCGGTTTTCGCGCATGATCTTCCGGGTCGGTTCCGGACAGACGGACAGTGCAAATTCCCGCACCTCGGCGGCAAAAGCTGCATAATCAACAGCAGTGGTCATCGTCTTCTCCCATGCGCCACCCCGGCATCACGAAGTCTCGTGACCGCGCCGCAGATGGCCGATTTCAGGTCCGGAGCCTCTCACACCCACCCTGCGCCGAACATTGACAGAGCGCGCAGGCAGCCGGTCCCTGGCCCCTTCGCCGTGACCCTTGCACAGCCGGTCGGGGAAACACTAATGCCGGATGCGCAAAGCTTTATGGCAATTCAGGCAAGATAAACCTCCAGGCGGAGGACCAGATGAGTCCCCCTTGCGCAAAAGCCCGGCAGCAGTCCCTTGCGCCGGCGCGGAAGGATGCCTGGCGCGCGCAGGGTCGCCACAGATGCCACCGCCGTAAGCCCGGCGGACCGGGCCGCCCGCTCAGGGCTGCCCGGTAAAATAGTGGCAGATCTGCAATGAAGCTGTGTTCATCGCGCACAAGTCAATCTGCAGCACCTGAGGCATCTTCCCGGCGGAACTCTCAGGGAGGCAACTTTGTCTGACGAAATTATCACGCTCGACGTCCGGGACTATGTCGCGACGATCACTCTGAACCGCGGCCCGGTGAACGCCATGAACAGCGAGATGCGCAATCGCTTCGTGGCCATTCTCGACGAGGTGAACGAGCGCGACGACATTCGTGCGGCGGTTCTGTGCAGCAGCCAGAAGGTCTTTTGCGCCGGTGCCGATCTGCGCGACCGTCCCGATGGCCGCCCCGGCACCTTCGGCGCGCATAACCGCGTCACCCGCGAATGCTTCAACGCCATCGTCGAATGCTCAAAGCCGATCGTGGCCGCCGTCAATGGTGCAGCGCTTGGCATGGGCTTTGCCATCGCCGCCTTCTCGGATGTCGTTGTGGCCTCAGAGCAGGCAAGCTTCGGCATGCCCGAGATTGATGTGGGCCTCGCAGGCGGCGCGGCCATGCTGAAGACCGTGCTCGGTCGCGGCAATATGCGGATGATGTTCCTGACCGGTGCAAGGTTCTCGGGCGCAGAGATGTATCGCATGGGGGTCGTCAATATCCTCGTTGCACCCGACCAGGTTCACGCAGAGGCCCAGCGTCTGGCCGCCGTGATCGCCTCCAAGGCCCCGCTGGCGGTCGCTTATGCGAAACGCTCGTGCAATATGGCCGATCTGATGCCCACGCGCGATGCCTACCGCTTCGAGCAGGATTTCACCGTCGCGCTGTCGAAGACGGAAGATGCCGTCGAAGCCCGCACCGCGATGCTGGAAAAGCGCCCGCCGGTCTATCGCGGACGCTGAGCCCGACCGGCTGCGGGTGGGGGCGCCTGCGCAGCGCGCCCCTGCCCGCACCACGACCCGTCCTGCCCGCGAAGGCTGGACGGCTGATAAAGTTCCGCAGTGCTCAGCCCTCCGGCAGATCCGGTCTGAGCCGGGCCTCATCTGCACAAAGGGCGCTGAGCGCCGCGAGAAGCGCAGTCCTCGCCCGACATTTCCGCCGCCCGGAATAAACCGCCCCGATCTTTCGCGCGGGAAGAGCAACGGGACGAAGCTGTACTCCCTCTTTGCCATAAAGCGAAAGCGTCAGACCCGGCGCGAGGCAGACACCAAGCCCCTGTCGCACCAGGCCGAGCATGGCGGAATAGCTGCGCACGCGGGCCACGACACTCTGCCCCGGCGCTTTGGCCGCAAACCAGGCCCGCGCCGCCTGCCCGGCCCCTGAGCCGGAGGGAAGTTGCACCGAGGGTGAGATCTCCGCCAGCGCCTCTGCCCCATCGGCGCAAAGGCCGTCTGGCCGCGTTATGCCCGAGGGTGCCACCAGAAACCAGGGATCCGACAGCAGACCCTCTGCCGCGAAACCCTCTGGCAGAGGATCAGCCGCCGTCAGATCGACGAGGGCGACATCGGCCTGCCCGGCCTCCAGCATGGCGAGAACCGTCGCCGTATCGGCTTCCTGCAGATCGAAGGTCCGGGCCGGATTCTCCTGCAAAACGCTGCCGATCGCGCCCGGCACCAGCGCCTGCAGGACCGAAGGAAGACCCGCAATCCGCAGGGGCGGACCTGGCCTTCCGGAGGTCTCGGCCAGCAGCAGCTGCAAAGCCTCCTGCTGGCGCAACATCGCCGTGGCGTGACTGAGAAAGGCGGTGCCGAAGGCCGTCAGCATCAGGCGACCGGCCCGCCGCGCAAAGAGCGCCCGCCCCAGTTCCGTCTCAAGCGCGCGCAGATGCTGCGACACCGTCGGCTGGCTCAGATCAAGCAGCCGCGCGGCGCGGGTCACGCTGCCGGTGGCTGCGGTCACGCGAAAAACTTCGAGCCGCCGGGGCGACAGCGCCGCTGCGAGCCGTCGGTCTTCCGGGACCGGCGGCAGACGGCTGTCAGAGGTCAGAAGCTGGTCCCTGTAGCTCATGGAGGCGGTCCTTTCCGCTCGCTCACCCCGCGGCGCGAGGGGGGCAGAGAGACGCCCCCCGGCCCGACTGACAGGTCAGGATTTTTGCTCTGCACGGGCTTTCAGCCCTTCGAGCCCGCTGCGGATCAGCTCTTCGACGGCGGCCACGGCGGCCTCATCGCTGAAGCGCTCTTCGGGTTCATTGGTGGTATCGGCGCGAAAGAAGCTCGACTTCCAGGTCACCGAAGCGCCGTCCCCTTCGGGTGTGATTTTCACGGTGTGGGTGTAATGGCTGACGGGAAAGACCTCGATCGCCTCTTCGGAGAGCCGCCAGCGGATCTCCATCGCCGCATCGTCGATCCGGTCGATGCCATCCAGCACGCTGCCGCCTGCAACAAAGGTCACCCGGCGCTTTGCCCCGGCTCCGCTGCCCTCCATCTCCACCGAGGCCACCGCCGGATGCCAGTCGGCATAGAGGGCCGGATCGGACAGTAAGGCCCAAAGCCGATCGGGCGCGGCTGCGATCTCCAGGCTCTGCTCAGCCCGCTGCGGAGTGGGGCCATGGGCGAGGCCGAGATGGGGCACCAGCAGAAGCGGCAGGCTGAGAGCAAAGAAGCTACGGCGGTTCATCGAGGTTCCTTTCAGGTCTTCCGGGTCGTTTGTCGTGGGAAAAGAGAGGCAAGCCACAGCGCCGCCAGCAGGGCCGCGCCGATCGCGCCAAAGAGCGGCGCCAGGCTTTGGGAGAGGGTCATCTGCCGCGCGGGAACACGCGCCGCCGCGCGCAGGGCGGCTTCGATCCGGTCCGGACCGGCTTCCGGGGTCAGATAGCTGAGCCCGCGTGCGGCAGAGAGGTCAGAAAGATAGGCGTCCTGGCGGCGCGAGAGATGCTCGCTCCCCTCAAGGTCAGCCTCGCCATAGGGGTTGTTGCGGGGATGATAGCCGGGCCGGCTTTCGGCATCCGGTGGCGGGGCACCGAAACGGGCCGGGGCCTGTTGCAGATCCTCAGCCGCGTAAAATCCGTCCTCGCGGCCCAGATCGTCAAATTTCGGGATCGGAGCAGGCTCCGTCCCCCCAACGCCGAGCACCACACCGCCCGGACTTTCGCCCCGAAAGGCGGTCGGCCCTTCATAAGGCAGCGGCGGGGCCTCATGGCCGTCTGTCACGAACAAAAGCGCTGCCTCAAGCGCGGCCGCACGGCTGAGCGCATGGTTCAGCCCGCGCGAAATCAGGCTGTCCCCCTCCCAGGCCATGCGCCAGTCAAGCCCCTCGAGCGCCCCCGTCAGCGAGGCATAATCGGCGCAGACCTCAAGGGGCTCAAAAAGCGTCAGGCTGCGGCGCTCGGTAAAGAGGCCAAGAGCCACACGGCTGCCGCAGGGCCGCCCGGCGATCCAGGCTTTCAGACGCGACCGGGCAAACTCAAGCCGCGACTCCCCCGCCATATCGCGCACATTCATCGAGCGGGTGATATCGACCACCAGCAGCACATCCGTCACCGCCGCCCGGCGCGACACCCCCGGCGCAACAAGCGTAAGCAGGGCGCAGAGCACGACCAGAGAGGGCAGCAGCACACGCCCCCGCCTCACGGCGCACCTCTGGGAAGGCCCGGAAGATCGGTCCAGAGCTGTCGGGGGGCGCTTTCCTCCTCTTCCTCAGCGCCGCTTTGCAACGGGCGGGGCAGATCGCGCACCAGCCGCATCGCCAGCGCCAGGTTCAGCCGCGCATCATGATCGCCCGGGCGCAGATGCAATGCGGCGCGATAGGCGCTTTTGGCAAGATTGACATGCGGCACCGCATCATCCGCCCGCCCGACGTCAAGCAGGGCATATCCCGCACGCAGCCGGGCATTGCCGATGGCATACCGGGCCGCAGCCTGCATCCCGAGGGGCAGATCCGTCAGGCGCGTCAAAAGGCCCTCTGCCTCGTCGGCGCGGTCGCGCCGCGCCAGATCAAGGGTTCTTGCATAAAGCGCATAGGCCCCGGCAGGCTCCGGCAGCGCAGGGCTGCGCCCCTCTGCGACCGCACGGATATAGCCGTTCTCAAGGCTGAGCCGCCAGAGAGTATAGCCCGACCAGACCGCAAGGCAGAGAGCCGCGAGCAAGGTGAGGATCAATCCGAGATGGAAAAGCTGTCTCATGACCACCTCACCAGGGCGGCCGGACCCGCGCGGCGCAGCGGGATCTCAATAAGGCGCGCAAGCGTCAGCAAAAGCGCGGCCAGCCCGGCCAGAGCAAAAGCCCAGGCTGAGAGATCACGGCGGGGAATGCGGCTGGTGGTCACCAGACGGTGCTGCTCAAGGCGGTTGACCTCTTCAAGCGCTGCGGCCACCGCCCCGGCGTTCTCGGCCTCCCAAGCGTGATAGGGCACACCGAGGCGCTGCAGATAAAGGTGCAGATGCCGCTCGGGCCGGGTCTGGGGGGTGTTGCGCTCCCCCGGCGCGCCGTCATCAAAGATGCTGCGCGCGCCCTTTGTGCGCAGATAGAGCCAATAGAGGCTGACCTCCCGCGCTGCCGCAAGCTCCCGCAGCTGCTTTTGCACCTCCGGCGCGATCACGGCCGCCCCGTCTGAGACCATGACCACCGCCCGGGCCCCCGGCTGCGGTGCATCCTTCAGCATGTCCATCGCCAGCGCCAGACCGCGCCCCACATCGGTCTGCGACAGCCCCGCCTCCCCCTGGGCGGCGATGGCGGCCCGCAGGGCGCTGCGGCTGTCGGTCAGCGGCAGGACCATCAGCGGCGAGGTCGAAAACGCCGCCACCCCCACGCGGTCATCCGCGCGTCCGGCAATGAACTCCAGTAGGATGCGCCGGGCGGCTTCAGACTTGCTGTCCTCGCCCCCGCCCGGGCGGCGCCCGGCGAAGCTGTCATCCATGCTGGAGGAGCGGTCGATCAGCAGGACCATATTGGCCCCCTTCCCCTCCCGCGGCACCTCTCCCCCGCGCAGAAAAGGCCCCGACGCGCCGATGATGAAACCGGCAATGCCAAGCACCCCGGCCAGGTTGAGCGCGAAAACCGCCGGAGGCCACCGCCGCCGTCCCGGGCCAGCCCCAGGGGCGGGCAGAGCCTGGGGCAACAGCCAGCGGGTAAAGAGCGGAATGAGCGCCAGAGGCAGAGCCGTAAGCGCGAGGGGCCAGTCAAAGCCGATCACAGGAGCCCCCTTTCCGCGCGGCTCAGGCGCGAGACAAATTCGGGCGCGGGGGGGCCGGCAGGCTCAACCCCGAAAAACTGACGGTCAGAGGCGAGGAAAAATTCCGAGATCTCCGTGCTGAGCCGCTGAAACTCGGGCCGCGCGGCCAGAAACTCTGCCAGATCCGCACTCAGGACGACCCGCCCTGCGGCCTCGTCAAAGGCGCGGTGCAAAAGGCGGCGGGCCTCCGCAGGGCCGCGGCCAGAGCGATTGCGCAACTGCCGCGCGGCCCGGGTGAAGGGGCGTTTCCCGCGCTGATGAAAGGGCCAGGTGCCGTGATGGCGGGCAAGCCCCAACACCGACAGGGCAAAAGCGGCCAGAGCGGCGACAAACAGCACCGCGATCCGTCGCCCCGGCGCGGTGTGGACCGGCGGGTCGGGACGCATCTGCGCGGCAGACATATCGTCCGTCAGCGGGATCAGCGGTGCGGCGATGAAACTGAAAGCCGGCGCCTGCACCAGGCTGCCATCACTGAGCCGCAGGGACAGACCCGGCACCTCCCGACGATCCGCGGTGACGGCGGAGTAAAAGGTCTGCCAGTGCAGAAACAAAATGAACTGATCGCCGCGCCGCTCCTGGCGCAGGCTGCGCAGATCCAGCCAGTAATCTTTCGGACCCGGAAGCGGCAGGGATGCCGGATCAGGGCTGACCCCGGGCGGGAGCGTCAGACGCAGCTCCTGCACCAGCTCATCGCCGGGGAAATAGGCCGCAGGCGGCGGGGCGAGGCTTTCCACCAGCGGCGCGGACATTGCCGCCCCCGGCAGGAGGCACAGAGCAAGCGCGCGGATCATTCGAAGGCCCCCGCCAGCGCCTCAGTCAGCGCCTCCGGCTCAAGGCTGTCGCACACCTCCAGGGGCGTGATCCCATGGCTCGCAAAGAGGCTGCGCAGCGCGGCGTGACGCGATGCTGCCTCAGCGCGAAACCTGGCGGCGCGCGCCTTCGTGCGCAGCAGCAGACGGCGCGCCCCGGTCTCAGGGTCGTGGCCCTCCATCAGGCCAAAGCCCTCGCCCGGGTCTTCAAGACCACTGTCGCGCAGCCAGACGGGCAGCATCGGACGGGGCTGCAGCCGGGACAGAAGCGGCGTGATCTCCGGAACCCCGGCCTCAAAGTCTGATATCAGCACGACAAACACATTGCGCTGCGGAAGGGCATCGCAGGCCGCAGTCAGCCCCGCCAGACCCCGCCCGGAGGGGCGAAGCATCGCGATTTCATCGGCAATTCCCTGCGCCGAAGCCGCGTTGCGAAGGCCTGGCCCGCTTTGCAAAAGCCTCTCACCCGCCGCGATATGCAAAACCGCCGTATCGCCCCCCGCAACAGCCGCGCGCGCCATCCCGCCCGCCACCAGCGCGGCAAGCCCCTGCCGGTCTGAGGCTGCCCCGGCCGACAGAGAGGCGGAGGCGTCGAGAAGGATGTGAAGCTCAATGCGGACCCGATGCTGAAAGCGGCGCACCTGCAGGGCCCCGAAAGGGTCCGTCAGCGTGCGGCGCAGATCCAGGCGGCGCGGATCGGGATTTTGCAAAAAGCCGGCCACATCCGAGAAGATATCCCCCCCCGCGCGCCGCTGCGCCGCGTGACGGCCTTGCATCGCCCCGCTTTGCAGCCTTGCCAGCCGCCAGGCCAGCGGCTCAAAAAGCGAAAGATCGGCGGGCGAGACTGTCATTCCGCCGGCACCGCCACCCGGTCAAAAAGCGCTGCATAAAGTGCGGGGATCAGGCTGTCGCGGCGCGGCTCAAAGGCGGGAGCAAGGAAGGTCCGATGCCCCATCACCGCCGGAAAAACCGCCCGGATGTCGGCAGGCAGCACCATATCACGCCCCTCGGTCCAGGCCTGGGTCCGCGCGGCACGCACCAGCGCCTGCATGCCCCTGGGGCTGACCCCGCCGCGGATCATCCGCGCGGTGTCAACGCCCTCAAGGCGGATCCCCGCCTCTGAAGGGGCGCGCAAAGCGTCACAAAGATCATGAACATAGCGCTGTAGCGCGGGGCTTGCGTGAATGGTTTTCTGCAGTTCTGCGCTCAGGGCGTTGAGCGCGTGATAGGGCAAAATGCCCTCTCCAAGTCCGCCGATCAGGCTATCCGTGTCGTGAAAACGGGTCTCAAAGGCAAGGGCAATGCGATCTTCGCGCCGGGGCGGGGCGGCGACGGCGATCTCCATCATAAAACGATCCCGGGCGGCGGCGGGCAGCTCAAAGGTCTCATCCCGCTCAATCTGATTGCGATCGGCAAAGACCTGAATATGGGGGAAGTGATGCTCACGCCGGAACGCGGTGACCGAGCGTTCGGCCATCAGCCGCAGCAAAAGCGCATGGACCTGCGGACGCGAACGGTTGATTTCATTGAAGAAAAAGACCGAAAGATCCTCTCCGGCGGACAAAAGCGGCCCCGGCTCCACCCGGGGTCTTCCGTCCTCGTCGAGATGGGCATCATAAATCAGATCAGAGGGCAGCAGATCCACCGTGCCCTCAATGCGTGCGTAAGGACCGCCGATCACCCGCGCCAGGGCGCGCAGCAGGGTGGTTTTTCCGGTGCCCACATCGCCCTGCAACAGAACATGGCCGCGTGAGAGCACACAGATCAGCAAAAGCCGGATCACGCTTTTCTGGCCGAGAACAACCTGATTAAGCGCTGCCTCCGCCTCGTGAAAGCGTGCCTGCCACTCAGAAAGAGAGATCGTCCCGGAGGTCTTCATGCTGTTATTCCAAGAGTAAGGCGCGGCACCGGTGTCTGACTGGGAATGGAAGAACTGCCGGTGCCGCCTGCTTCGGGTCAGTTGACCTTGGGCAATTCTGTCTCGCTGTAGCCTTCGATCTTGCGCACGTCGTATTCGAAGCTGCCGGTGGTCTTCATATGCCAGATCCGCCAGGCGTTGCGGTGATCCATTGCGGCCAGGGCATCCCCCTGTTTCGACAGTTCTGCCGGGTCGTGCTGCGGATCGTATTGCGAGCCCTCGACCTTTTCGGGGTAGCCGGGCTTGGGCTCCCAGCAGTTGCCGGGGGCTTTGCAATTGGTGCCGTCATAGGCGAGGGCCGGGGCGGCAAGGGCAAGAAGGGCCGTCACAGCGCAGGAAATCAGTTTCATCTTGCAACTCCTCTGCTTGGGATCCGGGCGGGTGGTCTCCCCGCACCGGCTCATTTCTTCTTCGGCTCAAAAGGTTTGAAGGTTTCGCGCTGCTCTTTGGTCAGCCAGACGGCATCCTTTGGGTCGCCGGTATAGAGGTGGCGGACCCAGGCCATGGAGAGCAGCATTTCATCCAAAGTCAGACTGCCCCACATCGGCCCCATCTGGCCGGTCGCCCCGCCATAAAGGGTCGAAAAGAGGCCGACGTCGGTTTCGTTCTGAGGATAGGTCCAGTAGCTGTCGTTCAGCCCCGGCCCGATCTTGCCCTCGCCGTAATGCCCGTGGCAGCCCGAACACATGGTGTTATAGACTTCTTCGGCCTTTGCGAGGACGTCGGGGTTTTCGTTGTAGATATTCACGCCGGTCGCCAGGAATTCTTCCACGGCCGGGGTATCGCGCCCCTCTTCCATGGCATCGTCAAAGTTCAGCGGCGAGCCGTCGATGGTGTTGTAGAACTGAGGCATTGCCAGAGCCGGCAGGGCCGGCAGGACAAAAAGCATCAGCGGCAGTGCAAGGTATCGCATTACGTATCCTCAGAGAGACCGGTTGCCGCCCGGCGGCAGGGTGGGGATGCCTTCTTCTTTGAGGACAGCCTCAATGCGGTCCTTCGCGCGGGTCAGGGCCTCATCGACTTTTTCCAGAAGCCCGGGCTTTGAGCTGACCACGCCGACCGACTGGTCATATTGCAGCGGGATGATCCGCCCGTCAGAGCGTTCGATCTCATTGGTGATCAGCGTCATTTTCAGCGGCACGCGGCTGTCGCGCACATAGCGGGCGGCTTCAGGCGCAAAGATGATCGCCAGATCGGCCGTGCCTGCCGCCACCTCAGAGACCACGCGGTCCGCAGGCACCTGGGTGTATTTGTTGCGCCGGTCCTCAAAGTTGGTCAGCGAGGCCTGATAGATCATGTTGTATTCATACCGGCCGGTATATTTCATGATCGTCTCAGCCGGGCTGTGATAGCGATAGGCGACGGTTTTGATCCCTTCGCGGTCCAGATCCTGCCATTTCTCGCCGTCAAACCCCGCCTCTTCGCGGCTGATGAACGCATAGCCCGAGCGGTAGTACGGCTGGCTGGTCAGCAGGCGGCTGTCACCGCTGTCGACCCCCATCAACACATCGCAAAGACCCTTTTCGATGCCGTCCCGCACCAGATAGATCGCGTCATTGTCGATCTTCACCAGCTCAAGCGGCATCTGCATTTCCTCAGCCAGAACCCCGGCCAGGACATTCTCAAAGCCCGTCAGCGCGGCATTGGAATAGGGCGCATCTCTGGTGGAGGCACAGACGCGCAGTGCCTCAGTCTCTGCCGCGGCCGCCGCGTCTGATGCGACGAGCGTCAGCCCCGTCAGCAGGCAGCGAATGGTCGTATTCATGGTGTATTCCTCAGAACCTTCAAGGCGGGCAGCCGAAGCGGATCCGGCTGCCCTGCAAAGATCAGGTCGGGCTGCCGGGGATGTATTCACCGACGTTCGGATCAGAGTAAGGCCCTTCGCCATCGATAGAGAAGACCATCACGCCGCCGCCCATCTGGGTAAATTCCTTCAGACGTTTGAAGGCACCCACCGAGCCGAGACCTGCGGTCGGATCTGCCAGGTCAAAGACCAGACCCACACCCGGCCAGCCGCCGACGCCGTAGTAGATGGCGACATACTGGCGGCCCTCATGTTCATAGGTCATGGGGTGACCGATCACGCCCGAGGGCAGTTTGAACTTCCACAGCAGATCGCCGGTGTCGCTGTCACGCGCTTTGATGAAGCCGTCGAGGGTGCCGTAGAAGGTCAGCCCGCCTGCGGTGGCCATGGTGCCGCCCCAGACTGCAAAGCGCTCCATCTTCTCCCAGGCCATTTCGCCGGTGATGGCGTTATAGGCTTTGATCTGGCCCAGGCCGAGGGCGTTCTGGCGGTCGCCTTTGGGGCCCGGATACATATCAAGGGTTGCACCAACGAAGAACTGGCCTGCACGATAGGGCAGCTGGAAGGGCTCCCAGTCCATGCAGATGTGGTTGATGCCCATCATAAAGAGCTTACGATCGGGATCGTAGCTGTCGTGGCCCTGGTTGTGATAGCCCATGGCCGAGGGGCAGATGTCGCGTGCTTTGTGATCCATCCGGGTGCCGAATTCGGGATCCCGCACCGGAAGACCGGTGTCGAGCTGCACCTCTTTGACCCAGTTGACGGTGTCATCCATCTTATCGGCCGAGATCAGATCGCCGTTGGTGCGGTCAAGCGTATAGACGATCCCGTTGCGGTCCGGGTGGGTCAGAAGCTTGCGCATCTTCCCCTCTTTGTCTTCCTGCTCTGACAGCATCATCACGTTGACGCCGGCATAGTCCCATTCGTCATGCGGGGTTTTCTGATAGGCGAATTTCGCCTTGCCTGAGGTGGCCTCGCGGCCCCAGATCGCCATGGTCCATTTGTTGTCGCCCGGGCGCATCGTCTCGTTCCAGGGCGCGGGGTTGCCCGAGCCGTAGTAGAAGAGATCGATATCGGGGTCATAGGCATACCAGCCCCAGTTGGTGCCGCCGCCGATTTTCCAGGCGTCGCCCTCCCAGGTCTCGATGCCGAGGTTCTTCTGGCCGTAATGCGGGTTCGGCGCGTTGAAGTCATCGGCCAGCAGGATGTCCTCATCCGGGCCGGTCGCAAAGGAGCGCCAGACCTGCTCACCGGACTTCACGTTGTAGGCGGTGACATAGCCGCGCACACCGAGTTCCGCCCCGGAGGAGCCGACGATCACCATGTCTTTGATGACATAGGGCGCAATGGTCAGCGTAGCGCCGACTTTGATGTCGGCATTTTCCATCATCCAGACCGTCTCACCGGTCTCGGCATCCATGGCAACGATATGACCGTCAAGCTGGGTGCGGAAGACCAGGGCACCGCGCTCGTCATCGCCCGGCCAATAGGCCAGACCCCGGTTGACCACGTCACAGCAGGCCACTGTCCGCGCGGTCGGGTTCTGCTTGGGCTTATTCTGCCAGATGATGCGGCCGGGATCTTTCAGATCCAGCGCAAAGGTGGTGTTCGGGAAGGGCGAGTGGATGAACATTTTGTCACCCACGACCAGCGGCGTGCCCTCATGGCCGTGAAGCACACCGGTCGAGAAGGACCACGCCGGGCGCAGCCGTTTGACGGTCTCTTTGTTGATCTCCGTCATGGTCGAATAGTTCTGCGCGTTGTAATCGCGGCCGGTCATGACCCAGTTCGCCGGGTCTTTTGCAAGTTCGACCAGTTTATCATTCGCAAGTGCGGGTACCGCCATCAGCGGTGCGCCCATCAACATGCCCGCGAGTACCAGTCGCGATGTCCTGGACAACAGTCCTGTCAATCTCATCCCTTGGGTCCTCCTCTGTACCACGTCCGGGTCGGAAAGACGGCGCCGCTCCTGCGGGTCCCGCAATCTTCGTTCCCTTCGGCATTCCTCCGTATACAATTGAAACATCGGAAATTTTTTCTGTCAGCAGGCGAGATTTCCTGACTTTCACGGGATGAATATCCCGAGGGTCAGGGGGCAAATTCCCGAAATGCCCTCCCCCCTCAGCCTTTCGTCTGAGGCACCTGACGTTGCCTCATCCCTTTGGCTGACATAGCCTGTGAGGAGGTCAGAAGCCCCTTTGGCGAATCGCCGGAGGGGCTCTGATCAGGGAGGATATATGGAACGCGCAGAGACCCGGTCACGGATGATGTCTGCCGCGGTCCTGCTGCCGGCGCTGCTGGCATTGCAGGGCTGCTATGAAGACGGCGAGGCCGTAAACATTGCGACAGGCGAAACCACAGCCCGGAGCAGTGACGCCACGGAGACCCTCTGGCTTGAGCCGGGATCGCCTGTGGCCCCGGCCGCCTTTCTGAGCCGGCTGAGCGGAGAAGAGGAAGCCGCGCTCGCAGGGCTTCTGTCGCGGGCGGGGGGTCAATGGCGCGAAGAGCCGAGGATGATTGCCAACCGCTTTGCCGGGCTCTGGCGGGACAATGGCGCAACTCTGCCGCTCTCCGGGCTGATCACCGATTTTCTCGCGCTGCCGCGCCGGAGCGGGAACACCCTTTCCGCAGAGATCCAGTCTTACCGGGTGCTGCGCGATCAGGGCGAAGACCACCGGGGCGCACTGGCGCGTCTGGCGCAGGTGCGCCATGACTGACGCGGCTTTCCCCGATACTGCCGGGATGGCCGGCAGCGCGGCCGGCAGACAGCCGTCTTTGATGAAACGAGTGGCGCTGATCGCCGGGGCGACCGGGCTTGCCATGTGCCTGGCCGTTGCCACGCTGATCGTCCTGAATGCCCGCGTCGCAATCTGGCAGGAGACCCGCACGGCGCTTCAGAGCGCGGGCGCAACTCTGGGCGGCGGCCTGCGGATCGGAGCGCCGGGCGAGGAGACCGGGCCGCTTCTGATGCGGCTCGCCGCTGAGTTTGATGCCCTGCGCCACGTCTCTGCCTATGCCGTTGATGCCGGGGGCCATGCGCTGGCGCTGCCAGCCGGTCCTGCACAGGCCGAGGTGGAGAGCGACGATCACCCGCCATCCTGGTTTTCGGCCCTGATGCGGCATGAGACGGAAAGCGTCGACGTTCCCGTCCTCAATGCCGAAGGCGGGGTGATCGGGCGGCTGCATCTGACCACTGATCCGGCCGATGAGATCGAAGAGGTCTGGGAAGATTTCCGCGTGATCATCCCGCTGATCACGCTGAGTGCGGCGGTGATGGTTCTGATCGCGGTGGCCCTTTGCCGCGTCTTTCTGCGCCGCATCCGGGTTCTTGAAGCCATCGTTTCTGACATGCGCCGCGGCAACCTTGAGACGCGGGTGCCGCCGATGCAGGCGCGGGAATTCAGCGATCTGGGTCAGGGCATCAATGATCTGGCCGAGTTTCTCGCCCGTGAGCGCGCCGATAATATCGTGCTGCAACAGCGCATTCTGACCATCGGAGAGGATGAGCGCGCAAGGATCGCCTTTGATCTGCACGATCAGATGGGCCCGCGCCTCTTCGCGCTGACCAGCGCGCTCGAGCAGATCCGCTCTCTGACCGGCAGGGCGTCAGACGGTGCGCCGCTCAGCGAGGCGCTTGAGGCCAGCCTCAGCCATGCCCGCGCCGTTCAGTCCATGGCGCGCTCAGCCATCAATGATCTGCGCCCGATGGTGATCGGCCATGTGCCGCTGTGCGAGGCGCTGGAGGAACTGGTTGTGGAATTCGCAGGGCTTCACCCTGCCCCGGACATCCGGCTTGAAACCGGCTCCGGCCCGCTTCCGGCCCTCAGCGAGGTGGCCGAGCTTTCGGTCTACCGCTTCGTGCGCGAAAGCGTTCTGAATGCGCTGCGCCACGGCGGGGCCGACCGGATCACCATCCGGCTTGAGGATCACTCCGGGGCCCCCAAAAGCCTGCTGATCACCGTGAGCGACAATGGCAGCGGTCCCGATGAAACCCCGCCCCAGCCCGGACACGGGCTGAGCGGCATTATGGACCGCGCCCTCGCTCTGGGAGCCGTGTTCAAAGCTCCGTCCCGCGCGGGCGGATTGACTGTGACCAGCCTGAGGATGCCCCACCGATGAGCCTTGATTTCAGACAGACCGAAGCCCCCGGACGCAGCAGCCGGGTGGTGATCGTCGACGATCACCCGGTTGTGGCAGAGGGCTGGGGCCGCATCATCCGGGCAAGGTTCAACGCCGAGATCCACACCGCCGGGACGGTTCTGGAAGGCTGGCGGGCCTGGCGGCGCGAGGATCCGGATCTGATCGTCATCGATCTGACCCTCGGCGAGAACCGGGTCGCGGGCATTAAGCTGATTTCGCGTCTGCGCAAAATCGCCCCCGACCTTGCGATTCTGGTCTGCACCATGCACCACAGCCCGGTTCTCGCACGCCGCGCGCTGAAGACCGGGGCCAATGGCATCATCAACAAAGACTCGCCCCTCGAAGAAATCCACGCCGCCCTCGATCAGGTAATGGCGGGGGGGAATTTCATCGGCAACCGCCTGGCCACCCAGATCGCGCTGATGGAAGTGCAGGGCAGCCGCAATGACACCCCGCGCCTGACGTCGCGGGAGGAAGAGATTCTGGGGATGATCGCGGAGGGGCTTTCTTATCGCGAGATCGCGGAGCGCGCCTGCATCAGCTATAAAACCGTCAACAATATCTGCGTGGTTCTGCGCGATAAAATGGGGGCCTCAAGCCTCGCCAACCTGGTCGTCAAAGCGATCAGGCATTTCGACGGATCACGCTGAGCCGGCCCCGGAAGCCCGGCCGCGCAGTCTCCTTGGGGGGGGGCGTTTGCAACAGATCAGCGCCGCCCTGTCTGCGACCGCCCTTTCCGCTGAGAGCCGTGACGACACCCCCGCGCTCCCTTTCGCCCTCGACAAAAGAAAAGGGGGCAGGCCCATACTGCCCTGCCCCTCTTCGTCTTTCGCTGCACGCGCAGGGGGCGATGCCAAACTGTTCCAAGGGTGCTGATGGCGGACAGTTGCGGAGGCGGTATTGACGTAAGGCCCGGTTGCATTGACCCGCGCGGTCATCGTGAGAATCCGGCTCTCGCCAACAGCCAAAGATCCTACGGTCCAGAGACCCGTGCCCGGCACATAACTGCCGTCCGAGTTATCGCTGATGAGGGTGTAGCCCGCAGGCAGCTGATCGGTGACCCGCACATTGGTGGCGGGAGAAGTGCCGTTGTTGACGACCGTCAGCGTAAAGGTGACCTCAGAGCCGACGAGGGGTGCAGAATTGCTGACGGTTTTCGCAATCCCGATGTCAGCGACAGGGGGAACCGGGACTGTCGTCGTTGTGCTGGTGTTATTGCCGGGAACGGGGTCCGGCTGATCGCCGGTTGCCACGGCAGTATTGTCGTAAGGCCCGGTCGGGTTCACCACGGCCACAATCCGCAACGTGCGGCTGGCGCCATTGGCAAGGCTGCCCACCACCCAGCCCCCGGTCGCGGGGTCGTAACTCCCGCCGGAATCGTCAGAGACCCAAGTGTAGCCTGCCGAAAGCCGATCGGTGACCCGCACATTGGTCGCGTCTGACAGGCCATCGTTGCGAACGGTCAGAGTAAAGGTGACCTGAGATCCGATGATCGGGTTGGCCGCACTGGCCGTCTTCAGCATCTGCAGATCACTGCGCGGCGAACAGGTCACGGTGAGCGTGGCGATGTTTGAGATCTGCGCATCATTATCGCGGATCTGGTAGCGCGCCGGGGTCGGGTTCCCCGCAAAACCGCTCGCCGGGGTGAAGACCGTGCGGCCGTCAGAGGTGACCTGCCAGACCCCCTGCCCCGGAACCGTCAGACGTTTTCCGTCAGCGCTCACCGAGGAGCCGGCCGGCTGACCATTGGTCAGAAGAACGATACTGCCGTTGTTCAGCCCCGAGCCGCCCCGGTCAGTGTCATTGCTGAAGGGCGTGAAGGTGACTACGGTCCCGACCGCCTGCCCCGAGATGACATCATCCGCCGCAAGCGGCGGAACCAGAGTGCGCTGGCTGCGGATGGTACAGTCAAACTGCTGGTTGGCCTGAGTCACTGAGACCGTCCAGACGCCGGTACTGACGCTCGTGGGCGTGAAAGGCACCCCGTTCCGGGTACAGCTCAGCTGAGGGTTATAGAGAGACAGATCCGAAATGCTGCCGGACCGCATGGTCTCGGACAGACGATAGGTCCGCCCGGATTGCACGATGACCCCGCCGGTATCGGCGACGATCCCGGTGCTGCTGCCACCCGAACCTGCGGTGGCCAACACCGAATTGTTCGTCGTATCGGTGATCCGCAGATCGAACTGATCGGTGGGACGCGCACGCCCGTTGGAGCCGAGTTCTTTGGAAAGCTGGATCGCCGTCGCGGCTGAGGTCACCGAGGCCGCACAGACCGTGGGCCCGGGCGTCACATTGACCGGCAGAAAGCGCGCGGAGGGGATGATCTGCGCCGTCGTGCCCGGGTTAGAGGGGCCGCCGTTCGGGTTGGTCCAGTGCAGGCCCAGGTGGTTCTTACCGCCGACGTTATTCCAATAAATCCGCACCCAGCCGCAGCTGTTGTTAACGGGCGCATAGATGGTGCCGGGAAGCGAGCTGCGGGTGGTCTCCTGCGAGTAATTCGGCAGGCCCCCGACCGGAAGATTATAGGAGACGGTCTTATAGCTGTTGCTCAGGTAGCTTCCCGAGATGTCGATATCGACCTAGTCATCGTGGTTCAGCGAGAAGGTATAGTTTCCGGCGATCGGGAACTGCACCCTTGCCCACATCACCCGTCCCATCGCCCCGATCAGACAGGACGGCCCGTTTGGAGAACCGGAGCCGTCGGTGTCGGTATTGCAAAGCGTCTGCGAAGCGACGGTATAGTTGATGTTGGAACTGGTACCGCTGCGGATCACATGGCCGGGATCAGCCGAAAAGCTTTTCAGCACGCTGAGCGGATCGCCCGTCAGGTTGCGATAACGCTCTCTGCCGTCCAGCAGAGCGAGAGGATTGACGCGTTCAGAACCGCCGAAATCTTCCCAGATCACGTTTTGCGACAACCCCGGCCCGGCAGCGCTGACAGCCGCAAGGCCCGACAGAAGCATCGTGCCTGCGCTCCGGCGCAGAAAGCTGCCAGCACGGGTGATAATCTGCCGCATAACGTCCCCTCCCAGAGCGCAAAGGCTCAGCCGGCCGGCTGATGCCGGTGGGAGTATTGTTCGTCCGGCCCCTGTCGGGGCAAATGTGCCAGCTTCTGACCGCTTCCCGATCCGGTTGAGAGGGGGTCGCGGAACCGACCCGCAGATCTGCCTGAATGTCGAACGCCCAGAGTTGCCCCAGCTTTCGACATCACGGCTGCCCTCCGCAAAGGTCAGATTTGTTAACCGATACACACCATTCTTTGGCATGTAATTCCCCCGGTTAACGCACGCTGAACTCTGTGGCTTTAACCACACAAGAGCGTGAGCCGGTTTGGTGGAATTCGTGGGGTCGGGAGCGGGTTTAATCTTATCTGAAGAAGGAGAGACAAGAGTGGAGATAATAATTAATGATTATTATCAACAGGTTGTCATTTTCCTGCGTTGGGTGAAAAATAATACTCTGGATTTCCAGCCGCGTTTAAACCTGAGATTGCATTATCCGTGAGGACTTTCTCGCTGCACGTGTCTGCCTGTCCTCCGCCTTAGACACAAGGCGATAAAAAGCATACCTTTGGCTGTCTGGGGCGCGACTCAGATCACTTGCTTTGAAGGCCTCTCTGCCCGCTCAACAGCCCGTCAGCCCCCTCTATCGGAAGTGGGAATTCAGTGCCGGACGGAGCAGCCTGGCGAATTTGCCTTCGCCGTCGTGCTCCCTTACACGCCAGCCCCCCTTTCGCACGATCTTCTGCGCTTAGGTGTTCAGTCCCGGCATCTGGTGGATCGGATCGAGGATGAATCTTTCGGGCTCTGAAGTCCAGATTTTGCAGATGTATTCGTAAGGCGTAAGGCCGTTCAGGGTCTTCTGAGAACGGCGGTGCGAAATTCGACCACGGAAGCGGCGGCATGATGCGGCTGCGGGCGGCTTAAAAGTCGTCCAGTTTTCCCTTTCTGCTGCAGCAGGGAGGGCGTGGGGATTTACAGCGTGGAGCTATATCTGAGAGTTCGTCAGGCTTGTGCGGAGGGCATGAGCCAGCGGGAAGCGGCACGGGTGTTTAATGTGTCGCGGGACACGGTTCGGAAGATGATGTCGTTTTCGGTTCCGCCCGGCTACCGTCGATCGGTCGAAGTCCGCCGCCCGAAGCTCGATCCGTTTATCCCGATCATCGAGGGGTGGTTGGAGGCGGACCGGACCATGCCACGCAAGCAGCGGCATACGGCGAAGCGGGTGTTCGACCGGCTTCGCGATGAGTGTGGCTTCACCGGCGGCTATACGATCATCAAGGATTACATCCGGGAACGTGAGCGACGTGGCCAGGAAGTATTCGTGCCTCTGTCGCATCCGCCGGGCCACGCTCAGGCCGACTTCGGCGAAGCCCTGGTCCGGATCGGCGGGGTCGAGCAGAAGGCACACTTCTTCGTGCTGGACCTCCCGCACAGTGATGGCTGCTACGTCCGGGCTTATCCTGCAGCGGTGGCCGAGGCCTGGGTGGATGGCCATATCCATGCATTCGCGTTCTTCGGCGCGGTTCCCCAGTCTGTGCTCTACGACAACGACCGGTGCCTGGTGGCGAAGATCCTGCCGGATGGAATCAGAAAGCGCGCCTCGCTGTTCAGCGGGTTCCTGTCGCACTACCTGATCCGGGATCGCTATGGCCGGCCGGGCAAGGGCAACGACAAGGGGAATGTCGAAGGCCTGGTGGGCTATTCGCGGCGCAACTTCATGGTGCCGCTGCCGGAGTTCGGCACTTGGGACGGCTTCAACGTCTGGCTGGAGGAGCAATGCCGCAAGCGTCAGCGCGCCGTCCTGCGCGGCGAAAGCGAGACGATCGGTGAGAGATTACAGCGCGACCTTGCTGCGATCCGCCCGCTCCCCGCAGCCCCGTTCGATGCCTGCGATCAGGACAACGGCCGGGTCTCGTCGCAATCTCTGGTGCGCTACAAGACCAACGATTACTCGGTGCCGGTTGCATACGGCCACCAGGATGTCTGGATCCGGGGCTATATCCATGAGGTGGTGATCGGCTGCCGGGGCGAGGTGATCGCCCGCCATCCCCGGTGCTGGGATCGCGATGAACTGGTCTTCAACCCGATCCATTACCTTCCGTTGATCGAACAAAAGATCAATGCGTTGGATCAGGCGGCCCCGTTGCAGGGCTGGGACCTGCCGGAAGAGTTCGCCACCTTGCGCCGTCTGATGGAGGTGCGGATGAACCGACAGGGTCGGCGCGAATATGTCCAGGTCCTGCGGCTGTTGGAGGCCTTCGATCTGGCGGACGTGCGGGCGGCAGTGCTCCAGGCTCTTCGGATGGGGGCGCTCAGCTTCGATGCGGTGAAGCATCTGCTGCTGTGCCGGGTGGAGCATCGTCCGCCGCGACTGGACCTTGACTTCTATCCCTACCTGCCGAAAGCGACAGTCGAGAAGACCAGGGCGGGGTCTTACATGCGGCTGCTGTCGGGCGATGCGGAGGACGCTGCATGAGTGACGCCCCGGAAATCCTGCTCGCCCATCATCTCAAGGCGCTGAAGCTACCGACGTTCCTGCGCGAGCATCAGAAGCTGGCCCGCCAATGCGCGGCGGAAGGGCTGGACCATGTCCGATACCTGGCACGGCTTGTCGAACTCGAAATGATCGACCCGGAAAGGCGGATGGTTGACCGTCGCATCAAAGCCGCGAAATTCCCGGCCGTCAAAAGTCTGGACAGCTTCGACTTCGCGGCCATCCCCAAGCTTAACAAGATGCAGGTGCTGGAGCTGGCCCGGTGCGAATGGATCGAACGGCGCGAGAATGTCATTGCCCTCGGCCCTTCCGGCACCGGCAAGACCCATGTCGCTCTCGGCATCGGGCTGGCTGCCTGCCAGAAGGGTCTGTCCGTCGGCTTCACCACCGCCGCAGCCCTGGTCAGTGAAATGATGGAGGCCCGCGATGAACGCCGTCTGTTGCGCTTCCAGAAGCAGATGGCGGGATACAAGCTTCTCATCATCGACGAACTCGGCTTCGTGCCTCTGTCGAAGACGGGTGCCGAATTGCTGTTCGAGCTGATCTCGCAGCGCTATGAGCGCGGATCAACACTTATCACAAGCAATCTGCCTTTCGATGAATGGACCGAAACCTTCGGTTCTGAGCGACTGACCGGAGCGCTCCTCGACCGGCTGACCCACCATGTCAGCATCCTCGAAATGAACGGCGAAAGCTATCGCCTCGCAAACAGCAATGCCCGCAAGCGGCGCTGAGCTTGCTCCACACATCTGACGACAATTGGAGCTAAGGCGCCAGTGCGCCATGACACGCGCCAGCTATGTGAAAAGCGCGCGCGCCATGGCGCACACCCTCACCAACTGGCCTGGTTTTACTCCGCCGCTATGGCCGAGTTTTGCACCGCCGTTGACAGGTCGTCCAATAGCAGAGGCGCGACTTCACGGTGCGCCAGGATGGCGCCATCACTTCCCGCGATATCTCCGTGCTCAGCAAACGGTCACGGTTCTTGCTGAACACGGTAGGAACCCAGACCGGATCATCAATCCCGAGACCGCCAAACCAGCGGAACAGAAGGTTATATTCCATCTGTTCCATGAGCTGTCGCTCCGAGCGTATCGAAAAGAGGATCTGCAGCAGGCTTGCGCGGATCAGCCGTTCCGGAGCGATCGAGGGCCGGCCAAAATCAGTATAAAGCGCTGCAAATGTGGCATCCAAGCTGCCCAGAGCAGTATTTACTACCTGTCGGATCTTACGCAGAAGGATCCGCGCAGGGATCCGCGCCTCCAGATCGATATAGCTGAACAGCGACCCGCTCGTCTCGTCACTTCCCCGCATAATCACCCCAGTATGTTATTTGCAAAGGGTGAACATGTTCCGCAAACCGTGTCCACGCCCGACTATTTCAGCACCCTGTTCTCATGATCGCCGTCAACAAATTTGTCATGCCAATCCGGTCGGCAGTGCCGATTGTCGTGTTTTGTAGATGCGCAGGGTAGGAGACGGAACTGAGACGACGGTGAGCAGGCTCTCATACGCGGGTTGGTTACCGCATGACCGTGGTTTCGTCTTGGGGCTGCCTC
>NZ_SBLC01000110.1 GCF_004054105.1 Falsigemmobacter intermedius
TGTGATGTTCGAGGACGTCGACACCGAGTTGAAGCAACGGATCGACAGTCTGATCAAGGAATTTTGAAAACCGGATCACCCGAGCCATCGCGAGCGATGAACGCCTGTCGGAAACCGCCGGTGTTCTCCGCTCTATCCCTGGGATTGGCCCGGTGGCCCGCACGATGCTGATTGCAGAAATGCCCGAGATCGGAACCATCACCGGCGGACAGGCTGCCGCACTCACGGTCTGGCCCCGGTCGCGCACGACAGTGGAGCACTTCGCGGGAAACGGGCCATCGCTGGAGGTCGCCGTGCTTTGCGACACGTGATGTTCTAAGCAGCCTTGGTCGCGGCACATCATAACCCGAGCCTGAAATCCTTCGCAGACCGCCTCCGCAAGGCCGGAAAACCGCACAAGGTCATCATAACCGCCGTTGCCAGAAAGCTCGTCACCATCGCGAACACTCTGTGCAAGAGCCGGCAGAAATGGAACGCCGCAACGGCGTGAGAGATACAGTTGCTAAGGCACTGAAACCTCTAACATTTATACAGAAATGCCGAATTAATCAAAAAAGAACACCTCGTTGACTTTGTGTTCTGACTAGGAGAAATACTGACATATCCGCTACGCATGAGAGAACTTGGGACCAGAACCAATATATCACGCGCGCCAATGTAGTGTAACTAAATAGTAGTAGCAGGCATGAGAGCAGACCTGAAAACGCTGCCTTGTGTTCTAGCGTTCGCCCATGCACAGGTTAAATGCGAGCAAGTAATGCAAAGAATATTTATTGATGCCTCGGCTACGTATATTCATCTTCGGCGCAATTCTGTTTTGAGTGGAATTCAGCGAGTGGTAGTTAGTGCCGCAGCTGAGATTTTACGAATAAAATCATCTGATAATGTTTACTTGCTTGTGCAGGCGAAAGACAATTGCTTTGCGATCAGTCTGGACGGCCTCTCTCCTGAGATTCTGGCAAATCCTACCACCTTGAAACTTTTTCTCCATGGTGCGCAAGTTCCTGCGATGAACTTTCTTCATAAGTATAATAAAAGAAAGTTAAAATATATTTTTCATCGAGGTAAATTTGAGTTTATGGCAAAATACTTTCCCGAAAAATTCGAAAGAAAAACGGGTTATCGTGCACATGATTTTTTGGGGAGAAAGGGGGTTGAGACTGGTTTTAAAAGTATTAAGTTTGAGGATATTGTTAAGAGTGATGATGTTGTTATTTCCTTGGACTCAAGCTGGGATGATTACCAGATTGAAGGTTTTGAAGCCTTAAAATCTCGGCATGGCGTCAAAATATTTACCATGGTGCACGATATGATCCCATTGGTGTATGGTTTTACGACTGCTGTTGGGGTGCAAAGGAAGTTCATTAACTGGCTGGAAAGGTCTAGCTCATACACGGATATTTATCTGGCAAATTCAGATAGTACTCGAGAGGACTTTCTAAAAGTCCACTCAAATCCCGAAACAGTGAAGACCGTTAAACTTGCACATAGCTTTTCAAATGTGAGTAGTGAGGTTTCTGTTTCAAATTATATGAGAAAGGCTTATCCTCAATATTTTGAGACATTCCCAAATCTTGCGGATATGATTGATATTACGTCGAATTTACGGTTTGATCTTGCTGATGATTATGTCTTGTGTGTGGGCACTTTAGAGCCGCGCAAAAATAATCTTCGCCTTGCAAGAGCATGGTATAATCTTTCGCAAAAGTATCCTGATTTACCAAAACTGTATTTCGCTGGAAGAAAAGGGTGGGGGTCCGACGAACTTGAGAAGTTTCTATCTGACACTCATAACGTTAATGGGTTGGTTAAAATAATTCCATCCCCGAGTGATGAAGAGTTGGCCGCTCTTTATAAAAACTGCCTCTTTTTTGCCTTTCCGAGCCTTTATGAGGGGTGGGGGCTGCCTATTGGGGAGGGTATAAATTACGGCAAAACGGGAGTGGTTGCAGCGAATTCATCGCTTCCGGAGGTGGGACTTGATATGGTTGTTTATTGCGATGAGAAATCCATATCTAGCATAACATCTGCACTGGAAAGTTTACTATTTGATAAGAATTTGCGTGCTCAGAAAGAAATGTTGATTCGAAATACTCGATTGAGAACATGGGCTGACTTTGCCCACGATCTTATTGACATAGCAGAAGAGCGCCGTTGAGTCATCTGAAGGTGGATGAGGGGGTAATCATCCCCTTTTTAACGGGGCTCTGGCGTAGAATTCAGGCAGCCAGTTTTACTTTTGGGCTGGCGTCATGCCGCCAATGCCCATTTTGGGACGGTCGTGATTGTATGTCCAGAGCCAGTTGGTGGCGACGTCCTGCACCTCCTGGATGCTGTCAAAGATATATAGGTCCAACCACTCGTGTCGCACGGTGCG
>NZ_SBLC01000111.1 GCF_004054105.1 Falsigemmobacter intermedius
GCGATCTTCACCTCAAACGACACGCCACTTGGGGAATGCAGGATGAATACTTCATTCTCGCCTTATCGCCGCAGTTTGCTCGGCCTGATGGCCGGAGCCTTGCTGCCTACGTCTTTCGCTGCTGCCGCTCCTGTTTTCAGCGTGCAGACCGAGCCGTCATTGGCCCATTGCATCGCCTTGCTGCATGCAGCCTTGAAGGCTGCCCAGTTTCCGGCGTCTCTGACCGACGCGCCTCACACGTCTGAAACGCGCAATCTTCACGAAACAACGTCTGGACGTATTCACATCAATCTGCTTCCAGCGTCTCCCACCAGACTGGATATGGTGCGGGAAGGACGTTTGAGAATGATCCCGGTCCCGCTTGAACGCGGCCTGCTGGGGTGGCGCACTTCTTTTATCCTGCAGGGCCAGGAAAAGGCCCTGGCTCATATCCGCGATCTGAACGGCCTACGTACTTTGACGATCGGGCAAGGCACAGGCTGGTGGGATGCAGAAGTCTATCGAGCAGCCGGGATCACAACCCGCGAAGTCCAGGCATGGCGCAACGGGGAATTTATAGAGCAGATGAAAGCTGGGGTAATTGACCTGTTTCCTATGGGGCTGGAAGAATCGCTGAGTTATTTCCTGCCTCATTTTCGTCAACACCATCAACAGCTCGGTCTGGAGGAGTCGCTGTTGCTGCGTTATCCTTGGTATCGCTTTGTCTGGGTGTCTCCCCATCCTAGTGCGGATGAGTTGTATGAAGCCCTGCAAAGGGGCTTCGACATCATCTGCAGTAACGGTGTATTCGAGTCAGTCTGGAACCAGACGCGCCAGTTGCCGCCCGCCGATTCCTGGCAAAACCGCACCGTCATTGAGCTGGACAACCCTTTCTACACTCCAGACATCGTTCCGCAGCGTTACCAACATCTTCTGCTGAAGAAAAAAGTCTCGTGATGTCCTCCCGGAACCTTTACACTCGGTTCCTGCGACAGCTCTTCCCATTGCTGGCCCTGGCCTACTTGCTTGCGGCCTCGCTCACCGCCTGGCTTTATTATCAGGATCAGATCACAGACGCCGTCAATCACCGCAAACAAACCCTGGACACCTTCGCCCATGTCCTGATCAAACCCTTGTGGGACTGCAACAGCCTGACGGCCAGCGGCATTATCCAGGCCATGATTTTGCAGCCTGACGTCTTGGGTGTCAGCGCGCTTGATCAATGCGCGCAGCAACCGATACAGGCAGGCGCCCTACCGCAACCGGGCGACAAAGATACCTTGGTTGCCCGGTTGCAATACATCGATGAAATGGACCGCGCCCACGCCCTGGGTGAGCTGCGTATTGCCTTCCGTCCGATCTCGATCTTTACGGCGGCCTCCCGGAGTCTGGCGCCCCAGCTGGCGGTCTTTCTATCAATGCTGGCCGCCGTGCTGGCCAGCGCGCTCTGGACGTTCAACCGCACCATCGGGCAGCCGCTGTCAACACTTCGCCAAGCCATGCGCGAGCACCAACCGCTGGACCCCATCCCTGAAAGCTGGACCGAAGAGTTGACTGAAGTGACCCAGACTTACAACACCCAGCTTCAGGATCTGCGTCGGCAGGCCAGGCATGATCCACTGACCGGTCTGGCAAACCGGCTGCTGCTGGAAGAGCACCTGAACCGCGTTATCCTGCAAGTCAGACGCGCAGGGTCTCAAGGCCATGTTCTGCTGCTGGATCTGGACCAGTTCAAGCCTGTCAATGACACACTGGGCCATGCCGCCGGTGACGAGGTGCTGCGAACGGTAGCTCAACGCCTGCTTGCCTGTGTGCGCAGCACCGACATCGTGGCCAGGCTCGGGGGCGACGAATTCGTCATCGTCACCAGTGACAGCCCGACCGACCCGCAAACCCACGACATCAAGGCACTGTTGGAACGCATTGAGCAGGCTCTGCGTGAACCTGCCTACTGGCAAGGGACTCCCATACAGATTTCTTACAGCTTGGGCCTGGCACGATTTGGGCAGGACGACTGCACCAGTGCTTCCTTACTTGCTCAGGCTGACGCTGAAATGTACCGTGAAAAAAATAAGCCGCCGGTAGGTTGAGCCAGCGGCTTAACTTGATTAGCAAGACTTAGTTTGGCGCGTGGTCAATCCATTTCTACAGCGGTCGTCTGTCCCGACACTACCTGCGCTTCTTCCAACATCAATTCAGGCACCAGCCCCACCCTGACCCGATAATTGCCGGGGGGCAGGGCCACTGGCTCGCCATCCACCTGTCCTTGCGCCACTTCCTGGCCGACCGCATCCAGTACGGTGTAATGCACCTGCAGCGCCTGACCCACCGCCTGATCAAAGCCGGTCAAAAGGGCAAGATTTTTGCCAACCTGCGCATCGGGGC
>NZ_SBLC01000112.1 GCF_004054105.1 Falsigemmobacter intermedius
CGGATAAATCTTGTGTTCCGGATGCTTCTTGCTGGTCTTTGGCGCCTGATAGATCGGCACCAGGCGCATCAATCGCATCAGCCGGCGGACCCGATGTCGCCCACATTGATGACCTTCACGCTGCATGTGACGAGCCATCTGCCGCGACCCATACCACGGCGTTTCAAGGAACTGGCGATCGATGATGTCCATGAGGGTCAGGCTCTTGGCGCTTTCGCCGCGGGGATGGTAGTAGAGGCCTGACCGCGCCAGAGACAGCAGGCTGCATTGCCGTCGGACGCTCAGGTCGGGATGATCCTGTTTCACCGCTTTTTGCCTCCAGTCCCGAGAATGAGACTGGAGGCTGCCGACAAAAAATCCCGCTCGATGACGAGCTGGCCGATCTTCGCGTGCAGCTTCTCGACTTCACTCGCAGAAATCTGCGGCTCGGCGGATGAGGCTACGCCAAAGGCTGCGGCCATGTTCTCGATCGCGGTGCGCTTCCAGCCGCTGATCATTGTCGGGTGGATGTCGTATTTCTTGGCCAACTCGGCCGTCGTCAGTTCCTCTCGGATGGCTTCAAGAGCCACCTTCGCCTTGAACTCTGCAGAATAGCGCTTGCGTTTCGTCATTTCGGACCGGTTCCTCCTCAGGCGCTAAAGCTTAGCTCCTGGTCCGAATTCGTGCGACCACCTCTGCCCATCGTGGCACCCACGGGGTCGAGCCGATCTGCAGCGTTCTGCCGATCGCCCCGTCCACTTATTATGCTCATTTGGCCAAGCGATCCGATCCCGCACGACTGTCGGAACGGGCACGCCGGGACGAAGCTCTGCGCCCGGAGATCCTGCGCGTGTTCGAGGAGAACTGGCGGGTCTATGGCGTGCGCAAGATCTGGCGCCAGCTAAGCCGCGAGGGCTTTGATATCGCGCGATGCACCGTGGCACGGCTGATGAAGGGCATGGGTATTCAAGGTGCTATCCGCGGCAAACCGCACCGGACGACGATCCCCGACAAGAAGGTGCCCTGTCCACTGGACAAGGTGAACCGCCAGTTCCAGGCGTCTGCCCCCAACAGGCTATGGGTCAGTGACTTTACTTATGTGGCCACGTGGAAGGGGTTCGTTTACGTCGCATTCGTCATTGACGCCTATGCCCGCCGCATCGTCGGATGGCGGGTCAGCACGTCGGCCCATGCGGGTTTTGTCCTCGATGCTTTGGAGCAGGCCGTCCACGAGCGCCGCCCTGCGAAGGGCATGGACCTCATTCACCACAGTGACAGGGGCAGCCAATATTTGTCGATTAAATATACCGACCGGCTGGCCGAGGCGGGCATTGAGCCATCGGTCGGAAGTGTCGGTGACAGCTATGACAATGCTTTGGCCGAGACCATAAACGGCCTTTTCAAGGCCGAGGTTATCCATCGGCGGGGACCATGGAGGGGCTGCGACGCAGTAGAATACGCGACCTTGGAATGGGTAGACTGGTTTAATAACCGCCGCTTGCCCGAGCCCATCGGGAACATCCCTCCAGCAGAAGCAGAGGCCAACTTCTATGCGGCTCTGGAAACAGAACCAATGGCCGCGTAACTATTGAATATCAGCCTCCGGCAAACTCGGCGCGGTTCAAACACCATACGGGCCCGCGGCATGAGATAGCCGCACCAGAGGCCGGATACATGTCAGCACCCGACAACGCGTCAAAAAGATCCAAAATACCCTCTTGCGCAAGGGGCGGTTATACATGTTGCGTAAATCGATTGGGATTCATGATGTTGCCGGGTCGTGCTAAGCGTTTGGCATGACTTATCCATCGAAGCCCCGTTACAAGACGAGCAACTGGCGTGCTTACAACCAGTCCCTGAAGCAACGAGGTTCGCTGACCGTCTGGCTTGATGCGGACATGGAGTGGGAAGCTTGACCGTCCGGCAAACGTGGCCGCCAGCAAGCGTATAGTGACGCCGCCATTCAAGCCTGCTTAACGCTGAAGGTTCTCTTCGGCCTCCCTTTGCGACAGGTCGAGCCATGTTCCGCCACTGGTTCAAGGAACCATGGCGAGGGGGTTTCATGGAAAGCCTGCTAAATCTTTCCGGTTTGCCGTGGTCGGTGCCTGACTTCAGCACTCTCAGCCGCCGCCAGAAGACATTGAACGTCGCAATCCCTTACCGTCGCAGGGAGAACCTTCATCTTTTGATCGACATCGAGCCATGGGAACGCCACTGGTCCGAGAGACCATGGCGAGGTGGGATCAAAGCAGAGGGTGAAGGTGAGTGGCAGCGCCGCAAACATGGCGGCTCCAAGCGCAGGGTCTGGCGCAAGATCCACATCGCGATTGATGAGGAAACGCTGGAGATCCGTGCCGTTGAGGTCACGTCGAGTGCCATTGGC
>NZ_SBLC01000113.1 GCF_004054105.1 Falsigemmobacter intermedius
CATCAGAAGACTCGCTTTCGCCGATCACCGCCACCCCAAAAACCTCCGTGTCGTGTAGTGTGGCGCTTTGCCCGCTGCGCGAGCGATCCGTGGCATTCGAAATTTCAGCACTGTCATCAATCTCAATGACAACCGTAAGAATATCGCCGCGCGGCACGGCGATCCCCAAGCAGCGAGCCGCGGCTTGCCCGCCAAAGCGAGGCGTCCCGCGTCGGGCCGCTGACCTCGGCGCTGACGGGAAAGGGGGGCGCATACATCGCGCCGAACTGCTCTCCATTCTGAAGGCCACTGAAACGCGGCTCACGCCCGATCGTGCTGAGATCGGTACAGCCCGAAAGCGCGATCAGGGCGCAAAAGAACCGATACCGCATCAGCGTCCCCCGGCAAAAACGGTGCCATCGGGCAGAACCGTGCCAAAAACCGTTACTCTGGACTGCAGGTTCATAACCCGTATCCGCTCCCCCTCGCCCCCCCTGGAGAGGGCGCGCCCCTCTGCCTGCAGGGACAGGCCACCGGATTTAAAAACCAGCGTGACCAATTGGTTACGATCAACCAGTGCCGGCGGACGCAGATCTTCCGCTCGCAAAGGCCGCCCAGCATAAAGCGTCACCCGGGCCTCACGGCCGATGACCTCACTCGGGTCAGAAAGTCCGCCTGGCACTGCGCGAACAAAAATAACATCGGAGGCCCCGAGAACCGTACCCGCCCGGATCACACGACCTGCCGCCAGGCCCTCAGCCCCGACCGGGCCGGAAAACAGCAACAGCGCGAAGGCGACCCGCTTCATCATGTCAGCGCAGCTGCGTTGTTGCCGCCAGCATCGCATCAGCGGCCGTGATGACTTTCGCATTCAGCTCATATCCCCTTTGGGCACGGATCAGATCGGTGATTTCACGCACGGCATCGACAGAGCTTTCTTCAAGGTAATGCTGTCGCAGGGTTCCCAACCCCTCCTGCCCCGGCGCACCGCTGACGGGCGGGCCTGAGGCTTCGGTTTCGAGGTAGAGATTCGAGCCGATCGCCTCGAGCCCACGATCATTGATGAAGGAGGAAAGCGTCAGCTGCCCGATCTGCTGCGGTGCTACCCGATCGGTAAAATTGGCCCAGACTTCACCTGCGGGGCTGATGGTGATGCTGCGTGTCTCAGGGGGAATGGTGATCCCATCTCCCACAGTATGGCCGTCCGAGGTGACGATCACCCCCTCGCCCGTGCGCTTCAGCCCGCCATCACGGGTGTATGCGGTAACGCCGGAAGGCAAAGTGACCTCCAGCCAGCCACGCCCCTCAATGGCGACATCCAGATCACCGCCGGTTGCAAGCACCGGGCCCTGTTCAATAATCGGCGAAACGGCGGTCGGGCGGACCCCCATACCGATCTGAATACCTGTCGGCAGCATGGTGCCATTCTCCGCCGAGATCGTCCCCGGCTTTGCCACCTGTCGGTAATGAAGATCCGCAAATTCGGCGCGCCTGGCGTTATAACCCGTCGTCGACATGTTGGAGAGGTTGTGTGAGACCACATCCACCCGCATCTGTTGCGCAGCCATGCCGCTGGCGGCAATATGTAGTGCTTTCATCTCTCAGCTCCTATCGGCCAAGTGTCTGTATGACGCCGCGAATGCGCTGATCTTCGCGGTCCAGCAGCCCCTGCCCCAGTTCATAGGCGCGCTGCACGTCGATCATCCGGGCGATCTCGGAGACCGGGTTTACATTGGAGTTTTCCAGCCAGCCCTGAAGCAGCGCAGAGCCCGCTTCGGGATCGATCGGCTCGGTCGCATCGGCGCTGAAATAGGTGCCCTGCTGATGGCGAAGGCTCAGCGGGTCAACAGGTTGCCACAAGCCGATCATCGCCAGCGGGCCATCGGCGGCCGAGAGCGTGCCATCGCGCGCCAGCGAAAGCCCGGTCGCGTCTGGCGGAATGGCGACCGGCGTGCCGCCCGCGTCCAGAAGCGCATAGCCGTCCGGGTTCACGAGGATGCCGTCAGGGCCCGGGGTGAAATGCCCCGCCCGGGTCAGGCGCTCGCCCTCCGGGGTGTCGATCAGAAGAAAACCCTCCCCCTCAATCGCCATGTCAAAGGTGCCGCCGGTCTGAACCATATCTCCGGGTTGCAGATCGACCACCCGGGGAGAGGCCCGCGCCATGGAGAGCGAAGGAACATCCGGGATTGCACGCACAAACTCAGAGAAAACAACACCTTCGCGCCGAAATCCGGTCGTCGAGCACACTACACGATACGGAGGTTTTCGGGGTGGCGGTGATCGGCGAAAGCGAGTCTTCTGATGGACTCGACCTCGCC
>NZ_SBLC01000114.1:0-965 GCF_004054105.1 Falsigemmobacter intermedius
TTGGCTGGGTGTCAGTTCACCCGGAGATTACGCCGCCTTCAAATTTCCACCACTTCCGAGACACGACCGGCGCTCTCACGCTCTGCTGTTCACCGCAGACGGCAAAAGCTATGGAAACCTGTGGTTGCGCGCTGAGATCGGTGTTTTGGACAGTGATGAATGAATCCGAAAAGATATCAGTTGCTTAGATCACACGCGAAAAGTCTTGACTTTTGAGAACCACACTTCCAGTCGCTTAATTGGTCCAATTTGCAGTTCAATTGGTCCATCTACACAGATGGAAGATGGCGCTCTCGGCAGGACTCGAACCTGCACTCGTCGGTTTAGAAGACCGCTGCATTATCCATTATGCTACGAGAGCCTAAGCTATTGTCTTTAGCTCCTATTCCCGGTGGGTTCAACTGGTTTAGGCATCACTGTTTCAACGAGTGATTTCCTGTTCATGATTTAGTGGAGACGAATGGTTCACTCTGAACAAAGCGTTCAGCAAACGATAGTGCGTTGAACGCGTGAGTTAGCCCTGAGCTACTCCCCGATGCTTGGACAGTTTTCGGGTATATTTAAGCTACTGTCTGCGCATGCTGATCAGTTTCGATGCTGTTGAAGCAGACCACGGCAGGCGGCTTGCCGCCATGGGCAGTGTGGGGTCTTCGAAGGTTGTAGAAGGTGATCCAGGATCCGATGGCGGCCTTTGCCTGCGATCCTGTTTCCCAGGCGTGCAGATAGACGCACTCATACTTCAGAGCGGCATTGTGAGACCTTGGCAGTAAGAAGACCTCGAAAATGCGAGAGAAGCTGAAGCGTGTATGAAATCGATCGGAAAGATCGGGACTGTGGAAATCAGGGTTACATCGAGAGCAGAAAGCTCGTTCTGATGTTTTGATCACAGTCTGCGGATCCCATACCGGCCAAGGGAGTTATTATCCCACGCATAGGCCTGACACATGACCGCATTCGATCGTATG
>NZ_SBLC01000114.1:975-2290 GCF_004054105.1 Falsigemmobacter intermedius
CTTATGCCAAGGTGGGTCTGCGATGATCCACATAGGAGAGCGGTTATGTCGAAGATTACCACTGTCGGGCTCGATCTGGCGAAGAATGTGTTCCAGGCACATGGTGCTGACGCCTCTGGGCAAGCTGTGCTGCGCAAGAAGCTGAGGCGCGATCAGGTGCTGTCGTTCTTCAACCAATTGCCACACTGCATTGTCGCGATGGAGGCTTGTGGAGGGGCGCATTTCTGGGGTCGCGAGATCGGCAAGCTCGGGCACGAAGTCCGGCTGATCCCGCCCGCCTATGTGAAGCCCTTCGTGAAGCGCCAGAAGAATGATGCCGCTGATGCCGAGGCAATCTGCGAAGCGGCGCAGCGCCCGACGATGCGCTTCGTGCCGGTGAAGAGTGAAGAGACACAAGGGGCGGCGATGGTCTTCCGTATCCGAGAGCTTCTGATCCGGCAGCGCACACAGGTGATTAACGCCCTGCGTGGGCATCTGGGTGAGTTCGGTCAGGTCGTGCCACAAGGTGCTGGCAACGCTACGCGGTTGATTGCGATGATCGAAGACCCGGACAGCGGTCTGCCCACCGAGGCCCTGGCCACACTTGATGTGCTGGTCGCGGCACTGCGGCACCTCGAGACAGAGATCGGCAAGCTGGATGCCGAGATCAGCAGTCGGGCCAAGAGCAGCGAGGTAGCGCGGCGGCTGATGACAATTCCTGGCATTGGCCCCCTGATCGCCACGGCCATTGCCACGCTGGCGCCGCCGGCAGAGATATTCCGCACAGGCCGAGACTTTGCCGCGTGGCTCGGGCTGACCCCCCGCCAGCATTCGACAGGTGGCAAACAGAGGCTCGGGGCCACGACGAAGATGGGGGAGCGATCGCTGCGGCGCCTGCTGATCATCGGCGCCAATAGCGTGATCATCAAGCGACATGTCCATGCCTCGGCTCGATCCGGCACCTGGCTGGGTGGGATCCTGACGCGCAAGCCGCCTATGCTGGTGCGGGTGGCGCTGGCGAACAAGATGGCGCGCATCGTCTGGGCACTTATGGCTCACGGTGACGTCTACAAGGCTCCGGCCGCAGCGGCATAAGCCGTCGAGGTCGCGAGAACGTCGGAGCGGAAGAGGGCAAGGAGACGTTTGGCGCAACGGTCGTGAGACAGGATCAGAGGAACCAGCCTGCAACAAAGTGCCTTAGAGCACGCGGCGTTGATTTGGGACTTGATCCGCGAACACCATACGGGCCCGCGGCATGACGATGGCCGCATCAGAGGACTCTGATGTTGTAACCGCCCCCCGACGGCATCTTTGTGCCAAGGTGGGATCGTCACAA
>NZ_SBLC01000115.1 GCF_004054105.1 Falsigemmobacter intermedius
TCAACACCGCCATGATATGCCGCCCCTCAGCCCATCACCAACTTTCGCGCATTACTCAACGCCATGCCGTATCTGCCTGACATGCCGAGGTCAGGGCATGCTCGGTGTGATCCTCAGGTGTGCTGTGAGCAGACAGCTACCCCCCGCATCGCTCAATGAACACGTAAGATCTAGGAGGAAGCGTTTATGTGGGCAGGCTACTGGGGTAAAATTGCCTTATCGGACGTATAAGGTTCTTCCCTCCGACAGAGATTACAGCAAGCCCCCTCAAGCTTCTCGGCTCTGAGATTTTCAGCGAAAATTAGGCCTTACTGGGGGGAGAGGAATGCCTGTTGCACCCCCAGACAGGGTCGATTCTCAACCGTAAAATTAACGGCGCGCAGCTGCTTTCCGGTTCGCATAGCGCAGGTCCCGGGCTGATTTACGTTCAGCGTGATCTGTGACAATCGCTTTGATCATCGCAGCCTGGGCTTCTTTAAGTGACAAAGCGGCTTCTTCTGCCGCTAAGGCGACAGCCGCCTCATGGGCAGCGCGAAGGGCTTTTTCGGTTTGTGAAGCCATATGGGCCTTCTCTACACGCCTGCGCTCGTCACGAATTTCGTGCCGGGCTTTGCGCGCTTCAGCAAGCTGCACGCGCTCCCTCATCACCTCAGCCTGAGCGGGTGCCGCCGCAAGAGCAGCGGCGCGATGCGCTTGCAAAAGCTGGGTGCGCGACGCCTTTGCATTCGCCTGGCGCACCGAAAAATCATCGTTCTTAAACATCTTACTTTATCCTATCCGAACTGCTCTATGATGCAGGATTGATCAATCATTGTGGCTGTGCGGATTTCGGGAATACGTCCGGCTCACAGCCAGGCGGTTCTGTTCATCCAATCCGAACCGAAACATTTTCCCCCGGAAAAGCCCATTTCCTGAGCGAGGTGCAGCAGGGGATCTCGGCTTCAACGAGTACGGCGCTTGCCATTGTGGCACTCCCATGCCCGGTCTGTGCCAAAGAAAAAGCCTGAGATCTTTTGGATCCCAGGCTCTGTGCCTCCTGCCTTCCGCCTTTATACCCCGTCAGGGGCCGGTCCCGGCGGTTTACGCGCGAGCGCAGGCTAGGTGTCAGCTGTACACATGGCTGTCAGGAATGGACCGGGTTCGTCTCAAAGAATGGAACGATCCCGCTTTCAGGCGAGACGCACATTCGTCGCGGACTCACGACCGTCACGACCGGTCTCAACGTCGAAGGAGATTTCCTGACCTTCTTCAACGCCACGCAGACCAGCGCGCTCGAGCGCTGAGATATGGAGGAAGATATCGTTTTTGCCGCCCTGCGGTGCGACAAAACCAAAACCTTTAGTGGAATTAAACCATTTTACGGTGCCCATAGCCATGATGGTGCTCCTTTATATAGCGCCATCCGCAATGTGCGATGGCCTGGCAAGCGCGATGATCGAGAACTGCGCCGTAACACCAGAACCAAAAACTTAACTGCCTGACTAAGATGGGCCCCGCAAAGCGCTCATGCAAGAGGTTGTGGAAATTTATTTCACGCCGGACGCCTTCGGTAAAATAAAACTTCTCCACGCCTGTATTTTTACGGGCTTTCCGGGAAATTTTTGCTATGCAGGCCGAGCGGCTTTCGCTGCTAAGGATGCCATTGTGCAAATGTTTACCCCCAAGCCTCCCTTCGATCTCGCCGCCTTTCTGGCAGAGAAGGCTGATCCGCTTCAGGTGAAAAAATACCAGCAGAGCCGTCGCTGGCGTATGGCCCCCAAGGCCCGGCCTGCGGAGACCGCGGACGGAACTGCCGAAGAACCGGTCTGAGCCCTGCTTTCGGATAGCACCGACCCTTTCGCTCGGCCGCCACCCGGCGGTGCGCCAGATCTGTGACACAGCCTCCCCGAAGCCCGGGCAATCTGCCAGGGCCTGAACGTGCTGTGTGGTTAAAGAAATAATGATGATGAACGACATACTGTCGCCGAAACGGCAGCAGGCGGAGGTCGCTTTTGCAAAAATCTGCAACGACCCTCCGCTTCAAACACGCGCTCAAACCGAGCATCAACTCTGCGCAGCAGAGCGTCAGGCCCGGACGGCGCACCTCCGCGAACTGCGTGTTGCCAGAGATTTCAGCAGTGCCAAAAGCCGCAACACTTAAGCCCCGCCCTGTCAGACAGTTATAACCCACATTTCCCAAGTAAGGCGCTGATTTCGCTGTCCTGACCATTATATTTCCTATATAA
>NZ_SBLC01000116.1 GCF_004054105.1 Falsigemmobacter intermedius
TCATGGCGAGAGCCGAAATTGCAGGGTTTCAAATGAGACTATTCGAAATCCTGCAATACAAAGCGAGAAAAATCACCATAATTCTGCATCAAATCAGATATTTGACGATTATTCAGGCCGAACCCATGAGATGGAGCGCGCCGGATTAGCTGCCGGCGTCGTCCAGCGCGGGCTCTGGGCCGAGGCCTGCATTGCCAGACCGAAGGTGCTGCATGCCGACAATGGCGCGCCCATGAAAGGCGCCACTATGAAGACGACGCTGGAGCGTCTGGGCATCATTGCATCCTGCTCTCGCCCGCGTGTCAGCAACGATAACCCCTTCTCCGAAGCACTCTTCCGCACCTGCAAATATCGCCCGGCATGGCCGCGCAAAGGCTTTGCCAGCAAAACGGGAGCACAGGATTGGGTGAAAGACTTCGTGACGTGGTATAATGCCGAGCACCTCCACAGCGCGCTGCGCTTCGTCACACCCAACAGCCGACACGCAGGAGAAGAGCACCGGATGCTGGCAAAGCGCGCTGATCTCTATGCCAAAGCACGCGCTGCAAATCCTCAGCGCTGGACAGGAAAGGCCCGCAACTGACAACCCATCGGACCAGTCTGGCTCAAGCCCGAACGTGATGTCTCAGCGGCAGGAATTAGAGACGCCGCTTAACAAAAGGCCGGACAACTTCTTTGACAAACACCGTACCACATCAGAGCCATAAAATCCAACAAAACAAGGATGATATGGCAATTATCCTGCCGATTTCGGCCGCTGGGTCCAGCGTGGATTGCGCCAGTCGATCCCTTCCAGCAGATAGCCGAGCTGTGCACTGGAGACGGGCACAGCGGCCCCGCTCTGGCTGACAGGCCAGATGAACTTGCCCGCCTCCAGCCGCTTCAGATAGAGCGACATGCCGACGCCGTCATGCCAGAGGATCTTGATCAGATCGCCTTTGCGGCCACGGAAGCAGAAGATCTCGCCGCCATGGGGATCACGGCCCAGGCCCTGCTGCACCTTGAGCGCCAGCGTGTTCATGCCGCAGCGCATATCGGTGACACCGCCGGCGATCCAAACTTTGACGCCCGCAGGAAAGGCAATCATAGCGGATCCACAACATTCAACACGCGCGCCAGAACCTCAGGCGCCACCGCGGCCGAGAAGCTGATCGCCGTCCGTTGCGTAAAGAGATCTCGATCTGATCCGTCGCTGACATTGCAGCAGACCCTATGCCGGATGCCCCGGCACCGGCCTCCAGCATCAGTGGCGTAAAAACTGGCCTGTCGCCTGTTGCACTGTCAGAACCCTGTCGCAATTCCCGCCGCCAGATCGATAAAAGAGAGCGTGAAATACCGTAACGCCGCGCTGTCGCCGACCCTTGCCGCACGCCGCGATAACTCTCTTCGACAATCCGCGGCTTATCCTCATCGCTCCAATGGCGACGCCGGCCCGCTTCATCAGCCGATGAAAATCTCGATCGGGGGAGAATGTGTAGAATATGACATAAGGCAATGCCTTAAGCCTATTTGCAAAAACGGGGCAGACGGCCCTCACCGCAAGGATACGTTGTGGGCGCTTATTGCAAAGAATGAAGAGTTTCCGGGAGGACCTCATCTGGCAGGATGGCCCTTGCCAGTAGGAAGACCTCGAAAATGCGAGAGAAGCTGAAGCGTGTATGAAATCGATCGGAAAGATCGGGACTGTGGAAATCAGGGTTACACTAAGAGCAGAGAGCTCGTTCTGATGTTTTGATCACAGTCTGCGGATCGCATACCGGCCAAGGGAGTTATCATCCCACGCATAGGCCTGACACATGACCGCATTCGATCGTATGATTACCGTAGATGCGACAACTCGCTAAAACCGGGGCTACCCACACATGATGTAACCGCCCCCCGACGGCATCGATGTGCCATGGTGGGATCGTCATAATCCATTAGGGAGGCGGTCATGTCGGAGATTACTACAATCGGCTTGGATCTGGCAAACCCAAGTTCGACAGTTAATTGATTAAGTGTCGAACTTGGGAGGTGCGCGTCGCCGTGCTCAACGGCTTCACCGCCCTCGGCACGCCCATCACAGAGGTCGCAGGATAAATCTGTCCGGGGAAAGGGGAAGTCCGATCAGCAGCCGATTTGTGCAACATGTATAACCGCCCCTTGCGCAAGAGGGTACTTAGCCCACATTTCCCAAGTAAGGCGCTGATTTCGCTGTCCTGACCATTATATTTCCTATATAAA
>NZ_SBLC01000117.1 GCF_004054105.1 Falsigemmobacter intermedius
CACGCTGACCTTGTGACGCTGGGCTTTACGGGGTCTTACAATCGTGTTGCGGCGTTTGCCCGAGACTGGCGTGCTGAACGCCAACGCCAAGAGAACACGACAGGGCGTGGGACTTTCGTTCCCCTGGCCTTTCGGGCTGGGGAAGCATTCCAGTTTGACTGGAGCGAGGACTATGCCGTCCTGGGCAACGCCCGGGTGAAGCTCCAGCTTGCCCATATCAAGCTCTCGCATAGCCGGGCCTTTCTGGTCAGGGCGTATCTTCTTCAGACCCATGAGATGCTGTTTGACGCACACTGGCATGGCTTCCGGGTCTTCGGCGGCGTCCCTGAGCGTGGGATCTACGACAATATGCGCACGGCCGTTGATCGGGTCGGGCGGGGCAAAGAGCGGCAGATCAACATCCGCTTTCTGGCCATGGCCAACCATTATGTTTTTGAGCCGGAGTTCTGCAATCCGGCGGCTGGTTGGGAGAAGGGGCAGGTTGAGAAGAATGTGCGCGATACCCGACATCAAATCCTGTCCGTGATGCCGTCCTTTCCGGATCTGGATGCGCTGAACATCTGGCTGGAGCAGCGCTGTATCGAGCTCTGGGCTGAGACAAACCATGGCATGCTTTGCGGCACCATTGCTGAGATCTGGGCAGACGAGCGAGCTGCCCTGATGCCCCTCCCGCCGGCTTTTGATGGCTTTATCGAATTGAGCAAGCGTGTCTCGCCAACCTGCCTGATCACCTTCGACCGTAACCGCTACAGTGTCCCGGCATCCTTCGCGAACCGCCCGGTAAGCGTAAGGGTTTATCCTGACCGGCTGAGGATTGTGGCCGAGGGTAAAATCCTGTGTGAGCACATGCGGATTATCCAACGCAATCACAGACTTCCTCCCAGAACCATCTATGACTGGCGGCATTATCTGGCCGTCCTGCAACGTAAGCCCGGCGCTCTTCGCAATGGAGCGCCGTTCATGGAGTGCCCGAAAGCCTTCCGCCAGCTGCAGGAACATCTTCTGCGCAAGCCTGGCGGTGACAGGGAGATGGTCGATATCCTCTCCCTGGTTATGCATCATGATGAGCAGGCAGTTCTGGCTGCCGTTGAGCAGGCACTGGCGGAGGGAGTTCCGACGAAGACCCATGTGCTGAACATCCTGCACCGCATCGTTGACAGGAAAGGCCCGCTTGAGCCTCTGGAAACGCCTCAAGCGCTGAACCTGCGCAGGGAGCCTAAAGCAAATGTCGAACGCTACGATCGGCTGCGCCCGCGGATTGTCGGAGGCCGGCATGCGTCATGATCCTGCCAGTGCGGCCGTCGTCATTATGCTCAGGAGCCTCAAGATGCACGGCATGGCTCAGGCCGTTGCTGATCTCATTGAGCAAGGGGCGCCTGCCTTTGAGGCGGCCGTGCCGATCCTGTCCCAGCTCCTTAAGGCCGAGCTGGCTGAGCGCGAGGTAAGGTCCATTGCTTACCACATGAAAGCGGCTCGCTTCCCTGCCTATAAGGATCTGTCAGGCTTTGATTTTGCAGCCAGCGAGATCAACGAGGCGACAATCCGCACCCTGCATCGCTGCGAGTTTATAGACGGGGCGCATAACATCGTATTGATAGGCGGACCGGGCACGGGGAAAACCCATATCGCCACGGCTCTGGCAGTGCAGGCAATTGAGCAGCATCGACGTAAGGCCCGCTTCTTCTCAACGATTGAACTCGTAAATGCCCTCGAACAGGAAAAGCTGCGAGGCAAGACAGGGCAGATCGCCGAGAGCCTGACCAAGCTGGACCTCGTGATCCTCGACGAGTTGGGCTACCTGCCATTCAGTGCGTCCGGCGGTGCACTCCTCTTCCACATGCTCAGCAGGCTCTATGAGAGAACCAGTGTTGTCATCACGACAAATCTGAGCTTCAGCGAATGGGCGACCGTCTTCGGAGACGCTAAGATGACGACCGCACTTCTCGATCGCCTCACGCACCGCTGCCATATCCTTGAGACCGGCAATGACAGCTTCCGCTTCAAAGCAAGCGCAGCCGCGGCAATCAAAAACAGGAAGGAGACTGGCCGTCCGTTGACCTCACAGTGAACCCGCAACCATAATCAAAGGTGGGTCACTTCTCGATGGAAATCCCGGGTCAGTTCTGCGCGGAAAATCACA
>NZ_SBLC01000118.1 GCF_004054105.1 Falsigemmobacter intermedius
AACAGGCCTCCTATAGGAAGCCTGAATCATAAAATCATTGCGCAATCAATGGGTCCTGACCCTACGCATTCTGCGCGAGCTCATCGAAAATCTCGCCGGAATCGGATCAGGAAAAGCCGGTTATCTGCGCCGTTTCGAATGCTATGATGAGAGCCTCGCAGGCAACCTGCCCCTCCTCGCCAAGGCCATCAGTCAGGCGGGCCGCGCACCGCAGATCATCGGGCGGCCTAATGACAACACGTCCGAACCCTATGTCATCCTGGCCCTAGCTGAACTGAATGATCTTCTTGCGGAACTTCTGTCCGCACATCAAAAGAATTTCGTGCCAATCACTGAAAAGCTCAGGCAAGCCGGGGGGGGGTGATCCACTTCCCCTGATCCAGATGCAGCCCCGGAGGCCCAATGGGGTGCTTGCGAGGCAAGTCCCACGCATAGATGACGGCGACGAATGAGCCATCGCGGTAAATAATAGGGTGCCCTGTGCTGGTTCGGTATAACGTATGATATTTGTTTTGCTACGATATCATATTTTTTCAGATCGTCTGCGGCGCTCGGGTAATCCCCGCGCCGCTGTTGTGGCACCTTTCACTACGGCTCGATTTTTCGAAGGGTATTTGGCCAGAGATGTTATCGGCTCAGCGAGGCTTCCAAGCCCCTCAGCTCGTGAGCAAAGTATTCGCATAAGATATGATCTCACTTTCGATACCATATCTTATGATAGAGCCGCATAGGTTACTGTGATCGAGCACCTGCCATCCGACGGACGCTCAGGCGCGCATGGATTAACTCAGAATTAACCGTCGTGGGCAACGTCCAATCCAATCCCTCTGAGAGGTTGGAACGATGATCGAAGCTGTCGAATACATATCCCGGATCACCGGATCCATACTATATCCGTCAACTCTGCCCCATCCTGATGACGGTCAGATTCCGGCGAACCTCGGAGATTTGTCTGACGCGGAAGCGTTGCATCTTTCGATGATTGCCGTCGATTGTCTGTCGCTCGCGACATCTGCCTCACCACCGTATGGCGAGACCGAGGAGATCCGCGGCGCTCTTTACGATCTCATCAGGGAACTCTCGAGCATCATGCACCGTGCCGCTGAGCTGGAAGCATCTATTGCCGATGTAATCAAGCGGGCGCACGGTGCGCAACTACCGCGCGCTGTTCAGGAAACGAACCTGCCGACGGCCCCTCGCAGATAATCCTCAGAAGCGTCACAACATACCCACCGTCTGCCCAGCTTCTCAGCAACCGCGCCGGTCGTGCAGGACCCGGCGAAGGGGTCCAACACGAGATCACCCTGGGTGGTCAAAAATTTGATAAAGTATTCAGGCAATTTTTCCGGAAAGCGGGCCGGATGCGGTGTGAGACCCGCCTCCTTGCAGTAATTAAAGTACTGGCCCGACGATGCAGAGTTCGGCGCGACGATAAGGTTCGCAGGGATCGATCCGCCGACATCTGTAAATTTGTCCGTCATCTCATGCCCGGAAGGGCGCAGACCTGCAGCTCCGCCAGTCTTCCACTGTTTCTTCATCGACGCTGAATATGCCTGGAGCACCCGGCGATTGTCGGCTTTTGGATGCGGAGATTTTGACAGCCACCAGACGGTGTTTACCGAATCTTTCACACGAACTCTTTTTTTATTCACCCACTCGATGGGTGAGGGTAATTTGGACGGGTTATGCCAGTAATGCTCCTGCGCGAGATAATAGCCGCATTCTTCGACGAGCATGATTAACAGCTTAAAATGATACAGACTGCGCGTCGGCTGCCCTTTATCCCAGACACCCCCGATATCCAGCACAAGGCTCCCCGAGTCTTTCAATATCCGATGCATCTCCAGCGCGAATGGCTTGAACCAGGCGCAGTAATCCGCCTCTGCGACGTTTCCGTAGGCTTTTTTGCGATTAAGGGCAAATGGCGGAGAGGTCATAATCAAATCAACGCTGGCATCCGGAACGGATGATGACATGTAATTTAGACAATTGCCCTGCATCATGATCCCAAATTCTGTTCTGTAAAATTCCCTGACAACTGGAGGCTCGCTCTGGTCAGCACTATTTTCAAGGAACGTCTGAAAAACCTGCGCCTTTTGGCGTGATCTGATAGGATTTTCGGGACGCGACGAGG
>NZ_SBLC01000119.1:0-812 GCF_004054105.1 Falsigemmobacter intermedius
ATGCAGAATGCAGTGGGAGAGGCCGCCGACCCAGTCAGTTCACACAGCGATCATCGGGTCTAATGAGGCTGGGCCATGAAGTGCGGCTGATCCCGCCTTCTTATGTGAAACCCTTCGTCAGGCGGGGCAAAACCGACAGTGCCGATGCCGAAGCCATCTGCACGGCCGTGATCCAGCCCTCCATGCGCTTTGTGCCCGTGAAGACGCCCGAGCAGCAGGCGGTTCTGATGCAGCACCGGGTCCGGGATTTTCTGGTGCGGCAGCAGACCCAGCTGGCCAATGCCATACGGGCTCACCTTGGTGAGTTCGGCATCGTGGTGGCCAAGGGCGTTCATCACATCGAAAAGCTGCTCGGTGAGGCTGCAGGCACCGCTCTGCCTGAGCCCGTGGTCACCTCTCTCGATTTGCTGGCTCGCCAGTTTATGGACACCAAAGTGCGCATTGAAGAGATCACCGGCCAGATCCGGGACGCCGCCGAGACGGATGAGCGGGCACGTCTGCTCCAGACGATGCCCGGGATCGGGCCGATCACAGCCAGCGCAATCGTGGCGCATATCTCTGATACCAGTGCCTTCCGGACATCACGGGATCTGTCGGCCTGGTTGGGACTTACGCCGAAACCGCATTCGAGCGGCGGCAAACATCGTGTGGGTTCCATCTCGAAGATGGGCAATCGATACCTGAGACGTCTTCTCTATCTTGGCGCAATGGGCGTTATCTCTGCCAGGCGCAAGGCTGGGGAACAAAGTGACTGGCTGGGCCGGATCCTTGCGACAAAGCCTGCGAAAGTGGCAGCCGTCGCACTGGCGAAC
>NZ_SBLC01000119.1:822-2125 GCF_004054105.1 Falsigemmobacter intermedius
AGGGAGACCGCTGACCTTGTCAGTTCGCACAGCGACAATCGGGGCTCAGCGCCTCAGCGATCGGATCGTCCCGCGAGAGACCGATCGTCAGATGCCGGATCAGTCAAACCCAAATTCCCATCCGTCGGGGTGGAAGTCAAATTTCAGCGCGATCTCAATCACTTTCTTCTCTGCCGCCCAGATCGACTCCGGCGTGATCAGAAGCTCGCCGCGGGTGGCGACGATCAGGGTATGGCTTTCTTCATCGCGCTCGGTTCGGTAGCCAAGCGCAGCCAGCGCTTTTTCGCAGGCGCCCCAGCGGGCGTCCTCATCTTCGGCAAGAAGATAGAACTCCACCACCGAAGTCCGGGGCAAGGCCGTCCCGCGCTTTTTCAGCTCAGCGAAGGTCTCAAAGGTTTCGCGCCGCTGGGCGTCGAAGTTCTGGCTCATCTTTCTCGTCATCCTGTCAAAGGCACGTCCCAACCGGGACCCCTATCTAGCGCGAACCGGATACCGCCGTCCACCAACAGGCAGATCAGAGCGCTCTCGGGGCAGAATAGTGGCGCCTCGACTGTTTCTGAAACGCATATTCACCCTTTGCAGAGATCCTTCGTGCATGAAGCCGGGAGCGCTGGAGAGTCGGTATCTGCTGACATTGCCTCGAGGGTCTTTCCACCCCAAACCAGCCTCCCTTCGTCAGGATTGGCTATCCGGACCGTTTGAGGGAGCCGGCGCCCTGCTGCTCAGTCTGCGCAGCGAGAGGCAGCGCCCCGCGCCGGCTCTGAAGAGCCGCGCGGGCGAACGGGTCGGCCTCCATCAGTCTCGTTCGCCGGGCAAATGAAGCATCCCCTCCTCACACTTCAACGGCCGCGCGAGATGCCCGCCTGGACATGCGCGCCGCTCAGTGGACGGCGGCGTACATGATCGTCTCAGCATCCGTCCGGTGGCCTTCAAACTCCTCAACGATCCGACCATGGCGGCACACCAGAATCCGGTCGGAAAGCTGAAGAATTTCCGGCAGATAGGAGGAGATCACCATCACCGCGATGCCAGCCTCAGCCAGGCCCTCAATGATATAATGGATCTCGGCGATCGCGCCCACATCCCCCCCCGCGTCGGCTCATCAAAAATCACCAGACGCGGCTTTTGCACCAGGGCCTTTGCGATGACGACTTTCTGCTGGTTACCGCCTGAAAGCTCAATCACCCTGGCATCCGAGTTGATCGCACGCACTTTCAGCGCTTCGGTCCATTCGGCCGCGAGGTCGTGTCGCGAAGGCTGTGGAAATTCCCTGGCGGCTTGCTCCGGGCATGTGAAATTGGCG